>DATCEO010000101.1:0-33454 GCA_036510065.1 Streptosporangiaceae bacterium | reverse complement strand
CCACGGCCACCGCCTTCATCCCCGGGCTCTCCGCAAGGAACCCGACGATGATCACGCGGTGGCCGTCTCAGCCCACAGCGACACGCCGGACAAGATCGACGATCTATACGTGTCCGGACAGCAGAGGTTAAACGGCAAGCTGAGATCTGGCCCGGTAACAGCCCCTGCCGAGACGGATGCGGAGCTGGCGGGCGTCCTCGCCGACGATCTCGACGTCCTCAGATTCCTACAGATGCTGACGGGCCGAGATCTCATGACCACTCTTGCGGATGGCGAAGGCTGCCGCGATCGCCGCCAAGCGAGCCTGCGCTCCGCTGATTAGCCCAGGTGAAAGTCAGCGTTCCTGTGTGCCCGGCGCATCGCGCGGGCGCGGTCGGCCAGGGGCAGGCTGCCTGTCCGGCAGAGTTCGCTGGCGACGTCGCGCAGCTTGATGTTGGTGTCCTGAGAGGCTCGGGCGAGTAGGCCGAAGGCGGCACCAGCGGTTATCCTGTGACGTTCCATCAAGATTCCCTTTGCCTGTCGGATGACGTCCCGGGTGCTTACCGCAGGGCGCAATTGGCGGCGCCACTCAGCGCTGGTCAGGGGGATGTCCGCGTGCGCCACGAGCGCGGCGGCCAGGCCGGCGGACTGCTCATCGAATGCTCCGGGAGCCTTGGCGATCAGGGTCAGGCATCCGTTCGCGTGCTGGCCGTTGGCCAGTGGCGTGCATATGATGCCGGACACCCCGATGGCCGCGGCTCGTTCCGCGAATACTGGCGAGCGCGGCACTGAGCTGGCCCGTGCTGTCCGGGACCACGACTGCTGTGCATTCATCGCGGCGTGTCCTCCGACGTGGGTGGATCGGGGCCGGCGGTGCCGAGGCCACGGATCCGAGCTCTCGTTACGAGTCAAGAGTCTTGGCACCTCGAACGCCTGGCCGGCGCTGAGCGAGGGCACCGGCCCCGCGGCCGAGCCGGTTCCGGCTGGCTGGCTTCTCAAGGTCCGGGGAAATTCGATTTCCCTGGTGGCTAGGCGATTACGTCGTCAATGGTCACGTTGACCGAGATGTCCTTGAGGCCGGTGTTACGGCGTAGTTCGGCGATAGCCCGGTGCTGTACCGCGCGGGCGATGGCGTCTAGTTCCTGGCCGTACTCAGCGGCCACGGCCAGGTCCACCACCGCGGTGCGCCCCAGCACGCCGACCGCGGCATGCGGGTGACGGTGCCGCAGGGTGGCAGCTTCGACGAGCCCGGCAATCCTGCCCTGGGTGGTGCGACCGAACACGACCCGGACGCCTGGTACCTGGCGGGCGGCATCGCGAGCGATCCTGGCCACGACCCTGGCCGCGATACGGATGGCCCCCCCGTCGGCGAGCTCGAGGGTATGCCAGACGTCTGCCGTGAGCTTGCGGATCTGGCTGGCCACGACGCTGCGTACCGCCGCGGGCAGGGCAATGGGCTCGGCGGCGAGGCTGCGGACTGGTTCCCAGACACGGCTGAACTCGCCCAGGGCGGCCTGGCAGTGCGGGCAGTCGCGCTGGTGCGCGGTTAGCTGGCCGGCGTGGCCGTCGGCGGCCTGCTCGAGCAGCTCATCGACGTCCGCGCCGCAGGCAAGGTGACGGACTGGCCCATCGAGCAGCCGCCCGATGCTGTCGGCCGACTGGCCGGGCTGGGTCACCCTTCGTTCACCTCCACCCCTCGAGCGTCTTAGTCAGTGTGCGCCTTCCGCGGTACAGGTGGCTACGCACCGCAGGAACGGTACTGCCGGTAATGCGCGCGATCTCCTCGTTGGGCAGTCCCTCGAAGTGGTGCAGCACGATGGCGACACGCTGCGGCGGCGGCAGGGCGGCGACGGCGGCGGTAACGGCATCGACCGTCAGGTCACGCTCCACGATACGGGCCGGCTCACCGTTCTGGGCGAGCACCTCGCCGAGCAGGTCGAGGGAGTCGGCCGCCCGGGTTCGGGTGATCCGGTTCAGCGCCCGGCGGGTCACGATCCGGTAGAGCCACGTCGAGTAGCCGGAGTCGCCCTTGAAGCCGGGAAGCTGCTGCCAGGCCAGGACGAGCGCTTCCTGCGCAACGTCCTCGGCGTCGTGGTGGTTGCCGAGCAACCGGAGCGCGACCCGGTATGCCAGCCTGCCGTACCGGTCAACGAGCTCGGAATAGGCATCGAGATAGCCTTCCTGGGCCCGACGGACGAGGTAGGCGTCCTCGGCGTCCGCTCCCACCACCCCTCCCGCGACCGATGCTGGCCAGGTTGCTGGCCAGAGAGTGGCTACGCCGACCGCGGCCGGCGCGCGAACCCCGAGCAGCTCTCCGCCTGAGTCTCCCCAAACGGCGAAAATATCGTGCGACGTTTGCCCGCTAGATGTGTCTAACCCTACAGAGCCTGGTTTCCTCCCGGGCCTGGCGTGGCCGCTCCCGGACACGCGTCCTAATCCCTGAGCAGAAAGCGGGCTCCTAGATGACCCAGCCAAGTTCCGCGGCACTGGGCAAGACCACTTCCAGCGTCGGCGATGCCCCAGTGCCGGTCAGTGAGGGCCGTTCCGCCGATGGCGGGAAGGTCACCGTCGCGCAGGGCGTGGTGCAGAAGATCGCCGGCATCGCGTGCCGGGAGATCAGCGGCGTGCACGCCATGGGCGCCTCGACCAGCCGCGCGTTCGGCGCCGTCCGGGAGCGCATTCCCGGCAGCTCCGGGCCAAACGTGGCCCAGGGCGTCGGCGTAGAGGTCGGCGAGACCGAGGCCGCGATCGATCTGGACATCGTGGTGGAGTACGGCGTCAGCATCGCCGATCTCGGCCGGAGCATCCAGCGCAATGTCAAGCAGGCGGTCGAGCGGATGACGGGCCTGGATGTCGTTGAGGTCAACATTAATGTGGATGATCTCTACCTTCCCGGCTCGGACGACGACCAGCCGGACACGCCATCGCGGGTCTCATGACCGGGCTGGCTCAGACGGTGGCTGCGGCGTCGGCCGTGGTGGACGGCGTGGACCTGGACGCTGTCGCTGCGGCTGTCCGCGGCTGCGGCGGGGTCGATGATCTGGTCTCGGGCGCCTGGGGCGGGGTGGTGTCCTACCTGCCTGGCCGCCAGGTGCCGGGCGTGCGGGTGACCGGTGATCAGATCGTGGTGTCCGTGCGCGGCCGGTGGGGTGTCCCGGCCGCGGAGCTGGCGCGCCAGATCCGCCTGGCCCTCACGGCACTGGTCGGCTCGCGGCGGATCGACGTCATCGTCGCCGACGTGACTGACGACCCCGCGCTGGCCGATGAGGTGACCTCATGGACGACGAGCAGCGTCGCGCCCGGCGCGCCTACATCCGGGCCAGGCATCCCGACCGGGGCGGCGACCCATCGGCCTTCATCGCCGGGCTAGCCCGCTATGACTTGCCGCGACCGGCGCGCCGCGCCCGCGTCCAGGTGGTCCAGCGCCGCCCCTGGGCGCTGCGGCTGCTGACCACTCTGACCCGGCGGCTCGGCTGGCGGCGGCCGCCACCGCGCGTCAGGTAACTGCGTCAGGTAACTACCGCTCCGGTGACTCGGGAATGTGAGATGACATGACACGTACCGCCCTCGGCATTATCGTCGGGCTTGCGCTCGGCCTTGCGATAGCGTTCGGCAGCTTCGGCCAGATGCTCATCGTCGCCTTGTTCGGCATCATCGGCTTTGTCGTCGCGAAAGCGCTGGATGGCGAGCTGGACCTCGGCCCGTACCTGCCGCGCCGGCGTGACGGCCGATGACCACTGATATCGCCACCCGGCCCGGGTCCGGGGATGTCGTGCCCGGGCGCACCGAGCTCGGCACGATCACCATCAGCACCCGGGTCGTGGAGAAGGTGGCGGCGCGGGCCGCCGCCGAGGTGCCCGACGCTGGCGCAGCGGCGCCGAGGGTCCTGGGACGTTCAGTATCGCGCGCGCGCGTGCTCGGAGCGCGCCAGACCAGCCTGACCGGGCTGCCGAAGGCCTCCGCCGACGTGGACGGGTCACGGGCCATGCTCGACCTGTCGATCAGCGTCCGCTGGCCCGCGTCGGTTCCGTCCGTGGCCAGGGCCGTACGTGAGCACGTCACCAGCCGGGTGAACGAGCTGACCGGCCTGATAGTGACCGAGGTCGCGATCTCGGTCACCGACCTGGTCACCCAACTGCCCGCGCCGCCCCGCGTGCACTGACCGCAGGAAGGACTCACCGTGAGACTCGTGAATCGCGTCCTGGCGGCCCTGCTCAGCCTCGCTGTGGCCTGCGTGGGCGTCCTCCTGATCATCGAGGTCATCGCCGACCGGGTGACCAGCAGCTCCGGGGTAGTGAACTGGCACCCGGCTTACCGGTGGGCCGGGCGCACAATCTGGACCGCCGGCAGCATCCGGGTAGCCGCCGGGGCCCTGATCGCGCTGGGCCTGCTGCTTCTGCTGGCCGAGCTGAAGCCGGCCCGGGTATCCCGGCTGATCGCCGACCCAGGCAAGGCCGGCGCCCCCGGCATTGACACCGCCTACACGCGCCGGGGCGTCGCGGCCGCGGTGCGCTCGGCAGTCACGGACGTGGACGGCGTCCGCAAGACCGCCGTCAAGGTCACCCGGCGCCGGGTGAAAGTGACCGCTACGGTCGCGGCGCTGGATAAGGCGGCGGCGCAGGCCCTGCGTGAGCCCGTTACCGATGCCGCCCGGGCGCGCCTCGCGGCCCTGAGCCTCCGCCACAAGACCGCGCTGTCCGTGCGAGTCACGCCCAGGAGCCGCTGATGCACGCCGACCGCACCAACCGCGTCATGCTGCTACTGCTGGCGCTCCTGCTCATTGCCGCGGGACTGGACGCCGGCGCGGCATCGCTGGGCCTGTTCGGGACCACTACCCAGCACAGCCACCTCATGGCGAACCCGACCGGCCGGTACTTCGGCGCCCAGGGCGCGTGGCTGTGGCCCGTCATCGCGGTCGCGGCGGTCATCATGGCGCTGCTGGCCCTGCGCTGGCTAGTCGCCCTGCTTTTCTCCACCGACCGGTCCGGCGACCTGGCCCTTCAGCCGGGTGGCCCGGCAGGTCGCACGATCATGACGGCCGGCGCGCTCACCGAGGCCGTCACCGAGGAGATCGAAGGCTACCGGGGAGTAGACACCGCTCATGCGAGGCTGACCGGCGAATCGGACAATCCCCGGCTCGTCGTCACTGCCACCCTTGAGGAAACCGGCGACCTGGTAGCCCTCCGCCAGCGGATCGAGACCGGGGCGCTGACCCACGCGCGCTCCGCCCTCGACAATCCGTCCCTGCCCGTCCGGCTCAACCTGACCGTGACCACCAGACGGGCGAGCAGAGTCAACTGAACCTGGCTTCCATCCGGGGGCCGCAAAGAAGGGCCCGCAGAATGAGTACAGAGGACAAGGTCGCAAACTCCGCCCAGAAGGCAGCCGGCAAGCTCAAGGAAGGCGCCGGGGAAGTCACTGGGGATGACTCGCTCGAGGCTGAGGGTCAGGCCGATCAGGCAAAAGGCGACCTGAAGAACGCCGGCGAGAAAGTCAAAGACGCCTTCAAGAAGTAAGCCCGGAATAGGTCCACTTCTCGGGCAGCTCAGCGGCTGGCTTGTCGATCGCCAAGATGTGCAGCCGGTGGTGGTGGCGGTCGGGAGCGTCGGCGGGCGGCGCCGCCAGGACCTGATGCGCCCGGGCGGTCACCGCCAGCGGCTTCCACGGTGCCCCACGGGCTCGGAGGCCAGCACCGGCCGGCGAACGCTGCCCGCCTGACAACCGGCTCTGCCGGAGGTTGCGTCAGCGACGCCGGTCCTCGTGCCGGCGTGCGCATTCGGCTCGGTGATCCAGCGGGCAGCGCGGGTCAGTCGCCGGCGCTGCGGGTGGTGGGCATCATCGCGGCGGAGAACGAGTTCCCCACGGGGTCAGCCCGCACTACGACCTGTACGCGACGGCGGCTTTCGCAACGGCGGTCAATCATCGCGTGACGCTGCTGCACCTGTTCTACGTGCGGCTGCGGCATGGCGCGGCTGGCCTGGCCGGCTTTGAGGACCGGCTCCGGCCGCTGAACGTGGCCGGAACTGACGATCTGGATACTCTGGCGTAAGGCACGAGAGTCCTGCGTCATTCGCCGGTGGCGTGCGCGGATCGCTGGCGCCGTGCCGCAGGCAGCACAGCAAGGATCAGCATCCCGGTCAGCGCGAAGGCAGCCGGGTATCCGGTGCGGGCCGCGAACATCCCGAACAGGGCAGGTCCGGCCCCGTATCCGGCGTCATAGGCCAGGTTCCACGCCGCGCTGGCTGTGCCGTACCCGGACGCCGGCACGCGCTCAAGCATCAGCGCGAATGTGGCGTTCTCGATGATCCCGAAGCCTGTCCCGAACATGCACATACTCGCGATGACAACTGCCGGGGATGCCAGCCAGAGCATGGCGGCTAGCCCGAGTGACATGAGGACCAGCCCCGGCATCAGCAGCCGTACGTGACCGTGCCGGTCGCCGTGCCGGCCCGCCCACCAGCGGCTGATCGTGGCCGAGAGGGCCTGAGCGAACAGGCCGGCAGCGGCGATGTTGCCGGATACTCCGGGCGCGAGGGGAAGGAAGGCCGCGACTACGCCAGCAGCGACCGTAGTCGCCGCGAATACCAGGGACAGGCGCAGCTGCCCTTCGCGCACCAGGCTGGACAGCAGTCCGGCGGGCTGGGCGGTTGCGCTCTGGCCGGCGGGGCTGTGGGCTGCCCCACTCTGGCGGGCGGGGTGCCGGCCTGCTGCGCGCTGGCCTGCAGCGCTGGCCAGCCACGGGATCGCCAGTAGCGGGACGAGGGCTGCTACCGCTGTCAGCGCGATGACCGTCGGGAATCCAGCGTGCCCGGCTAGCCAGACCCCTGACGGGAGCGCCACGACCGCCGGGACACTGGCAGCGATGCCGGACAGGCCGAGCCCCTCGCCGCGTCGGTCGGGCGGCACGAGGATGGCCACCTGTGCTCCGGTCACCACGGTACTGAGGCCGAAGCCAACACCGCGCACGATGCTGACAGCGACAATGGTGCCGAGAGACGCACGGGACAGCAGCGCCAGGGTTGGCACCCCGAGCAGCACGGCCCCGGCTGCCAGGACGCTCCGGTACCCGAACCTTCTTATAGCGGCAGACGCTGCAAGCTCTGCCACCACTGTGCCGAGCAGGAGCGTGCCGGTCACGAGCCCTGCCCCGGCGGTCCCGGCACCAGCCGCTGCGGCGTACATCGGTGTCACCGACAGCAGCAGGAAGAAGCTCGTGAGAGTGCCGAAGGTCGACAGGAGCACCATCGCCAGCGGCACGGTGATGATCCGGCCGCTCGGGCGGCTGCCGACGGGCTCGGTGCGGGTCAAAGTGCTCATGCTGGAGACAGTAGGCGTCAAGTGGAACACTGATAAGGTCCAATATGATGTCCATTCAGTGGGCCGGTTGGAGCCCGGAGCTGCTTCTGCCGCTCGATCGCGGCAGCGGTCAGCCGCTGCGTGCGCAGCTTGAGGCGGCCCTGCGCGAGGCGATCAGGAGCGGCCGGCTGCACGGCGGCGAGCGGCTGCCTTCGTCCCGGGCGCTCGCTGGCGAGCTGGGCGTGTCTCGCGGCCTGGTCCAGGAGTGCTACAGCCAGCTGCTATCCGAGGGCTACCTGACCAGCCAGACCGGCTCGGCCACCAGGGTTGCGACCGGCGCATACCCGGTACTGCCGCAGCAGGAGCGGCCCCCGGCCTCGCAGCCGACGCTGATCGCCGACTTCCGCGCCGGGGTCCCCGACCTGGCGAGCTTCCCGCGCGGCGACTGGGGGTGGGCCATCAGCCAGGCGTGCCGCGATATCGCTACCGCGGACCTCGACTACGGTGATCCGCGCGGCAGCGCTGCGCTGCGTCAAGTGCTGGCGGGGTACTTGCGCCGGGTGCGCGCAGCCGCTGCTTATCCGGACCTGGTCGTGGTCAGCAGCGGGTTCGCGCAGGGGATAGGCCTCGTGCTGCGAGTGCTCGCCGAGGCAGGCGTCCGGTGCGCAGCCTTCGAGGACCCGGGGTACGGGAGCGCTGACACCAGCGAGACCGTGCGGGCAGCTGGCGCGAGCGGGCTGCGCGCAGTCCACGTGCCCGTCGATGAGTTCGGCATAGACGTGGCAGCGCTCCGGGCGAGCCCGGCTCAGGTCGTGGTGGTGACCCCTGCGCACCAGTCACCTACCGGAGTGGTGCTGACCGCTCAGCGCCGTCACGCTCTCGTGGACTGGGCGTACCGAAACGATGCGTTCATCGTCGAGGACGACTACGACTCCGAGTTCCGCTACGACCGGGAGCCTGTCGGCGTCCTGCAGGGACTTGCCCCGGACAGGGTCTTCACCATCGGGACGACCAGCAAGGCGCTGGCACCGGCCGTGCGGCTCGGCTGGGTGCTGGCGCCGCCATCGCTGGCCGGGGCCGTCGCAGCGGCGAAGCGCGTCAGCGACCGCGGCTCCTCCACGCTGGACCAGCTCGCCCTAGCGGCCCTCCTGGAGTCCGGGCGCTACGACAGGCACCTGCGGCGGATGCGCTCGGTGTACGCCAGCCGTCGGGCCGCGCTCATCGAGGCGCTCGCCCGGCATGCACCGGGAGTCAGGCTGACCGGCCTGGCCGCCGGATTCCATGCGGTCGCGCACCCTCAGGTTCAAGCAGACGAGCAGGCGATCACTACGGCCGCGCGCGAGCGGGCGGTCGGCCTGTACGGAATGGGCAGTCACCGCGCCATCGAGGTGACCGCGCCGCCACAGCTCGTCATGGGATTCGGCCACGTCAGCGGAGGGGCCATCGAGGCTGGTGTTGCCGCCGTTGCCGACCTGCTGCGCTGAGCACCTTCCAGGACGGGAACGGGCCAGGCCTACCCCAAGGCGCCAGGCGCGGACCGGCGCCGGGGTGGTCGGGCGGGCGGATCTGGCGGCTGCGGTGGGGTCGCCGTCCGATGTTGTGGGCCTCGTAGTCGGCCAGGACCGTGATCAGGCACTGACGCTGACGGGCCGCGGTGGACGTCCTGCTGCTGGATGGCATGCAAGAGGTCCGGGGTTCGAATCTCCTAGCTCCACCAGCTCAGAGAAGTAATTCGAATGTTAACGCGCTCGGATTGGGTGATCTGGTAACGCTATCTGGTAGCAGCTTGCACCAGGTGAGCCCTGCCGGGCAGCGGACTTTGCCTCCGGTGACGTGAGCGTGGTTTCCCTTGACCTGCTGCGGGCTTGCGCGGCCGGGGTCGTGGCGATCCGCGCCGGGAACCCGGGGGAGCAGCGCAGGCGGCGCGGTCGCACATCATTTGCTGGCGCAGATGGTGCATCGCTGAGCCGCGCTGGCATCGCTCAGCCAGCGCCGGGAATACCCTGGCTCAGCTCCCGGGATCTGGGCCTGAGCCTGGCTCAGCCCTGCGCTCCGGCTCTGGCCTGGTCGACCAGCTGGCGTGCGGCGGCGGTGATGTGCCCGGCGGTGAGCCCGGCGGCGTCGAGCAGTTCCTCACTGGTCCCCGAGCCCGGCAGCTCGGACACCGCCAGGTGGGCGACCGCCAGGCTGACGCGCCCGGTACTGGTGAGCGCATCGACCACCGCGGATCCCAGGCCGCCCTCGGGATGATGATCCTCGACGAGCACCAGCCGCCCGCCGGTGGCTTTGGCCGCGGCGGCCAGGGTGGCCGTGTCGATGGGCTTGATCGAGTACAGGTCGATGACCCGCGCGCTGATCCCGTGCTCGGTGAGCTGGTCGGCCGCGGCGAGGCAGGCGTGCAGCGTCACCCCGGCCCCGATCAGGGTCACCTGGTCGTCATCGGCGCTGCGCAGCACCTTGGACCCGCCGATCGGGAACGTCTCGGCCGCGTCGTAGAGCACCGGGTAGGCGCCGCGCGTGGTGCGCAGGTACGAGACGCCCGCCCGGTCGGCCATCGCCTGGACCAGCGCCGCGGTGCTCGTGGCATCGCTGGGATACAGAACGGTAGAGCCGTGCACGGCGCGCAGCATGGCCAGGTCCTCCAGCGCCATCTGCGAGGGGCCGTCGGCGCCGATCTCGACCCCGGCGTGCGAGCCGGCGAGGCTGATGTCGGCCCGGGAGATGGCGGCCATCCGGATGAAGTCGTAGGCGCGGGTAAGGAACGCGGCAAACGTCGAGGCGAACGGCCGGTACCCGCGGACGCTGAAACCCACGGCGGCGGCGACCATCTGCTGCTCGGCGATGTACATCTCGAAGTACCGGCCGGGGTGCTCCTGGGCGAACTGGTCGGCGTAGGTCGAGTTGCTGACCTCGCCGTCCATGGCGACCACGTCGGGGCGCGCGCCGAGCGCGGCCAGCACCTCGCCGTAGGCCTTGCGGGTGGCCACCTTGTCGCCGATGGTGTAGGCCGGCAGCGTGATGCCGCCGTCGCCGGAACGGGCTGCCGCCGGGGCCGCCCGCGCGGGCACCGGGCCGCGCGCGATCAGGTTGCGCTCGCCGCCGAGCTCGATGACGGCCCGCTTGGCCATGTCCGGCGGGAACGGCCTGCCGTGCCAGCCCTCCCGGTCCTCGACCTCCTCGAAGCCGCGGCCCTTCCGGGTACGGGCCAGGATGACGGTCGGCTGGTCGCCACTCGTATCGCCGGCCCGCTCGAGGGCCCGGTCGATCGCGGCGACGTCGTGCCCGTCGATGGCGAACACCCGGGCGCCGAATGCCTCGGCCCGCCGCCGGTAGGTGTCGATGTCCCAGGACAGCTCCGTCGGGCCGCGCTGGCCCAGCCGGTTTATGTCAATGAGGGCGATGAGGTTCGACAGCTTGTAATGCCCGGCCTTGTCCAGGGCCTCCCACATGGAGCCCTCCGCCATCTCGCTGTCACCGCACAGGACCCAGACCCGGTAGGGAGACTCGTCCAGGTACTTGCCGGCCAGCGCCACGCCGACGCCGTCGGGCAGCCCCTGCCCGAGGGAGCCGGTGGCGACGTCGACCCAGGGCAGCACCGGGGTCGGATGACCTTCCAGCCGGGATCCGAAGCGCCGGTAGGCGGTCATGAGCTCCTCGTCAGAGACGACCCCGACCGCCTTGTAGACCGAGTACAACAAGGGCGAGGCATGCCCCTTCGAGAAGATGAGGTGGTCGTTGCCCGGCCGCGCCGGGTCGTCCCAGTCGTAGCGGAGATGCCGGCCGACGAGGACGGCCAGCAGGTCCGCCGCGGACATGCTGGAGGTCGGGTGTCCCGAGCCGGCAGACGTGCTGGAGCGGACGGAGTCAACGCGCAGCTGCTGAGCCAGCTCCGCGGCTTGCTTGAGGTCGATGTCGGTGATGGCGGCGGAGCTGGTCATAAGGGCCTCCTGGCGCTGGCTCGCACGTACTCCTGCGGAGACTGGGGGACTGCGGGGCGACGGCCACGCTGGTGCCTTACCCCATCCGTGCCTTCCGGCACAGGTGCGATCTGAATATCCCGCCCGGCGCTCATGCCCGCCTGCACGACCGGCGAAAACCCGGGTCCCCTGGGAACCATCATCGGTGGTTCGCATCGTCCGCGGGTCCGCATGGATCCGAATTGTCGTCGGGCGGGAGCCCGAGGCTAACGGGGTCTGCGTCACCAGCAAGTTGGTCGCTCCCTGCGATGAGCGTTGGTCTCGCTGCGGGGGGTGATGGGCACCGGAACACCGGCGTGCCGCCTCCGCTGCCCGTACCAGCTCATCCTCGTGAGAGTGACACCGCTAGCTGCGCTGACGCGCGCGAACGGATGGTGTTCGCTGGTACTGCGTCCGCCGAGCCGTTCATCTCCGGGCAGGACGCTGACCTCGAACTGCCTCCAGCGATTAAACGCCGAGGACCTGCAGGAGGGATTGCCCCGGCTCGGTTGACGCTGATCAGAGTGACCGCTGGCTGAGCCAGTCCAGCGCTGCCTGCGCGACCTCGCGCCAGCCGTGGTCGATCGTCAGCGAGTGGCCGCGATCGGGGAACTCGATGAAATCGGTGATGGCCGGTGACTTGTGGTAGAGCTTGCGGGTCGATGTCGTGATGGCGGCGGGCACGGTGTGATCGTTGCCCCCGGCCGTGAGCAGCAGCGGCCCGCGGGTCTTGTTTCCGGTATTCACCTTTGCTGGCGAGCGCGGGGTGAAGTTCGCCAGGGCGGCCTCGAACAGTGGCTTGCCCGGCGAGGGCACTGCCCAGCGGTCGTAGAGCTCAGCTGACTCCCGCTCGGGAAGCGCGTTCCCGAAGCCGTACCGGAACTGTTCCGGGGTCAGCGATATCGCCAGGTTGCGGTTGGCTGGCTTGCGCAGCGCGATCGATGCGACTCTCAGCGCGGAAACGGGCAGGTTGAGCACGCCCTTGATAGGCGCGGCGTCGATCGCCACTGCAGCAGCGGCCAGGTCCTGCCCAAGCAGCCGCTGGGCGATGAGGCCGCCGAAGGAGTGGCCGATGACGACCGGAGGGGCCTCAAGCCCGCGGATGATCCGGGCGTAGTGCTCGACCACGTCGTCGATGCCCTTGCCCGCCACCCGGCCAGGGTCCCGGCGGGCCTCCTCCACCGTGTCCAGGTCACCCGGCCAGCCCGCTGCCGTCGGTGCGTAGCCCGCCTCCTGGAACAGCTCTAGCCACGGGCCCCACGAGCTGGCATGCAGCCACAGGCCATGAACGAATACCGCCGGCCTGCCTGGTTGTGTCATTTCGCGCCTCTTCCTCAGCGTGTCCGCGATGTCTGAAGAGCCGACACCCACCACTCAGTTCTACTCCCTCCGGCCCGGCCGTAAAACGAGCCCCCTGGCAGCGGCTACTTATGTCTTCCGAGACCGCTCGGGGCCAGTCAGGCTCGAGTGAGGTGCCCGGCCGGAACGCTCTTCTCGCGGCTGCCCGCTGTGTGGCGAGGTGTGGCTTTTTCATGGCATGCGGTCCGGCCGGGCACCGTGGCGAGGCGTGGCTCAGGAAGGGTCTGCTCAGCTCGAAGTAGCGTTGCCCGTCCTCGCTGACCGGGATGCAGTCCGGCGAGGAGGTGCGTGATGGACCAGGTGATCATCGGGGTTGACCCGCACAAGCTGCCGGTCACGATCCGGCCCGCAGTCCAACTGATGCGGCACGCCGCTCCTCGCACTCGCCTGGCACGGCATGATTGCTCCTGCGCGCCGTCGTCTTCCCCAGCATCCGGGTGAGGCATCGGTACAAGTCGCAGCTCGCGTACCAGGTGGTTGGCTGGCTCGCCTTCTGTGAGTTGGATGATCCGTGCCCGGAACGAGATCGACCACCCGCGCCACATGGCCACCTTACGCATGACACGCGAGGCTAGCGGTCAAGGCGCCCGCCAGGCGGAACGCGAGCGGCCGGACAGGCGTCCAACCGGGGCGAGAAGAAGCCCTGCCGGTACCGGCAGGCCGGGAAGTGCCGGATGAGCGGCTGTCAATCCTCCACGCGCAAGGTCAGCCAGGTCTCGGCCGCCCGCCGCGCCGGTTAGCGCGCGACCACCTTCACCTGCGAGGTGCCGTTACACGATGTGGACACAAGAACCTGGCGGCCCTGGTTGGAGTCACGGATTACGTACGGCGCGGGCGCCCCGTCGAGCGTTACGGCGCTCACCGTCGCCGTGGCCGGCAAGGTCGCGCCGACATGCAGCGTGCACGCGAGCCGCCCGGCCACCGTCGTGGTCCAGGTGTGGCCGCGGTGGCTCGCGGTGACATCGACGGAGCCCGTGCCCACCCGGATGGCCGTGCCGCGGACGGATGTCTGACCTGGCGGCACGCTCGGGAGCACCTCGAGCAGCCCGTTCCCGAGCTGGGGATCGACGCCGAGTTCCTGGTGCACGACTGGCCACAGGACGCCGTAGGTACCCCATGCCTGGTCCAGCGAGGAGCGCTCGTTGAACGGCTGGTCGATGTTGGCGGTGAAGTCCGGTGAAGGCCCGATCTCCGGCATCGCGCCCGGCTGCTCTGCGACCGCGCCGAGCTGTAGCTGTGCGAGATCGTCGGTGTAACGCTGCTGGTCCGTCCGGCCCAGGAGGCCGTAGTTGCCGAGGGCGACGGCCATCACGGCCGTGTTGAGCGTATAGGCCTGCTGGGTCGAGCCTTGGTAGGGCGCGGGATCACAGCCCGGGGCGCCTTCTACATACAGGCCCCACTGACCTGAGTAACAGGATGTCTCGCGCAGCGCCAGAGCGGGCAGGGCATCGGACGCGGGCGCGAGGCCTGGCGCGGGGGAGCCCGCAGGGTACAGTTCAGCCTCCATCGGCGTGAGCGCTGTCCACCAGCGCTGCACGAGCGGCGTATTGGCCGGGTCGGCGAGCGAGTCGGCGTACTGCGGGACGGTCGGCTGCCACCAGGCGCCGGTGAAGCGCTGCTCCATCGCCTTGGCGTGGCTGAGTGCCCAGCTCTGCGTCGCAGTGTCGTGCTTGCTCGCCGCCATGTCAGCGAGGTCGAGCAGGCCGCGGATCGTGTACACGGCCACATCCACCGCGTCTGCCCCGAGCACGCTGGATTCGACGTTGCCTGAACCGTCCGGCCACAGGTCGTCATCGCCGTTGGTCAGATTGATCATGTACTCCATGTTCTTCTTCGCGAACCCGTACATCTCGTCACGGAACCTGTTGTCGCCGGTCCAGCGCCAGGCCATGGCCACCGCGGTGGGGAACTTGGCGGTCTCGTCTATGTCGCCGGGTTCGTCGTTCAGCCCGAAGTAGACCGAGCCGTCGGTGACGGTCTCGTGCACTACCTTGCCGGAATCGTGGTTGGCGATCTTGCTTACCTCGGCGAGGGACCGCAGGCCGTCCTCGGCCGTGCTGAACTGCCCGGCGGCAAGCAGGGCATAGACCGTGTACTCCTGGTCCGTCGCGAACATCCACGGGTAATCAGGGAAGCCCGCGCCCTCGAAGCGGATGCTCGGAATTGTCCCGACGGGCGCCGGGTAGATGGTGCCCTCTTCGGTCGGGCGGATCTTCAGGCCGTCCGCCTGTTGCGTAAGGTCGGCAAGGTCCTGCTTGCTCCAGGTGGTTGCGGCGGCGAGAGCTGGGTCGCCGGGCAGCGACACCTGAGTCTGGCCATTCAGCCTGAGCCGGGCGGCGACCTTTGCCGCGAGCTCGCCGCCGGGGTCCGCGCTTGCCGCCTGGTACTCGGCCTGAGCCGCAGCAAGTCCCTGGTCCGAGCCTGCCACCGTCAACCAAATCGTCTGGCTGGCGTGGGCAGGCAGGTCAAGCGCGTAGGTCAGGCCGCCCCCGGCACCCTTGCCGTATGCGGTGTCGTCGCAGCGGAAAATGTCCGGGCTAGTGCTGACGGGGCAGATGACGGGCGGATCCTGCGGACCGCGGAAGCCGGCGCCGGTGATGCCAGCAGATGGGGTGAGGCCGCCAGCGCCGACGATCGCCGCCCAGTGATGCGGTGCCGCGTTCGCGGCTGGCGGGGTACCGTCCTCCCGGAAGATGAGCTGGCGGCCGTTGAATGCCGCCTGGTCGGGCAGGTTGAAGGTGGACTGGTCGGGCGCGGTGAAACCCCAGGGGTAGGCGCTCATGAGCTCGGAGTGCGCGTCGACGTTGAGATCCAGGTGGGTAGCGCGGGCTGGAGCCGTAAGGGTGAGGCCGATCTCGACTGCGCGGCGGCCGTCTGGCGCGAAGTCCGTCCGCGTGATCTGCACGCCGTCGGTCGTCGGCAGCGCCATGCGCGCATAGCCGAACCCGGACGAAAATCGCGTCGCCGGGCCGATCCAGTTGCCGTCAATGCCGAACCAGATCCCGTCGAGCAGCTTGATCGGCGGCGCCCAGATGCCGCCCATTTCGCCGCGAGTATGAAACCCCATCGCAGGGAACCGCCCGTCCTCGGTGCCCAGGTCGTAAGCGCGATCTCCGGCGGCCACATAACGGCGCAGGCCCAAATTCGAACTCACAGACAGCGTCGGGCCCCTGGGGCCGGGATTGTCGACCGACCGGACGGCGGGTCCGACCCGTGCTGCCGTGGCGGCACCAGCAGATGACACAGCGATGGCAGGGATCGTCAGTGCCGCTGTGGACGCCGCGACGAAGATCGGCATGAGCAACAGGTTCCGGCGCACCTACGCCACCTCACCTTCAGGCGCGTACCCGCACTCAAGCCAGGGCAAGGATTGACCCGGGAACGCACGGCGGACATATCCGCTCAGCAGACGCTTTAAACCAGCCTGGCCTGATCTCCGGGCTCTGGCGCGGATTCCGTGACTGGTCCCCAGGAACGGCCGGGTTGGGAACAACGCGCTGTTTTGGCCCGCTGAGATGCCGGAGACCACGATTAGGCTGCTGGCGGTGCACCTGGTCCGAAGGGCGGCGGGATGCCGAGCTCCCTCCGACCGTTGGGGAGCGCCAAGGGTCTCCAAACTTTGCCACGGTGGTGGGCTCATCGAATAGTGAACTTGTGATCGTCGAAGTAATCGCCCCGCTGGAGCCGTCTTTCATGATCGCCACCAGAAGCTGGGACTTGCCGCCGACGCTGGTGTAGACGGTGCGCTCGAGCCGTCCGATCGGGTCCGGGCCTACCTGCGTCCGCGTGAGTTGACGGTTCGCAGCAACAGGCAACCGAAGGTTGCGTATTGGTGCGGACTCCTGCTAGCGTCCAAGATACGCAACCAGTAGTTGCTTAGGGACGGAGGAGGCAGATATGCAGATGCCCATCGGGCGCGAGATCTTCATCGAAGCGCCCGTCGACGTGGTGTGGCGAGCGATCACAGAACCCGACCAGATCGTCCAGTGGTTCAGCGACGAAGCCGACGTCGAGCTGAAGGACGGCTACGAGGGCGCGCTCACCTTCACCGAGCGGGCGACCAAGGAGCCGACGGTCGCTCAGATCACCGTCCAGGCGTTCGAGCCGGACCGGTCGTTCCGCTACCGATGGGCCTACGAGCCCGGCGTTGTCCCAGGCGAGGGCAACTCGGTGCTCGTCGAGTTCGTCCTCATCGCCGAGACCGGCGGGACGCGGCTGCGAGTGGTCGAGTCCGGGGTCGACCTGCTGCCCTGGTCGCAGGAGCAGAAGGATGACTACACGGCCGACCACAACCGTGGGTGGGCTAGGCACATCGGCGACCTGGGCGAGTACGTGGCAGCGAAGCAGCCGGCCTGAGACCGTGACTGACCTGCAGGACGACCAGCTCTGGGCGGCTATCGCCGAACCCGGCCGCCGTCGGCTGCTCGATGTCCTGGTGGCCCGCGGCGAGGCGACCCCGACCATGCTGGCGAAGGAGTTGCCCTTCACCCGGCAAGCCGTCTCCAAGCACTTGGTCGTCCTCGTCGACGCGGGACTCGTCGATGCGCGGCGTGAGGGGCGCGAGGTCCGCTTCACGGTGCGGCCTGACCGTCTCAATGCCGCCGCGCAGGCTTTGAGCGCTGCCGCGTCCCGCTGGGACCGGCGCCTCGTCGCGATCAAGCGACTGGCCGAGCAGGCCGCTCGGGATTCGACCTCGCCTTCGTGATCAACGCCGAGTTCTGGCCCTGAGCCGCCGACACAAGGATGGTGTGCGAGTGAGCAACACAAAGGACACGTCGCAGCGTCGGCAGGTGCACCCACTTGAAGGAGAGAGCAATGACCGCTCACAAGACCGGAACACGTGACGAGTGGCTGGCGGCCCGGCTGGAGCTGCTCGAGGCGGAGAAGGCGCTGACCCGACGCAGCGACGAGGTGGCGCGGCAGCGCCAGGAGCTGCCGTGGGTCCGGATCGACAAGCAGTACCGCTTCGAGACCGACGCCGGCGCAGCCTCCCTGACTGATCTCTTCAGCGGACGCTCGCAGCTGCTCATCTATCACTTCATGTTCGGACCCGACTACACCGCAGGGTGCCCGTCCTGCTCGGCGATCGCTGACGGCTTCAGTGGCTCTGTCGTGCATCTCGCGAATCACGACGTCGCGTTCTGGGCGGTGTCGCGGGCCCCGCTCGCGAAACTGCAGACGTACAAGCGGCGGATGGACTGGAGCTTCCCCTGGGCATCGTCCCTCGGCACCGACTTCAGCTACGACTTCCAGGCCGCGCACACCAAGCAGGAGTGGGAGTCCGGTGCCGTCGAGTACAACTTCCGCACGGTGGACCTGCGCCCGCCAGCCGGTGATGACGGCTCCGGTCTCGACGAGTTCGCCTCGGACATCGTCGGAACGGACTGGGAGACTTACAGGCGAGAAGGTCCCGGCGTGAGCGCGTTCACCCTCGAGGACGGCGTCGTCTACCACACCTACTCCGCGTACGCGCGCGGGCTCGACGGCCTCTGGGGCATGTACCAGTGGCTCGACCGGGCGCCACTCGGCCGCAACGAGAACGGCCACTGGTGGCGCCGCCACGACGAGTACCACAGCGAGTGACCCGAGGGCGGCAGAAGCGGTAACACAGTCGGTCTCGCGGTCAGCTCGGCATCCCGGTGCCCGATCATTGCGGCATGTACCCAGGATGCGGGAAGTAGCTATCCATCGCTACTCTCGTTAGAAGTTACGGTAGAAGCACGGATGTTGCGTCGTCGCTCAGTCAGGCGGCGTGCCTTGGCGTGTGTTCCGCAGTCGCCCATCGTGCACCAGCGCCGCGAGCCGTTCCGGCTGCGGTCAAGGAACAGCCGGCCGGGCCGATCAGCTGATTACAAGGCGGCCGCTGAAGCGGTCAGGCCGGCCAGATCAGCGCTTACCTGCCAGAGTCGTGCCGCGGCGGCCTGGTCATAGCTGCGCTTGGAGGACCTCCTGGGTTTGCTGTTGGCGAAGTAGCGGCCGGTCACCTGCTCGAGATCGGGAGCGGCAGCCAGGTGGATCGAGGTGACGGATCCCTGGGCCGGGGTTTTCATGAAGGGCCGCATGAGGGGGAGGAACAGTCGCTGGACGCCGCCAGGGTCCTCGGCTCCGAAGGATGTGCGCACCACGCCGGGATGCAGCGCATTGGCGGTGACGGAAGAGGCCGGCAGTCTCCTGGCCAGCTCGTAGGTGAACAGGACATTCGCGAGCTTGGACTGGTTGTAGGCCCGGCCGCCGGCGAAGGAGCTTTCGCCCTGAAGGTCGCCGAAGTCGATTCGCCCCAAGGCCTGCACGTTGGAAGAGACGGTGACCACCCGGGCCGGGGCGCTGTGCTTCAGCCGGTCCAGCAGCAGGCAGGTGAGCAGGAACGGCGCGAGATGGTTGAGGGCGAAGGTCCGCTCGAGCCCGTCAGCGGTGACGTGCCGGGTATTCCAGTACCCGCCGACATTGTTGACCAGCACGTCGATCCGGGCAAGGCGCTGGAGTGCCTCGTCAGCTAGCCGCCGCACTTCCGACTGCGAGGACAGGTCCGCGATGAACACCTCCACCTGCCCGCCGCCGGCGGCGCGGATCTCGCGAGCCGCGCCCTCGGTCCGCCCGCGGTCCCGGCCGGTGATGGCCAGCTGCGCGCCCATCGCGGCCAGGCCCAGGGCGGTCGCCCTGCCGATGCCTCCGCTGCCGCCGGTCACCAGCACTGTCCGGCCGGCCAGCGGCCTCTCGTGGATCTGCTCCATGTTCGCGCTCTCCTCGGCCGCCTCGACGATGGGCGGTCGCTGGATTGAAGAACGGCCGGAATCCGGTCACGGGCCTCAGCCTGACCACGCGTCCGGGTTCTTCTTGGTGAGGTTCTCGGCGATCGAGCCCTTCTGGCCCTCGTCGGGGATGATGACCCAGGCCGCCAGGTAAGCCAGGACGCCTGCCCCTCCGGTGAGGACCGAGACCACGGCCCAGATCACCCGGACGAGGGTGACGTCCCAGCCGAAGTACTCGGCGATTCCCGCGCACACCCCGGCCAGCATCCGGCCGTCCCGGCGGCGCATCAGGACCTTGCTGCTCCCGTTTCTCTCCGTCATGCCAACCATCTCCAGCGGCCTCGAGGTGACTGGCCGCCGTCGGCGGCTGATCCCCGCTGCCTGACGTCAGGCTATATCTGAAAATTAAAACCAGCAATGCTTTTCGTGAATTAATGATAACTTATCAAGATGGCGACCTGGAGCTTCCTGACCAACCATGCGCGGGTGCTGCTGTGCATCGCCCGCGACCCTGACGCACGGCTGCGCGACGTTGCGGGCAGCCTGGGCATCACCGAGCGCTCCGCTCACGGCATCGTCAGCGATCTGGCCGAGGCCGGCTATGTCATCAAGCGTAAGGACGGCCGCCGTAACCGGTACCAGATCCAGGCTCATCTGCCCTGGCCCGGCGCCGGGGCCGGGGCCGGGGAGCCCGCCATCGGCGAGGTCCTGGACCTGCTCGCCGGCCTGCACCCCAGCCGCGATGGGGGCGCCCGGGCGAATGACCCGGACGGCAGCGACGTGCTGCTGGCAGAGCCGCCAGGTCACTGACCTTCCCACACCTACAGCTACGTTCCGCCCTGACGGGCACCCACGTCGCTGCCGGCACGCGGCTGACTCTCCCTAGTGGAGGCGCAGCCCTGCGATGACGAGTTCGACCATGCGACGCGCGTCGTAGCGGGGGTTGTTGTCCGCGCCGATACAGAGATTGCCGACGCCACGCAGCAGTTCGTAGGCATCCATGTCGGGGAGAATCTCGCCCGCCGCGGCAGCAGCGTCGAGCAGCTGGGCGCACACGGGGACGAGGCGGTCGAGGAAATAGGCGTGCAGAGTCTCGAAGGCGGCATCGTCGGACTGCAACGCCTCGGCGATGCCGTGCTTGGTGACCAGGAAGTCGACGAAGAGGTTGATCCAACGCGCCAGGGCGGCGCGCGGTGCGCTGCTGTTCGCCAGCAGTGTCGGACCGGCCTCAGCGCATGCCTCGACCTGGTGTCGGTAGACGGCGACGATGAGATCGGCTCGCGTCGGGAAGTGGCGGTAGATCGTGCCAACGCCTACGCCGGCCTTGGCGGCGATGTCGCGCACGGGCACATCGACGCCGGAAGTGACGAAAGCCGCGGCGGCCGCGTCCAGTGGTGTCTCCTCGTTACGCCGGGCGTCGGCCCGCCTCTGCGGGGCTGACGATCCTGATCCGCTGTCGATGTCGACCACTGGGCCGCTACGGAGCGTTCTGCAACCCCAAACCCATCCAGCGCCCCCACCCGCCGATCCTTATCGGCGGACGCTCGGCCCCCCTGCTCCGCGTGGCCGCCGAGCACGCCGACCTGTGGAACATCCCCGGCGGCGACATCGAGGACGCCGTCCGCCGCAGCGCACTGCTGGACCGCTATTGCGCCGAGATCGGTCGCGACCCCGCCTCGGTCACCCGCTCGATCTACCTGCCAATCTCCTACGACCAGCCCAGCATCACCCGGGACGCGATCGGCAAAGCGATCGACGCCGGCTTCCAGCACATCGTCCTCGGACTGCCAGCGCCCTACCCCGCCAACGTCGCACAGTGGGTCACGGACGAGCTCATCACCACGTCGGCCTGGTCCGCCTCCAGCCTAGGTTCCCGGTGATTGGACGTTCACCGCGTCCTCCTGATGCATGCCGCGGAGCTCGTCTTGCGTTAGTGCGTGGTTTGACCCCCGCTGACATTGAGAGCCTCGCCTGTGATTTCCCTAGCCGCGTCGGAGGCCAGGAACAGCACGGCGTTGGCAATGTCGACCGGCTGCTGCATGCGTCCCATCGGGATACCCGATTCCCACTCAGCATAGGCATCGTCGAGCGAGATTCCTTTCGACTCGCTGGTCTGCCGGATGTTATCCTGCATCATCCCCGTCAGTACCATTCCGGGACATATCGCGTTCACCCGGATTTTCGGAGCGACCTCAGCCGCCAGCGAGCCCGTGAAGCCAAGCACGCCGGCCTTGCTCGCGCTGTAATGGGTGATACCAGGGAAACCGCGCTTGCCCGCTTGCGAGGAAATATTGATAACGACACCTTCACCCTGCTCCAGCATCCCGCGCAGAAGTTCGCGGGTAAGCAAGATGGTGGCCCGAAGGTTGACATTCAGGTGAAGATCCAGTTCCTCATCGCTCAGCTCAACTAGCGAGCGGGACCCGCCGACTCCGGCATTGTTGACGAGAATATCTACGCCTCCCAGGCGCTCCATAACATCCTTGGCCGCGCGAATGATCTCCTGTGGATTGGCCAGATCGCAGACCACACTCAACGCCTCGCCGGGACAGTCGGCTTTCGAAACCGTCTGAACTGCCTTTTCCAGTGCCGCCTCGTCACGGCCCAGGAATGCCACTTGAGCCCCAGCCCGAACGAACTCCGTTCCGATCGAAAGACCTATGCCGGCGGCACTCCCAGTAACCAGGACGCGCTTTCCCTGGAAATTCCACGTTACCTGCGACATAGTCGTTGGCCCTCCTCAAGGTCCCACGCCCGGGCGGGTGCCGTTTCGGATCAGTCATCTCGAAGCGTCTCTTGCCCTAGGCCAGTTCACCACTCAGGCGCATCAGGTCACCGGCCAGGGGAGCCGGCCGCTCGCGGGTGCGGATAGTCCGGCATGCGGTGCTGGAAGGAAAGGATGCGCGGGTTCTGGATCACTCCGTCTCGGATCTCGATGGCCCTTCGGAGGGTCTCGCTTGCGTTCCATGCCGGGGGGCCGCCGAGTACCGTACCCAGGTGCGGCAGCAGGGCCTCGCTGATCTCCCAGGTGGCGGAGTCCCACAGGTGCGAGGGGCTGTGGTCCACGCCGTAGTAGTGAATGTTCTTGCCGACCGTGAGCATCGGCTCGGCAAAGGATGTGGGGCGTGCCCAGCTGAAGCCCATGCCCTCGTCGCACGACACGTCGACGATAAGGCTGCCGGGGGAGAAGGAATCCAGGTCATCGGCGGTGACGAAGATCAACGGGGCGTCGGTGTCCTGAAGGACGCAGTTGACGACGATGTCGTGCCCGGCGAGGAACGCTGCCAGCGGCACCCGGCCGCTTTCCAGCAGCGCCTGGCAGCGGCCCGGGTGGCCGGGGTCCTGCTCGAAGCGCACTATGCGCGCCGAGTGGATCGGTGAGGCGACTGCGTTGACGTCACGATGGGTCACGACGTTCACGTCGTTCACGCCGTTGGCGTTGAGGGCCGTTACCGCGCCCCGGCCGGCAGCTCCGAAGCCGATGACGGCCGCCCGCAGCCGTCGGCCATAGTCGCCCGTCGTCCCGATGAGCTCCAGCGCGTGCAGCACTGAGCAGTAACCGGCCAGTTCGTTGTTCTTGTGAAAGATGTGCAGGCTGAACGAACCGTCGGCCGACCAGTAATTCATCGCCTCGAAGGCGATCAGCGTGAGCCGCCTGTCGATGCTCAGCTGGGTGATCTCTTCGTCCTGGACACAATGTGGCCAGCCCCACAGAACCTGTCCCGCGCGCAGTTCCTCGAGGTCCTGGGCCTGCGGCTTGGGCAGCAGGATGACATCGCATTCCGCGAGGAGCTGCTCACGAGTGCGAAGCCCGGCCACGAAAGGCGTGAGCTGCTCATCGGGCACGCCGAAGCGCTCGCCGTAGCCGCGTTCGAGGTAAATGCGCTCCCGCAGGCCGGCTGCGATCCGCTCGACGTGACGCGGGTGGATAGCAAGCCGGCGCTCGCTCTCCTTCCGGGACCGTGATATGACTCCCAGGCTGAGCTGATCCACGCGCGCTCCCTTGCTCGGATTCTTGTGTAGCACAGCACGAGCGGCCGCACGTTGCGGCGTCACCGGCTTGACCGCGTCCGCGGGCCCGCATCGTGGCGGCGGTCACCGAGCTGGACGCCACAGCCAGCGTGGCCGAGCTGATGCAGAGGCTGTGCCGGTTCGCCGTGGATCAGATGACCTTGTCCGGGTGCGCGCTGGTGCTGATGTCGGGACCGATGTGCGCCGGGGGGCCGGGGCCTGGCGGAGCTGCTGGAGACGGCCGGTACCGACCGGATCCTGGTCCATCAGGCCACCGGGATGATCGCCGCGCAGCTGGCTGACACCGTGTCCAACGCGCTGGCCCGGCTGCGCGCAGCGGCGTTCGGGAGCGGGCGCCCGGTAGACGACGTTGCCCGCGTTCCCGTGTGTCTCGCATACTCGGCAACGGCCGCATCCAGCGTTCGAGGCCCGCGCAGCCACTTCACCTTGGGGATCACCTCGGAATAATCCAGGCTGAGGTGATCGCCACCGGCCGGAGAATCCTCGTGGCGCCAGTGCCTGACCGAAGGTCACGAGCGGGGGGGCTCCGCCGGGCCTGCTCAATTCGCTCCCAGATGAGGTTTCCTAAACTGCCGGGGACTGGAGCAGCGCAGGTTATGAGCGTCCCCGCGGTGATCGTCTGAGCAAACTTCGTCCATGAATGACCATCTGGCAGGGAGCTGAGGTGACCGGGGAGCGGCCGGGGTCCTGAGCAGCTCCCCTTCTCACCAACGGCCGCGCCCCCAGTGCCGTTTGAGCGCCAGCGCGGCAGGCCCCGATCGTCTCACGAGAGGTGCGCTAGGGCTAGGGAAAAACGACAGTTGCGCTGCCCGGCGCCGGCGGACCTGGCGGTCAGGGCGGTCAGGGCGCCGGGCGGCTGGGTCCTCAGCTGGTGGCGCGGGCGGCCTGGATGATGACGCTGGTCACGACGCCGGGGTTGGACACCATGGACAGGTGCGGCGCGTGCGGAACCAGGGTGATGCGGGCGTGCGCGGCGCGCGCCATGGCGATCAGCTCGGCGGGCGGGATGGTGCGGTCAGCAGTGCCGATCACTGCCCAGGACCGGATCGTTTTCCAGGCCGGCACGCCGGACTGCTGGGTCAGGGCGATGGTTGACAGCGGCTCCTGGGCCGCCGCGAGCGCGGCTGCTTCGCGGCGGGGCAGGCCGTTGGCAATGCATGACGGGAACAGGCTCTGCTTGATGTAGGCGTCGACGACGCCTGGGGGCGCGCCGGGGAACGTCGCGAAGTTGAAGATCGTGGCCGGCGGCACCGCGACGCAGGACCCGGGCTTGGCCGTGACGAGCTGCCCGAGGGTCTGGCCCTGGGCCGGGATGAAGGCATCTATGTAAACCAGGGCCTTGACCTTTACGGCGCCATGCAGGAGACGAAGCGCCTCTTCGACCCAGAGAACCGGATGAACCCGGGGAAGATCGTGAACGCGCCCGCCATGACAGATAACTTGCGCGATGTGGCGCTGCCGGTCATGCTGCCGCTCACGACCCGGCTGCGCTTTGATCCCCCCGGCGGAATGCGCGGCGCCGCGGACCGCTGCATGAACATCGGGGTATGCAGGAAGACGGCGACAGGCGTCATGTGTCCGTCCTACATGGCCACTCGCGACGAAGAGCACTCGACCCGCGGCCGCGCGAATGCACTGGTAAAAGCGCTCTCGATGCCTGATCCGCGCCGGGCGCTCGGTGACGAGCGGCTGCACGGCATCCTTGACCTGTACCTGGAGTGCAAGGCGTGCAAGAGCGAGTGCCCGCTCGGGGTCGACATGGCCGCGCTGAAATCGGAAGCGCTCGCCGCTTACTACGATCAGCATGGCGTCCCGCTGCGCTCGCGCGCGTTCGGGTCGATCCGCACACTGAACAGGATGGGCTCAGCCGCATTTCCGCTATCCAATCTCGTCAGCGGATGGCGGCCCGCCCGCCTGCTCGCGGAGCGCTGGCTGGGCGTCACCTCCGCCCGGCCGCTTCCGATGTTCCAGCGCCAGGACCTGCGCAGCTGGTTTCGCCGGCGGCCGAGTCCGGCTGGCCCGGCATCCCAGGGCGAGCTGATCTTTCTCGCTGACTCCTTCACTACCTTCACCGAGCCATCTGCCGGGCGGGCTGCGATTGAGATGCTGGAGCTCGCCGGGTGGCAGGTCCGGTTCGAGGACGCCGGGTGCTGCGGGCGTGCCAGCCTTTCCAAGGGCCTGGTCGACCAGGCCCGGCGGATGGCGGCAGGCATGGCCGACCGCCTGGGTGACGCAGCATCCCGAGGCGTCCCGATTGTCGGGGTGGAGCCATCGTGCCTGCTGACCCTGCGCGACGACTACACGGCACTCCTCCCCGGTGACCCGCGATCCCAGGCCATAGCAAAGGCCACACGGCTGCCGGAGGAACTGCTCGCGGAGGCCATCGCCGACGGTCGGCTCGTCCTGCCGCGGGAGAATGTGCTCAGTGGCCGCCCCGTCTTGTTCCACGGTCACTGCCACCAGAAGGCGCTGGCGGGTACGGCGGCAACGACAGCGCTGCTTCGCAGTATCCCTGGTGCCAATGTCACGGAACTTGACGCCGGGTGCTGCGGTATGGCCGGCTCGTTCGGCTTTGAGGCCGAGCACTATGAGCTGTCCATGAGCATCGGCGAGCTCCGGCTCTTCCCTGCCATCCGGGCCGAAGCAGACGACGTGATCATCGCGGCGACAGGTGTTTCCTGCCGGCAGCAGATAGCGCACGGGACCGGGCGACCTGCGCGGCATCCGCTGGAGATCGTCCGGCAGGTTCTACTTGGCCCGCCGCCAGCGTGACACGTCGTCGATGAGGCTTCCGGGGTCATTGATGGAGAGGTTAGCGGCCGACCCCTCGTCCGCGGGCGTGGCGCCGGCTGAGACACTGGGAATGGCCGAGCAGCCTAGGAGAAGGGCGCGAGCCAGTGACCAGCCAAAGTGCGGGAGCAGGCGGGAACAGCGGCGTGCCGGGCACGACAGGCGAGCCTCCGTACTTTGACACCAGCGTCGCTCATCCCGCCCGGGTCTACGACTACTGGCTCGGTGGCAAGGACAACTATGAGGCCGACCGGGACGCCGCCGAGCAGGTCATCGCGGCCAACCCGAATGTCCTGCCCGGTGTGCAGGCCAACCGCGCCTTTCTGCGACGCGCAGTGCAGTACCTGGCTGGCGAGTCGGGGATCCGGTAGTTCCTTGACATCGGCACGGGCCTGCCGACTGCGGAGAACACCCACCACGTGGCCCAGGAGACCGCGCCGGAGTCCCGGATCGTATACGTGGACAACGACCCGATCGTGCTGGCCCACGCCAGGGAGTCGGCCGCAAGCCCTGACCTCTTCCGCACCAGGCAGCGGCTACGCTATCCCGCGGGCGGACGATTCCGTGCCCGGTCATCGTAGCCGCCGCGCAGGGCTGCGCCCGGTTAGGGAGTTTGCCTCATGAGCGCCTCCGAGACGGAGCCGCCTCAGCCTGGGGGACGCGCGGCGGCCGTCGCGGCAGCCGCGCCCGGGAAGGCGGGTCCGGACGACGATCCGCGGGTGCCCTGGCAGGGGAAGCCACAGACAGCCGACATCCTCTGCTGGCTGGGCATCGTGCTCGGCGGCTTGTTCTACTGGGTCCTGCTGCCGTTGCGGGTGTCGCTGCTCGGTACTCACCCGGTCGTGGCTGAACTGCTGAATGGCAGCATCGAAGCCATCATCTCGGCCGCCGCGTTCGCCAGCGCCGGGCACAGAACGCTGGCGGTGGTGGTGCTCGCCGCGATCCCCGGACTGATGAAGTTCGACGCCCTGTACTGGTGGGCGGGGCGGCTGTGGGGCGAGCGGTTCATCATGGTCCTGCCCGGGAGCCAGCGCTTGGCCAGGCACCTGGCGCGCGTGCAGCGGGCCGGCCGGAAATTCACCTGGCCAGCTGTGGTGGCCAGCTCCTTCCTGCCCATCCCCAGGGCGATCATCTTTGTCCTAGCTGGCTGGGCCGGGATGAGGCTCGTCACGTTCCTCATCCTGGATCTGATCGGCGTTCTGCTGTGGGCCGGACTTCTCGCTGGGCTGGGGTACGCGCTAGGACACCACGCGGTCGTCGCGGCCACGACCATCTCCCACTACAGCTGGTGGTTCACGATCGGAATCGTGACGCTGAGCGTGGTTTCTGCTGTGCGCTCGCAGCGTCGGCGGAAGGCGGTCGCGGCGGCCCCGGCTGACCAGATCGGTGGATGACCTCCCGGCGATGGCCTGATGGACTCGCCCGGACGGCGCTCAGGGAGGCTAAGGGGATGCGGTTCTTCGGGAGCATGAGCGAACGGCTGGACCGGATTATCGCCTGGGCGGACCGCGCGCAGCGCCGGCACGGCTTGCTGGGATTCCCGTACGCAGTGATCAAGAAGTACGGAGACGATGATGGCGGCCGCGAGGCCGCGCTCATCACCTACTACGGTTTTCTCAGCATCTTCCCGTTGCTGTTGCTCGGTGTCGCGGTCCTGTCGCGGGTGCTGGCTGATAACCCAGAACTGCGGCAGCGGCTCATCACCGCGATCGTGCCGCCGGCGCTGCAATCCACGGTTGAGAGCTCCGTGACGGCCTTGCCGACGTCGACCGTCCCGTTCATCGCCGGCCTGATCGGCTTGCTGTTCTCCGGAACCGGTGTCGTGTTCTCCGCCGACCAGACGCTGAACCATGTCGCCGCCGTCCCGAGGCGCCTTCGTGCCGGGTTTGCGGCCCGATACATCCGGGTGTTCGTGGTGCTGGCGGCGCTGCTGCTGGGGGCGCTGGCGGTCGGCGCTCTCACGGTGGTGGCCACGGCACTGCCTGGCCTGCCGGGAGCGGAACGGGCCGTGGCGGTGCTCGGGTCGGCCATGGTCATCTTCGCCGTTTTGCTGTTTGACGCCAGGCTGCTGCTAGCACGACCCGCACCAGTCCGTGCCCTCTGGCCGGCCGCCGCCCTGGGCGCTGTGGCGGTGACCCTGGTTCTTAATCTCGGTGCACCGCTGCTGGCCGGGCTGGTGAGCAAGGCCGGCCTCGTCTACGGCAGCTTCGCGACCGTGGCAGGCATGTTCGCCCTGCTCTACCTGGTCAGCCAGGCGCTGGTCTACTCGGCCGAGGTCGCAGCCGTCCGGCACGCTGGCCTGTGGCCACGAGCCCTGGACGTGAACCACCCCACGGCGGCCGACGCCCGAGCCCAGTCCCTGCTCGCCCGCGAGCAAGAACGCCTTCCGGCCGCCCGGGTGGAGATCCGGTTTGTCTCCCGCGATTCCTCCCCGCCAGCTAGCGACTCGCCAGGAACAGGTCGTCCCTAGCGACTGCGGTGGAGGAGCCTCGGCCGCATCGCGGGCTGCGGTGATCTGCGCGTGCTGGTAGTTGGTGCTGGTGAGCCCCGCATAGCGACGGCGGCATCTTGCCGGGGCAGGTGATGCACTACCCCGTCCCGGCCAGGGCGTGAGCCCGGTCAATATCGTTGGCGGATCTGATTGTCGTTCCGCCTTGCACCGCGGACTGACCGGGGGCTGCCAGATGGAACCTACCGCACCGATGCCCGCTTCGCCGGTGCCCGCGCCCGGGCATGAGTCGGCGGCCCAGCGGGCCCGCGGCCTTGCCGCCGCGCGCCGGCGGGCCACTGCTCTCCTCGCGGGGGTAACGGTCCTGTTTGTGGCCGTGACCGCCGCCGGCGCCCACGGGATCCTTCTTGGTTACGTGCAGGCCGGCGCGGAGGCCTCCATGGTCGGAGGCGTTGCCGACTGGTTCGCGGTGACAGCCCTCTTCCGCCATCCCCTGGGCCTGCCGATACCGCACACCGCGCTGATCGTCGAGCGCAAGGACCAGTTCGCCGCCACCCTCGGCCAGTTCGTGCAGGAGAACTTCCTCAACGCCGACGTTCTTGCCGAGCGGATCCGCTCGGCTCGCCTTGTTCCCCGCCTGGCTGCCTGGCTGGCCGACGAGGCCAACGCCGCCCGCTTTGCCGGCCGCGCGGCGGACCTGGTCGTGACGGTGGCCGAGAATCTCCGCGATGAGGACGTCCAGCGTGTGCTCACCGCCGAGCTGGCCCGGGCGGTAGATGCCGTTGAGGTGGCGCCGCTGGCTGGCCGGGCGCTGCGGGCCCTTATCGCGGGAGGCCACCACGCCGAGGTTTTCAACGCCATCGTGTCCGGCGCCGACGGCTATCTTGCCGGCCATTACGCGGAGCTTCTTGAGCTGTTCGAGGCCGAGTCACCCCGCTGGGTGCCAGACGCGGTTTACCGGCGGGTCTTCGACCGCATGTACGCCCGCCTGCGCCAGCGGCTGGCAGCGATGGCCGACGATCCCGACGACGAGGCGCGGCATCAGTTCGAGGAGTGGATCGCCGGGCTCCCCGACCGCCTCGAGACGTCCCCGGAACTGCGTGAGCGCGGTGAGCGACTCAAGCGCGAGGTGCTGGGTAGCGCCGGCTTGCGGGACTGGTCCTCGTCGCTGTGGCAGAAGGCCAGGGAGGCGCTGCGGGTCCAGGCTGCTGATCCGGAGTCTGAGCTCCGCCGCCGGCTTGCCGATGCCCTGGTGGCGGCTGGCAGGCGCCTTGGCTCGGACCCCCGCCTCCAGCAGGGCCTTGAGCATGCGGTCGAGTCAGGATCCAAGGCACTCGCCGGTCAGTTCCACGATGAGCTCGCAGGGCTTGTCACCGGAACTATCGAGCGGTGGGACGCCGCCGAGACGTCAAGCCAGCTGGAACTGCTCCTAGGGCGCGATCTGCAGTACATCCGCATCAACGGCACGGTAGTGGGAGCGGCCGTGGGGCTGGCCTTGCACGCCATCGTCCTCGCCCTGGCCTGAAAACGGAGTGGACTTACTCCCTGGCCGGTGAGACAGTGCGAACGCACCCGGCTTGGCTAGCGACTGGGCCGAAGCTGGAGGTTGATGCAATGGCCGGTCAGGCACCCGACCAGGAGGCCCGCGCTTTTGCGGCGGCGTTCCGCGGTTTCCTGGAGTGGGTTCATTCGCCTGGCGCCGGCGCGGGCGACGCCAATGAGGTTTCGGTACTGGTGCGTGATGTGCTGGGACCCGGCGGGGCGGATCATTCCGTGGTGACCCGCGACCTGGCTCCGTTTGAGCACGTCAACCTGCAGACCGCGCTGGACGCGTGGTCAGCCCAGGCGGGGCGGACGGTGGAGGTTCGCGGCATTGCCATGCCGCCCCATTACGGGGGCGTGTCGCTGCAGCAGCTGGTCGCGGGTGACGCGCTACCGCCGCTGTGGCTGACGGCACCTGCGCTGGCTGACCTGCCGAACGGGCCAGGGTCGACTCTAGGATGCTTGCGTCTGGCGCTGCTGCTGGTCTCCGACGCCCGCGGCCGTTACATCGTGATGATCCAGGCCCCGGGCGAGCATCAGCACGCCCTGCTAGTCGAGGTCGCGGGCCTGCCGGTCGACCTCGCCCAGCGGCTGCTCGCCGAGCTGGACCGGCTGCGCGCCGAACTCAACGTCTACCGTGGCCACCTCCTCGACGTCTCGGTGGATCCGATGGGCGGCGTAGCCCTCGCGTTCGCCGACCCGCCCGCTATCGGCCGGGACGACGTTGTGCTGCCTGCCGCTGTGCTGGCGCGCGTTGAGCGGCATGTGCTCGGGGTAGCCGAGCATCGCGAGGCGCTGCTGGCCGTCGGGCAGCACCTCAAGCGGGGCCTGCTCTTGTACGGGCCGCCCGGCACTGGCAAGACGCATACGACCCGTTACCTGCTGGGCCAGATGAGCGGCTATACCCGCCTGGTTCTCACCGGCCGGTCGCTCGTCGCCGTGGGCGGAGTGACCGACCTCGCTCGCGCCCTGCAGCCCGCGGTCGTCGTGCTGGAGGACGTCGACCTGGTGGCCGAGGAGCGGTCCTTCGGTCCGGCGTCGAGCCCGGTACTGTTCGACCTGCTCGACGCCATGGACGGAGCAGCCCCGGACGCCGACCTGCTGTTCTTGCTGACCACCAACCGCGCCGACCTGCTCGAGCCGGCCCTGGCCGCGCGGCCCGGGCGCGTCGATGTCGCAGTCGAGATCGCCCTGCCCGACGCTTCGGCCCGGGAACGGCTCCTGAGGCTCTACGGCCAGGGCGTGCCTCTGGCGCTGACCGACGAGGACCTGCGCCTCGCCGTGGAGCGCACCGACGGCGTCACGGCCTCTTTTCTCAAGGAACTCATCCGGCACAGCGTCCTGGAGGCGCTACAGGACGACCCGGCGCTGACGGTCGTCACCGGGGCTCATCTGGCTCGCGCGCTGGATGACCTGCTGGACGCGGCGCAGGCGGTGACCCGTACTCTGCACGGCGTGGGCGTCGACCCCGCCGACCTGCCCGCCGGGGGAGGCACCGGTGGCCTGCCGCCGGGCACCGGCCGTGGCGCCCGGCTTGCCTACAGCAGTCATCGCATCAGCCGGCACCGAGGCTGAGCCCGCCGCCGTCTCAGCCGCATGGGTAGCGGTGCTGCCAGACCAGGTCCCGGCCGCTCAACGCGGCCTGGTCGCCGGTGTCCTGGGTGTCTGCGTCCCTATCGCGTCGATCGTGTACGGCGTGGCGATGTTCATGATCGCCATCGCCAGCAACTTCAACGGTTTCCTCGTCGGCATGGCCATCAGCGGGCTCGGGCTTCGGCATGTACGTGGCCGTCGACCTCGCGCTCGTTGTCGACGTGCTGCCGGACAAGGACAACGCCGCCAAGGATCTCGGCGTGTTCAACATGGCCGGCGCTCTTCCGTTTTCCATCGCTCCGGGGATCGCGCCGGCCATCCTGGCGATCGGCAGCGGCAGCTACGGCGTCCTGTACGGGGTGGCGGGGATCTGCGCCATCATCGGAGCAGTCGGCATCCTGCCCGTGAAGCGTGTCCGATGAGCACGCCTACACCTACAGGTCGCGAACGACGGCGCGCCGGGGTTGGCGGTCGCCGGTGAGCGACAGGTCGAGTTCCTCGGCCCGGCGGACCGCTGCCCGGCGGCTGTTCACGCCGAGCTTGGCGTAGATGTTCTTGGTATGAGTTCGTACGGTGTTCAGCGACACTACGAGCTCGCGAGCGATCTCCGGGCCGTCTAGGTCGGTTCGAAGCAGCCGAAGCACGTCCAGCTCGCGTGCGCTCAGTGGCTCGATCAAGCCCTGTTGGGCGGGCGTGCTGTCCTCGGTCTTGTTAACGGCTGCCAGGAGTCGACGGACATAGTCCTGGGTGATCCCCTGCTTGGCCGCCGCTCTGAGCAGGGAGGCCATCGGCGGGCCCTCATCCAGGAAGATCCGAACGTAGCCCTCCGGCTCAGCCAGCGTCAGCGCGCGTTGCAGTGATGCCAGGGCAGCGCGGACGTCGCCTCGCGCCTGGTGGGCAAGCGCCTGCAGCACCAGGATCTCGATGACGCTTCCCGTCCTCTCCCCCTCGTCGGCCGCTCGCAGGAGGCGCCCCAAGAGTCGGATCGCCTCCTGAATGGAGCGCTCTGCACGCCTGGTCGCGGCCTGGGCCAGGAGCACCCTGGCCAGGGTGATGTGCTCGAACTCGCGCAGGTAACTGAGGTCATCGTCGACGGACAGGCCCTGCTCACGCGCCCAGCCGAGAGCTTCCGCGAGTTTGCCCTGCGCGATCCAGACCCGTGCCTTCAATGCCGGGATCGGTCGCACATTCGGGAACATGTCGCCCATGTACAGCCGCTCCGCCTCGTTGAGCAGGTCGAGCGCACCTCCCAGGTCCCCTTCAGCCTGGCGTATCCGGGCCATCGCGACCCGCCAGCGATGCGGGTTCTGCGGCAACCCGATGTGGTCACCCAGTTCCTGGCTATGCAGCAACTGCTGCGTGGCGGCATGCAGATCGTCGCGCTCGCGGTGGATCTCGCTCATCCCTACGTACATGTCTGCCGTTCCCCGCAGGACCGGCCCGCCTTGCTCGGACGCACGCTGCAACGCCTGCTCGTAGGTGCGCATCGCTGCACCGAGACGACCTTGCACCAGCCGGATGTCCGCCTGCCCGATCGCGCAGCCGAAGGTATCGGCAATGTGCCCGGCCCGCCGTAGTCCCGCCATGCATTCGGCCCACGCCGAGTGCCCTGCCTCGAGATCCCCGCTCGCCCAGAACGCGAGCGCCATGAGTCCCGATGCCGAAGCACGCGAGCGATGGTCATCCGCGGGCGCGACGTCAAGTGCCTG
>DATCEO010000100.1:0-10732 GCA_036510065.1 Streptosporangiaceae bacterium | reverse complement strand
GGCGCCCCGAGCGCGACTCGAACGCGCGACCTACTGCTTAGGAGGCAGTTGCTCTATCCGCTGAGCTATCGGGGCTGACGCGGCCGGAACTTCTGGCCCGACTAAGCCTAGCCGCAACCGGGCGCGCCCACGATCGTCAGCCTGGTCTGGCGGCCGGCCAGCGTCGACCGTCGCCTGCCCGGCCAGCGGCTGAGAACGTCGTCAACGTGCAGCCGCCGCGGAAACAGCGACAGCAGATGCACGTTCATGCTGTCGGAGGGACCCGGCCCGACCGCCCTGCCGGACGGGCCGTCCCGGCCCGCCGGGCCGGCCGCCTTGAACGGCGGACCGTAGGGTAGGTGGCATCCCTGGGCGGAGGATGGACGGGAGCGACGCGGTGCAGGTTCGGGACGTGATGACGCCGGCTACGGTCACGGATTCCCGGGGCGACAGCCTCCGGGCGGCGGCCGCGCAGATGTGGCGCCAGCAGACGGGCTCGCTGCTCGTGACCGAGGGCGGCCGGCTGGCGGGGATCATCACTGAGCGCGATGTGCTGCGGGCTGTCGCGCTGGGCGCGAACCCGGACCAGAGCTCGGTGGATGAGGTGATGACGGCCGAGGTCTTCACGGTCCACCCGGACACGCAGCTGCAGGAGGCGGCCCGGCATATGGCGGCCCGCTGGATCAGGCACCTGCCGGTGATGGATGGCGACGAGATCGTCGGGGTGGTCAGCATGCGCGACGTGACGGGCGTGTTCGCGGCCATGGCGCCGGGCAGCGTGGAGGTAGAGCACGAATTTGACCTGCTGGTGCGGCAGCGCCGCCTGGCGCGGATCGAGCACGGCGACCTCGACTGACCAGCCCCAGCCCCCAGCCCCAGCCCTAGCCGCAGCCCGCGCCCCTGGGGCGCCCCCCAAGGTCAGGGTAGTGACAGCGCCGCGCTCAGGCCATCCAGCGCATGCGGGCAGGGGCAGTCGCGCTCCTCAGGGAGCGCCGCGATGATCTGCATCAGCAGTTCCCGCAGCCGCACGATGTTCTGCGCGAAGATGGCGAAAACCTCCTGGTGCGTCACGCCCTCGCCCTCCTCGACGCCCGCATCGGTGTCGGTGACCAGGGCCACGGGGGTGTAGCACAGCGCCAGCTCGCGGGCCAGCCCAGCTTCGGGCTGACCAGTCATGCCGATGATCGTCCAGCCCTGCTGGGCGTACCAGCGGGACTCGGCCCGGCTGGAGAAGCGAGGTCCGTCGATGACCACGAGCGTCCCGCTCGACGCCGGCTCCCAGCCGGCCGCCCGGGCCGCGGCGACGGCGTGCGCCCGGCCCACCGGGCAGTACGGGTCCGAGAACTGGACATGGACGGCGCCGCCCTCGTCATAGAAGGTCTGAGCGCGGCTGCGAGTCCGGTCCACGACCTGGTCAGGCACGACCAGGGCGCCGGGCCCGTACGACGAGGTCAGCGACCCGACGGCGCTGGGCGCGAGGACCTGGCGGACGCCCACGGACCGCAGCGCCCACAGGTTCGCGCGGTAGGGAATCCGGTGCGGGGGAAAGCGATGGTCGCGGCCGTGCCGGGGGACAAACGCCACTCGCCGTCCGGCCACCTCACCGACGACGAGCGCGTCGCTCGGCGGCCCGAACGGGGTCTCGACGGTGACCTCCTCGGCAGAGTCGAGGAACTCGTAGAGGCCGGAGCCGCCGATAACACCGATACTGGCCAGCGCATCCACCGCGGGTTAGGCGACCTTCGAGCCGGACGACGAGGATGAGCTGCTCCCCGACTGGCCCTTCTTCTCTCCCGAGGAACCGCCAGAGCCGGAGCCAGAGCCAGAGCCGTTCTTCCCCGACGACTCGCTGCTCGACCCGCTCGATGACTCGCTGGCGGACGACTTGTCAGAGCCGCTGCGGGCTCCGTCCTTGGCCCCGCCGTCCTTGGCCCCGCCATCCTTCGCTGCTGCGTCCTTCGCCCCGCCATCCTTCGCGGCGCCGTCTTTCCCCCCGGCTGCGGCCGCCGCGGCGTTGTTACGGCTGTCCGTGCGGTAGAAGCCCGACCCCTTGAAGACGATGCCGACCGGCGAGAAGACCTTGCGCAGCCTGCCACCGCACGTCGCGCAGACCGACAGCGGCTCATCGGTGAACTTCTGGACAAGCTCAGTCCGGTCACCGCAGTCGGTGCAGGCGTACTGATACGTCGGCACAGTGTCCTCCCTCTGCGGCGTTAGCACTCGCCGCGGTCAACTGCTAGATGGTAGCAACGGCCACGGCAGCCTAGTGATTCCTGGGCCAGGCTGGGCCACCGCGCGGACCCGCTGATCACGCGGGCCGGCCGGGACCTCCGGCAGGAGCTCGTCGCCATACAGCAGGGCGACGGTGGGGACCGCCGGGCCGACCCGGGCCAGGGCCCGGTCGTAGGAGCCGCCGCCGCGCCCCAGCCGGTTACCCCGCCGATCGACGGCCAGGGCCGGCACGATGACCAGATCTGCACTGGTAACGGCGGCTACCCCGCGCGGCGGCTCGCCCGGCTGCAGCAGCCCGCGCGGACCCGCGACCAGCGAGTCCGGGCCTTCATAGGAGGCCCAGTCCAGGTCATTGTCCGGCCGCAGCAGCGGGAGCAGCACGTAGCTGCCCCGCTTCCAGAGGGCAAAGATCAGGCTGCGGGTCTCCGGCTCGCTGCCGACCGAGACATAGGCGGCCACGACGCCGGCCATCTGCGTCTGCGGCGCCTCGAGGACCGCGTCCCGGAGCTGACGGCCCGCCGCGGCGCGCTCGGCCTCCCCCAGTCGCCGGCGGCCGGCCAGCATCGCGGTCCGGAGCTCCGTTTTCGCCGCGGCTAGCTGGGTAGCGTCAGCAGTTACGCGTCCGGGCGACGACGCGCCGTCACCCGCCATGCCGCGCACATATCCTCCCGGCCGCTAGCTAAGGTTCTCAGCATGGCTCATTCACCAGCAGTTACCAAGGCTGTCATTCCCGTCGCCGGCCTCGGCACCCGGTTCCTGCCGGCCACCAAGGCGACGCCTAAGGAGATGCTGCCGGTCATCGACACCCCGGCGATTCATTATGTGGTCGAAGAGGCAGTCACGGCCGGGATCAGCGACGTGCTGCTGGTCACCGGGCGGGGCAAGGGCTCCATCGAGAACTACTTTGACCGCAACGCCGAGCTCGAGGAGGCGCTGGCCGCCAAGGGCGACGACGTCGGGCTGGCCCGGATCCGGGCCAGCAACGACATGGCGGCGGTCCATTCCGTCCGCCAGGGCGACCCGCGCGGTCTGGGCCACGCGGTCCTCTGCGCCGCCGAGCACGTCGGGGACAAGCCGTTCGCCGTGCTCCTCGGCGACGACTTCATCCACCCCGATGACCTGCTGCTGCAGCGCATGATCGCGGTCCAGCAGCGGCGCGGCGGCAGCGTGGTGGCGCTGATGGAGGTCGAGCCCGAGCAGGTGTCGTCTTACGGGTGCGTGGCGATCAAGCCGACCGACGAGGACGACGTCGTGGCCGTGACCGACCTGGTCGAGAAGCCCAGTGTGGGCGAGGCCCCGTCGAACTGGATCGTTATCGGCCGTTACGTCTGCCATCCGTCGATTTTCGATGTCCTGCGCGAGACGCCCCCCGGCCGGGGCGGCGAGATCCAGCTGACCGACGCGCTGCGGACCCTGGCCCTTTCCGACGGCCCGGACGACGACCGCGGGGGCGTGCACGGCGTGCTGTTCACCGGGCGCCGCTATGACACCGGTAACAAGCTGGACTACCTGCGGACCCAGGTCCAGTTTGCCTGCGAGCGGGATGACATCGCGCCGGAGTTCGTGCCGTGGCTGCGCAGCTACCTCGACAGCTTGCCGGATGCCGGCCAGGACGCTGACAGCCCGGCGTAGCCTGCAGATGCCAGCAAAGCGGGCAGGCGAGGGCGGTTAAGGAATAGTGGGCTATCCGCGATGGATTCGGTAGACAGTTACCTGAGCGACATCCTGGGGGCGATCGTGCCGTTGCCGGCGCGCGAGCTGGCCCTGGCCGACGCCTACGGCGCGGTGCTGGACGCTGATGTCAGCGCCCAGTGGCCGCTGCCCGCCTTCGACAACTCGGCCATGGACGGCTATGCGGTCCTGGCCAGTGACGTGGCCACGGCGAGCCCGCAGGGTCCGGTCACGCTGCCGGTGGACGGCGAGATCGCGGCGGGCGACAGCGGCGGCCGGGAGCTCAGGCCGGGCTCCTGCATCCGGATCATGACGGGGGCGGCGATGCCCGCCGGGGCAGACGCGGTCGTGCCGGTCGAGCTGACTGACGGCGGCACGGAGCGGGTGGTGATCCGCGAGCCCGTCGCCCCGGGCGCGTCGGTCCGCCGCCGCGGCGGCGACGCCGTTCCCGGTGATCTGCTGCTGGCCGCGGGCACCAGGATCGGGCCGGTCCAGCTGGGCCTGCTCGCCGCGGCCGGCCTCGGCAGCGTCCTGGCCCGGCCGCGGCCGGGAGTCACGGTGATCTCGACTGGCGACGAGCTGATCGAGCCGGGGCAGCCGCTGGCGCCTGGCCAGATCTGGGAGTCCAACAGCGTGATGCTGGCCGCCGCTGCCCGCCAGGCGGGCTGCGAGGTCCGGCGTTACCCCGTGGTCCGCGATGACACCGGCGCCGTGCTGGCCGCCGTCCAGGACGCGCTAGCCGGCGCAGACCTGCTGATTACCAGCGGCGGCGTGAGCATGGGCGCCGAGCACGACGTGGTCAAGGCGGCCCTGTCCAAGCTCGGCACCGTGACCTTCCGGCAGGTGGCGATGCAGCCGGGGATGCCGCAGGGGTTCGGGATGGTGGGGGCGGGCACGCCCATTTTCACTCTGCCGGGAAACCCGGTCAGCGCCTACGTTTCGTTTTCACTATTTGTCTTGCCGGCCCTGGACGCCCTGCAGAACATGGCGTCACAACGGACCGTCCCCGTCCGTGCTGTCCTGACCGCGCCGGCCCGCTCACCGGACGGCAAGAGGTCGTTCCTGCGCGGGATCCTGGACCGTGCGGGCGGCGCGGTGGCCCAGGTGACGCCGGTCTCCGGGCAGGCATCCCATCAGCTGGCCTCGCTGGCCCGAGCGAATGCCCTGATCATCGTGCCCGAGCCGGTGACGGCCCTGGCGGCGGGAGATGCGGTCGACGTGCTGGAGCTGCCATGAACGATTCCGGCCTGACGCACCTGGATTCCGCCGGGCAGGCACGCATGGTGGACGTGTCTGGCAAGGCCGTGACGGCGCGGGTCGCCACGGCGACCGGCCGGGTCCTGCTGTCGCCCGTCGCCGTCGCTGCCCTGCGGGAGGGCACGGTGCCCAAGGGCGACGCGCTCGCCGTGGCGCGGATCGCAGGAATCCAGGGAGCCAAGCGCACCCCCGACCTGATCCCGCTCTGCCACCCGATCGGCCTGCACTCGGTCGCCGTCGACCTGACCGTGACCGACGATGGCGTCGCCATCACCGCCGTTACCCGGACCGCGGACCGGACCGGCGTGGAGATGGAGGCGCTGACCGCGGTGGCCACGAGTGGCCTGGCGCTGATCGACATGATGAAGGCCGTCGACCCAGCTGCCGTTATCACTGATGTCCGCGTCGAGGAGAAGACCGGCGGCAAGACCGGAACCTGGCGGCGCCCATGATCCGGGCCCTCGCCATCACGGTCTCTAACCGCGCCGCGGCCGGGGTTTACCCGGACAAGTCCGGACCGGTGCTCGCCGACCTGCTGCGCGACGCCGGATGCGAGGTGAGCGGCCCGCTGGTGATCCCCGATGGCAGCGCCGTCGAGATAGCGCTGCAGGACGCGGTCGCGGCCGGCTACGACGTGGTGGTGACCACCGGGGGGACCGGCCTGACGCCTGGCGACGGCACCCCGGAGATGACCCGCCTGCTGCTCGACCGGGAGGTCCCGGGCATCGCCGAGGCCATCCGGGCCGTCGGCACCGCCGCGGGCATTTCGTCGGCCGCTCTCTCCCGCGGCGTGGCCGGCATCGCGGGCTCGACCCTGATCGTCAACCTGCCCGGCTCCACCGGCGGCGTGCGGGACGGCATGTCCGTGCTCTCCGGGCTGCTCGCGCACGCGGTCGACCAGATGCGCGGCGGCGATCATCCGCGGCCGGCGGCGTCCGAATGAGGCTGTCCGGAGGCGGGAGCTGCTGGCGAGCAGCGGATATCCGAGTCGATTGGTGCCGTGAGCGGATAGCGCCACGAGGGATCGTCACGCAATGATTGGGTTCGTGGGACGCATGCGCGGCTGGCCGGTGACCCTCACCGAGCCCAGCCTCCTGAGCACGGAGGTGGGACTGCGCCCGATTCGCGTCAAGGACGCGACGGCCTGGCGTGACTCGCGCGTGCGCAACGCCAGCTGGCTACGGCCGTGGGAGCCGACCAATCCCGAGACTCCGCTGTACCGGACCACGCTCGGTCCCTACGTCGCGATGGCCAGGACCATGCGCCGCGAGGCCCGGCAGGGGCTGACGCTGCCGTGGGTCGTCACTTACGGCGGCCGGTTCGCCGGCCAGCTGACCGTCGGCGGCATCGTGTGGGGATCGGCCCGGTCAGCCCAGGTCGGGTACTGGATTGACGAGGCCTACGCGGGCCACGGGATCATCCCGACGGTGCTGGCGCTGGCGATGGACCATTGTTTCTTCGGGGTGGGCCTGCACCGGGTCGAGGCGACCATCCGGCCGGAGAATCAGGCCAGCCGCCGCGTCGTGGAGAAGCTCGGCTTCCGCGAGGAGGGCATCCGCCGGCGCAGCCTGCACATCGACGGCGCCTGGCGTGATCACGTCTGCTACGCGCTCACGGTCGAGGACGTGCAGGGCGGCCTGCTCCCCCGCTGGCGGAGCATCGTCCAGGCGCAGCGGTCGCGCGCCAGCTCGTAACGGCCGCGGCGGCGCGGCGCGGCGAGTTAGCGGCCGCGGGGGAGATGCGGCCGGTTATGCAGCGCGTAGGTCACGTTGATGATGGCGATCGCGGCCCAGACCAGCAGCAGGCCGCCGAATTCCGTCGCGCCGGAAGTGCTGTGCCCGGCCGCGACCACGATCGCCGTGATCGGGATGCCGACGATCAGGGACATGATGGCCAGCGCGAACGAATGGTCTCCGGACGTGCGCCGGTGCACTACCGCGGGCTGACCGTGGGTGAGGCGGGCGTCGACCCGGGCGTCGATCTCCCGGCCGACCTTCTCCAGGAACGAATCCACGACTGCGTCCTGGTAGGTGGGGCCGAGCTCACGATGCACCTCGGCGGCAGCCCGGAGCTCCTCCGGGGTAAACGATGAACTGGTCACGGAAACAAGATATATCTCACTCTGGAGCCGGAGCCAAGAGCCTTGCAAAAGCCTTTGCCCACCGAGGTAACGTGGCTATCTTGCGACACACCGCCGACAGTGCTCGCCAGGCCCGGCCCTGGCCCCTACCGTGCGTGACGTGACCTCGCCTGATTCCCGACCGTGCGCCCCGGGTGATCTGTCCCTGGCGTGGCGCGGCTGGGATCGCGAGGCGGTGCCGTGAGCAGCGCGATCCTCTACCTGGCCATCGTGGTCATCTGGGCGTTCCTGCTGGTTCCCCGGTGGGTGCGCCGGCCGCACACGGCCTTTTTCGCGGGTACCGAGTCCGCTGGTCATGACCTGCCTGGTCATGAGCCCGCTGGCCACGGGCCCGCTGGTTCCGTTTCCGCCGGCAGCGACGATCGCGGCGGGGCGACGAGGCTGGACACCGCCGACGCCGACGACGCCGACGAGGCCGGGTCCCCGGCCGCCCCCAGGCGCGGCGTGCTGCGGGCCGTCGGGCTGGATGGCGACCGGGGACCGTCCGCCGGCTGGCACGAGCCAGACCAGAGCGAGGAGCGCGAGCGCGACTACGAGTACGACCAGCCCGAGCCGGACACGGCTCCCATTCCGGCCATCACCGTTCCCGGCCCCGAGGCAGCCCCCGCCCCGGCGCAAGCGCCAGCAGCCAGCTCAGCTTCGCCGGCGGACGCCTCCAGGCCAGCGGGGCCTGCCGCCCCGTCCCGGCCGCCGATCAGCCGGACCAAGATCCTGCAGGCGCGCCGGAGGCTGCTGACCACCCTGGTGCTGCTCGCCATCGCCGCGGTCGCCTGCACGGCGCTCAAGCTCACGTCCGCGTGGGTCTGCGGGCCGCCCGCCGGCATGCTCGGCATGTACCTTCTCCTGCTGCGCGAGGCGTCCCTGGCCGACGCCGAGAAGGCGCGCCGGCGAGCGGAACACGTCGCTGCTGCCCGCGAGCGTGCCAGGGCCCGTTCCCGCCAGGCCTGGGCGGCCCGCACCCCGCAGCCCACCGCCGAGGTCATCGACATCTCAGCCCGGCTGGGCGACCAGCTCTACGACCAGTACGCGGACGCGACGGTACGCGCGGTCGGCGACTGACGTCCGCCAGCGCGCTGACAGGGGATCCTGGCCGGGGCGCGCGGGCCTCGGCGGGCCATGGGCGGTGTTACTGGTGCGCGGATGGCCCCGCGAGTTTGCTACGCTGGCGTCCGGTCTTGGGGCTGTAGCGCAGTCCGGTAGCGCACCTCGTTCGCATCGAGGGGGTCAGGGGTTCGAATCCCCTCAGCTCCACCCAGAAACCGCAGGTCAGCAACCTAACCACGATTTGTCTGCCATCGGCAGCTCGCTTGATGTCCGATTTCGGGAGCGAGATGGGAGCGATCTTGCTGTGCTGCCCGCCGTGGCGATTCAGCTACAGCGACCCAGACCTAGCTAGTGCCGCGGCAGGAAACGTTTGCATGCTTCTGGAGCGGCGCAGCACCGCACCTTGAGCCGCCTAATTGAGCGCCGATGGCAAAAGGATCAAGGTCGACGTCGGGTGTACAGATGAGAATAATGTGCACGTCCGTCCGCGGAGGTCATCAGTCGTAGTGCGTCGGGAGCGATCACCGGATTATGAGTCCAGTTCTCTAGATGCTACCCATCAGCGTCTTGACGTGCTGAAATATCGCAGTGTTTGTAGCGGCTCAGCTTCACTTGCCCGCAGATTTGCCACAGCAGGCACGGAGCAGGGCTAGAAGCTAGTAGCAGCGAGGCCCGCAACGGCCTCCGAAGCCGTGCTCTCTCCTAGGCCTATCTCGATTATTCCAAGGGCTGCGATGAGGGCCGACGAGACTGGCCGGACCGGCAATTTTGCGCCGAACTCGGCGGATCAGTGAATCTTCACCTAGTCGCTGTCCGTTCTGCGCACCGGTAGCAGGACTGTCGGCGTGAGCTGTTCGTGGCGCGCGGCCGCGAGGTCGGCCGTCTCCACTGGTCCAGCCTCGCCGGCGACTGTGCCATTCTCACCCGCGCTGTGCCGTTACCGCCGTGCCGCCTGGGATGACGGTGATACTGGGTTGGCTACGGCAGGTCCGCAGGCCTTCCTGATCGTCGGGGCGGCCTGGAGCTGCCGGGCCCCTGAGCCTAAGCGTGAAGTATGCGTGTAACTGGTCGGGTCAATCCGTTAGCGTGTATTCGTCTTCGCTTTTCGTAGCAACCTGGTCGTGTGTCGCTTAGAGTACTGACCGCGCCGATTTTGGCTCGGCGTCGTTCTCAGGGGTGGGATTGCATGGAGAGCATAGTGGTGGAGGTATCGCTGCCGAATGGCACGGTGGCGCTGGTTCAGGCGGCTGACGTCGACGGCGGGGCGCAGGCCGCGGAGAAGGTGGCCTGGACAGACGCCTTTGATTTTGCGCACGTTTCGGCGACTTTGGACGGCGTCGCGCAGGCGATCCGGTCGGGTCTGCAGAAGGCCGCGCCGACAAAGACGACCGTGGAGCTGGGGATTGACCTGGCGGTGAAGAACGGCCAGCTGACCGGGCTGCTGGTGAATGGCCAGGCGCACACGTCGCTGAAGGTGACGCTGGAGTGGACCCGCACGCCGCCGCCCGGTGCACCGGGCGATGACTGACCCCGAAGACCCGAACCCGCTGGTCAGCCTGTTCCGCCAGTGCGTGGCGCGGATCAGTGACGGGGAGGGCCGGTTCCGAGGGACGGGGTTCTTCGCGGCGCCGGGTCAGCTGGTCACCTGCGCGCACGTCGCCCACGGCGCGCAGGAGCTGCGGGTGCAGTGGCAGGACCGGAACGCCCGGGCGGCCGGTGTGGTGGCGGTGCCGCCGCTGGACTCGGTGACGAACCCGGCTGCGTATCCGCTGCCCGACCTGGCAGTGATGAGCGTCGAGGACGCGCAGGGCTGGGATCACCCCTGTGTCGGCCTCGCGGCTGGGCGGCCAGTGCTGGACGGGTCACCGGCCGGGCTGTACCTGGCCGGGTACACCGTCGAGCACGCCAAGGCCACCGCCCTGACCGGGGCCACAGCCGAGTTCGAGTCGCTGATCCGCGAGGACGGCCAGGAGTTCCTGAAGCTGAAGCGGGGCCGGGTGCTGCCGGGCCTGAGCGGGTCCCCTCTCCTAGACCTGCGCGCGGGGGCGGTCACCGGGATCGTGGAAAGCAGCCGCGGCCAGCAGGCCGACCTGGGCGGCTTCGCCGTGCCAGCCAGCACGCTGGCGGCGGTCTTCCCGGACCTGGCCGCGGAGAACCGCCGGTTCCACGACCGCGATCCCCGGTGGGCGCAGGCGGCCGAGGCGGAACGGACCCGTGCCGCGGACCGGGACGGGCAGCGGGCCCGGCTGCCGCTGCGAGCCCCCGTCATCCCGCTGAAGCCCGACGCCGAGACGTCCCCGGCGACAGTGCTGCGGCCGCGGCACGCATTCGTGGGTTACGTGGGCCGGGAGCGGCTGCTGGCCGATATCGCCGGATGGTGCGAGCAGGGCGGCGAGACCGTGGGGCTGT
>DATCEO010000099.1:0-66724 GCA_036510065.1 Streptosporangiaceae bacterium | reverse complement strand
CGAAGCCGTGCATGGCCTCCCGGTAGCTGGCTGCGGCCGCGGCGACGACCTTGCGGCGCTGCTTGCCGGTGAGCCCGTTGGCCCGGGCGGCGACCTCCAGGCTGGCGGCCAGCCGCTTGACGTCCCATTCCCAGGGGCCGGGCGCGGTCTCGTCGAAGTCGTTGACGTCGAACACCAGCCGCCGCTCCGCTGACCCGAAGATGCCGAAGTTGGACAGGTGCGCATCGCCGCAGGCCTGCACGGGCAGCCCGGACGCCGGGGTGCCCAGGGCCAGGTCACTGGCCATCGGCAGCGCCGCGCCGCGGTAGAACGTGAACGGCGACACCATCATCCGGCCCCACCGCACCGGGATCAGCTCCGGCACCCGCGACTCGCCCTGCTCGGCCAGCAGCGCCAGCGGGTCCGGCCGGTCAGCCGGCAGGTCGAATCCCGCATGAGCCTCCAGCGGCACCTCCGCCCGCGCCGATATCCCCCTGGCCTCCCGCTCGGCCTCGGGCAGGCGCCCTACCGCCGTGTCGAGCTGGTACCGTAGCGTTCCCCGCGGCCGAGCCTCAGCCTTTAGCTCACTCATCTTTGTCTGGGCTCCTCTCCAGCCACTGTGGGACGTACCAGCCCGGGCAGCCGCCCCAGCTCCGCCGGTCCGTGACCGGCATGCGCGAAGGGTGGCAGGCGGGGCGCCCCGCCTTCCACGATGCCGCGCCGGCCGCCCGGCCGCCTCACCCCGGCCGGGTGATGCGTCGGCGGCGGGCGGGCGGGATTTTGGTGAGGTAACGGCCGATGCCGCATCGGCGGCTCGGATGGTGGCGGCCGGGGCCAGGGGACTGGCACTTGCTGCCGTTCCGGGGAAAGAGGCAGGAAAGATGGCTATTGGTCCTGTGCAGCTCCTGGTCCTGGGGTTCCGTCACCCGGACTTTCACGGCGAGATCATCGCCGAGCTGGAACGGCTCCGTGAGAGCGACACGGTGCGGGTCATCGACTCGCTGGCCGTGTACAAGGACGCTGACGGCGGCCTGGAGGTGGAGCACCTGAGCAACCTGTCGGAGCAGGAGGCGATCGAGCTCGGCAGCACGATCGGGGCGCTGATCGGCCTGGGCATCGACGGGGAGGAAGGCATGCGCGCGGGCGCAGTCGCGGGTGCGGAGGAGGCAGCCGCCGACGGGGTGAGCGTGTTCTCCGAGCAGGAGGGCTGGGATGTGATCGAGGACATCCCCAACGATTCCGCTGCCGCGCTGATCCTGATCGAGCATCACTGGGCGGTGCCCATCCGGGACGCGATCGTCCGGGCCGGGGGGTTCCGGATCAGCGACGGCTTCATCAGCCCGCTCGACCTGGTGGAAATCGGGCTAGTGTCGGCCGAGGAGGCCCGCGAACTGCACGAGCTCGAAACGGCATCGGCGGCGGACTGACCGGCCCGCCATCAGGCAACGACCCACTGGAGGAAGTACATGTTCGGAGGACGCAGAGTAGCTCGGCGCACGGGACGGCGCACCGCCCGGCGCGTGCGCCGGAGGTAACCAGCAACGTCTCAGCAAAGGCCCGCCGGCTCGGGACCGCGGCCATGATCTGGCCGCTCCCGAGCCGGCGGGCTTGATTGTTCCCCCGGCCGCCGCTATTCGCGGGCCAGCATGGCCTGCGCCTCGCGCTCCAGGTCGACATAGGGATCGCCGCTCACGTCGACGGCGACGCGCTTGATCGTGCCGCCGGTGAAGGTGTGCGGGGAAGTGCCCGGATAATCGTCGGTCACTGCCTCGCCGCTGTCACGCCCCACGCACAGGCCCTCGCCCGCCAGCGAGAACATGCCGGGCTGGGTCCTGATCCGGCCCTCGGCGACCTTCTTGTCGCCGTGGTAGAGGGACAGGATCCCAGTCGAGACGCCGGGCGGGTCCTCGCCGTCCTTGTCGAACGAGGCCGAGAGGATCAGGTCGAGCCCGGTCGGGAGGTCCTGGGTGCCGTCGATCTTCTGCTCGCCCATGCCGACGAAGTTGTAGACGTAGTGCAGGCGGTTGTCCTTGACGTACAGGGCGTGGCCGCCGAACCGCGAGCCGTGCGCGAACAGCACGCCCTGGGCTCCGGCCTCGGGCAGGTCGACCAGGGCGCCTATCGTGTAGGACCGGTTGCGGATGTTGACGGCCTGAGCCTCGGGGACCTCGGCGGTGCCGGGGAAGTAGGCATAGCGCTGCCGCGGAGCCGCCAGCTGCGGCCGGGGCGTGATGATGATCTCGAGGGCGGACCGGTCGTCGAGCGGGAAGGCCTGGTTGTCGCCGGCCTCGGCGTACCACAGGTTGACCAGCTCGCGGAGCTTGTTGGGGTGCTCGGCGGCCAGATCGTGCAGCTCGGCGCGGTCGGTTTCGGTGTGGTAGAGCTCCCAGGTGTCGTCGTTGAAGTGGCTCCACCCGCTGAGCGTGGGATGGGTGGTCACGGCCTTCCACCCGTCGTGCCAGATCCCCCGCGAGCCGAGCATGGAGTAGAACTGGGTCTGCCGGGCGGACGGGGCGGCCGGGTCGGTGATGCTGTAGCGCATACTCACGCCGTCGATCCGGCTCTGGACGTGCCCCTTGATCGTTTCGGGTGCCGCAATGCCGAGGGCGTCCAGGATGGTCGGGACGATGTCGATGGCATGGTGGTACTGGTGGCGCAGCTCCCCGCCGCCCTGCGCGCCGCCCGCGGCCGGCCAGGAGATGATGCAGGGGTCGGCGGTGCCGCCGTTGAACTCATACCGCTTCCACATCTTGAACGGCGTGTTGAAGGCCATCGCCCACCCGTTGGGGTAGTGGTTGTAGGTCCTGGTGCCGCCGAGCTCGTCCAGCATGGCCAGGTTGGACTGCATGTCGTCGGGAATGCCGTTGGCGAACTTCATCTCGTTGACCGACCCGTCCGGGCCGCCCTCGCCGCTGGCCCCGTTGTCGGAGACCACGACGATCATGGTGTTCTCGCGCTGCCCGGACTCCTCCAGGTAGTCCAGCAGGCGGCCGATGTGGTGGTCGGCATGGGCCAGGAACCCGGCGTAGACCTCGGCCATCCGGGCGAACAGCCGCTGTTCCTCGGCGGACAGCGAATCCCAGGGCTTGGTGTAGTCCAGCGGCGGGAACGGCTTCCCGTCCGGGCCCTGGCGGGTCTCCGGGGTCCCCAGCGGGTTGACGGGCGGCAGCTCGGTGTCGGCCGGGACGATGCCCAGCTCCTTCTGGCGGGCCAGCGTCCGCTCCCGTATCGCCTCGTAGCCCATGTCGAAGCGGCCCTTGAACTTGTCGGCCCATTCCTTCGGGACATGGTGCGGGGCGTGCGCGGCCCCCGGTGCGTAGTAGAGGAAGAACGGCTTGTCCGGCGCGATCACCTTGGCGTCGTTGATGAACTCCAGCGCCTTGTCGGTGATGTCGCTGGTGAAGTGATAGCCCTGCTCGGGCAGCGACGGCTGGTCGACGGGGTGGTTGTCGTAGACCAGGTCGGGGTACCACTGGTTGGTCTCGGCGCCCAGGAACCCGTAGAACCGCTCGAACCCCCGTCCCGAGGGCCAGTTCCGCCGCGTGGATGCCACGTTCATCTCCACCGTCGGGCACAGGTGCCATTTGCCGACCATGTAGGTGTTCCAGCCCCGCTCGCCCAGGATCTCGGGCAGCATCCCGTTCTCCGGCGGGATCGTCCCGCTGGCGTTCGGGAACCCCACCGCGGCCTCGGTGATGCAGGCCATCGAGTTGCGGGTGTGGTTACGGCCGGTCAGCAGGCAGGACCGGGTGGGCGAGCACAGTGCCGTCGTATGCCACTGCGTATACCGCACCCCGTCGGCCGCGATCCGCTCGATATTCGGCGTCTCGATCGGGCCGCCATAGCACGACATCCCCGAGAACCCGACATCGTCCAGGACGACGTACACGACGTTCGGCGCCCCGTCGGGTGCCTTCGGCGGCTCGAACGGGGCCCAGTCCGGTTCCGACTCGCGGATGTCGACGTTGATGCGGCCCTTGAACGGCTGGCTCATCTGAGTGCTCCTCGCATATGACCGCTCGCGCGGAAGTGAACGTGGTCCCTACTGGCCGTCCGGCAGGGTCAGGCCGAGGGCGATCATCAGCTCCGGTGCGGCGGCCACCACCTTGGGCAGGCCGACCTGCGGCATGATGGCGCGCAGGACGCCGATGAGCTCCTGGGCCGTGACGCCGGCATCGATCGCGTTGCCGACCTGCCAGAGGTACGAGGCCGGGGGAGCATCCAGCGCGATCAGGGCGGCTACCTTGACCAGCGCAAAGCTACGCGGGTCCAGGCCGCTAGCCTCCTGCCAGTCGGTGCGCAGTCCCAGAGCCGTCCCCAGCAGCTCCGGATCGCCCAGGGCCAGCGCCGCCAGTGCCTCGCGCGTACCGTCATCGACCTCAGCCTTGGTGGGCATGTTCATGGCATTCCTTACCTGTCCGTGGCGGCCGAAAGGGTGCCAAGGGGGCAGCCATGCCGCGCCACCCCACCATCGCGGCTGCGCGGACGCGCTGCCTCACCCTTGACGGGTGTTTCCGGCCGGGCAGTCACGTCCGCCGCTGGCGACATCACCCCTGCCGGGTGGCCCGCGATGACGCCCCGCCGGCTCGAATGAGGTCGTGAGGCATGCGGAGCAGGGAAGGGCCTAGCGGATAGGGGACAGGGGACATGTCAGCAGCAGGAGCGCAGGAGCACGTCGACGCGCTGGTCATCTTTGGCGCGACCGGTGACCTGGCCAAGCTGGAGACCTTTCCGGCCCTGGTCGGGCTGGTCGAGCGCGGCGTCCTGGACGTCCCGGTCATCGGCGTGGCCAAGAGCGGCTGGGGGCTGGAGCAGTTCCGCGACTATGCCCGGGCCTCGCTGACGCTGAACAAGATGAATCCCGACAGCCCGGCCGCGGCCAAGATGATCGGCCTGCTGCAGTACGTCGACGGGGACCTGGGCGACCCGGCCACCTACCAGGCGATGTCGGACTCCATCGGCGCCGGGCGCAAGGTGCTGTATTACCTGGAGGTGCCGCCGCCGCTGTTCGGCCGGATCGCTGAGGGGATCTCGAAGGCCGGCCGGGCCGACGGCAGCCGGGTCATGGTGGAGAAGCCCTTCGGCACCGACCTGGCCAGTGCCGGGCAGCTGAACTCGCTGATGCACCAGTACTTCCCGGAGGAGGCGATCTACCGGGTCGACCACTGGCTGGGCCTGGACCCGGTGGACAACCTGCTGTTCCTCCGGTTCGCGAACTCTATTCTCGAGCCGCTGCTGAACCGGACCCATGTCCAGAGCATCCAGATCACCATGGCCGAGGCGTTCGACGTGTCGGACCGGGGCAGCTTCTACGACAAGACCGGCGCGATCAAGGACGTCGTCCAGAATCACATGCTGCAGGTCCTGGCTACCGTCCTGGCCGACCCGCCGGACGGCGCGGGGCTGGGGGCCTGGCGGGATTCTAAGTCGCGTCTCATCGCGGCGCTGGCACCGCTGGACGCCGCCACGGCGGTCCGCGGCCAGTACGAGGGGTACCTGGACGTGGCCGGCGTGGCTCCGCAGAGCACGACCGAGACGTATGTGGCGATCCGGACCGCCGCGGATTCCTGGCGCTGGGCGGACGTGCCGATCCTGATCCGGGCGGGCAAGTGCCTGCCGGTCACCGCGACCGAGGTGTCGTTCCACTTCCGCCGCCCGCCGCACGACGTCTTCGGCCTCGGCGACAGCGCCGCGGCCAACAAGCTGCGGATCCGGATTAACCCCAATGACGAAGCGGGCCTGACCCTGGCCGGCAAGAAGCCCGGCGCGGGATGGCAGCCGCAGGACCTGGACCTCCTCTACACCCAGCCAGCCGGCGAGCAGGACATGCGGCCCTATGACCGGCTCATCGGCGCGGCGCTGAACGGCGAGCGGTGGCTGTTCGCCCAGCAGGACACCGTCGAGGCCGCCTGGCGGGTCGTCGAGCCCGTCCTCGGCGACGTCGTTCCGGCGCACCCCTACCCGCGGGCCACCTGGGGCCCGCAGGAAGCCGACCGCCTGCTGCCGGCCGGCCAGGCGTGGCACAATCCGGCGGCCTGAGCCATGAGCCAGCCCACAGCGCCGGTGATCCAGCCTGCGACCGGGGTGCCCCGCGTCGTGATCATCGGCGGCGGGTTCGGCGGGCTGTTCGCAGCCCGGGCGCTGCGCAAGAGCCCGGTGTCGGTCACGCTGGTCGACCAGGCCCCGCATCACCTCTTCCAGCCGCTGCTGTACCAGTGCGCGACCGGCATCCTGTCCGAAGGACAGATCACCGCGCCGCTCCGGGAGGTGCTGCGGCGGCACCGCAACGTCGAGTGCGTGATGGCCGAGGTCACGGGCCTCGACCCCGAGCGCCGGGTGGTCCGGGCCAGGCTGCCGCTCGGTGAGCGGGACATCGACCTGGCCTACGACTACCTCATCGTGGCCGCGGGCGTCCGGCAGTCCTACTTCGGGCACGAGGAATACGCGCCGCTGGCGCCGGGCATGAAGACGATCGCGGACGCGCTGACCATCCGGCGCCGGGTCTACGGCGCGTTCGAGATGGCCGAGACCGCTGGCGACCCGCAGGAACGGCAGCGCTGGCTGACGTTCGCCCTGGTCGGCGCGGGCCCGACCGGCGTCGAGCTGGCCGGGCAGATCCGCGAGCTGGCCACCAAGACGCTGCGCCGGGAGTTCCGTAATGCCCGCCCCGAGGACGCGCGCGTGCTGCTGTTCGACGGCGGCGAGGCCCCGCTGGCGTCATTCGGGCCCAAGCTGTCGGCCAAGGCCGCCAAGGCCCTCGAGGCCCTCGGCGTGGAACTGCACATGGGCTCGATCGTCACCAGCATCGACCCGCAAGGGCTGACGGTGCGGGCCAAGGACGGCAGCACCTCGCGGTTTGAGACCCGGGTGGTGCTGTGGACGGCGGGCGTCGGCGCGCCGCCGGTGGCGGCGGCTATCGCCGAGGCGACCGGCGCGCCGGTCGACCGCGCCGGGCGCATCGAGGTCGGCGACGACCTGACCATCCCCGGGCATCCGGAGATCTTCGTCGTCGGTGACCTGATGAGCCTGCGCAAGCTGCCGGGGGTGGCCGAGGTCGCCATGCAGTCCGGCCTGTATGCCGGCCACCGGATCCGCCGCGAGGTGGCCGGCCGGCCAGCCGGCGGCCCGTTCAAGTACCACGACGTCGGCTCGGCGGCCTACATTTCCCGCGGCCGGGCCGTCTTGTCCGTCCGCTCGCTCCAGCTCAGCGGCTTCGTCGGCTGGCTGGCCTGGCTCTTCATCCACATCGCCTTCCTCACCGGCTATCGCAACCGCGTCGGCGCGATCCTGACCTGGTTCGTCGCCTTCAGCAAGGACTCGCGCCGGGAGCGTGCCTTCACGACCGCCCAGGTCGGGGTCATGGCTGACCTCTACGAGAAGCGGACCCCCGCCGTTGCCGCGGACCATAGCCAGTCGCCGTCGCCCGCGCCGTAAAATACCGGCATGCCACGATATGACTGATATCGAACTCACCCCGGCCGGGTGAGGCGCGGCGCGCCCTAAACAGGAGATCGTGAGCGAATCTAGTTATCCAACGCCCGGCGCGGCCGAATTCGGCGACGCAGGACAGAGCGCATCGCCTGGGGGCAGCCGTTGTCTGAGGCCGACCGCGCAGCGGCTGGGCCCGCGGGCTCCGCCCCCAGCGAGGGCGAGCGCGCCGAGCCGGCCGGGCCGGCGCGCCGGCGCTTCAGCTGGCGGACGCCGGTGGCCGCGATCCTCATCGTGCTCGGCTGCCTGCTCGCGCCGGTCTCGGTGCTGGCCGTCTGGGCCGGCAGCGAGGTCAGCAACACGGGCCGGTACGTGGCGACAGTCGAGCCGCTGGTCCACGATCCGGCCATCCAGAACGCCCTGACCGACAAGATCACCGCCGAGGTCACCGCCCGGCTGAACGTGACCGGGGCGGCCGATCAGGCTGCGGCTCTCCTGTCGAGCAAGGGACTGTCTCGGGTGGGCGCCCTGCTCAAGGGCTTCGGCCCGACGATCAGCACGGCGGTGACCGGGTTCATCCACGGCCAGGTGCACAAGATCGTGCTGAGCCCCCAGTTCGCGCGGCTCTGGGTCCGGGCCAACACCGCCGTCCACCAGCTGCTGGTCAAGGCGCTCTCCGGCCAGGGCGGCAGCTCGGTCAGTGTCAGCCATGGCCAGGTCGTCGTGAGCCTGGGCCCGTTCATCGATCTCGTCAAGCAGGACCTGGTCAAGCGCGGGTTCAGCCTGGCCGGCAAGATCCCGGCCGTCAACCCGACGCTGACCCTGTTCTCGGCCAAGTACCTGGTCAAGGCGCAGACCGCGTACCGGCGGATCAACGACCTCAAGATCGTGCTGCCGGTGCTCACGCTGCTGCTGCTGGCCGGCGGGGTTCTCGTGGCCCGCGGTCATCGGCGTGCCCTGATCGGCGCTGGCCTGGGCCTGGCCGCGTCGATGCTGGTGCCCGCTATCGGGCTGCAGCTGTTCCGCGGCATCTATCTCAATGGCGTCCCGAGCAACGTGCTTCCGGCCGATGCCGCCGCTGCCTTGTTCGACGCGCTCGTCCGGTTCATCAAGCAGGCCCTGCGCACGGTCCTGGTCGTGGGCCTGGTCGTGGCCGCCGGCGCGTTCCTGACCGGACCCTCGGTCACCGCGGTCAGGACCAGGGGCGCCTTCGGGTCGGGGCTGGGCTGGCTGCGGCGCACCGGTGCGCAGGCCGGCCTGCGCACCGGTCCGGTGGGGACCTGGACCTACGCCCACCGCCGGGCGCTGCGCATCTGCGCCGTGGCCCTGGCCGCTCTCGTCTTCGTGTTCTGGGGCCAGCCCACCGCGGCTGTCGTCATCGTGATCGCCGTCCTGCTGCTAGTCGTTCTCGGGCTGATCGAGCTGATCGGCAGCAGACCGCCCGCCGCGGCCAAGCTGGGGGCCGGCTCATGAGGTCGGCGGCGGCCAGGTGCCCGGGATACCCGCCGGTTCTCGACCGCCGGCTTCCCCGGTGATCCTCCAGGCGGCCGGGCTGGCCCTGCTGGCGGCGCTTTCTCCCACGGCCTTGCTGGTCGGCGCCGTCTACCTCGGCTCAGCCCGGCCGCGGCTGGTCGGCTCGCTCTATCTGGCCGGCGCGATCCTCATGAGCCTGGTGATGGGCCTGGTGGTGATCGCGATCCTGCGCAACACCGGCCTGAGCCACCGCAGTGAGCACGCGCCCCGCTATGGCCTGCGGCTCGGCCTCGGCGTCCTGATGCTCGCGGCGGGCCTCGTGCTCAGCAGGCGGAAGCCGAAGCTGCCCGATCCCGAGCATGCCAAGCAGGGGATCGTCTCGAGGATGATCGCCAACCCCGCCCCGCTCAGCGCGTTTGCCGTCGGCCTGCTGCTGTTCGCGCCCGGTATCACGTTCATCGCGGCGCTTCAGGTGATCGCCACGGCGCGAGCGAGCTTCGAGCAGACCGCTGTCGCCGTCGTCGTCGTGGTGGTGATCAACGTGGCGCTGGTGTGGCTGCCCCTGCTGCTGCACCTGGTCGCGCCCGGCGTCACGACCCGTCGCCTCACGGCCTTCAACGGCTGGCTGCGCGGGCACGGGAACCAGATTCTGATCTGGGTGCTGATCGCGGGCGGGGCGATCATGATCGGGAACGGCATCTACGGCCTGGCCGGCGGCTGACCGGCCGCCCCGACCGGTCTGACCGGGCGCTAAACCATCCGTCGCGGGTGACGCGCGGCTGCTGTGGCGGGGCGATAGTGAGCCGGAGGGGCGGTCGGTTGGCGGGACGAGCGAGCCAGCCGCTCAGCCAGCTCACAGCTAAGGAGCCTGCTCATGACAACACCCGCAAAGGCCGACGTCGACGATGCGAGCCGGGACCTGCTGGCCGGCCTGGCCATGGGCGACCTGACCGTCCTGGACGAAGCCCTGGCGCTCCGGGAGGCCGAGCAGGCCAGCTCTGGCCTCGACGCCCGCGCTTTCGCCCTCGTCAAGATCGCCGCGCTGATCGCCCTCGACGCTCCGCCAGCCTCGTACCTGTGGCAGGTAGCCAACGCGCTGGACGCCGGGGCCACGCCGCAGGACCTGATCGGTGTCCTGCGCGCCGTTGCGCCTCAGGTGGGCGGCCCCCGGATCATGGCCGCTGCCCCCGAGCTGATGCTGGCCCTCGGCCTCGAGCTGCCCGACGACGTCTAGCACCAGCGCGCATTACCGCAGGTCACCCAACCCCCAGGAGGCAGACATGTTGAGACGGCGCCCGCTCATGCGTGCGGCCGTAGTCGGTGGCGGCGCCTACGCCGTCGGCCGCCGCGCGGCGAACAGATCCCAGCAAGAGGCCGATCAGAACGATCGGATCGACGACCTCGAGCAGCAGCAGGCACCCAGCGAGCCTGCGCCCGCCCCGGCACCCGCCCCCTCGGCGGGGCCGTCCCTGCTCGATCAGCTCAACCAGCTGGACGCCCTGCATCAGTCGGGTGCGCTGACCGACAACGAATTCACCGCCGCCAAGGCCAAGCTGCTCAGCTGACCCAAGAGCCTGCTGCTGGCCTCTGACGGCCTGGCCGGACCCGGCTCGCCGGGTCCGGCCAATTTGCACCTGCACGCTGGCAGAAAGTCACCCGCCATGAGGGGTGTGCTACGGCTCGGGCCGGCACACTGTAGAGGCCGGCAGGATATTTCCGATTGACCGGGGGCCCCGGGTGGCATCGTCCAGTTACGAGATCCGCATTACGGGCATTCTCCCGCCGGAGGCCCTCCTTGACTTCGAGCACCTGACTGCCTCCGTGGAACCGGTGGAGACGGTCGTGCACGGCCCGCTGACCGATCAGGCGGCCCTGCACGGGCTGCTGGCCAGGCTCGAGGCGCTGGGCGTGCAAGTCCTGGAGGTCCGCCGGCTCCGCGATCAGGGCTCCTAGCGTCCCGGCGAAATCGTCGCATGTGTCCCGCTGCCAGCCACCCCGCAAGGGTGATCCCCGGCGCGCCGCTGGCACCTTGAGTCTTCCCTGACAGGGTCAAAATCTCTAAAAGGGGAGATCGTCATGACATCGGCGGCAACAAGCAAGCATGGCGGCGGAGAGCGCAGCGACTATGATCCCGGCCGCGGTTACGGACTGATGGCTTTCGCGTCGGTCGTGCTGGCCATGGTCGGTTTCTTCAATCTTCTGGACGGCATCGCCGCGATTAGCAGGTCGCACGTGTTCGTGGCGAATGCACATTACGTCATCGGGAACCTGCGGACGTGGGGCTGGGTCGTCATGATCCTCGGGATCCTGCTGCTGGTCGCCGCGGGCGGGGTCCTCACGGGCAACCCGGCCGCCCGCTGGTTCGCGGTTATCGTGGTCGGGCTGAACGCGATCGGCCAGATGTTCTTCCTGGCCTCGTACCCCTTCTGGTCCATCCTGATCATCGCCGTCGACGTGGTGGTGCTCTACGCGCTGTGCACCTACGGGTCGCGAGATAACATGCGCGCTACGCGGTAGGCGTCCGCGCTGGGCCCTCGCGGGCCCGCCAGATGATCCGCTGGACGCGCAGGACCAGCGCCCCCACGACGATCAGTACGGTCACGTTGAGCAGCAGCTGGAATGCCGATCCCCTGGCCTCGCTCCAGCTGGAGTAGGCGAGCGACAGGCCGATGTCGGCAGCGGCCGGAATAGTGGTGACCGAGATAAAGACGCCGATGAGGGCGCTGGCCCGGGCTTCGGTCAGCGAGACGACCCCGACGATTCCGGCCAGCACGGCGACCACGACCGAGAACAGGTTGGGGTTGTTGATCAGGTCAGACACGGGCCGGACCCCGGCCGAGTACAGCCGCGGGGTATGCCCGGACCAGCGAATGATCAGGCTGAACAGCAGCGTGATGACGATAGCGGCGCTAAACCCGACCAGCAGGGCCAGGGCGCCGCGCAGGACCGGGCGCTTGCTGCGCTTGTCGATGCCGAGCGCCACGCCCATGATCGCGTTGTATTCGGGTCCCACGACCATGGCCCCGACGATGAGGATCTGGGAGTTGGTGAGGATGCCGACGGCGCCGATCAGGCCGGCGATGACCAGGAGAGTGTAGAAGCTGGGCGCGTAGACGGCGTCCGAGCGGATCCTGGCCTCGACCATGTCCCACACGGGCGGCATGTCTCGCTGCATGATGAAATGCTCGGAGCCCGCTATCGTCTCCGCTCCGAGGGTCGCATCCACCTGCCTGACGGCGACGGCGCCGCTGCCGTCGGCCTGGAGGGCCGCCAACTCCGCGAACACGGCGTTGGCGGACCGGGAGTGAACGTCGAACTGCACGGCATCCCCGGCTGGCCGCTGGGCCATTCCGGCCAGCACGACCAGGTTCGAGACCCCGGAATCGGCGGTGAGCATCTCGACCAGGCTCTCGGTCTGGCCAGGCGGACTGACCAGGCGCACGTGAAAGGTCATTGCGGCTCCGCTCCGCGCATATCCGTAATGGGCTCACTGTCATCCAGGTACCCGGCAAGGGCCTCACCCGCGGCGGGTGATGCCAGGGATGGGCGGTTAGCGAAAGATTAACCTGCCCTGAAATCCGGGCCGCCTGTCCAGGCGCCTACAGAATCTCGCTGCTTCGAAGGAGCATGAATGCTGCTCGCAAGTTCGTCGTCATCGTACCCATTGCTGAACCTGTTCTGGACGATGCTCGAGTTCTTCTTCTGGGTGATCTGGATCTGGATCCTCATCACGGTGTTCATCGACATCTTCCGCAGTCACGATCTGTCCGGCGGGGCCAAGGCCCTGTGGTTCCTCTTCGTGTTGTTCATCCCGCTGATCGGCGTGCTGGCGTACCTGATCGTGCGAGGCGGCTCCATGCACGAGCGTTCCGTGCGGCAGGTCCAGCAGCGGGATGAGGCCGTGCGCGCCTACAGCCAGCAATACGCGCCGGACCCTTCGGCCAGTACGGCCGATCAGCTGACCAAGCTGGCTGACCTTCGCGACCGGGGCGTTATCTCGGCCGAGGAGTTCGATCGCGAGAAGGCAAAGGTACTGGCCTGATCCGTTTCAGGCAGGCCGGCGCCCGGTGCTGAGGTCAGCACCGGGCGCCGGCCCCAGGGACACGGTGGTGTCTCCCGTCAGCGGCGCCGGCGTGTCGTCCTGAGTAACGGCCCTGAGCTGCCCGTCCGCGCCCACCAGGAACAGCAGATCGTGGCCCGCGGCCAGCTCGCCGTTGGCCGGGGCCGCCGCGATCCGCGCGCCGCTGCGGTACCGGCTGCTGACCGCCGGCCTGGTCATGGCCGGACTGAACAGGATCTCGCCATCGGTATACGGGGCCACCACGCCGTGACTGCGCAGCTGCGGAGCCAGGCGGTAGACGCGCCCGTCGACGCTGGCCGTCAGCAGCACCGAGGCCAGGGCATTGAAGTCGTCTTCGTCCGTCAGCAGCAGGACGGTCGTGATTCCCTCCAGCCGCGCGCCGCGGCCGGTAGCTGCCGCCAGGAGCTCGCCCGGCGCCAGCTCCAGTCCGGCCTGCCTGATCTCCCGGCGCTGCTCGTCCAGGCCTGCCCACATCAGCACGTCCAGTCCGGCGGTCCGCAGGGCCAGGCCCAGGTCGATGACCCAGCGATTACCGCCCACCAGGAGCGGCCGGGTGCGGGCCGGACGAACAACGTGCAATCGCCGGGCCACTGGCGCCGCGGTCAGGGCATACAGGGTCACCGTCGCCACGATGACGACGAACGTGACGGGCAGGATCTTGGCCGCACCGCCGATTCCCTTGGCCACCAGGCCCGCCGTGAACGTGGAGGCGGTGGCGGCGGCGACGATGCCGCGCGGGGCCATCCAGCCGATGAACGCGCGCTCGCCCTTCGGAAGGTCCGTGCGAAGGGTGGCCGCGAACGCCACGAGGGGCCGGGCCACGATCACCAGGACAGCAACCAGGCCGAGCGTGGGCAGCACGAGGTGCCGGAGTGACTGCGGGGTCACGGTGGCCGAAATGGAAATGAACAGGACGCCGATGATGAGCTGGACGAGGGTCTCGAAGAAGGGCCGGCGGGCCGGGAGGTCGAAGCCCGGCTGATTGGCCACCGCCAGTCCCATGACGATCGCCGCGATGAGCCCGGTGTCCGCCCGGAGCACGTCGCAGCCGGCGGCCACCGCTATCACCGCGGCGAGCTGCGCGCTGGTTCCGAGCACCTCGCCCAGCGCGAGCTTGCGCAGGAGCAGCCAGAGCAGCGCGATGCCGACGGCGCCGCCGGCCAGGCCGACCGCGACGCTCACCGCAAACTGCGCTGGCGGCGACGGCATGGAAGACCAGCGCGCCGAGTATCCCGCCGACCGGGTCGATCAGTGACCCTTCCCAGATCAGCACCCGCTGCAGCCGTTCCGTCGGCCGGACGAAGCGCAGCAGCGGGCCCACGACCGTCGGTCCCGAGACGACGAGGATGATCCCGAGCATCACCGCCGCGCCGCGCGACATGCCCAGCAGCGGCGCGGCCACCGATGCGGCGAGCACCCAGGTGATCGCCGTCCCGAGGATGATCAGGCGGATCACCGCCTTGCGGGTATGGCCCTTGAGCTTGCGCAGCTCGAGGCCCAGGCCCGCGTCGTAGAGGATAACCGCCACCGACAGGGACACCAGCGGCTCGAACGCCGGCCCGAGCAGGTGCTCCGGGTTGACATCCGTCGTCAGTGCGCCCGCGATGAAGCCGGCCGGCAGCAGCACGATGAGGGCGGGAATGCGCAGCCGGCTGGCCAGTACCTGAGAGCCGCCCGCGAGCAGGAGAATCAGGCCCACTCCGATGAGGATCTGGTTTGTCGTCACGCCGGTCTCCGATAACCCAGAAGCGGTCAAGAATTTGCCAGCCGTTCACGTGCCAATATTTCATTCAGATCAAGAATATCGACGCTAAGGCGAGAATAATCACCCGCCATAGGTGATGAGCAGGTGCTGCCCCGCGTATAGGAAAGGAGCTGAGATCGTCGGAGGCCAGCAGCGCGCAAATTGCTCGACGTCAACACGAAGGGGTCCGGAGTGGAAGCTGAGCGGCGGGGTGCTGAGCGGGAGCGGGTGGCCGGATTCGGGCGGCTGGAGAACGGGCTGCGGCAGGCGGGGGAGTGGTACCGGTGGGGGCCCTACGTCAGCGAGCGGCAGTGGGGCACGGTCCGGGAGGATTACAGCGCCGACGGTGAGGCGTGGGACTACCTGCCGCACGATCACGCCCGGTCGCGCGCCTACCGGTGGGGGGAGGACGGCCTCGCCGGGTTCTGCGACGTCGAGCAGCGGCTGTGCCTGGGCCTGGCCCTGTGGAACGGCAAGGATCCGATCCTCAAGGAGCGCCCGTTCGGCCTGACCGGCGCCCAGGGCAATCACGGGGAGGACGTCAAGGATTACTGGTGGTACCTGGACGCGATTCCCAGCCACGCGTGGAACCGGTGGCGCTATCACTATCCGCAGGAGGCATTTCCTTATCAGGACCTGATCGTGCAGAACGGGTCACGCAACCGCGAGGAGCCCGAGTACGAGCTGCTGGACACCGGGGCATTTGATGAGGACCGGTACTGGATCGTCGAGGTGCACTACGCCAAGGCCAGCGCCGACGACCTGCTGATGAGCGTGCAGGTGACCAACGCGGGCCCGGAGGCGGCCACGCTGCACGTCCTGCCGACCGCCTGGTTCCGTAACACCTGGTCCTGGGAGGAGGATGCGGCCAAGCCGGCGATGCGGGCGGTTGGGGACTCGGCGGTGGGCATCGATCACCCGTTCCTGGGATCGCTGGAGCTGATCGCCGCGGCCGGCCCGGACGGGACCATGCCGACGGCAGTGTTCTGCGAGAACGAGACCAACACGGCTCGGCTGTTCGGGTCCGCGCCGATCACCCCGTATCCGAAGGATGGCATCAACGATCACGTGATCACCGGCGCGGCCACCGTCAATCCCGATCGCACGGGCACCAAGGCCGCGTTCTGGTACCAGGTGACGGCCCAGGCCGGCGAGACGGCCGAGCTGCGGCTGCGCCTGCGGCCGCCGCCGGCGCAAGCGGCCCAGGGCGAGGCGAACTCCCCGCTCGGCACGCAGTTCGACGAGGTACTGCGCCGGCGGCGGGCCGAGGCGGACGAGTTTTACGCTGAGCTGACGCCTGCGGGGGCGACGTCAGACGAGGCCCTGGTCATGCGGCAGGCCTTCGCCGGGATGCTGTGGAGCAAGCAGCTGTTCTACTACAACGTGGCCCGCTGGCTAGAGGGGGACCCGACGCAGCCGACGCCCCCGGCGGAGCGCCTGAGCGGCCGGAACTCCCGCTGGCGCAATTTCGACTCCTTCGACATCATGTCGATGCCGGACAAGTGGGAATACCCGTGGTTCGCCGCCTGGGACCTGGCGTTTCACTGCGTCGCCCTGGCCCATGTGGACCCGGCGTTCGCCAAGTACCAGCTGATCCTGCTGTGCCGGGAGTGGTTTCAGCATCCCAACGGCGCGCTGCCCGCCTATGAGTGGGACTTCGGGGACGTGAACCCGCCGGTGCAGGCCTGGGCCGCGGTGGAAGTGTTCGCGATCGACGGCGCCCGCGATATCGACTTCGTCAGCCGGATCTTCGACAAGCTGCTCGTCAACTTCACCTGGTGGGTCAACCGGGAGGACGCCGAGGGCAACAACCTGTTCGAGGGCGGCTTCCTGGGCCTGGACAACATCGGCCCGATCGACCGCTCGCACCTGCCGGTCGGCGGCATCCTGCAGCAGTCGGATGCCACCGGGTGGATGGGCTTCTACGCGGTCGCGATGGCCTCCATGGCCGTGATCCTGAACCGGTCCGGCCAGCGGCCCGGAGTCGATCTGGTGCTCAAGTTCCTGGAGCATTTCTCGGCCATCAGCGACGCGCTGGAAGGCCTCGGGCTGTGGGACGAGACCGACGGACTCTACTACGATCAGCTCCTGGCCCCGGGCGGGGAGACCACCTCGGTGCGGGTCCGGTCGATGGTGGGGATCATCCCCATCCTGGCCGCCGCAGTCATCGACGAGGAGGACCTCCAGCGCTCGCTGACCGTCGGCAAGCAGTTCGCGGACTTCCTGGGCCGCCGTGGCCTGGCCGACCGGCAGAAGCTCAGCGAGGTCGGGCTGATGCGCGGCCAGCCTGGCGAGCAGCGGCTGCTGCTCTGCCTGGCCGACGTGGGTCGGCTCGAGCGGCTGCTGGCCAAGCTCTTCGACGAGAGCGAGTTCCTGTCCCCGCACGGGCTGCGGGCCCTGTCGGCCCACCACCGCGACCACCCCTACGAGCTCGACGTCGAGGGCCTGCGGGCCCGCATCGACTACGAGCCGGCCGAGTCCACCACCGCCATGTTCGGCGGGAACTCCAACTGGCGCGGGCCGCTCTGGTTCCCGCTCAACTACCTGGTGATCAGCGCACTGGAGCGTTACTACCGGTTTTTCGGTGACGAGTTCACCATCGAGTACCCGACCGGATCGGGCGTGCAGCTCACCCTGGACAACATCGCCGCCGACCTGCAGGACCGGCTCATCTCGATCTTCACGCGCGACGCCGCCGGCCGGCGGCCCTGCTTCGGCGGGACCGAGCGGCTGCAGACCGATCCCGCCTGGCACGACAACCTGACCTTCAGCGAGTACTTCCACGGTGACAACGGAGCCGCGATCGGCGCCGCCCACCAGACCGGCTGGACCGGCCTGATCGCCGATATCATCCGCCGCCGCCATGGCGCCGTCGGGGCGGTCGGCGACCTCATCCGGGGCGTTGGCGACCCGCGCCGGGACGGCTAAGGCTCAGGATCTCCGTACCAAACGTTCAGATTGTCTGGTGAGAGTCTTCAGGTTACTATCTGGTAACCGCAAGCCCGGGGTCAGGGTCATCGGTGATGCTTCAGGTGGCTCTTTCCGGCGCCGCGGCCCTGCGGCCAGCGCCCGGAAGGAGTCGTTCAGAGGGCGCCCCGCCGGCCGCCGCTTCCCCCGGGCCGCAGGCCGGCGGGGCTGCCCTCGCCAAGGGACGGCACCCGCCCAGCAGTCAGCTGGGCTCCGGCCCGGGCCTTAGTGGCCGGTCAGGTGGATCACGCCGACGTCGGACAATCCGTTAAGCGCAAGCTGGACGGCGAGCGCGGCGAGCAGGAAGCCGAACACCTTCTCGGTGACCAGCATCCGGCTTTCGTCCAGGTGGCTGCTGACCCGGACGGCCCACCGGAACACCACGATGTCGAGCGCGAGTATCATGATGAGCACGCCGACGACGACGGCGACGACTGCGACGGAGCTGGCTTCTGCCGAGGCGGTGACCAGGACAACGATTCCGGCCGGGTTGAGCAGGTAAGGCACGGCCAGCGGGAAGACGGCGAGCTGCATCGGGTCCCGGTCATCGGCCGGGTGGCTGCCGTTCTCCTGACGCGGCCCCAGCACCATGGTGACCGCGATGATGAGCAGGATGATCCCGCTGGCCACGCCCAGGGCGCCCGGCGAGAAGTGCAGCAGCCGGGTCAGCAGGCCGCCGAGGATGAGCAGGAGCACGGCCACGGTGGCCGCGGTAGTCAGCATCTTGCGCAGGACCCGGCGCTTGGTGGCCTCCGGCATCTCCCTGGTCGCCTCAAGGAACGGCACCAGCGCGATCTTGGGGCCGATGCCGATCAGGAGCAGCAGGAACATGTCGATGACGAACGTGGCGTTCAGCGATTCGAGCTCCATCACGGCGCGGGCTCCAGCCTGCTCAGCTCGTCGCCAAAGGAAGGCATGACTGATCTCCGTCCAGCCCGGGGGCGTCTCCCGCGATTGTGCCCTCCATGCGGACAGCCGTCGTCACCCCTCCCAGGTGATGGCAGTCCCGGGCGGGCGGCCCGATACTTTTCGGTGGGCACGATGGCTCGCCATACGGTACTGCCGGTTTCGTCATAATGAGGGGATGGTCATGGCGGGAATCTCGCCCAGCGGGGCACACCCTTTGCCGTCCGCCAGACCCCGCGGACCGCGACGCGCCGCCGGCATCTACGGCACGATCATTACCGCTGCGGTCCTCGCCGCCGCCGGAGACCACGTGCCCACCCTGCCGCTGGCCGTCTCCATCCTGGTCACGCTGCTGGTGTACTGGCTCGCCGAGGAGTACGCCGAACTGCTCGGCGAGCAACTGGAGGCCGGGCGCCCGCCGACATGGGCGGACGTCCGCGTGGCTCTGGCCGCCACCTGGCCAATGGTCAGCTCCTCCTACATTCCGCTGCTGTCGCTCGTCGTGGCGCATCTGCTCGGGGCCTCGCCCCCGGCGGCCGCCAACGTCGGGCTGGTGGTCGCCATCGTGCTCCTAATGATCTACGCATGGTTGGCCGGCCGCGCCGCCCACCTGCACGGCAGGCAGCTACTTGTCATCACGTCGATCGCTGCCGCCCTGGGACTACTGATGATCATCCTCAAGGACGTGGTCCTCATCCACCTGCACTGAGGACCTCTCGCGAGATCCGGGCTGCTCGTTGGGGATCCGGAAGGTGAAGAACAGGGCGAGGAGCGCGAGAAGCGCGAGGGCCGCGAGCGCGGTGCGCAGTCCGTCCAGGCGGGCTTGCTGGTTCTCGTCCAGGACGGCCTGGGTCACCTGCTGGCTGGCACCTGCCTTGGTTAGCGCCGTCTTGAGGTCGGCGTCGGACAGGAACGGGATTCCGCCGGCCAGCTTGGTGCTGGCCTGGGTGCTCACGGCAGCCGGGACCGCCGGGTTCTGCTCGATGCCGTGCAGGAACGACGCGGTCAGGGCCGCGATCAGCAGCGACCCGGCGAGGGCCGTGCCGATCGAGGCTCCGAGGTTGGTCGCGGTGTTCTGCAGACCGCCGACCTCCGGGCTCTGGTCGTCGGGGACCGCGGAGACCGTCACGCTGCCGAGCTGCGAGGCCAGAGCGCCGATCCCGAGGCCGGCGAGCAGCAGCGGGACCGTCACGATTCCCGCGCCGGCGTGCACGTCGATGCTCGCGAACAGCCACACGATCCCGCCGAACATCGCCAGCAGCCCGGCCTGGACGACAAGCCGGGGCGAGATGCGCGGGAAGAACCGGGGGATGCCGGCCGCGGCTATCAGCAGCGTGACGGACAGCGGGATGATCTTGATGCCGGTGTCGATCGCGGAGAGCCCGAGGGCGACGGACAGATACAGGGGGATGGTGAAGAAGAGCCCGGCCTGGATCAGGAACTGGAAGAAGAACATCACCAGGCCGCCGGTGAACTGCCGGTTTCCCAGCATGGACAACCGGACCAGCGGCTCGCCGCCGCGCTTCTCAACGCGATGCTCCCACATGCTGAACAGCCACAGCACCAGCAGCCCGGCGAAGGTCAGCGCGATCGTCGGCGACAGGCCAAGGACTGACGGGCCCCCTGGCTTGGGCAGCACCCACCCCCACACGCTCGATCGCAGCACGCCGAAGACCGCCAGCCCGAGCCCTGCGGCCGAGAGCACCGCGCCGACCAGATCCAGCCGAGGCCGCGTCGCGGCCGGCGCATCCTGGACCCGGCGCGCCAGGGCCAGGATGGCCAGCACGACCAGGACCTCACCCACGAAGACGTAGCGCCACGAGAAGTAGGAGGTAGCGATGCCGCCGATCAGCGGGCCGACCGCCACGGCGATTGCCCCGGCCGCCATCACCAAGCCATACGCCCGCGGCCGTCCCTCGGGCCCGAAGTTACTGGCGACCAGCGCGACGATCGCCGGAAGGATCAGCGCGGCGCCGATCCCCTCAAGAACCGACCAGCCCACAATGAGGACGGGCAGATTCTGCGCCAGGGCCGTGGTCAGCGAACCCGCGCCGTAGATCACGCACCCGACCGAGAAAGCGCGCTTGCGTCCGATCAGCGAGCCGACCTTGCCGCCCGGGATCATCAGCATCGCCATCACCAGCGTGTAGAGCGTGATCGCCGTCTGGATCCCGGTCACCGTCGTGCCGACATCCCTGGCCACGGTAGCGATGGCCACGTTCATCACGGAGCTATCCAGCGTCATCAGAAACTGGCCAGACGCCAGCGTGATCAGCACCAGACCGGTCCCCTGGGCCGCTGCGGTAGCGGCGCCCTGGTCAGTCATGGCCACTGATGGATCCTGCCTGGTGCACCTGGCCATCATTGTCAGGCGACACGACCTGGACCCGGGTTATTTCCAGGTGGAGGCCGATGATCCGCTGGATAAGTCCGGACAGCGCGCACTGATCGGGCAGCTCGGCGCGCAGAGTGGTCGTGCCTGCACCCGGGATGACCTCACAATCGTCGAATTCTGCGGCCACCGCGGGGCCTGCCTGGCCGCTAAAGATGATCTCATACGTCCGCGATCGCACCAGGGTCGCCCCCTTCAGTCTGCTAGTTCCGCTGTCCGGCTAGCGTGCCCGGCGGCCGGAGCCGCGTCCTCACCCTCCTGAGGGTGATTCGGCCCTGAATGCACTGTCGGGACCAGGCACCCTACGATCAGGAGTTGTAACGCCTGCGGTCATCGCCGCGGGCGGGAAGCACTGGGGGACGTGTGGTGGCACAGGACGCGGCAGCCGGGCGCGGCGCTGCACATGGCGCGCGGTTCGCGCTGGGAAAGTTCCGCCTGCCGCCGCTGCCCCCGACGCTGGTCACCAGGCCGGTGCTGCATGACCGGCTGATGGCCGGGGCCGGCCAGCGCCTGACGGTCGTCGTGGGGTCGGCGGGTGCAGGCAAGAGCGTGCTGCTCTCCAGCTGGGCCGCGACGCGGGTACCCCACGTCACCTCCTGGCTGTCGTGTGACGAGGCTGACGTCAACGCGGTCCGGTTCTGGACCGGGTTCATCGAGGCTCCCCGCGGCGCGGAGCCGGGGTTCGGCGCCGATGCGGCCGACCTGCTCGCAATGGACGGAGCCGTGTCCCCTGATGTCACCGCGTCGATCGCCAACGATGCCGCCAAGCTGCCGGCCGGGTCGGCGATCGTGGTCGATGACTTCCACTACGCCGCCCCCGCAGTCGCCGGGGACATGACAGACCTGGTGGAACACTGGCCGGCCGACGCCGCGCAGCTGGTGCTGGCCAGCCGCATCGATCCGGCGCTGCGGCTGCACCGGCTCCGGATGGCCGGCGAGCTGTGCGAGCTCCGCGACCATGACCTGAATTTCTCGCTTGCCGAAAGCCGCGACTTCCTGGCCAACTTCGGCGTCGAGGTCGCCGCCGAGGATGCGGCGCTGCTGCATCAGCGCAGCGAAGGCTGGGCCGCCGCGCTGCAGATGGCCGCGCTGTCGCTGCGGGGTGCCCCGGACCCGGCGATGGCCGCGCGGGCGCTGGAGGTCCGCAACCACGGGATCGCGGAGTACTTCGCTTCTGAGGTCCTCGACCGGCAGCCTCCCAAGGTGGCCTGGTTCATGCTGGACACGTCCGTCCTGGGCGAGCTGACGGGGGACGCGTGCGCCGCCGTGACCGGGCGGCAGGACGCGGCGGCGCTGCTGCGCGGCATCGACGCGGCCAGCCTGTTCCTGGTGCCGCTGGATGAGGACCGGACGAGCTTCCGCTACCACCATCTGGTGCGCCAGCTGCTGCGCGCCGAACTGCGGGCCAGGGACCGGACCCGGGAACAGGCGCTCCAGCTCCGGGCCGCCGAATGGTTCGAGTGGGTGGGCGACACCCGGCGGGCGGCCCGCCACTTCCTCGCGGCCCGGCAGGCCGACCGTGCCCTGGCCCTTTTGCAGGACCGGGTCGTGACTGACTTCCTGAGTGACCCGGCGCTGCCGCCGCCGCTGGACCTGAGCACGGTCCAGCCCGCACTGCTGGCCGAGGCCCCAGACCGGCTGCTGGGTCTGGCCATTGACCTGCTGCTGTCGGGAGACACCGCTCGCGGTGGCGAGTACCTGGATCTGCTGGAGCGCACCCAGCCGTGGCCCCTGCCCGACTCGCGGCTGGCGGCGCGGTTCGCGGTGGCGCGGTCGGTGCACCACATGCTGACCGGCCAGGTGGACGAGGCATTGACGCAAGCCCTCACCGCGCGGGCCATTCAGGAACGAACTCAGGTGATCGACGACTGGATCGGCAGCATCCCCGTCGTCCTCCTGCGCACCTATACCTATCTGGACGACCTGCCGGGCGTTGAGCGCGAGGCAGCCACGGCCCTGGCCAGCCCCGATCTTTCCGACCCGGTCAAGCTGGTGCAGGTGCCCGGCGCGCAGGCGCTGGCCTGGCTGGAGGCCGGTCTCCTGGCCCAGGCCGCGGAGGCCGCCAGGACGGCTGCACAGCAGGCCCGGAAGTTCGGATTCGACCAGCATTTCTTCGCCGTGGACCATCTGCGGGCGCTGGCCGGCCTCGCGCTGGAGAACCGCGACCTCGACACCGCCGAGCAGCTCACCGAGCAAGCACTGTCGATCTCGGAGCACGGGCGCGCCCCGTTTGAGTTTCTCGCGCTGCTCGACCGGGCCGCGATCTGGGCCGCTCGCGGCCAGGTCCGCGACGCGCTGGCCACGGTCGAGGCGGCGCGCCTGGTCCTGCCGCAAAGCGCATCGGTGCTGCTGGGGCGGGCCGACGAGCTGGAGGCACTGCTCCGCCTGTCCCTGGGTGACCTGCGGACTCCCGCTGAGCTGGCCAGCGGGCTGCCCGCGGGTCGCCGCGGCCTGCTGCTGGCGCGGATCGCGCTCGCCTCCGGCGATCACCAGCCCGCCCAGGAACACCTGCAGGCGCTGTCGCCGGCTGACCTGATCCCGCGGCGCGCGCTGGTGCGTCAGATCCTCCTGGCCGCCGCCGCGATCGAGCGCGGCGATCCCCGGTCGGCTAACCTGCTGGCCGGCGTACTGGACGCCGCCCGCCGCGGGGGCTTCCTCAACACGGTCGTCACGACCGCGCCCCAGGTGACGAACTACCTGGCCGGACATCCGGGAGAGCTGCGCCAGGATCCGTTCACCCAGCGGCTCATCGGCGCGGCTCTTGACGTACGCGCCGCCCATCCCGACGCCTCCCGACCCGGTCGCGGGCTCCCCGAGCCGCTGACCGAGGCCGAGCTGCGCATCCTCAAGCTCCTGCCGACCAGCACCTATCCGCAGATGGCCGCCAGTCTCTTTATCTCCCGCAACACGGTCAAGACCCACCTGCGGTCGGTCTACCAGAAACTCGGCGTGGCATCCCGCTCGGAGGCCATCGAGCGGGCAATGGACCTGCGCCTGCTCTAAGCCCTCCCTGCCCTCACACCGCGCCTGCCGCGAGCCCGCTGAGGTGAGGATTCACCCTGAGCAGGGTGGGGACCTGGCCAGCCGGCTCGAAGAGGGTGAGGGGAGTCAAAGCTTGCGATTCCCGCCCGGGAGGCCCAGATGACGTCAACCACCACCACGCCAGCGCAGGGAGCACTCAGCAGGGCTGACGCCGATCGTGTCACGCTAAGGCAGAGGTAAATGACGACCGCAACGACGACGCGTTCAGAGAGCCCGGAGGCTGACGATCTTGTCCTGGCGGCCAAGCTCACCGCACCGCGGCTGCCACCCTGGATGGTCGCCCGGCTGCGCCTGGACAGGCGGATCGCTGAGGGTTCCGACGGGCCGCTGACCGTGGTCACCGGCCCGCCCGGCGCAGGCAAGACGATGGCGCTGGCCTCCTGGGCCGCCTCGACTGGGACGCCGGGGCGCCTTGCCTGGGTGACCCTGGACGAGTACGACAACAAGCCGGGCAGCTTCTGGTCGTATGTCGTGACGGCGCTGCGGCAGGCCGGTGCTGATGTTCCGGGGACAGTGCTAGGGCTCCCGCAGGAAGGCCCCAGCGGCCGCGCCTTCCTGCGCCAGCTGGCGTCGGTCCTGGCCGCGCTCGAGTCACCCCTGGTCCTGGTCCTGGATGATCTCCATCTCCTGACCGCGCCCGAGCCACTGGAGGAGCTAGCCTATGTGCTGAAGTGCGCGCGGCCGGGCCTGCGCCTGGTGGCGGCCGCGCGGATCGACCCGCTCCTGCCGCTGCACCGGCACCGGCTGGCCGGGGAGCTGACCGAAATCCGCGCTGGTGACCTGGCCTTCACCGTCCCGGAAGCGGCGCTGCTGATGGGACAGCACGGCCTCACGCTGCCAGCCGGGGCGGTCGACCTCATCACCGAGCGGGTGGAGGGCTGGGCCGCTGGCCTGCGGCTGGCCGCGCTCTCGCTGGATGGCCATCCCGACCCCGATCTCTTCATCAAGAACCTGGCCGCCGAGGACAATGCCCTGACCAGTTACCTGGTGGGAGAGGTGCTCGACGCGCAGCCGGCCGCCGAGCGGGAGCTGATGCTGCGCACCAGCATCCTGGACCGGGTCAGCGCCGGCCTGGCCCGGGAGCTGACCGGAGATGAGCGGGCCGGCAGCCACCTGGCGGCGCTGGCCCATTCCGGGGCATTCGTCCAGCCGCTCGGCCGCGGATGGTACCGCTACCATTCCACGCTGGCCGAGGTGCTGCGGCTGAAGCTGCGGCGGGAGTCTCCGGGCCGCGCGGCCAGCCTGCACCGGCAGGCAGCCAGCTGGTACCAGCGCAACGGGATGCTGGAGCAGGCCGTCGCGCACGCGGCGCAGGTCAAGGACTGGCCGCTGGCGGCGCGGATCGTCGTGGATGAGCTGGCCATCGGCGAGCTCCTCCAGCCGGGCGGCAGCGCCCCGGTTGCCGACGCCCTGCGGCGGATACCCGTTCCCGAAACGCTGCCAGACTGCCCGGCGCAGCCACCGTCCCTGCTGGCGGCCGTGGCGCTGGAGCTGGCGGACCACCATGACCGGGCCGCAGGCAGCTTGATCGCGGCGGCGGAGGAAAGTCTCGCTCGGCTCCCCGCTGACCAGGAAGTCCCCGCCCGGCTGGCGGCTGCGACGCTCCGCCTCGCTGCGTCTCGCCGGTCCGGGGATCTCGGCGCGGCCAGGGCTGCTGCCGCCCAGGCCGAGACCATGTTCGAACGGCTCTCGCACGGCCTGCGCAAGTGGCGCCCGGAGACTTGCGCGCACGTGCTGGCTGGCCGTGGTGTCGTCGCGTTCTGGTCCGGTGATCCTGGCGCGGCGGCCGCGGCTTTCGCCGGCGCGGCGGCTACCGCACCTGAAGGCAGCGGCGAGCGGGCGGCCTGCCACGGGCACCTCGCCCTGATCGAGGCCCTGCGCGGCCGGCTAAGCCGCGCCACCCAGCTGGCCCAGGCGGGGACTCATCCGCCTGGGGGCGGCGGCCGAGGCGATCCGCCGGTCCCGGCCGCGGCCGCGGCCGCGGCGCTCGCGCTGGTGCACCTGGAGCGCAACGAACTGACCGGCTGGCGCAGCCAGCTGAGGCAGGCCGAGGCCAGCCTGCGCGCTCATCCTGACCGGCTGATCGGCGCCGTCGTCTGCCTGGTGGCAGCCCGCGGCGCCCTGGCCCGGGGCCACGGGCCAGCCGCCGCCGAGCTGATTCAGCGCGCCCGTGCTAGCTGGTCACCGCCGCCGTGGCTGGACCACCTGCTCACCGTCGCTGAGGCGCAGGCCAGCACCGCAGCCGGGGATATCGAGGCAGCCCTCGACGCCGCACGCCGCGCCGGGGACGCCGGATTCACTCTCGATGCGGCGGTGGCGCTAGCCCGCGCCTTCCTGGCCGCAGGAGATCTCCAGGCAGCGCGGCAGTCCCTGGCCAGCCCGGCCGGCGCTCCGCCCGGCAATGCCGCCGACCAGCTGCAGGCCTATCTCACCGACGCCCTGCTCAGCTACCGGGGCGGTGACCGGGCCCGGGGGCGCCGCTCGCTCGAACGCGCCCTGCACCTCGGCGAGCCAGAACGCCGCCGGCTTCCTTTCGCCATGAACCGGGCCTGGATCCTGCCCGCGCTGGAATACTGCCCGGACCTGGGCGGCGCTTACCCTGGGCTCCTTCAGGCCGGGCCAGCACGCCACAGCGAGACCATGGGCCGCCTCGAGACCACGGGCCGCCCGGCCAGCAGCCCCTCAGCCCCGGTGGTCGTTGAGCGGCTCAGCGGCCGCGAGCGCGAGGTCCTGCGCCTCGCGTCAGGAATGCTGAGCACCCAGGAGATCGCCCAGGCGATGTACCTCTCCGTGAACACGGTCAAGACTCACCTCAAGAGCATCTTCCGCAAGCTCGGAGCAGCCAGCCGGGGCGAAGCGGTCCGCCGCGCCAGGAGCCTGGGGCTGCTCTGACTGCGCCTCGCCAGCCTCACATCCTGCTGGACGCGGGCCGTTTACCGCAGGGAAGCCAGGCCCTCCTGCGGCTCGGACTCGATGAGCAGCGAGACGGCCTCGATGAGGGCCAGGTGGGTGAAGGCCTGGGGGAAATTGCCCAGGTGCTGTCCCGTCGTGGCATCGATCTCCTCCGCGTAGAGCTGCAGTGGTCCCGCGAACGACAGCAGCTTCTGGCACAGGGCCCGCGCACGATCGGTCTCGCCGATCATGGCCAGCGCGCTCACCAGCCAGAAGGAGCAGATCGTGAAGGTGCCCTCCGCGCCGTCGAACCCGGTGTCGGTGCCCTCGACCTGGTAGCGCAGGACCAGCCCGTCCTGGGTCAGCTCGTCGGCAATGGCCAGCACAGTCGCCCTGACGCGCTTGTCGTCGGGGGGCAGGAACCCCATGATGGGCAGCAGCAACAGCGAGGCGTCGAGGTCATCGGTCTCGTAATGCTGGCGGAACACCCCGCGCTTGGACACACCCTTGTCCAGGATCTCGGCCTTGATCTCGTCGGCGCCGGCCCGCCAGCGCTTGGCGCGCTCCTCAGAGCCTCGCTCTTCCGCGAGGTCGGCGCCGCGCGAGGCGGCTACCCAGCACATCACCTTGGATGCCGTGAAGTGCTTAGGGTCGCCGCGGACTTCCCAGATACCCTGATCGGGCTCTCGCCAGTGCTCCAGGGCGGCGTCCACGAACCCGGCCAGCCCTTCCCACACCGGCGCCACGATCTGCGCCGCTCCGCGGTGGAACTGGACATCCAGCGCGTCCAGAATCATGCCCCACACGTCGTGCTGCTGCTGGTTATAGGCGCCGTTGCCCACCCGGACGGGGCGCGCTCCCTCGTATCCGGACAGGTGGTCGAGAGTGTGCTCGGTGAGGTCGCGTTCCCCGCCGATGCCGTACATGATCTGCAGCTCGAGCTTGCCGTGCAGGTCGCCCGCGCTGACCGCGTCGATGACAAATCCCCAGTACTCGATCGCTTCCCAGTCAAAGCCCAGGCGGTAGAGCGAGCGCAGCATGAACGCCGAGTCCCTGATCCAGGTGAAGCGATAGTCCCAGTTGCGCGCCCCGCCCGGAGTCTCCGGCAGCGACGTCGTGGCGGCAGCCATGATGGCACCCGTCGGGGCGTAGCTGAGCCCCTTCAGGGTCAGGGCGCTGCGGTCGAGGTAGGTCTTCCACGGATGGTCGGGGATCTTGGCCGAGCTCAGCCAGTCGCGCCAGTAATCGACGGTGGTGCTCAGCGCGCTGAAAGCCTCGTCCTGGCTGGCCGGGACGTTGCCGTCGCCCCAGGACAGCGTGACGTAGGCCGACTCGCCCTTGGCGAGCGTCGTGCGACCGTAGCTGCGGGCGCCGAGGACGCCCAGCGGGATGCTGCCCGCCAGCTCGAGCTGCAGGTCACCCTCCGCGGGGGTGATGGTCATCGCGTCGTAGCCGTCGCCCTGATAGTCCCAGGTGCCGCCTACAGCACCGTATTTGAACAGCGGGGCGCAGTTCACGACGGCCTCGACCCGGCCGCTGATGCACGTCGCGATCCGGACCAGCGCGCCGACGGCGCCGAAGTCCGCCGGAGCCCGGTGGTAGTCCGGGCGCCGGCCCTCGCGCTGGATCGGCCCTACGGCCAGGAAGTCCTGCACGACCATCCATCCGGTCGGCGTCTGCCAGGTCGTCTCCAGCACCATCGTCCCCGGCACGTACCGGCGGTGCTGGGGAACGCGAGTGTTGCCGGGCCCGAACCTGAACAGCCCCGCGGCCCGGTCCAGGAGCGCCCCGAAGACACTCGGGGCATCGGGGCGCGGCAGGCACAGCCACTCGACCGACCCGTCGGGGGCGACCAGGCAGCTCTGCTCGCAGTTCGACAGGAATCCGTAATCGGCTATCGGCGGGAACATGCTCATCGGAGCCCCTGGCCTTTCGCAGTCTGGAGAGGAACAGCTGAGACTTGCGCCTTCTCTTCGTCGAGACGGGGCCTGGTCATGCCATCCGGCTCATCAGGTGCTCGCCGACGCGGATCGCGTTGGCCATGGCGGTGAGCGCCGGGTTCATGGCTCCGATACTCGGGAAGAAGCTGGTGTCGACGACGTACAGGTTGTCGACCTCGTGCGCCTTGCAGTTGACATCGAGCACGGAGGTAGCCGGATCCGTGCCGAACCGGCAGGTGCCCGACTGGTGCGCCACCCCGGCCACGGGCACGTCCATGCTCATGTAGAAGTTCTTGGACAGGACGTGGTGGGCGGCGATCCCGATGTGGTTGAGCAGCTTGCGGGTCTCGTGGTACAGCCCGTCCGCCTCGGTGTCGTTGGTCTGGGTGTAGGCCAGGTGCACCCGCCCGTCGCGGTCGACGGTGACCCGGTTGTCCGGCTTGGGCACGTCCTCGGTCGTCAGCCAGATGTCGACGGCGTGCTTGGCCACTTCCTCCAGGCTGAACTTCGGGGCCAGCTTGGTGAGCTTGGGCTCCTCGCCCTTCATCGCCATCGCGTTGGACTTGCCGAGCATCTGGATGTTGCCCAGCGGCCACTCCCGGCCGTTCCTGGCGAAGTAGAAGTCGTTCAGCCCGAGAGTCTTCTGGAAGACCGTGCCGTTGCGCTCGGTATCGATTGCGACGATGGCCTTGCTGTTGTGGTACATGTAGTTCCGGCCAACCTGGTCCGATCCGTTGGCCAGGCCAGCCGGGTGCTGGTCGGAGGCCGACCGGAGCAGGATCTTGGCGCTGTTGGCGGCGCCGGCGCAGATCACGACGATGTCGGCCTCGTAGAGTTCCTGGCTGCCGTCGCGGCTGACCTGGACCCGGCTGACCGTGCGGCCCGACGGGTCGGTCTCCAGCCGCTCCACCTCGGCGTTGACCAGCAGGGTCACGTTCGGCTGATCGAGCAGCGGCCGCACGGCGATGATGTCGGCGTCAGCCTTGGCGTGCACGAGGCACGGATAGCCGTCGCAGGTCGCGCAGCGGATGCACTGGCTCAGCGGGCGGTTGGCCTCATTGAGCAGGATGCCGCAGGGCGCGTGGAAGGGATGGTAGCCGCCCGCGGTCAGGGCATCGGAGATCTCCTGGATCCGCGGCTCGTGCGAGACCGGAGGCCACGGGTAGTCCTTGGAGTAGTGGCCCTCGGTCGGGTCCTCGCCGTGGACGCCGCGGACCTGATAGAGCCACTCGGCCCTGGTGTACCAGGGCTCGAAGTCGTCGTAGCTGAGCGGCCAGGCCGGCGACAGGCCGTCAGCATGCTGGATCTCGCCGAAGTCCTCGGGGCGCAGCCGGTACAGGGCCGCCCCGTACAGCTTGGTCGCCCCGCCGACGTAGTAATGGACCTGCGGCTGGAAGGCCTTGCCGTCGGCGTCGTACCACGGGTCCGGCGAGATGTACCTTCCGTCCACGAACACCGGGCCGGGATTCCAGTTCTCGGTCTCGCGTGGCAGGAAATCGCCGCGTTCCAGCAGGAGTATCCGCTTGCCCGACGGCGCCAGCGTGTGTGCTAGCGTCCCCCCGCCGGCGCCGCTGCCTACGATGATCACGTCATATTTTTCGGTCACCCATCCAATCTCGTTGTGCCGGCCTCGCGGTCGCATCACCCCCGCCGGGTGAGAGCCGCGAACATCGGCCGAATGGCGGCGGCAATCACCCTGGCAGGGTGATGCTTGGCGGCATCGGCGGGACGAAGGTGGTCCTCAAAGACTCACACTCGGGACGGTGTCATGTCGAATAACACGTCAAAAAGCAGCAACCTGCCGGAACTCCGGACCGCGCCCCTCGTCACGGGCGCCGGGCTCGTCGCCGTCGGCGGGATGATCGCCCTGGTCGGCCTGGCCGTCGGGGGACTGCACGTGATCTCGGCGACGCGCCAGTGGATCCAGGCGATGGAGGTGCCGCCCAGCGAGCTGGCGAAGATCAAGTGGGCCCAGGCCAGAACCGCCGCGGCGGCCGGCACGGCCGCCTGGAATAACGGCGTCCCCGCCCGTCAGGCCGCCGGGTCCTGAGCACGCGGCCGGGGCCGGGAGCTCAGGACCCGCGCCGTCGTGAGTCCTCTGGTTAGGGGAGCAGATGACTAACGTTGACCTGGCGCGGTGGCAGTTCGCGTTTGTGACGGTGAATCATTTCTTCTTCGTCCCGGTCACGATCGGGCTGGCGTTCCTGACCGCGTTGCTGCAGACGGCCTGGTATCGGAGCAAGCGCGAGGAGTACCTGCGGCTGACGCGGTTCTTCGGCACGCTGCTGGTGATCAACGTCGCGATCGGCGTGGTGACTGGCATCGTGCAGGAGTTCCAGTTCGGGATGAACTGGGGGGCGTACTCGCGGCTGGTCGGCAACATCTTCGGCGCGCCGCTGGCGATGGAGGGCCTGGCTGCGTTCTTCCTGGAGTCGACGTTCCTGGGGCTGTGGCTGTTCGGCTGGGACAAGCTGTCGCGGCGGGTGCACCTGCTGGCGATCTGGCTGGTCGCGCTCGGCAGCATCTTGTCGGCGGCGTTCATCATGGCGGCCAACTCCTGGATGCAGCATCCCGTCGGCTACGTGATGGTCAATGGCAAGCCGCAGCTGAATGACATCTGGGCGCTGCTGACCAACCAGGTATTCGTGTGGGGATACTCCAAGGTGCTGCTGGCCTCGCTGGTCACCGGCGCGGCGGTCATGCTGGCCGTCTCGGCCTGGCAGCTGCGGCACGGCGGCGCGCGGGAGGTGTTCACCCGGTCGGCCCGGCTCGCGCTTATCGTCCTGGTCCCGGCGATCCTGTTCACCATGCTGGTGGGCGATGAGCTCGGGGTGATCGAGGCGAAGTACCAGCCGATGAAGATCGCGGCGGCCGAGGCGCAGTGGACGACCTGCCAGCCGTGCTCGTTCTCGCTGTTCCAGATCGGCGGCGGCAACCAGGACCAGACGCCGACGAAGATCCTGGCGATCCCGCACCTGCTGTCGCTGCTGGCCACTAACCACTGGAACGGCAAGGTGACCGGGCTGAACCCGCTGCAGTCGCAGTACTCCCAGCAGTACGGCAAGGGTTATTACGTGCCGAACGTTTTCATCCAGTACTGGTCCATGCGGGTGATGGCCTACACCGGGGTGCTGATCTTCGGCCTGGGGCTGTGGGGGCTGTGGCTGATCCGGCGCAGGAAACTGGCGACGTCCCGGCTGTTCCTGTGGGTGGCGATATGGGCCGCGGTGCTCCCGTTCCTGATGAATACCGCGGGCTGGCTGCTGACCGAGAGCGGCCGTCAGCCATGGATCGTGCAGGGCATCATGCTGACCAAGAACGGGATCTCCTCGTCGGTCAGCTCGACGTCTATCGTGATCAGCCTGGTGGTTTTCGTCCTGCTCTACGGCGCGCTGGCCACGGTCGACCTGCTGCTGATGCTGAAGTACTCACGCGAGCAGCTCCCGCCCGCCCGCGCCGAGGCCGATGCGGACGGGCCGGTCCCGGCCGTCCGGTACTGAGGTCACGATGAATACTCTCATCCCGTTCTGGTTCATCGTCATCGCGGTCTTGTGGACGGGTTTCTTCGTCCTGGAGGGTTTCGACTTCGGCGTCGGCATGCTGCACGGCGTGGTCGGCCAGGACGAGGCCGGCCGCCGGGCTGCCATCAACACGATCGGGCCGCTCTGGGACGGCAACGAGGTCTGGCTGATCGTGGCCGCAGCCGCGATCTTCGCCGCGTTTCCCGGCTGGTACGCCACGATGCTCTCGGGCTTCTACCTGGCGCTGGTCCTGCTCCTGGTGGCCCTCATCCTCCGGGGCGTATCGTTTGAGTACCGCGGCAAGCGTCACGCGGCGCGCTGGACGCGCACCTGGGACGGGCTGATGGTCGGGGGCAGCCTGGTGGCCCCGCTGCTGATCGGGGTGGTGCTGGGCGACCTGCTGCACGGGCTGCCCATCAATGCCAGCCAGGACTACACCGGGTCATTCTGGGACCTGCTGCAGCCGTACGGGCTGTTCACCGGGATCACGCTCGCCTTGCTCTGCCTGCTGTCCGGCGCGACGTTCCTGTGCCTGAAGACCACCGACGACATGCGCGACCGGGCGTGGCGGCTGGCCCGGCGGATCGCCCCGGTGACCGGCGCCGCCGTCGTGGCGTTCGCCATCTGGACCCATGTGACCGCGCGCAGCACCTTCTTCCTCAACCCGGTGGAACTGCTGGCCATCCTGGCCGTCATCGCCGCCGTCTGGCTGGTCCGCGACCACCGCGAAGGCTTCGCCTTCGCCGCGACCACGGTCACGATGGCGGCCTGCATCGTGTCGATCTTCACCGGCCTGTACCCCAACGTGATGATCTCCTCCACCAGCGCCGCCTACAACCTCACCGTGCACAACACGGTGTCCGGGGCCTACACCCTCAAGGTCATGAGCGTCGTCGCCGTGATCTTCCTCCCGTTCGTGCTGGCCTACCAGACCTGGACCTACTACGTATTCCGCCGCCGCGTCAGCCGGCACGACTTTCTGCCGCCGGAGCCGCGGAGTTCGCCGGACGGCCCCTCGCACGAGCCCGCCCCCGGTGCGGACGGCAGCCGGGCCGCCAAGCCCTCCTAGCCGACGGCGGCCACGCGGCCTTTCCTGGTCGCGCTTATTATCGTCGAGTGTGATTTATCTCTTAGGTGAATGTCCCGCGGACTCATAACGGTCAGCGTCCATGATCGCAAATTTTGCTAAAATGAGGGGCAATCCAGGGCTGCCGCAGACCTCGGCAGCTGCCAGGCATGAGGGTCGGGGGGCCAGTGAGCCGCGCTAGTGCCGAGGTGCTGGTCGAGACGAAGCTGCGTGCTCCGCGGGCCCGGAAGGAGTGGGTAGAGCGCGCCGAGCTGGTTGACTACCTGACTGGCCAGAGCGCCCCGCTGGTGCTGGTGGAGGGTCCGGCGGGCTCCGGCAAGACCACCCTCATCGCCCAGTGGCAGCTGAGCCCGGCGGAGAGCCGCCGGTTCGCCTGGATCTCGCTCGATGACGGGGACAACGATCCCGGCCGGCTGTGGTGGCATGTGGCGTGCGCGCTGCAGCGCGCCTGTCCCGGCTACCGCGCTGATGATGTCCTGGCCGCCGCCCGGAGCCGCCGCCCGGAGCCGGGCGGGACGCTGCTCCCGCTGCTGATCAGCGAGCTAGCCAGACTGCGGGAGCCGGTGGTCCTGGTGCTGGACGACTACCACCTGGTGACCGCGCCGGACTGCCGCCACCAGATCGCTTCCTTGCTGCTGCACCTGCCGCAGGGCGTCCAGCTCGTCCTGATCACGCGGGAGGAGCCGGCGCTGCCGCTGGCCCAGCTGCGGACCTCGGGGAACCTGGTCGAGGTCCGGGCGCCCGAGCTGCGATTCACGCCCGCGCAGGCGGCCGCGCTCGTCGCCGCAGTGGTCGGTATCGAGCTCACCGAGGCCGAGCTGGCCGGCCTGGTCGACCGGACTGAGGGCTGGCCGGCGGGCGTCTACCTCGCGGCCCTGGCGGCGCGCGGGCGCCCGTCTCCCGGTGCCTTCATCGGCCAGTTCAGCGGAGACAGCCGGTTCGTGGCCGATTTCCTGGCCGACGACGTGCTGAGCCGGCAGCCAGCCGCAGTCCGCCAGTTTCTGCTGCGGACGTCGATTCTCAGCCGTTTCTGCGCGCCCCTGTGTGACGCGCTGACCGGCTCGTCCGACTCGGCCGAGATGATCGACGTGCTCGAGCGGGAGAATCTTTTCGTCGTGCCGCTGGACGACACCCGGCAGTGGTTCCGCTATCACCACCTTTTCGCGCAGATGCTGCGCAGTGAGCTCACCCGGGCTGAACCCGAGACCGTGCTCGCCCTGCACCAGCGCGCCAGCGCCTGGCACCGGCGGTCGGGCTCCGCGGACGAGGCGATCAGGCATGCGCAGGCCGCCGGAGACGTCGCCGGCGTGATCAGCCTCATCGCCGCGCACTGGGCTGCCTACGTGGATGCGGGACAGGTGACCACCGTACGTGACTGGCTGACGGCGCTCGGAGCTGCGAACATCACCGCTAGCCCGGTGGCGGCGCACTGCGCGGCCTGGGCCGCGGCGCTGGCCGGCGACCGGGAATCCCTCCGGCGCTGGCTGCCAGCGGTCGGCGCCGGCGACCTGCAGGGACCGCTTCCGGACGGCATTGCCTCCCTGCAGTCGTCGGCGGCGCTGCTCGCAGGCACCTTCGGGTTCGAGGGCATCGGCCCGATGCGCGACGCGGCCGCCGCGGCCGTCGCCCTGGAGGCGGATCCGGCGTCGCCGTGGCACGCGCTGGCGCGGGCCTCCTACGGGGCCGCCCTTTACTGGTCCGGCGACCCGTATGCTGCCGCCGTCCAGGCCAAGGAAGCCTCGTCCGGCACCGGGCCTCTCGCGATCATCCGCATGCTGGGCTTCGCCATCCTGGCCCTGATCGCCGTGGACGACGGAAACCTGGCCGATGCCCAGCGCGCGGCGCAGGCGGCTCAGCAGATCCTGGCCGGCGCTGACCCGGGTCTGCGGGAGGCCCTGCAGAGTTCCCTCACGTTCACGGCCGTCGGGGCGATCCTGGCCCGCCGCGGCCAGCTCGCCGAGGCCCGCCGCGAGTTCGAGCGGGCGCTCGGCATCCGCCGCAGGCAGTCGGCGATCAGCCCGTGGCTGACGCTGGAGATCCTGCTCAGGCTCGCGCCGGTCCTGCGCGACCTCGGGGACCGGCCTGGCGCCAGCGCGCTGGTGGCCGAGGCGCGGCAGCTGCTGGTGTCCTCGCCAGGCGGGGCCGAGGCTCAGCTGGCCCGGCTGGCCCGGGTCGAACGGCGGCTTGGCGGGAGGCTGCGGGCGATATCGCCGGGCATGCCGCTGACCGGGCGGGAGAAGACCGTGCTCGCGCTGCTGGGCGGGCCGCTGTCGCTACGCGAGATCGGCCAGGAGCTGCACCTGTCGCAGAACACGGTCAAGACCCACACCCGGGCCATTTACCGGAAACTCGGCGTCGCCAGCCGCCGTGAGGCGGTCACCAGGAGCCGCGAGACCGGCCAGGGCTAACTCCCCCGTGGGGGGTGATGCCGGAAGCAATAACAGCCGGCGAACATTGTCTTGCCCGTCGATGACAACTTGGAGAGTGCCGCATGGCCGCTGCAGTAACCGACGAGGAAGCGCAGCATGCCGCGGCCATCCGGCGCCGCTACCTCATTCGCTTTGAAGAGGACACGCTCAAGTCACGGCCCTTGTGGGTGCGGCTGATCATCGAGTTCGTGGGCACGTTCCTGCTGGTGTGCGTGGCGGCCGGAGCTGGCGTGATCAATCATTATGTCGGCGGCGGCCCGATCAGCCGGACCGCCGCGGTGGTGGCGCCGGGCGCGCTGGTGATGGCCCTCATCTACGCCTGGGGACCGCTTTCCGGCCTGCACATCAATCCCGCGGTCACCGCCGCCTTCGCCGGCCGCGGCGTGTTTCCGCGGGCCTGGGTGCTGCCCTACTGGGTGGCGCAGTTCGCCGGCGCTATCGGCGGTGCTCTTTTCCTGCAGGTCATGTTCAGCCACGTCAGCGCGGGCGGGAACTATCCGATTTCCAAGCCGGGTGGCGACTGGCGAGCGTTTGTCATGGAAATCCTGCTGACGACGATCCTGGTGAGCGTCATCTTGCATACCGCGACCGGGGGCCGCAGCATCGGTCATAATGCCGCGATCGCGGTCGGCTCGACGGTGGCGCTGCTCGGGCTGTTCGCCAGTCCCATCAGCGGAGCGTCGATGAATCCGGCCCGTACGCTGGGGCCGGACATCGTGGGCGCCAACTTCACCGGCTGGTGGGTGTATGTTTTCGGGGACCTAATCGGCGCCGCCATCGCGGTAGCAATTATCGGTGCGGTCCGGGGGATGCCGGACAAGGAGGAGCGCGACGCAGCGCAAGGTGGCGAGCTGCCCGTCTGAAGTACCGGCAAACAGCGCCCGGCCAGACGAAAAGCTTATCTGCAAACGATCGCAAAGGGACAGAATGCCACCTGGGTGAGGCGTAGCGCGGGTGATGACAGTTCACCCTCAATGTTGAGAGAAAAGTGCACAAGGCGAAGGGCTAGTCCGCCTAGCACTGACGGGTGCGACCGCACCCACGGGGGGTGATGCAGCCCGTCGCCGCCCTAGGAGCAGTGATGGTGACCGGTCACGCCACCGCAGGGGCGCGCGCCACCGCAGGGGCGCGCGCCGCGAGCAATGAGGCCGATGTCGGCGACCCTGTCCTGTTGTCCAAGATGACACCGCCCAGCACGCCAGGCTGGGCCGTCCCGCGGTCGCGCATCGATCGGCTCATCGCCGATGGTGTTCTGGGACCGCTGACGGTGGTCACCGGCCCGCCGGGGGCCGGCAAGACGGTCGCCATCGCGTCGTGGGCGGCGGCCCGCACTGATGCGCGCCCGCTGGTCTGGATCAATCTCGACGAATACGACAATCCGCCGCACGTCTTCTGGTCCTACGTCATCGCGGCGCTCCGGCAGGCGGGCATCACGGTTCCCGAGGCACAGGCCGCAGCGGCCACGGATTCCGACGGCCACGAATTCCTGCTCCGGCTCGCGGCCGCGCTGGCCGCGGCCGGGTCGCCGGTGATCGTCGTACTCGAGGATCTGCATCTCCTGAAGGACCCCGAGACGCTGGATGGCCTGACCTACGTCCTGAAGAATGCGGCGCCCTTCCTGCACCTGGTGATTTCCTCGCGCATTGACCCGCTCCTGCCGCTGCACCGGTACCGCCTGCACGGCGAGCTAGCCGAGATCCGCGCCGATGACCTGGCCTTCAGCGTGAGCGAATCCGGCTTGCTCATGGCCCAGCACGGCCTGAGGCTCTCGACAGACTCCCTCGCTACGCTCGTGCAGCGGACCGAAGGCTGGGCGGCCGGCATACGCCTGGCCGCGATCTCGCTAGACGGGCATCCTGACCCCGGCCAGTTCGTGAAGGAGCTCGGAGCCGAGGACAGCGCGGTCACCGGCTATCTCGTGGACGAGGTGCTGGGCGGCCAGACCGCTTCGGTCCGGGACTTTCTGCTGCGCACGAGCATCCTGGAGCACGTCAGCGCCGATGTGGCCGGGGAACTGAGCTGCGACGAGCAGGACACCGACGTGCTGCCCGGCCTGGCCAGCGCGAACGCCTTCATCCGGCCGCTGGGACATGGCTGGTATCGCTACCATCCGCTGTTCGCCGAGATGCTGCGGCTGAAGCTCCGCCGCGAGTACCCCGGCCAGCTGCCGAAGCTGCACCGGCGAGCGGCCAGCTGGTACCTGCGGAACGGGCGCCTGACCGAAGCCGTCCGGCACGCCGCAGCCGCCGGCGACTGGCTGCTCGCGGCCCGGATGGCACTAGACCAGCTGGCCGTGGGCCAGCTCATCGCGCCCTCCGGCAGCCCGTCGCTGGCCGAGGAGTTCCGGCGCATGCCGCGGGACCCCACCTGGACCCAGCCGCAGCCGCTGCTGGTAGCGGCGGCCCTGGGACTCTCCGGCCCACCTGGCATCGTCAGCACCTGGCTGACCGCGGCCGAGCGCCTCCTCGCGCAGGCTCCTGAGGAGGAGAATGTCCCGCCCCGGCTGGCTGCCGCCTTGATCCAGCTGGCCTTCTCGCGTCAGACGGGGGACCTGGGCGCCGCGGTAGCCGCCAGCACCCGGGCCGAGTCGCTCCTGCAGCAGGTTCCCCAGAGCCTGCTCGCGGCGCAGCCCGCGATTCGTGTCGAGGTGCTGCTGGGACGCGGGGTCGTGCAGCTCTGGGCCGGCGCCTTCGACGAGGCCGCCGCGACCCTGCGGGCCGGGATGGCCGCTTCCGCCGGGCCGGATGGCCATCAGGCGGCCGCCGACTGTGCGGGACATCTCGCACTGGCGCAGGCCCTGCGCGGGCAGCTAGGCCGGGCGGGCGAGCTGGCCGGCGACCTGGCTCAAGCAGCCGAGCGCAATGGTCAGGTACCGCCGTGCGCTGCCGCGTCGGTGACCCTCGCCTACCTCCACCTGGAACGCGGTGAGCTGGGGCAGGCGCAGGAGGAGCTGATGTCGGCCGATGCCGCTCTGCGGCGGCGGCCGGACAAGCTGCTCAGCGTCCTGGCCGGGCTGATAGCGGCGCGTCGCAGCCTGGCCCAGGGCCGCGCCGGCGCGGCCCTGGAGCAGGCCGGCCGGGCCCGGCTCGGCAGGCCATCCCCGGGATGGCTCGAACGGAGCCTGGCCCTGGTCGAGTCACGGGCCGCCGCGGCTGCGGGGAACCTGCAGGCCGCGATCGACGCGGCCGGCCGGGCGGGCTCGCCGTCCGCGCCGGAGGTGGCCGCCGTGCTGGCCCACGCCTGGCTGGCCGTCGGTGATCAGCAGGCGGCCGGGCGCGCGCTCGCCGCGGTGGCCGCTGACTCCGGCGCTCAGGCCGAGGAGGGCAGCCTGGAAGGGTGGCTGGCCGATGCCCGGCTGGGCTACGGAAGCGGGGACGGGACCCGCGGCCGCCGGTCTCTCGAGCGTGCCCTGCAGCTGGGCAAGCCCGAGCAGCTGCGGCTGCCCTTCATCATGGAGCGAGCCTGGATCCGGCCGGCCCTGCGACGCGAACCTGACCTGTCCCATGCCTACCGGCAGCTGCTCGGGCCAACCCTGGCGGACTCCGACCAGGGCCCGGCCGCCCGGCCTGCGGTCATCAGCGAGGAGACGCCGCTGGTGGTAGAAGGGCTCAGCCAGCGGGAGCAGGAGGTCCTGCTGCTGCTGTCCGGCATGCTGAGCACGGTGGAGATCGCCGAGGAGATGTACATCTCGGTCAACACCGTCAAGACCCACCTCAAGAGCATCTACCGCAAGCTCTCGGCGGCTCACCGCGGTGAGGCTGTCCGCCGGGCCCGGCAGCTCAAGCTGATCTGACCGGGTCAGTAGACGTCGGTGAAGTCGTCCTTCATGCTGACGACGGTCCAGTCCTGCCTGGCCGCCTGCGCCAGCGCCGTCTCCGTTCCGGCGCGGTAGCAGAATTCCCGCTGCGCGTCGTCGTGGCGGACCAGGAGCGCGAGCTGCGCCATCTCGAGCATGGCGATATCCCCGTCCGCGTTTCCGGCGGCCAGCAGCGGCTGGCGCCCGGTCCGCGCCCAGAGGCTCGCGGGCCTGGCCGGCCCTTGGGACAGGCCGAGCGACACCACCCGGACGAAGTCGCGGCCGTCGGCCGAACCGTCGACATAGACCTGGAACTGGCTGGCTTCCAGCAGCGTGATCAGCTCGCACATCGGACGGTAGGCGATCTGCGTGTACGGCATCCCGAGCACCGGATGGCGCGCGGCATCGAAGAACCCCCGCATCGCGGTGTCGAACTCCGCGACGGAGCTCGGGTCGCAGGCCCGCATCAGGCCGCCGGTCAGGCCGGGCAGGTCGTCCAGGAGCGAGGCCAGCCAGACCTGATCGTCCTCGATCACGGCCCGCCAGGGCCGCCGGGCCGCCGCGACGCGCTGGGCGTGCGCCATCTCCCGCCAGCGGCGGAGGGGGAGATCCGCCGCCGGGTAGACCGGCCTCTCCGACCACAGCGTGCCGTGGCTGCCGAAGGTCGCTATCCGCTCGGGCGGCGGCACGAATGACTCGTCTGGCCCGGTAACCCGCCGGATGAAGTCCAGGATCGCCGTTTTCGCCGGGCCCGGTTCCCAGGAGGGCAGTTCCTGACTGACGGAGGCGGTTCCGTTCGCCGGCATCGCCATCTCGCGGTTCATCACGTCGACTCCTCGCGGCCACTGCCGCCCGGCCCGGTGATGCGCTGCCGGCCGCGACGCACGGCTCCCAGCAGGATCCGCACGCCTGCGCCCAGGACGGCGAGGTCGCCCAGCATCTGGATGGTGAGCACGATCCGCGCCGCTTCCGAGCGGGGGGTGATGTCGCCGAAGCCGACAGTCGTGAAGACGGTCACCGTGAAGTAGAGGGAATCGGTCTTGGTGAGCGGCTCGGTGAAGGCCGCCAGGGACAGGTGCTCCATGATGTAGTACGTGGAGGCAAATACCAGCAGGTAGAAGGGCAGGATCAGGCCCAGCGCCTGGGCCGCCTTGATGCCGGGGTAGCGCGAGCCGGTGATGCTCCTGACCTGCCAGGCGGTAATGCCGACGCAGATCAGGATGCCGGCCAGCACGCGCAGCGCCACGCCGCCGTTCCATGACGTTTCCGGCAGCAGGTAGTACACAGTCACCAGCACCGCCGCGTTTAGCAGAGCGCGCAGCGCGGCCCGGAAAATGAGCCGCCGTCGCCGGGCCGGCGACAGCTCCGGAAAAAGATTGCTGCTCACCGTCAGGGGTGGCCGGCGGACGGCACGGGCGGCCTGCCGAACAGCTCGATCAGCGCCAGGGCGGCCAGGAGCAGGACGACGATCACGATGGCCACCAGGACGGTGGGCCGGCCCCAGAAGACGAAAATCAGGGCGGCGAGCGCCGTCACGCTGATCCGCAGCGCCGTCCGGTGCGCGTAGGTCCACGAGCCGACCGGGCCGGTCCGCAGGCCGGCGTGCTCGGCGCTGCGCCGGATCCGGCCCAGCCCCGAGCCGAACGCCGCCCGGGTCTGGACCGCCGTAGCTGACCGCCCGGTAAAGAATCCGGCCAGCGCCACGATCAGGCCGACGACCAGCAGCAGGCGCAGCCCGTCCTTGATGAACCGGACCAGCGTGTCGAACATCGCCGCGGCCGCGTCGCTCGGCAGCACGCTGGCGGGCACGGTGTTCAGGTAGATGCCACGGAAGATGATCAGGGCGGCGCCGAGGACGAGCATGCTGGCGGCCAGGCCGAGTCCCGCCCCGACCAGCGCACGACGGTGACCTCGGGCTATGTACACCCCGGCGGCCATCAGCAGGACAGACAAGATAGGCAGCACGATCTTGAGATCATTGATGAGCCGGTAGGCGGTCTGCGCCTTGACCAGGTCGCGCGCCGAGAACAGGGCCAGCGTCGGGTGGAAGGACGGCAGGCTGTTCACGAACGTGAAGCCGCGCCCGCTCAGGTCCTGCTTGACGATGGCGATGAACGGGGCCAGGTCGATGGCGACCTTGCCGTTGCTGACGGCGATAGCGCCGCCGCCTTGCCCCGATAGCGCCGTGACCAGCTCCCGGTGCGCCACCTTGTTGACCTGGATCCAGGTGTTGGCGAAGCGCGCGCTGGTGACGATCTTGTGAATCCGGCCGTGGATGAATCCCGTGACGGCGCTCGCGATGGCCGGACCGAAGCTCTTGAGCAGCGTACCGACCCGCGGCAGGCCCTTGGTCGTGAGCAGGGCCGCCGCCTGACTGGTGAGCCCAGTGACGTTGAGGCGACTGGTGATCTCGATCGTCAGCTTGTCGGTCAGCGCGTTCTGGATGACCGGGTCGTGGATGAGCGGCTCGATGTTGGCCACGTAACGGTCGGTGTTGGAAACCTGATTGGCGGACCAGACGGCCAGCACCGATACCGGGGCGAGCAGGCAGCCCACCACGATCAGCAGCACGGCGACCGGGGTGCGCCAGCTGACGCGATGCCGGCGGGTGCCGGCTAGCTGACTGCGCAGCTCGGCCACCTCGGCCCGCAGGCGCGCCAGCTCAGCCTGCTCGGCAGTCCGGTCGGCCTGGCTGGTGCCTGATTCCTCGACAGCCGGCCCCGGGCCGCCGCCGGTATCAGACATGGTGACCTCCGTCTATGCCCGCAGCGCAGGACGGCCGCGTGTCTCTACCGTGGCTAACCTGATCGCCGCGTGCCTCACCCCCGGTGGGTGACTTCCGGCCCGCCGCGAGCCCGTCGGGCCGTCCCGGGCTGGCTAGAGGATGTCGATGTCGCGGCTCTTGGCGATGGCCTCGCCCCGGCTGGTGACCCCGAGCTTGCGGTAGATGGCCTTGGTGTGGGTCTTGATCGTGTTCTGCGACAGGTAGAGCTCCAGGCCGATCTCGCGCAGTGACAGGGATCCGCGCAGCAGCCGCAGCACGGCGAGCTCGCGGTCGGTGAGCGGTGCGGCCAGGATCGCCCTGGGAGGGCCGGCGAGCCGCCGTTCGAGCCGGGCTACCCGCTCCAGCTGTGCGTCCGCCCCGTCCGGCGCGGACATCAGCAGCTCCCTGGCCTCCGCCAGCAGCGCCACCGCGGCCGGCCGGTCGCCGGCGTCCAGCAGCACCGGCGCGAGCCGGAGCATGATCTCCATGGTGGCCCACGGGCTGATCCCGTAGTGCCGGCGCCGGATGCGCAGCGCGCGCTCGAATTCCCGCCGGGCGTCGGCGAGCTGCCCCTGCCGGGCGTGCACCGCGCCGGCGGCCGCGTAAGCCAGAGCTGCCTGCGGAGCCGCGCCCAGGCCCTCGCCGGCAACGATCTCGCGCGCCGAGCGCGCCAGCTGCTCGGCCTCCGCGAGCTGCCCCTGGTCGACCTCGAGCAGCGCCAGGGTGGCCAGGGCCAGCATGCGGATGAGCCCGACGGACGACGGGCTGGACAAGGCGGACTGAGCCTGCTCGGCGGCCGCGACGAAGTCGTCGCACCAGTAGAGGGCGGTCGCGTACGCGGCCCGGGCCATCGCATACCACGGTGACGCCGGGTCCGCCTCCAGCCGGGCGGCCTGAGCGGCCGCGTCGCGCATGGGGCCGATGCCGTCGAACCCGAACGTGCCGCGCAGGAGCGCCGCCGATGCCTGCATCGAGGACACGCCGTCCGGGAGCCTCCCTTCATGCGGGCTCCCCTCCAGGAGCGGCAGCCAGCGCCGCAGTGATTCGCGGTCGCCGGACAGGGCGGCGGTCCACGCCGCGCAGTGCACCGCGTGCGGATGGACGCTGACGATGCCGTCCCCGAGCAGGCTCAGCCAGCCGCGGACGGTGGCCACCTGGCCGGCGCCGATGTAGGCGAACCAGTTCGTCGAGATGATGTCGATGACCGCGGCGGGATCCCCTGCGGCGTAGGCGTGATGGACAGCCTCGTCGGCCGAGCCGGATCTCGCGTGCCAGGCACTGGCCCGCTCGTGCAGCGCGTGGATAATCTCCGGCTCGGTCCGGTCGAGCTCGCCGCGGAGTACCTGGGCGAACAGATGGTGATACCGGAACCACTGCCGGCTGTCGTCCAGCGGCACGACGAACAGGTTCTCCCGCTCGAGCAGGCTCATGACCTCGGCCGCGTTGGCCGACTCGAGCACGGAGTCAACCAGGGAGGCCTGGAGCCGGCTGAGAATGGAGGTCCGGGCCAGGAACTGCCGGACCTCGGCCGGCTGGCCCCGGAGCACCTCCTCGGCCAGGAAGTCACCGACGAAGCGGCTTTCCCCGGTGAACTGCCGGATGAAGTCGCTGGGCGAGGCGTGGGTGCGCAGCGAGAGCGCGGCCAGGTAGATGCCCGCGGGCCAGCCCTCAGTCTGCTCGGTCAGGCTGTCCAGGTCGGCTTCGCTGAGCTCCAGGCCGGCGACATCCGCCACGAGCGCAGCCGCCTGGGTGGCGGAGAAGCGCAGCTCGCGCACCCCGATCTCGGCCATGTCACCGGCCGCCCGCAGCCGGGCCAGCGGCAGCGGCGGGTCAACCCGGGTGATCAGGGTCAGCTGGACGGCCTCCGGAAGATGCAGCAGCAGGAACGCGACCTGGTCGTGGCAGTCCCGGTCCTCGATCACGTGGTAGTCATCCAGCACGATCACGACCGGCTCCGCCATCGCGGCCAGCTCGTTGATCAGCAAGGGGAGTAGCGTGCCCGCGAAGTCGGGCGCCGGGGTCCGGATGGCCGCCGTGAGGTTCTCCATGCCGAGCTGCGGGCAGGCCTGCCGCAGGGCGCAGATGACATGCCACCACAGCCGGCCGGGATCGTTGTCGGCGGCATCGACCGAGACCCAGGCGAACGGGCGGCTTTCCGCCGCATGCCAGCACCACTGCGCGACGAGCGTGGTCTTGCCGAACCCCGCCGGGGCATCCACCAGCAGGAGCCTGGCGCTCAGCCCGGCCAGGCGATCGAGAAGGTCCTCACGCTGCACCCACTCGGCCCGGGCGGCCGGGGGGTGAAGCTTGGTCTCCAGGGGCGAGTCGAATCCCGGTCCCCGCCTCGCCGCCGGGGTATCGGCCGGCACGGCACACTGGGGCTGGCTGCCCGGCGGTAGCCCGTCGTGGGCTCGCTGCTCCGGCGGGGAGGCTGCCCGGCCGTCGTCGCCATCCATGAGTCCATTCCCCCATCAGGGCCCCCAGGCGCCGGGGCCTGGAGCACCCTCGTTACTTCAGGTTACCCCCGGCCCGGTCCCGGCACACGGCATCAAAACGGGCCCCCGCGCCCTCCGCGGCCCTGAGCGATGCGGTCCTTCGGCCGGCTGGCGGCGGACAGCGACCTCCGCGCGCGGAGCCGTTCGTCCGGCGTCGTCCCGCCCCAGATGCCGTCGGGGCTGGTCTTGAGCGCATACGACAGGCACGGCCCCCGGACCGTGCAGCGCAGGCAGACCGCCTTGGCCGCGGCGATCTGCCGCTGCGCGGCCCCCGCTCCCGTAATGGGAAAGAACAGCTCGGGGTCCTCGCCATGGCAGGCGCCTCGGGGCATCCAGTCGCGGTCGGCAGGCTGTGTCACCCCTCCCACACTGGCGTTGATCGCAGCCGCCCGCCTCACTCCCGGAGGGTGAGCGCATTGCGGAGAGATCACCCACGGCGGGTGGTGCGTGGCCGCGGCCGGAGCGGTGAAGTGAGCCTGCTGACCCGAGCAGAAGGAGAAGTGAAGGCATGGCTGATCTGATCGCGATCGGTTACCCGGACGAGGCAACGGCGGAAGCCGCCGCGGATGAAGCACGACAGCTGGCTCACGACCTCATCATCGAGCCGGACGCCATCGCCGTGATCGTGCGCGACGCCGACGGCAAGTACCACGTCCATACCCACCACCACCTGGTGGGATCCGGGGCCACCTGGGGCATGTTCTGGGGACTGCTGTTCGGGGTCCTGTTCTTCGTCCCGGTCGTCGGGATCGCCGTCGGCGCCGGGCTCGGCGCCCTGATGGGCAAGGTGGCCAAGTCAGGCATCGACGCCCAGTTCCAGGAGCAGGTCCGGGGGATGCTGACGCCGGGCAGCTCGGCGCTGTTCCTGATGCTGGAGAAGGTCACCCCGGACAAGGCCGTCGAGGCCATGAGCAAGTTCGGCGGAACCGTGCTGAAGACCTCGCTGTCCAAGGACGGCGAGAAGGACCTCCAGGATGCCCTGCACGGCGGAGCCGCGTAGGCCAGCGATTCCGTTACCCGTCTGGCGTCTCGTCCGGCTCCGGCCGGCCCGAGTAATAACGCCAGCCTCGCCAGGCCGCCGGGGGGCCTGGGGGCAGCAGGCCGGGCCGGCCGCCATGCACCTGGTGGCCAGCCCGGCCTGCTGCTATTTGCTCCTGACCAGCCAGGACTGCGCGTCCTGGCTGGCCGCCCTGGTCGCCTCGCCGAGCACTGGCGTGGCATCGAAGACGCGCACCGGTCCGTCCACATGCCCGGTGCGGCGCAGCTGCTCGGACAGGTCGGGCTCCAGGCCGCTGAGGTAGAGCCGCCCGCCGCAGTCGGCCAGGCGGTCGGCGTAGCCGGCGACCACCTTAACGAAGGTCGCGCCCAGCGACGTGCGGCCCCGCAGTCGGAGGACGACGACGGGCTCCGCCGCGCCGGCCAGGTCGGGCAGATGAGCCTCCAGGGTCCGGGATCCCGCATAGAGCAGGCTCCCGTGCACATCCAAGACCGTGACATGATGGCTGGTCAGGGTGGCCGGAGGCGGGTGCTCCTCGAAGAGCCCGTCATCGCGCGGCACCAGCTCGACCACGGTGAGGTCCATGGCTTCCTGGTTCAGCTGCAGCAGCAAGGACAGCGCGACGCCGATGCCTACCGCCGCGGCGACCGGCAGGAACAGCGTGGCCGCGAAGGTGGTGATGACCGCGACCTGGGAAATGCGCCCGGTCCGCAGGATGGTGGTGATCTCACCGGGCTGCAGCGAGCTGACCGCGGCGAAGATGAGGATGGCCCCGAGCGTCGGAACCGCGATCTTCCTGACCAGCCCGGAGAAGATGACCAGGATCACGATCATCCACACGCCTGACCAGATCGCCGCCCACCGGCTCCGCCCGCCGACGGCCACGTTGAGCGCGGTCTGGCCGACGGAGCCGCCCACCGGGATGCCGCGGAAGAAACCCGCGAGCAGGTTGCCAGCGCCCTGGGCGATGATGTCCTGGTTCGGGTTGGCCTGCTCGCCGCGGGGATTCGGGGCCGCCTCGGCCACCCCGGCCCCCTGGACCAGGACGATGGCCGCGATGGCCAGCGCGCCGGTGACCAGGCTGGCCGACAGGAGCCTGACATCGGGCAGGTGCGGGAGCGGGATGCCGCCCGGGATGTCGCCCTGATCGCCGACCCGGGCCACACTGCCGGCGCCCGCCAGGGCAACGATCACCGTGGGGATGACCAGCGCGACCAGCGCGCTCAGGACCCGCACCCTGGTCCGGGCCAGGATCAGCAGGATCGCCAGCGCGCTGAGCCCGGTCGCCAGCGACGGCAGGTTGATGGCGCCGGGATGGACGAGGACGTTAACCGCCTTGGCCAGCGGGAAGCTGCCCTGCGCCGGCGCCCCGGTCAGGTCGGCCAGCTGGCCGCACGCGATGTTGACCGAGATGCCGGTGAGGAATCCGATCATCACCGAGTAGGAGACGAACCGCGTATACCGGCCGAGGCGCACGATGCCGGCGGCGGCCAGCAGCACGCCGACAAGGATCGCGAGGAGGGCGACGGCGTCCGGCCGCCGGTCCGCGGGGATGGCCTGCAGCGCGGAGCCCGCGGCGAGCGCGGCGGCGGAGGTGGTCGTGATCACCATCATCCGGGTATGCGAGCTGAGGCCGCCCGCGATGCGGCCGGAGAAGCTCGCGTACAGGCCCTGGACCGGGTTGACCCCGGCCAGGACCGCGGCCGCCATCCCGTCCGGCACGCTGCTGATCGCACCCGGCAGGCCGGCCAGGATGTCGGCGCGCAGGCTGGCCCGCTGCGGCCCGACCGAGCGCAGCCAGCGGCCAGCAGTTGCCACTGTGGACCGGAATACGCGGGTCATCCGTCTGCTCCATCCGGCTGGACCACGCCGGACTACCGGGGAGTTGTCGGACGAGGCATCTCATATGATCGGGCGCGGCGGTCCGGCCGTGCCTCACCCCCTGCGGGTGGTGCCCATCCGGTCGGCCGCGCCTAACGTCGGTGCCGGGTCACGAGAATCGGGAGCATGCGCGGCATGTCGACAGCGAGTTCTTCATCACCAGCCGCGACCAGGGGTCAGGCAGCCGGGGCGGCCCAGGCCGGGAACCGCCGGGCGGGGAAGGCCCGGGCCGGGAAGCGGGCACCGGATCCGCGCCGGACCATGGCGTGGATTCCCGGCGGCACCTTCCGGATGGGCTCGGCCGACTTCTATCCCGAGGAACGGCCCGTGCACCGGGTGGCCGTGGACGGGTTCTGGATGGACCGGCGGCCGGTGACGGTAGCGGACTTCCGCCGTTTTGTGACGGCGACCGGGTACGTGACCGTGGCCGAGCGGCCGCTCGCCGCGGCCGACTATCCGGAGGCCGATCCTGAGCTGCTCGTGCCAGGGTCTCTGGTGTTCCAGCGCAGCTCCGGCCCGGTCGACCTGCGCGACTACCGCAACTGGTGGGATTACGTCCCGGGCGCCAGCTGGCGGCGCCCCCTCGGCCCCGGCCAGGACGCGCGGGACCGCGGTCAGCACCCGGTCACCCAGGTCGCCTACGCGGACGCCGAGGCTTATGCCGGCTGGGCGGGCAAGGAAATGCCCACCGAGGCCGAATGGGAATACGCGGCGCGGGGCGGGCTCGACGGCGCCGTCTACTCCTGGGGCGATGAGTTCGCGCCGGCCGGGGCGATGATGGCCAATACCTGGCAGGGCGCGTTTCCCTGGCAGAACCTGCTCACTGACGGGTACGAGGGCACCTCGCCCGCAGGGTCGTTCCCCGCCAATGGCTACGGTCTGCAGGACATGACCGGCAACGTCTGGGAATGGACCTGCGACTTTTTCACCCCCGGCCATCAGGCCGACGCCGCCGACGCCTGCTGCGCGCCGCGCAACCCGCGGGTCAGCGCTCCGGTGCCCGGCGCGGCCGCCGCGGAGCCCGGAGCAGCCATTCCGCGCCGGGTCATCAAGGGCGGCTCGCACCTGTGCGCGCCTAGTTACTGCCTGCGCTACCGGCCGGCCGCCCGCCAGGGCGAGGCCGTGGACACCGCCACCTGCCATCTCGGCTTCCGCTGCATCAGTCGCGGCGGGCCGCCGGCCAGCTAGCAGACTGGCGCGGGCGGCAAACCGCCCTTATGCCCCCAGGGTCCCCCGCGACGGGTGAGGCACCGGCCCCCCGGGCGCACCATCCTGGTGGCGATGTCCCAGCTCGGCGTTAGGTAACGCCTCACCACGCGCGGAAGGATCAGGCATGCGGCGCTTGAACCGGAGCCTTTTCCTTCCGGCAGCACTCGTGGTGCTCGGCTGCGTGGTGGCGGGCTGCGGGGGCAGTGGCTCGATCGGCGGCGCCTCGTCCACCCGCTCGGGGATCTCCCTGCCCAGCCGGAGTGTCACCGCCCAGCCCAGCGCGCCCGCACTGCCCAGCAAGAGCGCGTCGGTGCCGGCTGGCGGCGCGCCGGCGGTCACCCCCAGTACGGTCGCGCCCACGCTGACGGCGCAGCCGAGCAGCCCAGCGCAGCCGACCGCGGCCGCCCCGACGGTGCTGCCCAGCAGCGCGGCAGCGCCGCTCGCGCCGTCCGTGCAGCCGAGCAGCGAGGCCGCACCGGCCGGCGATTCCGTCGTCATCTGGCCCTGGATCCTGCTGGGTGTGATCGTGGTCATCGGCATTGTCCTGCTGGTCCGCCGGTCATCCGGCCGGAAGTCCACGGCGGCCAGCTGGCGGTCCCAGGTCATCGACGCCTACGCCAAAGGCGCCGCGCTGTACGACGCGATGAGTGTCGCGGAGACGCCGGCCGCGCTGGCCGCCGACGATGCCGGGGCACGCTGGTCTGACATCCAGCGCCGCGCGGATGACCTGGCCCAGACGCTCTATGCGCTGCGCGAGGCCGCCGTGGACGAGGACGATCGCGCCGTTGTCGCCGATACGCTCGCGTGGCTCCAGGTCATCCGGTCGGCCATGGACGCCGAGCGTGCCCCGGCCGGGGCCGGCTCCGGGCAGGCCGCGATAGTCCGCAGCCGCCTGGAGTCCTTCGAGGCGTCCCTGCGCGCGCTGCGGGCCACCAGCGACCCGCAATGACCGATGCGCCGGGCTCGGCACCGCGCTGATCCTGCTGGTCGGCATGGACATCTCATCCTGGGTGGAGCTGCTGTCCCCGGCGTGGATCCTGGCCTCAGCACCGACATCCTCGCGGCTAGCCCGAGGTCGGCCGTGAGCCTGCCGGATCGCGAGCCTCATGGGCAAGAGACCTGAGCCGGGCGGCCCGGGCATCCCAGGAATAGACCACCGCGGTGCCGGCAATAAGGTCGTGCAGCGCCCGGTGCTCCCGCTGGACGACGATTCCGGCTAGCCCGAGGCCGAAAAAGAGGAAGCTGAGCGGGAAGGCTAGCGCGCGCACGACGGCCCGGCGCGTTTCGAGAGCCGCGCCGTCTAGCCGGACGACGCGCACGCCCAGCACCGCCATGCCGGGGCTCCGGCCGCTGGCCGCCCATGAGTACCCCAGGTAAGTCAGCTCCCAGACGAAGAAGAGAACCCCCAGGGCGATGCTTCCCCGGTTCCAGTTGATCGACTGGCCCGTCACGACCTTCGCCGCGAACGAGATGACCGTCAGCGCGAGGGCAAACACGGCCGAGGAGATCGCGAGGTCGATGGCATAGGCGGCAAACCGCGAGACCGAGCCCGCGTAGTTGCCCTGCAGGCTGATCGTGTCGGCGGCGCGCGCGGGGGAGGTCATGGCTGGGCCGGGGAGTCGGGCCGGCTCGCCAGGCCGTCGGGCGGAGTCACCGGGATGTCGGTCGGGGTCAGGCCATCGGGCGGGATGGCCAGGCCGTCGGGCGGGATGGCCAGGCCGTCGGGCGGGGTAGCCAGGGCGTCGGGCGGGGCCAGCTCGTCGGGGTGAGCGTCCAGGCCGCCGTCGGGCGGGGTCGCCGGGGTGTCGGGCGGGGTGGCCAGGACGTCCGTCGGGGTCACCGGGACGTCGGGCGTGGTTGCCGGGAGGTCTGGCGGGGGAACCGGAATGTCGGGCCGGGCTGTCGGGGCGACCGGCCGGGCGCGGCTTCTCGGCCGGAGCAGGCGCCACGCCCAGTGGTCGACGAACTGGTCGAGGGCGACAGCCTCGCTGCGCGCCCCGTCCAGCGCCTCGGTGGCCATGCCGCCGGTTGATCCGGCGATGACGGCGCCCAGGTCGGTGTGCTGCACGAGCTGCTCCACGTCGATCCGCTGGATCAGGGCATTCACGTCGATGCGATCGAGCAGCGCGTCAAGGTCCAGCTGCTTGAGGAGCGCGTTGAGGTCCACGCGCTCGATGATGCTGTTGACGTCTGCCTTCTCCACGAGCGCGGGGACGTCCACCTTGCTGAGCACCGCATTGATATCGACCTGATCGAGCACGGCGTTCAGGTCGACTCGCCGTAGGAGCGCATTGACGTCCAGGGCACTGACGACCAGATCGATGGCTCGCTCCGCGACCCGCTGGGCGATTGACTCCACCGGGTCGGTCATTCGCTTTCCTGCTGACCACAGCCGGTCGCGCGAGTCCACAATGCCCAGTATGGAGGTCTGGGTGCTGCCGGCATCACCCCTGCGGGGTGATGCCGGATAAGCCCGGCCGATCGGGCTAGCCAGGGGCGCCTGAGGTAACTGCTTGAGTTTGCTAGGATACTGAGCGTATTAACGGCGGCCTCCGCGCCGGTCTGAGCGGTCCCGTAGCTGCCTGAAGGAGTGCTCGTGATGGTGCCGCTCGCTGTTGTGGATCAGCGCGGAGCCCTCGGCCCCGGCGCCGCGACCGCGGATTCTTGAGCCGGGCCAGCACGCCGCGCCCGGCCGCGGCCGCCGGGCTGGCCGCCGCGGTCGCCGTCATGGTCGGTCTGGCGGGCTGCGGGTTGGCCGGAGGGCATCCGGCCAGCGGCCCGGCCGCGCGGATCACGGCCGGCCAGCTGCGCCGCAGCGTCGCGGACGGGTACCTGTTCCTCAACGAGATGATGGACAAGTACGCCGCGGGCTCGGTGCCGCGCCTGGTGCAGAGCTTCGCGGGGGGCCCGCTGGCGCGGCAGCACTTCACGGCCGCGGAAGTCTATGACAACGCGCTGGTTATCAGCGCCTACCTCGCCGCGGGGACCGCGGCCGGGCGGTCCCGGGCCGGGATCATCGGGAACGGACTGCTCTACGTGCAGGCCAATGATCCGCAGCATGACGGCCGGGTCCGGGCTGCCTATGCGCCTGCTCCGCTGCGCGGGCCAGCCGATGTCCGGCCCACCGACGCGGCGACCGACACGGGCGACCTGGCCTGGGCCGGCCTGGCCCTGGTCCGGCTCTACGCCGCCACGGGCCGCAAGGCCTACCTCGCGGGCGCGGAGGCGATCGGTCACTGGGTGCAGGCCCACTGCTACGACACGCGCGGGGCCGGCGGCTACACGGGCGGCCAGACGGCCGGCGGCCAGCAGATCCAGTGGAAGTCCACCGAGCACAACATTGACCTCTACGCCTTCTTTAACCTGCTGGCCGTGCAGACCCGCGACCCGGCCTGGTCGGCCAGCGCGGCGCGGGCCGGGCGATTCGTCGCCGCCATGTGGAACGCCCAGCAGGGCCGGTACTACGTCGGAACGACGGTCGACGGCGTGACACCGAACGACGCCGTGATTCCCGAAGACATCAACAGCTGGTCCTACCTGGCCTTCCGGAATCCCGCTTACGCGGCGTCCGTGAGCTGGGACGAGCGTAATCTCGGCGTCTTCGCCGGCGGCTTCAAGGGGGTCAGCTTCTGTCACGGCGACCGCAGCGGCGCCTGGTTCGAGGGAACAGCGCACCTCGCGGACGCGCTGGAGTTCCGAGGCGCCCCCGGCGATGCCGCCAGGGCGGCCGGGTACCTGTCGGATATCTCCTACGCCCAGGCGCACGGGCCCGGCCACGATGGCCGCGGTGTCATGGCGGCCTCGAAGAACGGGCTCAGCGACTGCAGCGGCGGCCTTTACTACGCGTCGCTGCATAGCGGAGCCACCGCCTGGTTTCTCCTGGCCGCCGGAAAGGTCGATCCGCTGGCCGGCCTGCTCAGGCGGGGCGCCCGGTGACGTCGCGGCTGTCTGTCCGATGCTGCACGGGCACGGGCACGTGCGCGGGCACCTGCGCAGGCACGGGCGCGAGCGCCAGCCCGGCCGCTGGCACGCGCGGCAGCCCGGCCAGCCGCCCGGCCGCGGCCTGCACGACGCCGCGAGCCACTTCCTGCCAGCCGAACTCGGCGCAGGCCAGCTCGGCCAGGCCCTGGCGAGCGCGCCGCCAGGCATCTGGCGTGTCCGAGGTGAAGGACAGCCAGCGGGCCAGCTTGTCGGCGATCTCCGCGACGGCCCCGGCCCCCAGCTGGAAGGACAGCTGAGAGCGCAGGTCCTCGCGCACTCCGGGGGCGAGCACCTCAGTCACCTCGGCGAGCCCTGAGTGAGCGGCCGACAGGGGAATCGACCCGCAGCACGCGGCCTCCGCCAGGACCATGCCGAACGCCTCCGGGAACGTGCTGGGGACGACCAGCGCCCGGGAGGCGCCCATCAGCTCGGATACGTCGTCATGCTCGATCCGTCCGGCGAAGTGCACGCGGTCCATGGCGGCCCGGGCAGCGGTCACGTAGCGCGCCCGCTCCGGGCCAGTGAGCCCGTCGAGGAACGCGCCCAGGAAGTGCAGCTCGCCTGGCGGGCCCCCCTCCAGCTCGCGGCCGCGACTGGCGATGACGCGCGCGGCCGCCAGATCGCCGTCGCCCAGGGCGCGAGCGAGGTCGAGCAGAGCGGGCCGGTAGGCGCCGAAGCCGGCGATCATCAGCCGGGCGCCGGGAGCGTGCTCGGCGACTAGCGGCCACGCCGCCAGCAGCAAGTCCACGCCCTTGGACACGATGAGCTTCCCGACATAGCTGACCACCAGGTCCTGGGTCGGATCGGCGGCCTGGATGGCCTGCCCCGCGTCGGCTTCGCCGCCCCAGGCCGGCGGGTCGGCCGCCAGCCGCGCGGCCAGGTCCCGCAGCCGGTCCCTGGCCTCGGCGGGCGGCCGCGGGTGAAACCTGCTGATATCTACCCCCGGTGGCAGCAGCCGGGTCCGGGCCGGCAGCTCGGGCAGGCCAGTGACCTGCCACAGGCTCTCGGCGGTATGGCGCGAGCCGACCAGGACCCCGGACGCCGCGGCCAGGCCCTCGCGGGCGTAGGGGCCGAAGCGCTCGATGTCGGGCCGCACGGTGTACTCCAGCGCCGAGCCGTGGATCTTCACCGCATAGGGGATGCGGCCATCCAGCGCGCGGGCCAGGATCACCGGACCCATGATGAGGTGGTTCGCGATGGCCTCGTCGGGGTGCACCGCGGCGACGACGTCGCGGACCGCGGCGACGTTGGCCGCCACGTAGCGGTCGATCTCGGCGGATGTCAGCTCCGGGAAGGGGCGCGCGTCAAAGCCCTCGTACTTGTCGGCGACATAAAGCGGCAGTAGGCCGCCGATGTCAGGCAGGTAGACCGTGCAGCGGACCGGCTCGCGGATAACCTCGACCTCCAGCCGCCCGTCATGCCAGCGGCCGACGGCATCCACGAAATCGAATTCGGCCGCCTGCCGGTCCTGGCAGAACAAGTGCACCTCGTGGCCGAGTTCTACCAGCGACCGGGACAGCTCGTTGTTATAAATATTGCTTCCCGTGCCGCGCAGCAGGTACCCGTGGAATATCAGAATGCGCATGCCAACCACGTCCCCCCGGACGAATTACCCCGCTAACATGGCCTCGCCGGCTACCTACCCCTCAAGATTAGGAAGAATCCGAGCAGGCGCAGTCGGGCTGCCGCCGGATTGCTTTTCTTAATTCGCTGAATTTACTGAATTCAGCCGAGCGGCTCGCCGGCTAGCGGTTTTCGAGGGCCGGCCGCAGCCGCCGGAACTTCCCCGGGCCGAGATCCCACTATTACAGTGCGTAGTTAATTGGTACGTTTGCGCAGTCACGGGGTAGGAGGTACGGAAGAGGCATCACCAGGGCTCGCCAGGACTCAGAGGCAGGGAGCGCACCAGGCCATGCCGACCAAGCTGCTGAGAGGGCCGGGGCGACGCATCATCGCCGTCAGCATCGCTGCCGTCGCCGTGATCGCGGGCGCGAGCGCCCTGTCGACCTGGCGTTACCAGGCGGCCCTGGCCCAGGCTTCGAAGGCTCTGGGTGAGCGTACGGATGCCAGCACCGCAGCGGAGCTGGCCACCACGTTCGCGGAGCAGCGCAATAACCTGAACGCGTATTACTTCGCCCCGTCAGCCGCGGCGCTCGCTCGGGTAACCGCCTCCCGGCAGGAGTTCCGCAGGTTCATCGGGCAGCTAAGCGAGGATGCCCCGGCCGGCGGCCAGGAGAATGTGCTCCTGGCGCGGGCCACTGCCGCCTACGCCCGGTATTACTCGATGTTCACCCGATCCCGGGGCGCAGCCGGCACCGGCGTACCTCGCGAGGTCGCCGCGGCCGGGAGCCTCGACAAGACGGCGCCCGCGGTGGTGACTCCGCTAACCGCGCTGGACCAGCTGCACACCCTGCGCGCTGACGCCGCGCAGGCAAACGCCACCTCCGCTGCGGATCAGGCCCTGGCCATCGGGATCATCGCCGGCGTGCTGGCCATCGTGGCCGGCGTGGGCTTCTGGCTTTTCGTCCTCCGGATGCTCGGGCGCGCCTTCGAGCGAGAGCAGAAGCTGACCGAGGCGCTGTCGGGGCTGAGCGACCGGGACGAGCTCCTGGACCGGCTCCGTTCCGCCTCAGCCGTCATCGGCGAGGTCGCGGCCGAGCTGCGCCTGGCGGCCGGGAACGCTGCCGCGGTGGCGAGTGAGCAGTCGGCGGCGGTCGGCGAGACGTCCGCCACCATCGAGGAGCTGGCCACGACGGCCGGCGCGATCGCCGACAACGTGCGAGCCGTGGCCAAGGTGGCCGAGGAGGCCGGCGACACGATGCGGGACGCACAGGAAAAGGTGGGCGATATCGCCGACCGGGCGCTCTCGCTGGGTGAGCGCGCGCAGAAGATCGGCGAGATCCTGGAGCTGATCAATGAGATCGCGGGCCAGACGAACCTGCTCGCGCTGAACGCCGCCATCGAGGCGGCCCGGGCGGGCGAGGCCGGGAAGGGATTCGCCGTCGTCGCGGCCGAGGTGCGCAAGCTGGCCGAGCGGTCGGTTCACTCGACCGACTCGATCAGCGTGATCATCGGCGGGGTGCAGGACGAGACGAACGCGACCATCATGGCCACCGAGCAGGGCGCGCGCCAGACTCGTGAGGTGGGCGAGCTGATGGCCTCGACGGCGACCATGCTCGATGAGTCCATCCTGGCCACTCAGCAGCAGAAGTCGGCTGCCGACCAGGTGGACAGCGCGATCCAGCAGATCCGGGACGCGGCGGACCAGCTCGCGGCCGAGCAGGTGCGGTGGTCCGGCACCGCCGAGCGGCTCGAGAAGCTGGTGAACGAGGTGGACAGCGCCCTGCGCGACAGCAGCGGGGAGCGGGTGGCGTGAGCGTGCACGTGCGGGTGCGGGTGGCCGCGGAGGCCTACGCGGTGGCCGTCGAGCACGTCCTCGAGGTCGTGGACATCGGTGACGTCACCGCCGTCCCCGGGTCACGTCCGGAGCTGCTCGGGGTGCGGGACCTGCGCGGCCAGATCCTGCCGGTGGTCGATCTCGCGCTGCTGCTGGGCATAGCGTCGACGGCGCCGCCAGGGCGCCTGCTGGTGGCCGAGGCGCACGGACGGCAGGCCGCCTTCGCGGTCGACGAGGTGAACGGGGTCGGCGACCTGGCCGAGCCGGCCGAGGAAACCGAGTCCGGCCTGCTGGCGGGCGCCGCGCTCGGCGACGGCGACCTGGTCGGCGTGATCGACATGCCGCGGGTCTTCGACGCACTGGACCAGGTGCCGGTCCCGTGAGCGAGTCGGCAGTCGACCTTCCGGCGCTCTTCCGTGACGAGACCACGCAGCGGCTCGATCAGATGGACACGGCGCTGCTCGCGGTCGAGGCCGGGGAAGCGGGCGCTGAGACCGTCGACTCGCTGTTCCGCAATGCGCACACCATCAAGGGCGCGGCCGGGATGCTCGGCTTCGACGACGTCCGCGCGGTCGCGCACGCGGCCGAGGACATCCTGTCTGGCGTGCGCGAGGCGCAGGTGTTCCCGCCCGCCCTGGCCGGGCCGCTCCTAGTCGCGACCGCGGCCCTGCGCGCCCAGGTCACCGGGGACGGGCCGGCCGTCGACGATGTTCTGGGCGAGCTCGCCGCGAGCCGGGCGGCGCTCCTGGACGGTGACGTCCGGCCCCCCGGCGCGGTTGCGGCGGAGCCATCCCCGCCGGAGGCCGCCGAGCCCGTGCAGGCGGTTCCCCCCGCGACGGGTTCCCCGCCGGCGGACGTGCCCCCGCCCGCGGGCACCCGGCGCGAGCTGCGCGTGCCGGCCGAGAAGATCGATCACCTGCTGGACGTGGTCGGGGAGATCATGCAGCACCGCCGGCGGCTGACGCACTCGCTCGGTCCGGAACGGGAGCTGGCCCCCGGCGTGGCGGAAGTGCTCGGGGCCGGCCAGCGCATGCTCGATGACCTCAAGGGCACCGCGGTGGACATGCGGACCCTTCCGCTCGCGGCGATGACCGGTCCGCTGCCGCGGGCGGTCCGGGACTTCGCCCGGGCCGCGGGCAAGGACGTGGAATTCGTGATCACGGGCGCGGACACCGAGCTGGACCGGGTGATCCTGGAGAGCCTGCCGGAGCCGCTGACGCACCTGCTGCGTAACGCGGTGGTGCACGGCATCGAGTGCCCGGCCGGCCGGGAGCGGGCCGGCAAGCCCGGTCGCGGGCGCGTCGAGCTGCGCGCCGTGCCACGCGGCCCCCTGGTCGAGATCGTGGTCGCGGACGACGGCCAGGGCGTCACAGCGGAGGTCATCGAGGCGGCCCGCCGGGAGGGCTCGCTGGCGGACCTGCTGGGCCAGCCGGGCTACTCGACCGCGCCGGAAGTGAGCGATCTGGCCGGGCGCGGTGTCGGCCTGGACGCCGTCGCGGCGTACGTGCGCTCGCTGGGCGGGAGCCTGGACGTCAGCAGCGAGCCCGGCCACGGCATGGCGGTCACCCTGCTGCTCCCGCTGGCCCTGGCCCTGGTCGAGGTGCTGCTCTTCGAGCGGGGCGGGGCGGTCTACGGCGTGCCCCTGCCCGCCGTCGAGGAAGTCGTGACCGTGACGCGGACGCTCGTCCTGCAGGGCCGCCCGGCCCTGGAGCTCCGGGGCCGGTCGGTGCCGGTGGCCGACTTCGCCGCGCTGATCGGCACGGCCGCGCCGCCGCTCGGCGACCGGTCACCCGCGCTCGTCATCACCGTCGGCGGCCGGCGGGCCGCGGTGACCTGTGACGCCCTGCTCGGCCAGGAGGAGGTCGTGGTCAAGCCGCTCGGCCCGCTGTTCGGCGGCGTCGATGGCTACCTGGGCGCGACCATCCTCGGCGACGGCCGGGTGGCGCTGCTGGTGGAGCCGGGCATCCTGACCCGCGGCTCCCGGCAGGTCGCCGCGACGGCGAGGCCGATGCCGATGCCGCCCGCGCCCGACCGGGCGGTGGCGGCCCGGAAGGTCCTCGTCGTCGAGGATTCCTTCAGCGTGCGCGAGCTCCAGCGCAGCATCCTGGAGACGGCCGGCTATCTCGTCGTGACCGCGCGCGACGGGCGGGACGCGATCGAGACCCTCGGCCAGGACACCGGTATCGCGCTGGTCATCACCGACCTTGAGATGCCAGAGCTGGACGGCCTGCAGCTGACCCGGACCATCCGCGCCGATGCCGCCTGGTCGTCGCTGCCGGTGATCATCGTCACCTCGCAGGGCTCCGAGGAGGACCGCCGCCGGGGGATCGAGGCGGGCGCGGACGCCTACATGGCCAAGCGGAGCTTCGATCAGCAGGCCCTGCTCCTGAACGTCGAACGCCTGATCGGCCGGTGAGCCGATGACCGCGCTCCGCGTGCTGATCTGCGACGACTCGCCAGCCTACGCGGCCGCGCTGCGGCAGATGCTCGAGCACGACGGGGACATCGAGGTCTGCGCGACGTTCGGCTCCGCTGAGGAGGCGCTGCCGGCCCTGTCCCGGCTCGAGCCAGGCCTGGTGACGATGGACATCGAGCTGCCCGGGATGGACGGGCTGAAGGCGGTCGAGGACATCATGAGCGCCCGGCCGCTGCCGATCCTGGTGCTGTCGGGGGAGCTCGGTTACCCTAGTGACCGGGCCGCGGCCGCGCTCGCCGCCGGGGCGCTCGAGGCCCTGGCCAAGAATGACCTGGACCTGCGCGATCCGGCCAGCGCTGCCGGAGCCGCCTTCCGGCAGCGGGTCAGGGTCCTCGGGCGGGCCCACGTGATCCGTCATCCGCGCGCCCGGCTCAGCGGGCGGACCGCCCGGCTCAGCGGACGGTCGGCCAGGCCGCGGACGGCGCGGCGCGCGTCGGTGATCGGCGTGTGCGCGTCGACCGGCGGTCCGCACATCCTGGCCCGGCTGCTCGGGGCGCTGCCGGCCGACTACCCGGTCCCGCTGCTGGTCGTGCAGCATATGGCCACCGGATTCACCGACGGGCTGGTCCGCTGGCTGGACCAGACCGCGCGGCTGCCGATAGGCCTGGCGGTCGCCGGAGCACGGGCAGATCCGGGGGCCTGGGTGGCACCGGAAGGGGCCCACCTCACGCTGGCGGCCACCGGGCGGCTGGTCCTGGACCGGCATACCGAGGCCGGGCCGCACCGCCCGTCCGGGGACGTCCTGCTGAGCAGCATTGCCGCCATCGCGGGGCGGGCGGGCGTGGCCATCGTGCTCAGCGGGATGGGCGGCGACGGGGCCGCCGGCGCGGCGGCGGTGCGCGACCGCGGCGGCCTCGCGATCGCCCAGGATGAGCAGTCATCGGCGGTATTCGGCATGCCGAAGGCCGCCATCGACCTCGGGGCCGAGATCGTGCTGCCCCCGGCGGACATTGCCGCCTTCCTGCTGGGCCTGGACTGCGAGCCGCTGCCGGGGGCGCGATGACCGGCGCCTTCGCCAGCCTCGCGGAGCTCGTCCGCCAGGAGACGGGCATCGTGCTCTCGGCGACGCGGGAGAAGGCCATCCTCGCCGCCGTCGACCGCGCCGCGCCGGGACTGGGCCTGAGTGGATTCGTGCGCGCGGCCTCGGACCCGGTAGGTGGCCGCGGTCTCGTGGACCAGCTGATCGACCAGGTGACCGTCCGGGAGACGACCTTCGTCCGGGACCGGGCCCAGCTGGACGCGATCGGCTGGCACGGCCTGCTGGAGGCGGCGCGCGCAGCCGGGTCGGACACCATCCGGGTCTGGAGCGCGGGCTGCGCGAGCGGGGAAGAGGCCTACACGCTGGCCCTGCTGGCCTCCGAGGCGTTCGCCCCGGAGCCGGCCCCCGTCGACGTGCTGGGCACGGATATCTCCGGGGCCGCGCTGGCCGCGGCCCGAGCCGGGCACTATCGCGAGCGGGCGGTGCGGGGGCTGACGGCGCGGCTGCGCTCCCGCTACCTCGACCGGCAGGCCGATGACGGCTACCTCGTCGGCGCCGGCCTGCGCAGCCTGGTCCGCTTCGACCGGCACAACCTGGTCCGCGACCGCGTCCCGCCGCCGGGCGAGACCGGCTTTGACCTGATCACGTGCAGGAACGTGCTCATCTACTTCGGGGTCCCGCTGGCCGGGCAGGTGATCGAGTCGCTGGAGGGGGCGCTGCGGCCCGGCGGCGTGGCCCTGCTCGGGGCCGCCGATGCCCTGCAGCGGCCGGCCGCCCGGCCCCCGGTCCCGGTACGGGCGGCGGCCAGGAGCCCGCGCCGCCCGCTCGGGCGCGAGGGAGCAGCATCGCGTCAGCAGGTGCTGGCGGCCGCGCTGGACGCCGCGGGCCACGGAGACCGCAGCGGTGCCCTGGCCCACGTCGCCGCGGCGCTGGCCGATGATCCGCTCGATGCCGACGCGCACTTCATCGACGGGCTGATCAGGCTGGAGGCGGGGGACGCGGCGCGAGCTGCGATGGCACTGCGCCGGGCGCTGTTTTCCGACCAGGCATTCGCGCTGGCGGCGTTCACCCTCGGCCGTGCCTACGACTCGCTGGGCGATACCGCGGCCGCGCGGCGCGCCTATGAGCAGGCGCTCCGCACCCTCGACCCCGCGGACGGCCGGCACGACCGGCTGCTGCAGCAGGTCGATATCGGGGATATCGCGGCCGCGTGCAGCGCGCGCCTGCGCGGCCGCCCGGGCGACCCGTAATGCGGCGCCGGTCGGGTAGCGCAGCCAGAAAGCATCACCTAAAGTAATATAACGGTAGCTTACTGCTACCACCGCTGACGGGCTACGCCCGGGTTCGGGGGCATCGGGGATGGGCGCATGACGAGCGGGAATCAAGGCACGAGTCCCGGCCGGATCCTGGTGGTCGAGGACGACCTGGTCACCGGCCATATCCTGGCCAATCTGCTCGGCGGGCAGGGCGGGTTCGAGGTGACGCACGTCCTCGATGCCGCGGCCGCGCTGAAGCGCGCCAGCGCCGAGACCTGGGACCTGGTGCTGACAGACGTGGAGATGCCGGGGATGAGCGGCATCGAGCTCCTCGAGGCGCTGCGGAAGGCCGCTCCCGGCCTCCCCGTCGCGGTGCTCACCGCGCACGCCACGATCGACAACGCTCTCGGCGCCCTGCGCGACCATGCCGATGAGTTCCTGGAGAAGTCGGTGCCGCCGGACCAGCTCCTGGCCACCGTCAGCGGGCTGGTGACCAAGGGCCGCGCGGCCCGGCTGGCCGCGCGGCAGTCCGTGCTCGCGATCGGCGCGCACCCCGACGATGTCGAGATCGGCGCGGCCGGCGCCCTGGCGGTCCACCGGGGTCTCGGGCACGAGATCTCGATCCTGACCCTCAGCCTCGGGGCCCGCGGCGGCGCCGAGGACACCAGGGCGGGCGAATCCGAGATGGCGGCGCTGGCCCTGGGCGCGACGCTGTACCTGGAAGATCTTCAGGACACCCGGATCAGCGAAGGTGACCCGACGATCGGGGCTATCAGCGCCGTCGTCGAGACCGTGCGGCCGACCGTCATCTACACCCACTCGCTGCACGACGTTCACCAGGACCATCGCAACGTTCATCAGGCGGCCATGGTGGCCATCAGGGAAGTCGGCCGCGTCTACTGCTTCCAGTCGCCGTCGGCCACCGTCGACTTCCGGCCCAGCCGGTTCGTCAGCATCGATGATCACCTCGAGCGCAAGCTGCTGGCCATCCAGGCCTTCGGGTCTCAGGTGGAGGTGCGGACGTACCTGGAGCAGGACCTGATCACGTCGAACGCCCGCTACTGGTCGCGCTATGCCAGCGGGCGCTATGCCGAGCCGTTCGAGGTGGTGCGCGATAACCCCACCATCGGCCAGGCCGGAGTCCGCGGCGAGGTCCGGGAGGGAGCGGCGTGAGCACCCGGCTGCGGTTCGACGAGGATCACCACGTCCACTCCACCTTCTCCGACGACGCGGTGAGCACCCTGGCCGAGAACGTGGCCCTGGCCCGGGAGCGCGGACTGCGGGTCATGTGCCTGTCCGACCATGTCCGCCGCGATTCGGACTGGGTGCCGGGTTTCCTGTCCGCGGTGGCCGCGCTCCGTCCCGTGCCCGGCCTGGAAGTGCTGGCCGGGGTGGAAGCCAAGATCCTCGACCGGGCCGGGCACCTGGACCTGCCGGAGGGGGCGGCGGGAGCCGATCGCGTCCTGATCGCTGACCATCAGTTTCCCGGCGACCACGGGCCCGTCGATCCCAGCCGGATGCGCGAGGCGATCGCCGCCGGGCAGATCACCGCGCCGGAGGTGGTCAGTTGCCTGGTCGACGCGACAGCCGCCGCGCTGCAGGCCGCCGCCCGGCCCCAGCTCGCGCACCTGTTCAGCATCCTGCCCAAGATGGGCCTGGACGAGTCCGCCGTCCCGGACGAGGCGGTCGGCTACCTGGCCCAGCAGGCGCGCGAGGCCGGGGCGGTGGTGGAGGTCAACGAAAAATGGGCCTGCCCGTCGGCCCGGACGCTCCGGGCGTTCGCCGCCGCCGGGGTGCCGGTGGTGGCGAGCACGGACAGCCACTACTGCCGGGACATCGGCGGCTACGTGGTAGCCCGGCAGATCATCGACGACGCGTCTCCCGAGCTCGTGCCGTAGTGCACCAGGTGCTGCTGGGCCTCAAGTGGGTGCTCGTGGTCGTTGTCATGGCCGGGGCCGTCCCGCTGGTGGCAGCCGCCTACCAGTTCCTGCTGGTCGCCTTTCATTTCCGGCGCAATCACTACGGGAGCTGCGCGCCGTATTTCCCGCGCACGGCCATCCTGGTACCGGCCTGGAACGAGGCCCTGGTCATCGGAGCATCGATCGACCGCCTCATGGGGCTGGACTATCCGCCGGAAGCGCTGCGGGTCTACGTCGTCGACGACGCGAGCACCGACGACACGCCTGAGGTGATCCAGGCCAAGGCCGCCCAGTATCCGGGGCAGGTGTTCCACCTGCGCCGGCAGAAGGGCGGGGAGGGCAAGGCGCATACGCTCAATCACGGCCTGGGCATCATCCTCGGAGACGATTGGATGCAGGCGCTGCTGATCATGGACGCCGACGTGATCTACGAGCCGGACTCGCTGCGCATGATGACCCGCCACCTCGCCGACCCCCGCGTCGGCGCGGTCACGGCCTATATCAAGGAGGGCAGCCGCCCCGGCAATTACCTGACGCGCTTCATCGGCTTCGAGTACATCACCGCGCAGGCCGCCGCCCGCCGCTGTCAGAACGTGCTCGGCGCCGTCGCGTGCCTGGCCGGGGGAGCGCAACTGCACTCGCGGGCGAACATCGAGGCCATCGGCGGCCGCATCGATACCTCGTCGCTGGCCGAGGACACCTTCACGACGTTCCGGACCCAGATGGCCGGGAACCGGGTGGTCTTCGAGCCGCACGCCACGGTCTGGGCCGAGGAGCCCGGCGACATCGGCGGCCTGTGGAAGCAGCGGCTGCGCTGGGCCCGCGGTAACGTCCAGGTCACCAGGCAGTTCGCGCGGGTGTGGTGCCGCCCGAGTCGCGTCCACCGCCTGGGCAGCCTCAGCTTCTCGGTGTTCTGGTTCTGCCTGTTCCTGCTGCCGCTGTTGATGATCGCCGCGTCCGCGTCCCTGGTCATCTTGTACTTCGCGGATTTCCCGATGGCCTGGGTCACCTTCCACGTGCTGTGGATCATCAACGCCCTGACCTATGCCTTCATCACCGCCTACGTCCTCATGATCGACTGGCAGACCGGCCGGCACGCCTGGTTGCAGGGCATCCTGTTTCCCGGGGCCATCAACCTGGCGATCATCATCGCGGCCTGCTTCCCGGTGCTGCTGCGCCTCATCTTCCACGAAGCGCTGCCCAGCGCGGGGCTGGTGCTGACGCATGCCGAGCGGAGCAGCCTGGTCCTGGCCGCTTACGCGTGGCTGGCGCTGTCGATGGTGGTGGCCTACATCGGCAAGGCGATCGAGCCGCGCCGGTTCGGCCGGGTGCTATCGCCGGTGTTCATCTACATCGCGGGCTACGGGCCGCTGCTCTGTGCCTGCACATTCGCCTCCTATGTCAAGGAGCTGCGGGGCGCGGAGATGAAATGGGACAAGACCGAGAAGACGGGCAAGGTGGCGATGCCCACCTGACGGCTGCCTCCCGTGCCGGAGGCTGACGACCTAGGGAGAGCGTTACTCGTGAAGGAGCTGGAGAATCACGCCCCCGTCGGGCTCCAGACCAGGGCCCGCAGGCTGACACCGGTATCGGTGCCCGCTCCGGACGCCGGCCGTCCGTGGCGTGACGCGTAGCCACCCGTGAGTGGTCATGGCTCCAGGAACCAGGCTGGCCAGGCCGCGCGATCAGCAAGCTCGGTGAAGTCCTGCACGGAGAGGCGGACCGCCGCCGCCTCCCAGGGCAGGTGGAAGAACACGAAGTTGCGGGCCAGGGGCAGTAGGCCGCTGGCGTAGCCCTGCCGGCCGGTCCAGTTCCCGGCCACGGCACCGCGGTCGATGAGCACCACCCGCGGTGCGGCCAGGCCGGCCGCCGCCAGGGCCCGCGCCTTGGCGGCGGTGGCGATTCCCTTCGGTCCCGCGCCAATGACGGCCAGTGTCGGCATGCTGACGAGAATGACCTCGGGCGGGCGGCTGGGGTCCGGGCCGGGGGCGCGGGTGGCAGGCGGAATCTGGGAAGGCACGATTGTGTTATGTGCTGGTGTGGCCCGCCTGTGTGGCTGGGCCCGATTCTGCAGACCAAGCCGCCGCCGAGTTATCCGGCAGGCGCGATCACAGCCGGCATGAGGCCGGGCGGTCGTGGCAATGTCCCAGGGGAGTGCTGAACACTATTGGCTGACCGTCTTATTATCCGCGGTGCGCGCGAGCACAACCTCAAGGATGTCTCGCTCGACCTGCCCCGGGACGCGATGATCGTGTTTACCGGGCTGTCGGGGTCGGGGAAGTCGAGCCTGGCGTTCGACACGATCTTCGCCGAGGGCCAGCGGCGGTACGTGGAGTCGCTGTCGGCGTATGCGCGGCAGTTCCTGGGCCAGATGGACAAGCCGGACGTCGATTTCATCGACGGCCTTTCCCCGGCAGTCTCGGTTGACCAGAAGACGGCGACGCGCAATCCGCGGTCCACGGTGGGGACCATTACCGAGGTGTATGACTACCTGCGGCTGCTATTCGCCCGGGTGGGCAAGCCGCACTGCCCGGAGTGCGGCCGGCCGATCGCGCGGCAGTCGCCGCAGCAGATCGTGGACCGGGTGCTGGAGCTGGAGGAGGGGACCCGGTTCCAGGTGCTGGCGCCGGTGGTGCGCGGCCATAAGGGCGAGTACGGCGAGCTGCTGGCCGAGCTGCAGTCCAAGGGCTACTCGCGGGCCCGGGTGGACGGCACGGTGGTCCGCCTGGAGACCGCGGTGTCCGGCGACCTGCCCGCGCTGCGCCGGTCCGACCAGCACGACATCGAGGTGGTCGTCGACCGGCTGCAGGTGCGAGAGTCGGCGCGGCGCCGGCTGACCGACTCGGTCGAGACTGCGCTGGCCCTGGCGGGCGGGGTGGTCATCCTGGACTTCGTGGATCTGGCCGAGGGTGACCCGCACCGGGAGCGGATGTTCTCCGAGCACCTGGCCTGCCTGCATGACGGGCTGTCGTTCGACGAGCTGGAGCCGCGGTCGTTCTCGTTCAACTCGCCGTGGGGGGCGTGCCCGGTGTGCACCGGGCTGGGGACGCGGATGGAGGTGGATCCGGACCTGGTGGTGGCCGACCCGGCGCTGAGCCCGGCCCAGGGCGCGATCGCGGTGTGGAGCGGCGGGCATGTCAGTGATTACTTCCTGCGGCTGATCGAGGCACTGGGGGCCGCGCTGGGGTTCAGCGCGGACACTCCTTGGTCGCAGCTGCCGGCTGCCGCGCAGCACGCGCTGCTGTACGGGTACGACCAGCCGGTCCACGTCCAGTACACGACCCGGAACGGCAGGCAGCGGTCCTACGACGCCCAGTTCGAGGGCGCCATCCCCTACATCGAGCGCAGGCATGCCGAAGCCGAGAGCGACCCAGCCGGCCAGTTCGCCGGGTACATGCGGGAGGTGCCGTGCCCGGCCTGCCAGGGAACCCGGCTCCGGCCCTTCGCACGCGCGGTCACGGTGTCCGGCAGGTCCATCACGGACTTTGTCAGGGTGCCGATCGGCGAGCTCACCGGGCTGCTGGATGCCCTGCAGCTCTCGGAGCGGGATCAGCAGATCGCGGGCCGGATCCTCAAGGAGGTCAACGCGCGGCTGGGGTTCTTGCTGGATGTGGGGCTGGATTACCTGTCGCTGGACCGGGCGTCGGCGACGCTGGCGGGGGGGGAGGCGCAGCGGATCCGGCTGGCGACGCA
>DATCEO010000098.1:0-45814 GCA_036510065.1 Streptosporangiaceae bacterium | reverse complement strand
AGCGGCGGCCAGTGCCCCCGCTCCTGGCCCCGGCCGGACCCCCGCGACCCTGGCGCCCTCCGGCCACCCCGGGCGACCCCGGCGCCCCCCGGGCGACCCCGGGCGACCCCGGGCGACCCCGGGTGCCGCCGCCCAGGCCCGCTGAATGCGACGAACATGTTCGTTCCGAACTTGTTTCTGACGAACATGTTCGCTAGAGTTCGGGCATGGCCCCTGACATCCGCTTCCCCGTGAGCCGCCGTGAGCGGCCCGCCAAGCCGGCGCTGACCCGCGAGGGCATCGTCGCCGCCGCCGTGCGGGTCATGCAGGCCGAGGGCCTGGACCGGGTCACGATGCGGCGCCTGGCCCAGGAGCTGGACACCGGCCCGGCGTCGCTGTACGTCTACGTGCGCAACACCGCCGAGCTGCACGCGGCCATGCTGGAGGAGCTGCTCAGCCAGGTCGACCTCAGCCCGGTCACCGCGCCGGGCGACTGGCGTGACCGGCTCATCAAGGTTCTCTGGTCCTACACGGCCATCCTGTTCGAGCGGCCGGCCCTGGCCCAGTCGGCCCTGGTCACCAGGCCGAACGGGCCCGCCTATCTCAGCGTGGCCGAGGGCATACTCGCGCTGCTCAGCGACGGCGGTGTCCCTCCCGGGCGGGCAGCGTGGGCGGTGGACCTGCTGCTGCACCTCGCGACCTCGACCGCGACCGAGCAGGGCATCCGCGAGCAGGCCGTGGATGCGGAGGACGAGCAGGACGCGCTCGCGGCGGCGCTCCGCGCTGCACCGCCCGAAAGCTTCCCGCATATCGCCGCTCTCGGCCCCGAGGAGCTCCTCTCCGGGTGGGGGCCGGACCGGCTTACCTGGGCCTTCGGCGTGCTGATCAACGGAATTGTGGGAACGCCCAGGCCGGAGCCGGATACCACCGCAGGCGCCTGACCCCTCGGCGGCGACATTCGCCGGGCGGGATTATCGTCGTCAGCGGCAGGCGGCGCAGGGCCGCCTTGACGGCAGGATGTGCGGTTATGATCAGCGACGATGCGCTGGGCCAGCTGACGCGCGAAGAACGAGCGGCGGCGAGCCGCAGGATTGCCGAGATGGACGCCGGCCTTCCGTCGCTGGCCGAGGGGGATGAGCGACGGAGGCGATTCGTGCTCATGCTCGCTTTCGCCTCGGCCTGCCTGGTCCCGTGGATCGTGCTGCTGGCGCTCACCTTGCCGCACCGCTACGTGGCGGGCCACTGGACGCTGACCTGGGTCGGCTTCGACATCATCCTGCTGAGCGGGCTGGCCTTGACCGCCTGGCTGGCCTGGCGCCGCCGGCAGGCGGTGGTGCTCTCCGCTTTCACCACCGCGACGCTGCTGACCTGCGACGCGTGGTTCGACGTGACGACCGCGTCAGGACGCGCCGACACCATCACCGCGGTCGCGTCGGCCCTGCTGATCGAGCTGCCTCTCGCGGCGCTGCTGTACGGCGTCGCCTACCACCTCCTGCGCCTCACCGTGCGCCAGGCGCACGCCGCATGTGGCTTCGCTGACGCGCCCTCCGGACTGATCGAGCAGCCGCTGTTCGGCGTGACGGCGAAATCCAGGACCTGACCCCGCCGGCCAGGCGGGCGGTCAGGCGGCCAGCACGGCGGCCGCGCCCAGCAGCCGGTCAGCCTGGCGGATAAGGTCCCTGGCCCGGGCTACAGTCACCGGCTGGCCGCCGAACGCGGCGCCGAGCAGCAGCGCGTGCATCCGGGCGGCGATCTCGTCGCGCGCGGCGCCCAGCTGCCTGAGCCGGCTTTCGATCCGGGTATAGGTGACATTGCCGGAGCTGGCCAGCGCTACCGTCGAGGCGCGCAGGGTGTCGAGCCCGAACGCGCCGACCGGCGCCTCGATCTGGGTATAGGCCCGGCCGAGCTGCGCCAGCGTGGCGCGGTGCGCGCGCATCCCGGCCGGCAGCGCGGACGGGCTCATGATCTCGCCCAGCACCCGGCCGTCCGGGGCGTAGTCGTCGCGCAGCCGCAGCAGCGCCATCATGGTCGGCTGGATGTTGACGTGATCGGACCAGACCGAGTTGTCCGTGCCGAGGTGCGCCACGCCGGGACCAGCCAGGCCCAGCCAGGTGGTGTTGATCTGCGGGGCGGCCGTGCCGTGATTCCAGGCGTCGGTGCCGGAGGGGCTGAGTGAAGCACGAGGAGCCGCAGCTCGCGGACCCGCCGGAGAGCCAGAAGTTGTCGTTGCCGAACAGCACCACGGTCGGAGTTCGCCGCGGGTCGCCGGTGACCATGTGCAGCAGCCTCAGCTCCACCGGGTCAGCGAGGTAGCGGGTCAGCCGCACCGGCCTACCGGTCACCAGGTCGTCGCCGGCCAGCCTGGCCGCCGCCTGGTCGAGCGCCCGGACGGCCGGGGTAGTGCGACCCGGCTGGCCGTGCACGTAGATCGCCGGTGCGGAGTCGGCCTCCACGTCGAACGGCGTGCTGATGCCGGCCTTGCCCAGCAGGCCGGTCAGGTTCCCGTTGACCTCGCCGACCTTGGTGTAGTGGCAGGTGACCGTCACGCCGTTGCAGCCGGCCGGGGTAGCCGGACCGCCGACGAAGTGGTCGCCCTCGTCAGCGGTGATCACGAACAGGGTGTTCGCCTTGGTGATGCCGTGCGCGGCCAGCCGGGAGAAGAAGGTGCCGAAGGCCGCGTTCTCGGCCCGCAGCTGAGCCTCATAGCCGGCCTGGCCGGGGCCGAACGGGCCGCCGGTCACCCAGGACTCGTGCATGTCGCTGAGGTAGGTAAAGGTGACGGGGATGCCGTGCAGCTGCATGCCGAGCGTGTACGACAGCGCGTTCGGCCCGGTCATGCCGTTGTAGCCGGGGAACCCGATGTCGCCGCTGGAGTCCTTGATCACTTCGCCGGACAGGTTGCGGACCGGGCCAGACGGGCTGATGACGGGCTGGACGAACTTGCTGCCGTACCGGACCCGGTAGCCGTGATAGCCGCCTGTCTCACCGGGCAGCACGTCCGGCCGCGCGCCTGTCCCGCAGGTGGCCGAGCCGCGGGCGCAGTGCACGGCCAGGCCCATGAAGTCAGCCGCGGCCTTGCCCTGCAGCTGGGGGTTCTCGGCCTCCCTGGCCTGGGGGGAATTCGCGCCGAAGACGTGCGGCACGTCGGGCAGGGTGTTCTCCAGCTCGGTGTTGGCGCTGGCGACCGCGCCGAATTTGCAGCCCGCGCGGGTGTAGGGAACCCACGGCGCCGGCGCGTTCTTCCCGTTAGCGCTGACCATGGTCGGGGTGCGGTCGCCGACCGGGCGGGAGGCGAGCCCGGTGTTGTAGTCCACGATGGGGGTCGGTCCAGTAGGCGAACGAGCCGGCCGTATCAGTAGTCCCGCCCGGCCGGTAGTAGTTGTACGTATTCGCGATCGGCATGCCCTGGTGACTGCCGTACAGGCCCGACTCGGAGGTGACGATGTCGTCGGCCGTATGCGCGATCAGCGGCGTGTGCTCGTGGGTCACGAGCGTGCCGTTGCCGGTGAGGAAATGCAGCAGGGCGGGCATCTGCTGCAGGTCGCTGGGGACGTTCGGGTTATCCCGGCTGAGGTGCACGTTGTCGAACTGGAGGTAGACGACGTGCCGGACGGACCGGTCCGGCCCCAGGACGCAGGCACCGGGTGCCGCCGCGACCTGCTGCCGTGCGGCCCGGCCGGAGCTGGCCGGCCGCGCTGGCGTCGCCGCGGCGGGGACCACCGCCGCCAGCGCGAGCGCGGTGCCTGCTACCACTGCGAGAGTTCCCGGGACGTGCATCCGCACCATGGCCGGACCTCCTCCTTCGAGCTCCTCGAGCTGCGGCCCGGCCCCGGGCTGGCGGCTGCCGGTGAATGGCGTTACTACCAGAATGGCGCCAGGTCCGACATCACATCAGCATTCTGGAGCGCAGGGGTAAATAACAGGCTACGGAGTACTGAACGTCATCGGTCGTGGACGTCACCAAGCGCCGCCTGGCCAGCGGGCCCGCGGGGAGCGGGTGCGGTCAGTGGCCCGACCGACTCATGGAGATGCTGGCGTCCCAGCCGCCAGGATCGGCAGCAGCCGGGCGGCGGGCGAGTCGCGTTCGGCGGTGTCGGCGACCAGTCGCTGGTCGGGCCCGCTGCCATGGCTATCCGAATCCTGAGTGCGAGCTTGTCGCTCTACATGGCGATAAGAAACGCTATGATCCGCCCATGACCAATATGCGCATGCGTCGCGCTGGCCCCAGCTGCTTATTGGACGCGGTCACCTCCAGAACGGCCGGGGGCGCGGCTGCGCGCCGTCATGTCCTGGCGCTGAGCACGCCCGGGACTCTTTTCCGCTGCCCGCGCGAAGTCTTCAGCCGTGGGCCGACACGACAAGGACGACAATGACCGAACAATCTGCCGTCAGTCGGCCCGCGGCCACCGCGCCAGCGGCCAGGCTGGAACCGGATGCGATCGGGGCGGCCCAGGACACCATCATCGGCATGGCCAATGCCGGGCCGGTTGTCTCGGTCGGGCTGACAATGGCCGCGCTGGTCGCCGTCACCGCCTACGGCAGCGGGCCGGTCATCCTGATCACGGCGATTCCCATGCTGATCATCGCCAATGCCTACCGCCGCCTGAACATGTGGAATGCCAACTGCGGTGCCTCATTCGAGTGGGTCGGCCGGGCGATCAACCCGTATCTCGGCTTCATGACCGGCTGGCTGATGATCGCCGGCAGCCTCATCGGCTCGGTCAGCGGCGTCGTGGTCCTGGCACCGTCGGTCCTGGCCGTCTTCGGCTCCAACGCCTCGGCCAAGTGGCCGAATGTCCTCATCGCGACCGGCGTGTCCGCCGTCCTGCTGGTGATCGCGATTGTCGGCATCCGCCTCACCGCCCGCACGCAGGTGGGCCTGGCGGCCTTCGAGTACGGCATCCTCATCGCCTTCTCAATCTTCGTGCTCATCGCGGTGATCAGTCATCATCCCGGCACGTTCCCGATCAGCCGGGGCTGGTTCACCCTGAGCGGGATCGGCGGCAAGGGCAGCGCCGCGAGCGGCTTCCTGCTGGCGGTGTTCATGTACACCGGCTGGGACGCCACCATCTATGTCAACGAGGAGGTCAAGCACCGCCGCCTCAACCCGGGCCGTGCGGCCATGATGGCCGTGTTCCTGCTGGCGCTCATCTTCACGCTGGGCACCGTCGGCCTGCAGGGCGGGGTATCGCCGGCCAAGCTCCAGGCCAATGCGACGTCAGCGCCGGTCTACGTGATCCAGCAGCTCGCCGGCGGCGGCTGGGCCAAGGTGATGGCGCTGGCCCTGGCGCTGTCGGTGATCGCCGCCACCCTCTGCGGCATCGTGGTCATCGCCCGGATCGTCTACGGGATGGCGACGCGCCGGGTGCTGCCCGAGTTCCTGGCCACCGTGTCCCGGCGGTTCTCCACCCCTGCGGCTGCCACCCTGGTCGTGGGCCTGGTCCTGATCGCGGCGCTCTGGGTGTACCTGCTGGCCACCTCGGTCCAGAACGCCTTCAGTGACCTCATCAACGTGACGGGGCTGCTCTACGCCGCGTTCTACGTCCTCACCGCGCTGGCCACCATGGTGTTCTACCGGCGCCGGGTATTCAGCGGCGCGCGCGATGCCCTGACCCTGGGCCTCCTGCCGCTGGCCGCCTCCGGATTCCTGGTCTGGATCGTGGTCAAGTCGCTGATGAACGCGCCGGGCGTCCAGCGCTGGTCGGTGGTGGGCGTGGTGATCATCGGCCTGATCCTGATGCTGGTCGCCCGGTTCGGGCTACGCTCGCCGTTCTTCGGCCTGCCGCGGGAGACCGCCAGCGACAACATCGAGGCCGAGGCGGCGCGGAGCTGATCCGGGGCCGCGCCTCGGCGGCCGTCTCCACGACCAGCGCCGCAGCAGGCGCGTAGTCAATTCCCGCGGGTCCCCGTGCGCAATTCTGCCGATGCGCTGCCCGCCCGTTACCCGGCACGCTGACGTCACCAGGCCAGCCAGGCCGACGAACGCATAGGGGACCCGCCATGAAGGTGACTTACGGCGCTGACTACTCCGCTGGTGAGCTGTCACCAGCGGAGCTGGACCGGTTCGGTCAGTACGACATCCGTTTCCTGATCCGCTACATCGGGTGGCCGGACAACCCGAAGTGCATCTCGCACTACCCCGGCAGGTATCACGCGCTGGTCAGCAGCGGCCGCATGGTCCTGCTGGTGGCCGAGCTGGACGGCATGGATGCTGCGGGCGGCTACGACGGCGGGGTCGCCATGGCCCGGCGGGCGCTGGCCGACGCCCGCTCGATCGGCTACCCCGACAGCCTGCCGATCTTCTTCTGCTGCGACGGCTGGCTGGCGTCCAAGGGCATCTCCGAGGCCACCGCGATGTCCTACCTGGACGGCGCGGCCTCGGTCGTGGGCCGCCGGCGCACCGGCGCGTACGGCTTCCGGGACTTCATCCAGGCCGCGCGGGCCGGCGCTAAGGCTGAGTGGCTGTGGCTGGCCGGGTCCCCGCCCGCCGACGCCGAGGTGGCGCAGGGATGGCCGCACTTCTACCAGTGGAACGGCGGGACGATCTACCCCGGCGGCATGGCAGCCGACCTGAACTGGGCCTACCCTGGGGTGCTGGAGAGCCTGCGGGCCGCTGTCCCGGCGCCCCATGTCCCCGTCCAGCCCGCGCTGCCCGGCCACGCCCCCGGCTGGCCGCTGCCGCCCGGCAGTTACTTCGGCCTCATTGCTGGCCCTCCGGTCTCCCGCGGCGGCCACAATCCGGCCGACCAGGGCTGGGTGCGCCAGATCCAGCAGGCCCTGATCCGGAAAGGGCTCGTGCCCGGCGTCACCGACCCGAGCTCGGCCTGGGCCGACGGGATCTACGGGGAGCACACCCGCCAGGCCGTGCTGCGATTCCAGGCGTCAGCCGACCTGAGCCAGACCGGTGAGATTAGGCCGGACGACTGGACCCGGCTGCTGTCCTGACCGGCAGGCGCGACGCCCGCCCTGGTGCACTCGGCCCGGGCCAGGACATGGCGCCGCGCGGGGACGGTCAGGGGGCGTATTTCAGTACCAGGTCGCCGACCTGGGGGAGGGCGGCCTCGATGTGCCGGGCGGCGCTGCCCCGGACGCTGCGATAGGCCTTGATGACCGTCGGACGGCCGGAGGCCGCCGCCCGGGCGTCGGTCACCGAGAGCAGCGCCTGCGACACCTCGTCGCCGCGCTTGGCCAGGTAGTCGCCGAACTGGGAGCCGCCTGAGGTGCCGAAGTCCGCCCAGAACGGCTCAAGCTTGTCGGCGATCTGCGGAAGCAGCGACTCGACCATGTGCCGGACGTGGCCCGGCATGAACATGTTCACCGTCTTATAGGCCAGCTTGACGGCGGTCCCGGAGATCCCTGACTTCTCGGCGACCTCCCGCTTAATCAGCTGGTAGCAGTCGGCGATCACCTGTGGCCTGATCTCCGGCGCAAGCAGGATCTCCTGAAGCGTAGCTGCCATGGGTACCTTCTTCTCCTTGCCGCTGGGGCGTTGCGCCCTACGCTCCCGCACGCCTACCGAAATGTGCTTTCCGTCACTAGACGGACAGCAACCCCCCGCGGTTTACCGGATCCGTGGTTGGCAAGCACCGTGGTTGGCAAGCACCGTGGTTGGCCGGTCAGCGGCGCCAGCCGGGATCGCGGCCGAGATAGCGCAGCAGCTCGGCCGCCTCGTCGTCGCCGGCCTCGGGCGCGAGCGCGGGGGCGTAGACACCGTACTGGCGCAGCGGCTCGACGATGGCGCGGGCGGCCGGGAGCAGCACCGCGGCCAGCTGCGGGGTGAGTGCGGAGGGCCGGCCGAGGGCTGAGGTGATGTCCCAGGCGTGGATGGCGGCGTCGAGCGCGCAGGCCGCCGCTGCGGTCGCGGCCGGCAGGGCCCCCTGCGGCAGCGGGGTCGACACCGGCTCGGCTCCGGGCGGCACCGCCGCCCAGGCCGTCGCGGCGGTGGCGATCGCCGGTGCCAGCAGATCGTCCACACTGGTGCGCAGCCGTCCGGACGGGCTGAACGGGTCGTCCGCCGGCCCGCTGCCGGTTCCGAGCGCCGCCGCCCAGGCCAGCTGATCGCCGGCCGCGTGCTGCAGCACCTGGGTCACGGTCCATTCCGTGCACGGGGTTGGCGCGCCGAGCTGCGCGGGGGTGACGGCGGCGCCGGCCGCACGGAGCATGTCGAGCGCTTCGGTGATAACGGTCCACATGGTGATCATGTCTCCTGGTTGCTGGCGTAGTGGCCGGCGCCGCGGTTCCACCAGGAACCTCGGCCCGCATCTGGAATTGAGCGAATCGTTCCGCTCATCCTATCAGAATAAAGTGTTCCGTTCCATTCAGAAGTGGCTGGAGGCGGCTGAGGATCCGGCCCTACCGCCTGTGTAGCCGGGATGACGTGCAGCGCGAGCTCCTGACGGAGGAGGCTCAAGCGGCAGCCGTGGCCCGGCTAGCTAGTGGCCCGAACGACACTGCCGGGCTGCCGGGTCGAACCAGCCGACCGTGGCCCGCTCGAAGCCGCCGACGGCCGTCACGTTAGCCGCGGCCTGACGACGCCCCGGATCCCGCGGTCGTCAGCGACTTGCCGTCATCCCAGAGGGGGCCCGGGTAGGCGGCCTCGGCTCGCCGGGCCAGCTTGGCCGCCTGCCGCCGGACAATGAGGATCGTGGCCGCGATAACGACCACAGCGGCCGCGCCGAGGGCCAGGTTGATGGTGGCGGATGCCTTGCTGAACGCGCTGCCGGCGCCGTAGGCCCCGAGGGCGAAGACGGCGGCCCAGACTAGGCCGCCGGTCGCGTTGGCCACGAGGAACCTCGGCCACCGCATGCGGTTAGCGCCGGCCAGGAACGCGGCGTACGTGCGGAGCACCGAAACGAACCGGCCGAAAAACACGACTTTGCCCCCGTGCCGGTCAAAAATGTACCGGCCGATCTTCAGCTTGGCCTCGTCCAGGCGGACATAGCGGCCGTATCGGCGCAGCAGGCGGTAGCCGCCGGTGCCGCCTATCCAGAAGCCGATGTTGTCGCCGATGATCGCCGCCGCCGCGGCCACGGCAAAGATCATCCAGACGGAGAGCTGGTGGGTGTGACCGGCATAGATGGCCGCCGCGATCAGAGCCGTCTCGCCCGGCACCGGCACCCCGACGCTCTCGGCACCCACGAACAGGGCGATGGCGAAATACCCGTACGTGAGGATCAGATGATTCATGACTTCCAACCTAGGGAAAGGGCGGCGGCTTTTCATCGGCCTGAAGGCGCACTTCGTGCTGCCGGACTTAGTCCCTCGGATGTACGGCCGACGTCGTCGGCCAGCGCGGTCTGGCCGCCGACCAGCACGTTCAGCTTCGCTGCCGTGCAAGGCGGCCGGGATCACCGCCTCCCGCAGCCGGGTGATCAGGTCGGAGGTCGAGGCGCCCTGAGGAGAGCCGGCCGGCCGCGAGCGGGGGTTTTCGTTACGGTGGAAGCCGACCGGAAGCCGACCGAAGGAGATAGCCATGTGGAACTCGTTTCGCACTGACGCGGCTGGGGGTGTCGCGGCGGAGGTGGTCACCTTTCCGGGCGGCGGCGGGGACGACATTCACGCCTGGGTGGCCACGCCGATCGGCGACGAGCCGGTGCCGGGGATCGTCGCGGTGCACCACCTGCCCGGCTGGGATGACTTTTACCGGGAGTTCTGCGAGCGGCTGGCGCGGCACGGGTACCGCGTCATCTGCCCGGACCTTTACTGCCGCTTCGGCCATGGCACCCCCGACGACGTAGCGGCCGAGGTCCGCGCCCGGGGCGGGGTCGCCGATGACAGCGTGGTGGCCGACTGCGAGGCCGCGCTGAGGTGGCTGAAGGCCGGACCCACGGGCAACGGCAGGGCCGGGATCGTCGGCACCTGCTCGGGCGGCCGTCACGCGCTGCTGGCGGCGTCCCGGCTGTCCGGCTTCGATGCGGTCGCTGACCTGTGGGGCGGCGGCGTCGTCATGTCCCAGGAAGAGCTTTCGCCGGCCCGTCCGGTCGCGCCGATCGACTACATCGCTGACCTCACGGCGCCGCTGCTCGGCATCTTCGGCAACGACGACCAGCATCCGAGCCCGGAGCAGGTGAATCTGCTCGAGGCGGAGCTGAAGCGGCACGGCAAGGAGCATGAGTTCTACCGGTACGACGGCGCCGGCCACGGCTTCTTCTATTATCACACCCCGATGTACCGGCCAGAGGCCGCCATGGACGGCTGGGAGAAGATCTTCAGCTTCTTCGGCCGGCACCTCGCCGCGGGCCAGGACTAGCGCCACCAGCCCGGCCCCCCTGGGGCAGGTGGCGCTAGTCCGCCAGGCCGCGGCGCGCTGTCCAGGTGCTGGAAATTGCTCAGCCGCTGGCCGAAGCCGAGCCGGGCACGACGGCCTGGTTCGCCATCAAGATCAGCGAGTCGACCTTCGGCATCGTCGATTTCTTCCCGGACGCCGCAGCCCGGCAGGCCCATCTCGACAGCCCGATAGCCGCGGCCCTGATGGAGCGCGCGGGCGAGCTGCTGGCTTCCCCGCCGGACAATAAGCCGATCGACGTTCTCGCGTCCAAGCTGCCCGGCTGATCCGCTCAGCGAGGGGAACCACTAAGCGAGCATTACCCAGCGAACTCGTGCGCGGCCCTGGCCGCCGCGCACGGGGCGCACAACGGCACGTCGACGTTGCCCAGCAGGCCCGAGCTGTACTGGCCCGTAATCACCGCTCCGAGAACCTCGCAGATGCCGTGATCAGCCGGATGCGCCCGCGAGCAGAAGCACAGGCAGGGCCTGCGCTGCATCGCCTTCTCGGCGCGCCTGATGACGGCCCGGACCTCAGGACGGCTCGCCACCTCGGCGAGCGCGTCGAAGGCAGGCCGGATGCGCTCCAGCGCATCAGTCATGGCCTGCCCGACGCGCCGGCCCACCTCCGCCAGTGTGTCGGCGAGCTCGGCGTCCCTGTCATCCCCCACGGCCTCATCCTCCCACTTGCCGGAACCGAGGGCCAGAGCATCGTGCCCGGCCTGCTGCGGGGATAGAGGATGCGGCTGCCTCTTGACCCAGTGACGAGTATGCGGACGATCAGCGAGCGCCAGGCCGCTGGCGTGACGCGCCCGGGACGCGGCCAGGATCCCGGGCACGACTTTGCTGCGTGCGAGAGGGGCCTGACCCACCTTGGCGGGGGCCCTGGCCGACGACGGCCCCCCTCGCACCATGCCCACTCTGAGCGCTGCAGGCAGGCGCGGGGGTCTCGGAATCAGGCGCGGTCACCGGCCCGGCGGCGTCAGCAAGCCCGATCGGATCTCGCGCACCTGGCTGGCCTGCTCGGCGGCGCCCACGGCGGTGAGCAGGCGCTCCATCGTGTCGAGCGCCCGGTAGGTGTCGTCAGCCGACATCGGCTCGTGGTGCGCCCACCTGTTGCCGGTCTCGCGCAGCTCGCTGGCAAATCCCCTTTCGACCTGGGAGAGCTGAGCCTTGAACGCCCCGAACTCCTCGGTCAGCACCCGGAGCAGGAACCGGGGATTGGACAGCGAGTAGCGGTGCTTGCCGCCGAACCGGGCACTGTCGCGGGCCGCGAGCATCTCGGCCCAGTCCCGGCCGCTGGGCGATGCCACCGCCTGCACAAAGGGGCCAAGGCCCGCGGCCAGGAGTTCCAGCCCGCTGCTGACCCGGTCACGGTTGCTCATCCCGATCGGGGAATCGGGGGAGTCGGGGGAATCAGGGGAGTGGCCGGTGCCGTGACCGGGTGGCTCATCGGGCAGCTGCGCGAGATTACCGGCGGCCAGTGCGGCCGCGTCGTGGTGCCCGGAGTCGATGGCCTGCCGGAAGGCAGCGCGCGCGCCGGCCAGGTCCCCCTGCTCCTGCAGGAATGCCCCCAGGTCGAGCGCCGCCCACGGCGCCCAGTCGGCGTGGCCGGAGTCGATCGCCTGCTGGTAGGCGGCCCGCGCCCCGGCCACGTCGCCCTGCCCGCCGAGCAGGTCGCCGAGCCCGCTGGCCGCCAGCGGTGCCGCATCGTGGTGCCCGGAGTCGATCGCGAGCTGGTAGGCGGCGCGCGCTCCGGCCACGTCGCCCTGCTCGGCCAGCAGGTCGCCCAGGTTGCTGGCCGCCCAGGGAGCCACGTCTGGCTCCGCAGAGTCAATCGCGAGCTGGTAGGCCGCGCGCGCGCCGGTCACGTCGCCCTGCCTGGCCAGCAGCGCCCCGAAGTAGCCGGCCGCCCGGGGACCGGCCTGGCGATGGCCGGAGTCGATGGCCTGCTGGTACGCGGCGTGCGCGCCGGCTAGGTCCCCCTGGTTGTCCAGGAGCCGTCCGAGGGAGCAGGCCGCCAGGGGCGCGGCGTCGGCGTGGCCGGAGTCGATCGCCTGCTGGTAGGCGGCCCGCGCCCCGGTCACGTCGCCCTGCCTGGCCAGCAGCACCCCCAGGAAGCCGACCGCGCGCGGGGCCGCCTCCCGGTGGCCGGATCCGGCCGCGTGCTGGATGACGGCCTGCGAGCCGCTCACGTCGCCCTGCCGGTCGAGCAGCATGGCCAGGGAGATGGCCGCCTCCGGCGCCGCGTCCGGGTGGCCCGAGTCGATGGCCTGCTGGTAGGCGGCCCGCGCGCCGCTCATGTCGCCCTGCCGGTCGAGCAGCATCCCCAGGAAGACAGCCGCCCAGGGCGCCGCGTCCGGGTGGCCCGAGTCGATGGCCTGCTGGAAGGCGGCCCGCGCGCCGCTCACGTCGCCCTGCCGGTCCAGGAACCACCCGAGGCCGTTGGCCGCCTCGGGGCCCTGGTCGTCCAGATCGTGCCCGGTCACAGGACCCCCTGTTCAGCCCGCCAGCTGCAGCCTCACGTCGGCGGCGCGCCGAAGCCGCTGCAGGCAAATCTGTCACACCGTTGTACCGGACTCCCAGGCGTGGCCCCAGCTTCTTGACAGGGTCGCTGGTCTGGGCTCTCAATAGCTTGTGCAGCCCGCCACGAGCTCCTGAGCCCCGCGGCGCGCGGGTCAGCGCGAAGAGGTGGTCGGGAATGGGCAGGGAACGGCTGGCGCGGTACAGCCTCGCGGGCCCCGAGAACCTGGCGGCTGCGGCGGCAGGCCTGGCTGGCGGCCAGTGGTTCCGCAGCGACGTGCCGCGCCGGCGGATGAAGGAGCTGATGCGGCGCTCCGACTACCCGGCCGTACGGGACCCGCTATCTGGATCGGCCTGATAGCCGGTTTCGCCGGAATCGGCATCACGTTGTGGGGCAGCTGGTGGGCGGTCCGTTCTTCCTCGCCTGCGGCGTCCTGTACGGATCGACATCCGACTCCCGCTGGCACGAGTCCGGGCACGGCACCACACCGACACTCTGGTGCTCGGCCGGGACCCGGAGATCGCGGCCATGCGTCCGGCGCGGCTAGCCAGGCTGCTGGTCAACCTGGCCGGGCTCGTGGACGTCCCGCTCGCCTTCCGGCTGATGTTCCTGCACGCGGCCGGCCGGCTCACGGCTGACGAGGCCGACTAGGTCCCGGAGCCCGAGCGGAGGGTCTACCGGACGGCCCGGATCCACCTCGCGGTCTATGCCGCCACCATCGCCTTGGCGATCACGCTCGGATCCTGGCTGCCGGTGCTGCTCATCGGCGGACCGCGCCTGTATGGCGCCTGGTTGCTCAGCGCCTACGCGCTCACCCAGCACGCCGGCCTGGGCGAGAACGTGCTCGACCACCGGCTCAGCACCCGCACGGTGCAGATGAACGTGGTCAACCGGTTCCTCTACTGGAACATGAACTACCACGTCGAGCACCACATGTTCCCGATGGTCCCGTATTACCGGCTCGCGGAGCTGCACGAGGAGATCAGGCACGACTGCGCGCCTGCCTACCCGTCGATCTGGGCGGCCTACCGGGAGATCATCCCGGCCATCGTGCGCCAGCTCCGGGACCAGGAGTACTACATACGCCGCGAGCTGCCGCCCGGCGCCGCGCCGTTCCGCGAGCCCACGCCCCTCAACGACGGCCGCGCGCGGCTGCTGTCCACCCGCGACCGCGGCCTGACGGCCTGGACGGCCAGCCGAGGCGCCAGCAGCGCCCGCACGGCGGCACGGGCGGCCGGCAGGTAACGCCGGTAGGCGCCGGTGAGGTAGGTCTGCCATGGCTTGAAGTACGTGCCGTCCGCCGAGACCAGCTCGTAGGCCCGGCGTGCGCTGCACGGGCCCCGGTAGGCGCACCAGTTGCTGACATTCCGCCAGTAATGGCTGTTGATCTGCCACGCCCCGCGGTCGATAGAGTCGCGGCTGTGCCGGGTGCCCCAGGGGGTGCATTCGTCGCCGGTGGTGTTGTTAAAGCAGGCTGACGCGTCGCAGCCGGACTCGGCCATGCCGATGGCGACGGCGGTGACCAGGTGGCTGTTGCGGCCATGGCCGGCAAAGCCGGCCTTGCGGGCCCACGAGGCGCAGCGCTTGGCTGCGCCCGAGGCCTGCGCCGGAGTCATCTGGATGTGCAGCCCGGCCGTGATGGTGCCGGGCCGGGCCGGGGGCGGCATCGCCCCGGCCGCCGTGCGCGATGTCTTCGGGCCGGCCGCGGCCAGCCCGGACGGCAGGGTGATGGCGATAAGCGCGATGCTGGCGGCGGCGGTGAGCATGACAAGGCCTCTGCGGATCACTGGAACAACCCCCCTCGGCGCCCCCCCGGGGTCGCCGGGCTGCGCAGCGGTTCTCCTGATCGCATGTGCTCCTGGACCTGCGCCAGCATGCCCAGCGGCCGGCGGTCCACCCAGCGGAAGGTGACCCGCGGCGGCCGGGCGCCGGAGTTCACCCGCGGAGGATGAGGGGAGGTAACGGTTGCCTGCCGAAGCGGCAGCCGCTACGGCTGGTCCCGTCGCGGGCGGTGCTTGCCTAGCCATCCCGTCAGCGCGACAGCGCCGGCCACGGCTCCGGCGACTGCCAGCCCGGCCGCCGTGCCCGCCGTCTCCACCACCAGGGGCAGGTTCCGGTCGCCCAGCGGGCCGCCAGAGTCGGCCACGGCGCGCTGCCGCGGGGTCGGCTCGATGCGGAAATCCTCAGCGGTGTCCCCGTCGCGGACGATGAGCTGGCGCAGCTCGGTCCGCACGGCCGGATGCTCGCCGACGTAGGCCGTCTGGCGCAGCAGGATCCCGAGCTCGGCATCCGCGATGGCCTCCGCGGCGGCGAAGCTGTTGCCGGTGTTGTCCTCGCCGGTTCCGGTGACCTCCGCCAGCAGCCGGAACCCGGCCCGGCCCCTGACGGTGACCGGACTGGACGACAGCAGCCGCCACCCGCTGAGCAGCCACGCCGGATCAAGGAGGGCGGCAAGATCGGGCTCCGGCGGTGTCGCAGGCCCGGTGGCGACGCGATCGGTGAACAGCTTGCTGGTGTGCTCGCCAACGCAGGCGATGCTGGCGTACCGCTTGTCCCAGTCGCCGGACAGGTAGTCCACGCGATACCGGTCGGGCGCCCGGACGCGGAGCCGGGCGACGCGGTGCCCGCCATAGTCCCCCATCCGCTCGCCGACCGCCTCCCAGAGCGCATCGGGGCCGAATATTCCCTCCAGCGGCGACGGCAGCGTCATCCGGACCGTGTTCGCGCGCTCGAGCATGACCTCGCCGTCGACCCACTGATGCAGCTCCGCGGTGAACCCGAGGGCGGGCCGGACGGGGCCGTACAGCAGCTTGACCAGCGTGTCGCCGGGCGGCTGCGGAATGCCCACTCCGCCGCGCTCAGCTCCGCATCGCGCGGCATGGCGGGCTCATCATCGGACGGCCAGACTGCCTGCCGCCGGGGGGCGTGCTGGATGGCGAAGCCCATCGCGCTGCCCGCCGCGCCGGCGGCCGCGCCGACGACCTGCCAGCCGAGCCCCGTCCGCGCGGCGGCCGCGGGCTCGTCGCCGGCGTCCGGCGGAGGGCCCGGGAGCGCGAACCGGCCCGGCTCGGCGGCCTGCGCAGGGTCAGTGATCAGGTCCCGCAGCCCGGCGGTCTTCCAGGCTCGCCCCTCGAAGGTCAGCTCGCTGCCCAGCAGGATGCCAAACTCCGCATCCACCAGCACCTCGACGCGATCCAGCAGGTGGAACTCGCCACCGCGGCGCCGCTGCGGGACCGCCCGCTGCGTGGCCAGCACCCGGATGGCGGGCCGCCCGACCGCCAGCTGCTCGCCGGTGATCGTCAGCTCGTAACAGGCCAGCAGCCATTGCGGCGCGACCAGGCCGAAGAACGACCCGCCCGGTCCCACCGCTGGCAGCCGCCCGCCGTGCGCCGCCTCGACCGGCCAGCTCTGGGCACCGTCGCCGACGCTGACCAGGTGGCCATCGTCGGTCTCGATCCGGTAGCGGCCGCCAGGCGCCAGCAGGACCTGCTGCTCACCTTGCTGCAGCCCGCCGTTGGCATCGTCCGGCTGCCAGTCAGGCAACAGCCCGACCCTCGGCAGCGGGCCGAATACCTGCCGCACCTCAGCCAGCTTCCGCTGCGTGAGCTGCCAGTCGACGGCGGGGTCGCGGCTCCAGGTCAGCGTGGCCGACAGGCTCAGCCGCGTCCAGTCCGCCCGGTACAGCAGGGCCACCAGGTCGGGGAGGCTGATTCGCACGGAGCCCTCCCGGTGCCTGCTGCTGTCTGCTCCGATGGTAACCCTCCGCGAGCGCCTGGACCGATACCCGGCCGGCCGGGCCAATGTGTTAACACTGGCTGATGGCACGCGAACAGGACAGCGAGCAGGCTCCGGTACCCGGCCCGGCCGAAAGGAGCCTGCGCCCGGCTCACGACCTCCTGACGGGGGTGCCCGGGACGGGTGGTCCCGGGGGCTCTGAGAGCCTCACGACGGTGCTGGTCGCCCTCGGGATCAACGTGCTCATTGCCGTGGCCAAGTCGGTCGCCGGGGCGGTGACCGGGTCGGCCTCGATCCTGGCCGAGGCGGCGCATTCCTGGGCTGATGCTGGCAACGAGGTCTTCCTGCTGATCGCCGACCGGCGGTCTCGCCAGCCGCCCGACCTGACCCATCCGTTCGGGCACGGCCGGGAGGCCTACGTCTGGTCGCTGTTCGCCGCGATTGGGCTGTTCGTGGCGGGCGCGGTGGTGTCAGTCTTGCGCGGCATCCAGGAACTCATCACGCCGTCGCCAGCCAGCTACTTTGCCGTCGGCTATATCGTGCTGGCCGTCTCCTTCGTCCTGGAGGCCATCTCCTTCCTGCAGTCGGTCCGGCAGGCCAGGGCCGAGGCCGCGTCGATGCAGCGGGACCTGATCGAGCACGTCCTGGCCACCTCCGACCCCACGCTGCGGGCCGTGTTCGCCGAGGACTCCGCCGCCCTGACCGGCCTGGTCATCGCGGCCGCCGGGCTCGGCGCCCACCAGCTGACCGGCTCCCCGATTCCCGACGCCGCCGGGTCGATCCTGATCGGATTGCTGCTCGCCGCCGTCGCGATCCTCCTCATCAACCGCAACCTGCGGTTCCTGGTCGGCCAGGAGGCCGACCCGCGCGTCCGTGCGGCTACCCTCCAGGCGCTGCTCGCCGCGCCGGAGGTGGCCCGCGTCACCTACCTGCGGCTGGAGATCGTCGGGCCCCGGATGGTCTCGGTGATCGGCGATGTCGATCTCACCGGCGACGACACCGAATCCCACCTGGCCCTGCGGCTGCGGGCCCTGGAAGCCCGGCTCACCGCCTCGCCCGCGGTGGCCGGCGCCGTGCTGAGCCTGTCCGCCCCGGACGAGCCGACGCTGGTGGCCTGATCCGTGCGCTGGCTCGCGTCGGGGGAGCAGGAGCGGGGTGGCCAGGATGAGCAGGCCGGCGATGGCGATGGCGGCGCGCGGGCTGGTGATGCTGGCCAGCAGGCCCCACAGGGCGGTCAGGGCTGCGATGGTGAGGTTACTGGTGACTGACCACGCGGCCAGGGTGCGGGCGACCCGGTCCGTCTCAGTCTGCTCGAGCCGGTAGGTAGCGAACACCGGGTTGAACACGCCCATGCAGGTGACCAGGCCGAGCTGGACGGCGATGACCAGCACCATCCCAGCCGCGCCGGGGCGGATGAAGGCCAGCCCGCCCGACCAGCACGCGCGCACCGCCCCGGCGGTGAGCATGACCCTGTGCTGCCCGAACCGTGCGGCGAGCCGGCGGGCCAGCCGTGAGCCGATCAGGCCGCCGACGCAGGGCGCTCCGAACGCGAGGCCGTACTGCCACGGTGCGAACCCGAGGCGGCCGAGCATGAGGACGGCGACCAGCGGCGAGGTGGCCATGATCAGGCCGTTGACGAGAATCGTGTTGACCAGCAGCGGGCGCAGGGCAGGGTGGGTCAGGATGTAGCGCCACCCGTCGAGCAGGTCGCCGGCCCGCAGTGGCGGCGCGCCGGCTCGCCCGGCCTGCGGCTCCGGGCCGCCGATCGCGCGGATCCCGGCCGCCGAGAGCAGGTAGCTGGCCGCATCGGCCACCACGGTCGTCACCGGGCCGAGCAGCCCGATCGCGGCCCCGCCGAGCGGCGGTCCGAGCGCGGTGGCAGTCCAGGCGGTGGACTCCAGCCGCCCGTTCGCGGCCAGCAGGTCGGCCGGCCGCAGGAGCGCCTGCAGGCAAGCGCCGCTGGCCGCCCTGAAGGCGACGTCGGCCGCGGCGACGATGACCGACACCACCAGGAGCTGGGCGAAGCTGAGCCAGCCGAGCGCGAACGCAGGGGGAACGCGTCGAACGCGAGCCAGGTACCGAACGTGCTGACCGCGTACGCCGCCCAGAGCCACCCGAACTGCCGCCCGAGCGACCGCCTCGCCGTCATGCCCAGCCCGCCCCTCGCTGTCTGGCCCGGACCGCTGAAGCGGCCCAGCCCGATCCAGCGAGCCGGAGGCCGGCGGATCAAACAACTACCCGGAGGCGAGCCACAACCGGCCGTTGTGCGATTAAGGTCAGTCGGCGTGGATCTCGCTGCCGTGCGCACGTTCGTCGCCGTGGCTGACGCGGGCCAGTTCTCCGAAGCCGCCGTTGACCTGTCGATCACCCAGCAGGCCGTCTCCAAGCGCATCGCCGGGCTGGAGCAGGATCTCGGGGTGCGGCTGTTCACCCGCACGGCACGCGGAGCCCGGCTCACCAGCGACGCGCAGGCGTTCCTGCCCCGCGCCCGTGATCTTCTCCAGGCCGCAGAGCGGGCCGCCGCCGCCGTGCGGCCCGGCCGCCGCGCGCTGCGCGTTGACGTGATCGGCCGGCGGCTCGCGCCGGCCGGCCTGCTGCGCGACTTCCACCGCGCCCATCCCGAGGCCGAGCTCGATGTCGTCACCCTCTTCGACGCCGACGCGGCCATCGCCGCCGTCCAGTCTGCCGCGATCGACGCGTCGTTCCGCGCCGTCACCATGCCCGCGCGGCACTTCCCCGACGGCATCGAGGCCGTCCGGGTCCTTGACGAGCCCGTCCAGCTCCTGACCGGACCGGCTCACGAGTTCGCCGCCGCCGCCGCGGTCACGCCCGCCGAGCTGGCCGGGCACTGGATCTGGATGCCCGGCCTCGTCGCCGGAACCGAGTGGGCCGCGTACTACGACGAGCTGGCCGCCGCGTTCGGGCTCAGCATCGATCCCACCGGCCCCCACTTCGGCACAGAGCCCCTGCTGGACGTGCTCGCCGGCTCCCCGGCCCTGGCGACCTTCGTCGGCGAGCGGACCCGGCTCGTCTGGCCCGCCGACTACGGCCTGCGGCGCATTGCCGTGCACGACCCGACCCGGTCTACCCGCACTCACTGATCTGGCGCAGTGACAACAGCCATCCCGCCCTGACCACCCTTCGCAGCTACCTCAGCCGCCGCCAGCCCAACCACCGGGACGCCGCCACCTGGGCACCGGCCTGGGCGCAGCACTGGGCCGGCCCCGGTTCGGCAACGCGACGGCCCGCGGCCTTCTAGGCTGGGGGCCATGTTGGGCAGGCGGCAGGAGGCGGCGGCGAGCGAGCTCGCGCAGTGGTGGGAGGCCCTGGGGCAGCGTGGCATCGGCTCGCGCGCGGTGCTGCTGGCCGTCCCGCAGGGCTGGGGGCGGACCACCGTCCTGGACCAGCTGGCGGCGGTCATCAGCCAGGCCGACGCCCCGGCCACGCTGGTGGTACGCATCAGCGGCCGGTCGCTGCCGGGGGAGCCCGGCCCGCAGGCCCTGGCGCTGCGCGACTGCCTGATGGAAGCCGGGGTCCGGCGGCGAGCGGCCGTGCTGCTGTGCCTGGACCGGCTGGGCGGCGCCGCGCGGCTCGGCCTGGGCCAGGGCACCCTGTTCGCGTCCGGGCTGGCCGCGTCGGTCCGCTTCCTGCTGGCCGGTCTTGCCACCGCCGCCGAGGGTGAGGTGCGGGACGGCGGCCCGGCCGTCGCGGACGACGCGGCCGCCCGGGCAGCCCGCGCGGTGGTCGCCGTGTCGGCCTCGGCCCCGGTCGTGGTGCTCATGGACGACGCGGACCGCCTGGAGCCGGGCCTGGCCGTGACCCTGATCGAGAACCTGATCGACGGCCTGCAGAGCCGGGTCCTCGTGGTTGCCGCGGTCGATCCGGGCAGCGGACTGGCTGCGGCGCTGACCTCGCGGGCCCGCTACGGCCTGACCGCGGGGCGAGTCCACCGGGCCGGCACCGACCCACGGATGGGCTACAAGTCCCGCGCCGACCTGGCGCGTGAGCTGCGCCCGGACCTGCCGGCCGCGGCGGCCCAGCGGATCGCCCGGCGGACTGCGACATTCGCCGAGGTGTTCGCGGCCGCCGGAGCGGCGCGCCTGGCCGGTGCCGTAACGGCCGCGTCAGCGGCCCGCTTCTGAGGCCCGGCCGGGTCGACGGGACGAGGATCCGCTCCGTCATGCCGCCTTACCCCAGCGCCTCTCTGGTCCTTTCGCCGTCGCTCCTAGCATGTCAGGCTGGCGGCGGAGGAACCATGGCGAGAATCAACGACGTCGGCGGCATGCAGGGCTTCGCGCCGCTGCAGCAGGAGATCAACGAGCCGCCCTTCCATGCCGACTGGGAGGCGCACGTGTTCGCGCTCAACCGCGCCCTCCTGGGCCGCGGCGTCTACAACCTCGACGAGTTCCGGGACGCCATCGAGCGGCTGCCCCCGCAGGAGTACCTGGCGTCGTCGTATTACGAGAAGTGGCTGCACGCCATCACCACGCTGCTGGCCGACAAGGGCGTCCTGACCCGGGAGGAGCTGGCTGGTGGCTGAGTCGGCCGCTGCGGCGGCCGGGCGCTTTCGCGCGGGTGACCGGGTGCAGGCCAGCCGGATCGACCCGGCGCATCACACCCGGCTGCCGCGGTACGCGCGCGGCGCGGTCGGGACGGTCGTGGAAGGCCAGGGCCGGTATCCGCTGCCTGACCGCCGCGCCCGAGCCCTGCCGGCCGAGCCCGAGCCGGTGTACGCGGTCCGCTTCGCCGCCGGGGAGCTGTTCGGGGCGGGCGACCATACGGTGACGATCGACTTGTGGGAGAGTTACCTGCGCCCGGCGCGCTCGCCGGAGCACCAGTGAGCGGCGATCACGCCGGGGCGGCGGCGCCGTTGGCCGCGCGCGTCCGGCACCTGGAGGCACTGCTGGAGCAGCGCGGGCTGGTGGACGCCGCGGAGCTGGATCGCGCGCTGGCGGCGTTCCTCGCCCGTTCCTCCCCGGCCAACGGCGCCCGGCTGGTCGCGCGGGCCTGGCGCGACGAGGAGTTCCGCGCGCGGCTGCTGGCTGATGCCAATGAGGCGCTGCCCGAGCTGGAGCTGTCGATGGGCGGCGGCCTGGAGGAGCAGCGACTCAAGGTGGTGGCGAACACCCCCGACACGCACAACGTCATCGTCTGCACGCTGTGCTCGTGCTATCCCCTTGCGCTGCTCGGCCCGTCCCCTACCTGGTACAAGAGCGAGGCCTACCGCTCGCGGGTCGTCCGGGATCCGCGCGGAGTCCTGGGCGAGTTCGGCTTCGTGCTCGATCCCGCGGTGACGATCAACGTCTGGGACTCCAGCGCCGAGTCCCGCTACCTGGTCCTGCCGCTGCAGCCGGCCGGCACCGAGGATGACGACGAGGCGGCGCTGGCCGCCCGGGTCACCCGCAACGGCCTGATCGGGGTGGCCCCGGTCTGACCGGCGGGCCGCCCAGCTGGCGCCGCCCAGCTGGCGCCTGGCCGTCCGCGGCCGCCGTCCTCAGCCGCCCGCGCCCTGCAGCAGGTCGAGGAACTTCGCCACCAATGGCCCGTCGGTCGGGCCGCCCCTGCCGCCGTTGGCCACGACCATCGCGAAGGCCACCCGGCCGCGGAAGCCGACCAGCCAGGCGTCGGTCGGGAGCACCTTGCCGGTGCCGTACTCAGCGGTGCCGGTCTTGGCGTAGGTTCCCGCGGGCAGCCCCTGATGCGCGGCCGTGCCGGCCGCGACCACCTGAGCCATCATCTGGTGCAGGTCGCTGATGACGGCGCCGGGCAGGGTAGTCGCGGGCGCCCCGTCGTCGGCCGCCCCGGCCACCAGGCGCGGGGCGTGCACCGTCCCGGTATCGGCGGCGGCGGCGACCATCGCCATGGCCAGCGGTGACACCAGCACGCGCCCCTGGCCGATGGTCGTGGCCGCCAGGTCGGCCGCGCTGGCCGGCGTCGGCACGGAACCGCCGAAGGCCGGCAGTCCCAGCCGCGGGGTGGTGCCGATCCGGAACATGGCCGCGGCGGCGGGGAAGTCCGGAGCGGTCAGGTGGCGGGTGGCCAGCCCGATGAACGCGGTGTTGCAGGACTCGGCGAAGGCCTGCCGCAGATCGCCGACGGACGCCGCGGCCTCGGCGTTGTGAAAGATCTCGCCGTCGATCGTGATCGTCGGCGGGCAGGTCGCGGCGGACGCGGGCGTCAGCCCGTGCTCGATCAGCGCGGTCGAGGTGATGATCTTGAAGGACGAGCCCGGCGGGTAGGCGCCGGCCAGCGCCTGGTCGAACTGGCTCGAGGCCGGGACGCTGACTGAGGCCAGGACCGCCCCGGTCGCGGCGTCGACGGCCACCAGGGCCGCGCTCTTCTTCTCCCCGGACAGCGCCGTCTCCGCCGCCCGCTGCATGCGGGGGTCGATGGTGGTCCGGACGGGCGTGCCCGGCCGGGGCGCGATCGTGGCCAGGGTGGCCCGGATCGCGCCGCCGGGGCTGAGCACCGTGATGGTCGCGCCCGGCGCGCCGGCTAGCTGACGCTCGCCGGCCAGCTCGAGCCCGGTCTGGCCGACGACGCTCTGGGCGGTGTAAGGAGCACCCAGCGAGCGCAGTTCCTCGGCCGTGATCGGGCCCACCGTCCCGACTGCGTGCGCGGCCAGCCCGGCGGTGATCGCCGTGCGCGCTGCCGTGGTCTGGAAGACCGTGCCCGGCAGCGGGTACAGGGTCGGCTTGAGCTGCTGGTAGCGGGCCCAGGGCACCGTGAAGACCGGCTCGAACCACGTGGGCCGGGCCTTGGCCGCTGCCAGCGCGGCCCGGGTTTGCGCCCCGGTCGCGCCCGCGGTCACCAGCGCGGCGGTGAGAGACGCGGGCTGCTTGACCCGCTGGCCCTCCACGCCGATCGTCACGATCGGCGCCTGCGTGGTCAGCGGCGCGCCGCCCGCGCCCAGGATGGCCGCCCGCGGCGGCCAGGTCTCCTGCAGCGAGAGCCGGCCGCCCGGCCGCAGCGCCGGCGCGATGGTCGCCGGTGACCACTGCACCAGCCACTTTCCCGTTCGCTGCACCAGCCGCAGCACCGTGCGGATCCTGACCACGCCGAGGCCCGCGATCTGCAGCCGCTCCGTGACCGGCTCGGCGGCCCTGGTCCCGCTGATCTTCAGCTTCCCGTCCTGGTAGCTAGCCTGCCGGACACCCAGGTCGGTCAGCGCGGCGGTATTGACGGCGGCGAAGTCCGCTGGCGGGGAGGCCACGAGCCGCCGCATCGCCGTCCAGTCCCGGCTGGCCCAGCTGGCCAGGTAGCTGCGGGCCGTGGGCTGCGGCGGGGCCGCGCTACTGCAGGCGCTGAGCATCGTCCCGGCCGTGAGCGCGGCCGCGCAGGCCCCGATGGCCGCGCGGGAGCGTCCGGACGCCCGCTGGATCTGCATGCCATGAGGCTACGCACCCAGCGGGCCTTCTGGCCGTATCTCCGCCGCAAAGACCGGTTTGCCCGGTCGGTTTCAGCTGCGGCCCGGGGCCCCGATCCAGACGGACTTGGTGTTGCAGAACTCGCGGATGCCGTGGTACGACAGCTCCCGGCCGTGACCGGAATGCTTGATCCCGCCGAACGGCAGCTGCGGGTAGGAGGTCACGTTCCCGTTGATGAAGACCATCCCCGCCGCGAGGTCCCCGATGAACCGCTCCCGCTCCGCCTCGTCGTTAGTCCACGCGTTCGCGCCGAGCCCGAACTCCGTGCCGTTGGCCAGCTCGATCGCCGCGTCGATGTCGGGCACCCGGTAGAGGGTGGCCACCGGGCCGAAGACCTCCTCGCGGTGCACCCGCATGTCGGGGGTGATGCCGGTCAGCACGGTCGGGAGGTAGTAGAAGCCCGGGCCATCGGGCGCGGCGCCCCCGCACAGCACCCGGGCTCCCCGGGCCACCGCGTCCGCCACGAGCTTCTCGACGTCATCGCGCTGCGGCTCGGAGGCGAGCGGGCCGACGTCCGTGCTGTCGAGCATCGGATCCCCGACCTGCTTGGCCGCCATCTGCTCCACGAACAGCCGCTCGAACTCGTCGTAGACCGCATCGTGCACGATGAAGCGCTTGGCCGCGATGCACGACTGGCCGTTGTTGAGGCAGCGAGCGACTGCTCCCACCTGGGCCGCGGCCGGCACGTCGGCTGAGGGCATGACCACGAACGGGTCGCTGCCGCCGAGCTCGAGCACGACCTTCTTGATCTCGGTGCCCGCGATGGCCGCCACTGACTGCCCGGCCGGCCCTGACCCGGTGAGCGTGGCCGCCATCACCCGCTCGTCGCGCAGGATGGCCTCGATCCGCCCCGAGCTGACGAGCAGGGTCTGGAAGGTCCCGTCCGGGAAGCCGGCCCGGGCGAACAGGTCCTGCATGAACAGCGCAGTCTGCGGCACGTTCGAGGCGTGCTTGAGCAGCCCGACGTTGCCGGCCATCAGCGCGGGGGCGGCGAAGCGCATGGCCTGCCAGAGCGGGAAATTCCACGGCATGATCGCCAGGACCGGGCCGAGCGGCTGGTAACGGACCTCCGCCCGCTCCGCCCCTACGGCGCCGGCGTCGGCGGGCTCGTCGGCCAGGAACTCGGCCGCGTGGTCGGCGTAGTACCGGCAGGCGGTGGCGCACTTGGTCACCTCCTGCCGGGCGGCGGCCAGGGTCTTGCCCATCTCGGTCGTCATCATCGCCGCGATCTGGTCTCGCTCCCCGTCGAGAATGTCGGCTGCCCGGCGCATCCACCCGGCCCGGGCATTCAGGCCGGTGAGCCGGTAGCTGGCGTGCGCCGTGGCCGCTGCGGCCAGGCAGCGCTCGACGTCTGCCTCACTCATCTCGTCATAGGTCTTCACGGTCTCCCCGGTCGCGGGGTTGATGGTCGCGATCGCCACGGTTTCCTCCCTTCGCCGCTGCGGCGGCAACGCCGCGGCGGCCTGTCCTGGGCCCTGCCCCGATCGCGGCCGCCCACACGTCAGGCCAGCCGGCCGTGGCGGCGGATCCGGCCGGCCGGCGTCGTTCCAAACTGAGGCCGCCGCGGCGGAGTGGATCACGCTAAGGAGGCGAGATCTGAGCTGGCGCATGGCAGATGGCCTTGGGAAACCTGAGGCTGCACAAATTCGCTCGACGTCGAGGGAGAACAGCAGCCGTGAACGGGGCAGTACCACCGGTGCCTGATTCAGAGCAGGTGTTCCGCCTGATCTATCGCAGCAGGAATCAGATTCCGCTGGATCAGCGCAAGCCCGAGCCGGGGGCACTGTTTAGCTCGGCCCGGTCGAGTAACAAGAAAGCACGCATCACTGGTGCCCTGCTGACCTCTGGTGACTGGTTCGCTCAGGTACTGGAGGGCGACGAGACCGCGATCCGGGCGTTGTTCGCGAAGATCGAGCAGGACCAGCGCCATGACCACGTAACTATCCTGGACTCCCGGACGGTCGGGCAACGCGTGTTTTCCCGCTGGGCCATGGCCAGGGTCGGCGCGGAAGGCGAGGCGGATATCCCGCTCATCGCGCATGCCGACGGGATCTCCCCGGCGGCCCGGCGGGCCACCACGCCGGAGCAGGATTCGGTCCTGGACGTGCTGCGCGAGGCAGCGCGGGGCGACGTGCCCGCCCGGTGACGCCGCCGCGCTATTTGAATGCCGTTGACGGCCGGATGGCCGGCCTCACGTTGTCGCCGCTATCGGCGCGCAGTTTCCCCGGCCCGGCGAAGCGTCTTTCGGGCGGATATCACCGGCAGCGCGGCCGTATCGGCGGCGAACTCAGTGGTGAAGCAGCACGAGAAGCCGCCGGGATCGCTTAGGCTTATGGTCTAGGTGCTAGACCTAAGCTGGAGTGGAGTGGCAGACAGTGGCTCAGCGGACCCAGATCCTGTATGTGGATGACATTGACGGCAGCGAGGCCGACGGTACGGTCAGGTTCGGGCTCGGTGGCGTCGATTATGAGATCGACCTCAGTAAGAAGCACGCCGACCAGCTCGAGAAGGCCATTGGGCCGTTCATTGCGGCGGCCCGCAAGGTCCCGTCCTCGCGGCGTCCGGTTCGCAGCGCGCGGCCGGCCCGGCATGACCAGTCCGATGTGCGGGCCTGGGCCCGGGCTCAGGGCCTGAAGGTGTCCGACCGGGGCCGGATCCCGGCCGACGTGCTGGCTAAGTACGAGGCCGCGCACTAGCCAGCCGGTCCCAGACGTCCCGGCAGGAAGTCGGCCGGGTCGCGTCACCTGCCCGCCGGGCTGAGCTCGGGGCTAGTGTCGCGACCCGGCCGGCCCTCTGGCGCGCCCGTACCGTCCCCCGGGATCGCCGTTACTGGGCCGGACCGCCGGCTGCCCAGAGGCTCTCCAGGTTGACCACGATGCCCTCCTGGCTGCTGCGTGCGATGATCACCACGGCTTCCTGCGCACCGGGGTTCTCCTCCCGGTGCGGCACGTAGGGCGGCACGAAGATGTAGTCGCCCGGCTCGGCCGTCAGCCGCACCTCCTGGCCGCCCTCGGCGAAGACGAACGCCGGGTTCCCGGAGAGCACGTAGATCGCGGTCTCCGCCGCACCGTGGTGGTGGTCGCCAGAACTGCTGCCGGGCGCGACGTGAGTCTGGCCCATCCAGACCTTCTGCGAGCCCGCGTTCTTGCCGGAGATCGCCTCCAGGCGGGTCATCCCGGGAGTCTGCGTGGTATCGGCGCGCAGCTCCCCGCCGCGCACGTGGACCAGCGGCTGGTGCCAGTGATCGTCGGTCATCACGCCTCCGCGTTCATCGAGTAGCCGGCGCTTGCCTGCGGGTGGCCCTAGGGCCGGCCGGCGACATAGTCCCGCAGCCTTCCCGGGTGAGTCTCCCAGCCCTTGCCGTGCGCGTCGGCGTGCCCCCGCTTCTCCTCCGCTGGCCGCTCCGGCGTTCCGAACCCGCTGGCGGCTCGACGGACTGGACCAGCAGGCGTACGGCCGCTCGCTGGCTCGTCGCCCGGTCGTCGAAGGTCAGCGTGCCCTCGCCGCCGGGCCGCAGGTCAATGTCGATACGCAACCACAAGTTGTGGATCAGTGGCCCGCCGTGCGGCGGTCGTTGCCACCGCGCCGGGCGGCGGGGTCGACGAAGGTGCCCCGGCCCTGCCGGGTGATGATCAGCCCGCGATCCCGCAGGACGCGCATGGAGCGCCGGACCGTCTGGTAGGCCACTCCGTAGTCCTCCGCCAGTTCGCGCTCGGCGGGCAGCTTATGGACGAACTCGCCCGACTCGATGCGCGCAGCGATCCCGTCGGCCACCCTCAGATAGGTATGGCCGGGGGCCAGCGGGTCGATCTTTGCCACGCGCTCAACCTAGGCAGCCGCCCAGCTATCTAAGCATCAGCTAGCTCTTAGAGCACTGAGATGACTATTTGCCCCAGACGGACGCCCATGGCCGCAGCGGCGGCGCAAGGCCGCCGCCGTCCCTCCGCTCCGCAACCTGCGATCTTGCCGGACGCCGGGATGGGACCGGGCTGGCGGCTCCGGTGTACGGTCGCGGCATGGCGACAGCACCAATGATCATCGCGCCTCAGGACGGTAAGGCGCCCGGCCGGGCCGTGCGGGGCGCGAGCCTGGTGATTCAGGACTGGCCGGCTGAAGGGCTGGCGAGGGAGGTCGCTCCGCTGCATGTGCATCATGCGGATGACGAGGCCTGGCATGTGATAGCGGGGGCGCTGCGCTTCCGGTTCGCAGACGACGAGATCGTCGCCGGGGCTGGCTCCACGGTGCTGGTCCCTGCAGGCGTGGCGCATACGTTCGGGAATGCCGGGCCCGAGGCCTCGCGGTACATCATCATCCTGCCCGCCAGGCTGGATGAGATGATCAGCTTGCTGCACGAGGCAGGCCGGGCGGAGCACGCGGCCATATACCGCAGGTATGAGTCCGCGCTTCTGGAATGAGCAGGCGGCCCGGTACCGGGTGCTCAGGTAGCTGCGACGCGCTGGCCGGCTACCTCATGGGCGAGCTTGGCGAGCCGCTAGTCGCGGCGGCGGGGTAGGCGGCGGTCCGGATGGTGGCCACGTCGCCGGGCGGCACCTCGCGGCCGCGGTCGTCGATGAAGCCGACGTGGACCGGCCGATCGGTGTCGGCCGTTCGCCGCACCACCGTGGGCCCGTCCGGCCAGGGCAGGTTCTTGTCGCCCCACTGCTGCAGGGCGGCCAGCACGACGTGCAGCTCACGGCCGGATTCGGTCAGGTGATAGGCGAACCGGGAGCGGCTGCCCGGCTCCTGATAGGGCTCCCGTCGCAGGACGCCGTAGCCGACCAGCGTGGACAGCCGGTCGCTCAGGACATCCGCGGCGACGCCGAGGGCGTCGCGGAACTCGGCGAACCGCGTGGTGCCCAGCAGGGCCTCGCGCAGGATCAGGAAGGTCCACCGCTCGCCCAGCACCCCGAGACTCCGGGCGATGGAGCAGCTGGACTCGCGCAGTCGCGTGTCGGCCATCCCCTAATCCTACCTGAGTAGCAAGTACCGACTCAGCCAGCGCGCCGGGGCAGCAGCGCCTGGAGCGGGGTGAGCGCCCGCTGCTCGAGCATGGTGCGCACCGGTCCGACCAGGGTGGCCTGCATCCGGCGGGCGGCATCCAGGTGATCGGCCGTCCAGATCATCCGCACGGCGGTGGCGGTCGCCGACCCGTCCTGCGTGCGCAGGTCATGGCGCACCGCCTCGATGAAGCGGCCGTCGGCGCCCTTGTCGTGGGGCAGCGGCTCGCGCAGCTCGCCCCGCCCGGCCAGGCACGCCGCCAGATCCTCGTACCAGTCCTGGATCCGGGTGGCCGTGGCCACCAGCTCCTGGCGGGCCGCCGCGCGGTCGCCGATGGCCTGGCCGTCGTCGCGCTGCCACAGGTCCAGGACGGCGTCGGCGGCCAGCCGGATCGCCGCCACCCCGGTCACCAGGCTGGTGGTCCCGGCCAGCGGGACCGGCTTGGCCCCGCGCTCGGCCAGGTAACCCCGGAAGGTGTCGTCGAGGCGGCGCGACGCGGCGGCCGCCCGGACGGCCTCCTCGGCTGGCGTGGCGGGGGTGCCCGCTGCGTCATCACAGCGCAGCATGCCGAACTCGACGGCCCTGGACAGGTAGCGCGCGGAGTCGGTGTAGGCCTCGGCGAGGGACTGGCCGAGGGCCGCTCGCGCGCCGCGTGGCCAGAAGAGCACGCCCACGACGAGGCTGACCGCGCAGCCCAGCGCGATGTCCTCGACCCGGAGCAGGCCGATCCGCCAGCCAGCCGGCGCGATGATGTTGAACAGGATCACCAGGGTGAGCGTGAAGGCGGCCTGGCCGGCCGCGAAGGAGATCACGGCGGGGGCGACGCCGGCCAGCAGGATGGCCACCGGCAGCAGTACCCACAGCAGCGTGATGTTCGTCCCGACCAGCGCGAGCAGCCCGGCGCCGATCACGAACCCGACGACCGTGCCGACCAGGCCGCGAATCGCGTTCTGCCCGGTGCTCAGCGCGTTGGAGCGCAGCACCGACAGCGCGCCGAGCACGACCCAGAACGAATGCTGCACGCCGGTCAGGTCGGCCAGCAGCACGGCCAGCCCGAGCCCGATCCCGCCGCGCACGCTGTTGTGCAGCCACACCGAGTGCCGCTCGACGTGGCTGGCCGCCCGCTCGGTGGCCGCCGGGAGCGTCCCGGCCAGGCCCTCCGGCTGACGGCCCAGGAGCTTGTCCGGCAGGCTGCGCCGGTCGGCTGCCGCCGCCAGCTCGATATTGCGGGCTACCTGCATGACCGCGAAGCTCAGCTCCTGCGCGCGGAAGCTCATGTCCAGGGACGTGATGAACTCGCTGATCTCTTCCTCGACCGCGACCGTCCCCCCGGCCCGCGTCCCGGCGCCGGCATCCCCGGCGCCAGCGCCCCCGGCGCCGCCACCCCCGGCTCCGGCGCCCCCGGCTCCGGCCGCCCCGGTCCGGGTGGCCCGGCGGACCGGCAGGTCGGCCGTCGCGGTGCGTTCCAGGACGTCCAGGGCCTCGCGCAGGCCGCCGAGCGCCAGGTCCAGCATCTGCTGGCTGCTGCCGGGTGCGTCGAGCTGGTCCGCGCCGTGCTCCAGGACGGCGGCCGAGGCGGACTTCACCGCACAGGCGGCGTGGTTCAGCTCGGGGTCGTCGGCCAGCGGCCGGGACTGGGCCAGGATCGTGTCCAGCCAGCTCAGCTCGTCCACCAGCCGGACCACGGCCCGGGTCGAGGTGCTGAGCCCGGTGGGGCGGTAGGGCGTGGCCAGGAACCCGCGATGCAAGGCGTCGACGGTGTCGCGGGCCGCGAGCGCGGCCTGCTCGTGCTCGGCCGCGGCCGCCTCGCTGCCGGTTCCGAGGGCGTAGGCGACGTCGGAGCGCAGCCGCGCGGCCACTGCCCGGCAGGCGACCGTGGCCGGCTGGCGCAGCGGGTCGCTGGTCGGCTGCGGCCAGAGCAGCCAGACGGCCAGGAACGAGGCGCCCGAGGCCAGGCCCCAGCCCGCCAGCCGGGCCGGGATGGCGGACGGCGGCGCGGCGACTGCCACCGGCAGGATGAACGCCAGCAGCAGCGACGTCGTGGCGGCGGCGAGCACGGAGCTGACCACCCCGGCGAACAGCACCCCGAATCCGACGACGGCCATCGCCGCCGCGGCCAGCCAGGCGTTGGCCGAGGCCAGCGTGCCGAGGCAGACGAAGACGGCGCCCACGACGGCGAGGGCAGCCTGCGCCTGCAAACGCTGCCGCATCGGACCGGTGAAGCCGACCAGGAGCAGCATGGCGAAGGAGCCGAAGGCCGCGAACGTGGCCACGTTCGGGTTGCCGATGACCTTGTCGCCCAGGGCGAACATGGCCGGCATCACGATCGCGGTCCGCGCCGCGCGCCGCAGTGCCGCGAGATCGTGATCACGCCTGGCGAGCGACCGCAGTGGGTTCATCACCCGCTCGCCCCGCCCCTCCGGCGCCGGGAGGCGCCCGATTGCTCGTGACGAAATCCTTATCATCCGTCGCGGCGATGTCAACGAGGCGACCGGCCAGCGGCTGCTCGGGGGGTCAGCCGGCCTGGTTCCCGGCGCGGGCCAGCTCGCATCAGCAGGCGAGCATCTTCTGGATGGCCTGGCGGGAAACCCCCAGCTCGCGGCCGACGTCAGCCTGGGACCAGCCGTCGGCGATGAGGATCTGGATCAGGTCGCGGCGCTCGGCTGCTAGCTGCCGGGCCAGCCGGGTGTGCTCGATCGCCTGCGCCCGCGGCCTTGACTTCAAGCCCGCTTGAAGAAATAGCCTGCGGGCTGTCGGCGGCGGACGCGAGGAGGCGGGCGTGAGCAACGGGACGGGCAACTGGGCGAGCAACTGGGTGCGGGCCGCGGCGGTGGAGGACATCCGGGACGGCGGCGCCAGGTCGATCGCCTAACTGGACAAGCGGATCGCGCTGTTCCGGACGCCGCAGGGCTTTTCGCCAGCGACACCGCTGTCCGCACCAGGGCTACGCGCTGGTCCGCGGAGACGTGCGCGACGGCGTCCTCACCTGCGCCTGGCACAACTGGAAGTTCGAGCTGGGCACCGGCACCTGTCGCTACGTGGCCAGCCCGAAGCGGGAGCGGTTCGTGTTCCAGTCCAGCAGCGAACGCACGTCCATGACGCTGGCGTGACGGCGGGCAAGCCGGCTTCCGGAGCCCGCGGCGAGGGCTAAGGTGCCGGTGGTGCCAGAGGGTCGAGCGTGGCGCTCCCAGTAGGAGAGCCTCCGGATGCGGACGTCATGAGTGGGCCGGAGCTGCCGCTGGGACGGCAGCAGATACCCTCCCACGTCGCTGGCTGGCGGCGGGCTTGGCGCCGTGCAGCGACGGGCCGGGCCGGCCCTGTGAAATCCTGGAGGCATGGGCGATTCGTTCGCGGCCCGGTTCGCGGCGGCGCGGTCCCGCTGGGGGCCGCTGGCGTGGGGACTCGATCGGTCCGGCCCGCTGCTGGAAACCTGGGGATTCGGCGACTGCGCCGATGGCCTGGACCGCTTCGCGGACGTCGTGCTGGAGACCGCCGCGGCCAGCGTCGGGCTGGTGAAGCCGCAGTCGGCGTTCTACGAGCGGCACGGGTGGCGCGGGATCCGCACCCTGCAGCGCCTGCTCGCTGACGCGCGTAGCGCCGGCCTGCTGACGATCCTGGACGTCAAGCGCGGCGATGTCGGGACCACGAACGACGCCTACGCCGAGGCCTACCTCCCGGTCGGCGCTCCGCTCCAGGCCGACGCGATGACCGTGCATCCCTACCTCGGGCTGGCCGCGATGGACGCCTTCGTATCCCGCGCGCATGAGGCAGGCGGGTGCCTCCTGGTGGTGACCCGCTCGTCGAATCCCGAGGGCCGGGCCGTGCAGGCGGCAAGGGGCAGCGACGGGCGCACCGTGGAGGAGACGCTGCTGCGGGAGATCGGGGCGCTCAATGCGACGCTGGCCCCCGGCGAGGTCGGGCCGATCGGCGCCGTGATCGGTCCGGCTCACCTGGAGCCATCGCTGGACCTGGCCGCCGCCCGCGCCCTGTTCCTGGCCCCCGGCGTCGGCGCGCAGGGCGCCACGGTCGCGGACGTAGCCCGTACCTTCGCGGCCTGCCCGGACCGGGTGATGCCCAGCGCGTCGCGGTCGCTGCTGGCCGCCGGCCCCGACCCGGCCGCCCTGACAGACGCGGCCCAGGCCCTGGCCGCCGAATTCCGGGCCGCGCTGCCGGCCGGGCCGCAGGCCTGGAGAAGCAGATCGCGACCTCCAGGGCTTCCGGACAGGTAACGGTCGTCCCGGCCTAACGATGCCGGCTGAGATCCAGCAGCCCCCGGCGCAGCTGCCAGCTGAGCGACTCGATGTCCAGCACCGCGAAGTTCCGCAGGCTGCCGTCAGCCGCCAGCCCGGTGACCTCCACGGGTCCGTAGCCGAAGTCGTAGCTGCGCTGGTAGGCGCGATGCAAGTGGCCGTGCATCAGCTGCCCGGGCCGCACGGCAGCCACGATCCGCTGCAGCCGTTCCCGGTGCGCGTCGTTGCGCGCGAGATCCGCCGGTGCCCACCAGGACGGCGGTCGCGGGAAGTCGTGCGGCACGCCCGACGGGCAGTCGTGACACACCATCACGTCCGCGTGGCCGCCCGCTATCACGGCCGCTTCCTGCACGCTGGTGATCTCCTCCTGCGGCCACCAGTCGATGCCCTCGGTGCGGGCCGCCTTGTCGAGGCTGACGCCACCGCCGCAGGCCAGCCAGGTGCGGCCGTGCCACTTCCAGCGATGACCCCGCGGCAGGTGGTAGACATTCGGCCGGACCGCGACCCGCCCGTCGGCTATGGTGTTGCCGTCATCCAGCTGGCCCAGCTGCGTGAAGTCCTCATGATTCCCGTCAGCGAACCAGAGCTCCGCGTTCACCAGGTCCGCCGCGGCACTGACCGAGTCCAGGTAACGCCTGCCCTCGGTGCCGGGCCAGATCCCGAAGTCCCCGAGATGGAGGATCAGCCGCGTCTGCTCGGCACGCAGCAGCTGAGGGACGCGCTTGATCACGCTGAGCGCCCACTCCCGGTTCCCGTGCCAGTCCCCCGCGACCAGGACGCGGCCCGGCAGGGGATCGAGGGCGCTGCCTGCCCGGGGCCCGTGCGCCATGCCTGACATACAACCCCATGCTGCCCGCCTCAGTCCCGTCCTTGGGCAAGGTCGGCCGTGGCGGCCAGCGGTCCCCGCGCGGCGCTCGCCCGTACCATGGCCGTATCGCGAGCGCTCCCGCCAGGCGAGCGACGACAGGCGACGGTATCGGAGCCCGATCATGCAATCGTCAGTTCCCGTGATCGACCTCGCACCCTGGCTCGGCGGAGACGAGGCGGCCCGCGCCGGCGTGGCCGCGCAGGTCGACGCGGCCCTGCAGAGCGCGGGGTTCTTCCTGATCACGGGCCATGGCGTGCCGGGCGACCTGCCCGCGCAGGTGCGCGCGGAGGCGCGGGCGTTCTTCGCGCTGCCGCGGGAGGCCAAGCAGCGCTACGCCGTCACCGTCGGCGGCCGGGGCTGGCTGCCGCCCGGCGTCGAGGCGAACGGCTACGCCGAGGGCACGGCGACCCCGCCGGACCTGAAGGAGTCCTTCGCGGTCGGCGCCGACCAGCCGACCGGCCACCCGGACGTCGACGGGTACTGGTTCCAGCCCAATGCCTACCCGGCCGAGGTGCCGGCGCTGAAGCCCGCCGTGGTCGCCTACCTGGCCCGGATGCGCGAGCTCGCGGACGAGCTGCTCGTGCTGGGCGCGGTGGCGCTGGGGCTGGAGCGTGATTTCTTCACCCGGCACACCGGGCACGCCACGCACACGATGAACATCAACTGGTACCCGCCGGTCAGCCTGGCCGGCGAGCCGGAGCCCGGCCAGTTCCGGATCGGCCCGCACACCGACTTCGGCACCGTCACGATCCTCGACCGCGAGCCCGGGCGCGGCGGCCTGCAGGTGTGGACCAGGCCCGGCGGCTGGCAGGACGCGCCGTACGAACCCGCCGCCCTGACCATCAATGCCGGTGACCTGCTGGCCCGCTGGAGCGGCGGCCGGTGGAAATCCAACCGCCACCGCGTGCTTCCGCCGCAGGCGCAGGCGCCGGAGGAGGATCTCGTCTCGCTCGTCTACTTCTACGAGGCCGACCACGACGCGGTGATCGAGTCGCTGCAGCCGCCGATCGGCCAGCCGAACGACTACGCGCCGGTGCAATCGGCGCAGTTCCTGAAGGAGCGCCTGGACGCGATCACGGTGGGCTAGCGGCCGCCGGGCCGCCCAGGTGCGCGGCGAAGAACTCGACGATGCGCCTGCGCGCGTCCTGGGCCGCTGCCTCGTGCGGGCCGTATCCCATGAGCGGCGCCGTCAGCCGGATCATGAGGGGGATCGGGTCCCCGGCGGCGCGATGGTCGTTGAGGAAGCCGTGACCGGCCCCCGGGTACTCCCTGACGTCATGCGGGACGCCGTCCGCGGTCAGCGCCTGGTCCAGGCGCGCCGCTGCGCCGCGGAGCGTCAGGTCCCGGCCGCCGAAGCTGCCGACGATCGGGCACGCCTGCGCCAGCAGGCCCGGGGCGTCCTTGGGGACCACCCCGTAGTTGACGCTGGACGCGTGGAAGCCCCGGCCGGGCGCCAGCAGCAGCGCGAAGCCCCCGCCCATGCAAAAGCCGATCACGCCGACCTGGCCGTCGCAGCCGGGCTGGCCGATGAGCCAGCTCCGGACCGCTTCCACGTCCTCGAAGGTACGGCCGGTGCGCCGCCTCAGGTCGGCGAACGCGCTCCGCAGGCAGGTCAGCGGCCGTCCCCAGGAGAACAGGTCCGGCGCGACCGACAGGTAGCCCGCGCTGGCGAGCCAGTCAGCCTGGTTGCGCACATCCTGGCCCATGCCCATCGCGTCGTGGATGACCACCACGCCCGGCCATGGTCCAGGGCCCGGCGGCGTGGCCACGTAGGCCGGCAGATCCCCGTGGTCGCCCTTGATCGTCGTGGATGCCATCGGTCCTCTCGTCTCGGGACAGCCAGGATCAGACTCGCTCGAGGAGCTGCACCGGGACCGACTGGATGGCGGCGAGCAGCTCGGTCCAGTAGAAGGCGGCCATGAAGAACTGCAGCGTGTCGCCCTGCTCGAGCATCAGCTTGCGGTACATCACCATCTTGCCGACGTCGTAGCCGGCGAGCATCAGCTGCCAGTCCGCGTGCGAGCCGGCCAGCACGAATACCGCCTCGGCCGCGGCAGCATCCCGGTCGAGGACCGACGTGGCCGCCACCGTGCCGCCGTCAAGGTCGAGGACCAGCGTGTCGCCGTCAGCGCCGGCCGGCATGTCGCGCACGCTGAGGGCCAGGCGGCCGGTCACGAACGGGCGGATCATGTCGATCCAGTCCCAGAAGTCCTGCAGCTTGCTCGCCTTCCGCTCCTCGCCCGGCCACTGGTTGATGGCGGCCCGGCAGTCCGCCGCCCACGCCGCGGTCATGAACCTGGCCATCTCAGCCTCCCGCCAGCGTCGGCTTGACCTGCGACACCATCTCCTCCAGGTCGGGCGGGAGCGTCACGCCGACCATGGCCAGCTTGCGATGCAGCTGGTTCATGAACAGCTCCGAGACCCGTTCCTCCGACCAGCCCAGGGGCTCGTAGTAGATGTAACTGGAGCGGGCGGCGCTCATGGTGAGCAGGGTCCGCAGCGTGTCGTGCAGGTCCTTCACGTAACCGGGATCCTCTGCGAGCAGGTCGCGGACGAAGCGCAGGCCGGCCTGCACGTGGCGGGCCTCGTCCCGGCAGGTCGCGGTGAAGCCGGTGTAGAAGCCGGGCAGCACCCGGTAGTCGCGTGCGTAGTTGAGGGTGATCTTCATGACCGACAGGGCCAGGACGCCCTCGATCCAGATGATGTAGGTCGTCGCGTACTTCATCTGCAGGTGCTTGTTGTCGGGATCACGGCGCAGGTCGTCGGTCAGGTAGGCGAGCAGCCCGAACGGCCCGACGAAGGTCTCCTGGATGTAAGGCCACGACGCGTCGAGGATGTCCATGATGTCGTCGCCTTCCAGCCCGACGACCTCCCGGTAGAACCGGTCGAAGAACACCGTGTGCCGGGCCTCGTCCTCCAGGTGGCTGGTCAGGAAGATCTTGTAGTCCTCGGGCACGCCGAACAGCAGCGGCGCCAGCTCGACCGCCACCTGGCGCTCCCCGTGATGGAAGCCGGACGCTATCGACAGGAACGAGTTGCGCGACTCGTCGGTCATCCGCTCAGTCCAGTCGGCCTTGTCGACCGTGAAGTCGAGCTCGTTGACGTTCCACCGCTGCCGGAGATAGCGGTCGTAGAGGCTCAGGTAGGCAGGCAGCCGCGCGGTCGGGACGTGCACGTACTCGATCACGTCGTCGATGTCGGCCCTGGCCAGGCCGCGGAGGTCGTCGTCCTCGATGCGATCCAGTCTTCCCTCGGCGACAGTCACGCGGTTCCCCTTCCGGGCGCGGCATCCGATGAGGTCCCGCGGCGAGACGGATGCCTTCCCGCATGCTAACTCGCCGCCTGCCGGGGCTGTATCTACCGGTGCGGCCGGGTTTTCCCAGGGCCGTGGCGGCCCTCCGGATGAGCCCGGGCCAACCCGGCCTGGGTCATCCGGGGCCGGACGGCGGTGATTGACTATCGGCATGGCGACGATCGGATTCATCGGAAGCGGCAGCATCGGCGGGACGGTGGCCCGGCTAGCGGCGGCCGCGGGCTACCAGGTCGTGCTGAGTAACTCGCGCGGCCCGCATACCCTGCAGGACCTGGTCAGCGAGATCGGGCCGCTGGCGAGCGCCGGGACGGCGGGGCAGGCCGCGCAGGCCGGCGACATCGTGGTGGTGTCGATCCCGCTGAAGGCCTACCGCGACGTGCCCGTCGCCCCGCTGGCCGGCAAGGCGGTCATCGATACCAATAACTACTACCCGCAGCGGGACGGGCAGATCAGCGAGCTGGACGACGGCTCGGCGACCAGCAGCGAGCTGCTGCAGCGACATCTGCCGGCCGCCCATGTGGTCAAGGTCTTCAACAACATCTATTACCGGCACCTGCAGGCCCTGGCCCGGCCCGCCGGGGCGCCGGATCGCTCGGCGCTGCCGATCGCCGGCGACGACGCGGCGGCCAGGCAGGCGGTGACCGACTTCCTCGACGCGATCGGCTATGACGCCGTCGACACCGGCACGCTCGCCGGAAGCTGGTGCCAGGAGCCCGGCTCACCGGCGTACGGCGGCGTGTACGGAGACTTCGCCAACGAGACGGGCACGCCTGCGGACGCCGACGCGCTCCGCGCCAAGATCCCCGACACCCGGCCGTAACTGGGCGCCGGCGATGAGGGCCGCCAGCATCGGCGTGCCTCCCCGCCGCGCCTTATCTCCAGGCGCCCGACTCCATGCGAGGCTAGTGCTTCACGACCGGACCTGCGCCGGCGTCCGGCGCCGACGTCCGGGCTGTGGTACCTGGGCGTGGTTCCCGCGGAGTTATCCGCTCGATTCTTCGCCGGATCTGAACAGGATGAACACAGGGTCTTAGGAACGGGGCGGGCAGCCTGGGGTGCAGCACATGCCGGCCCGGGTGCGATCGCTATGGCTGAGGCAAACGGGGGATGGTGACACGATGACGTGCCCGGAGACGGTAACGCGCGCCGGGGGCGCTCGCTGGGCCGCGGGGCTGGCCGCCGCGCTGACCGTGGCCGCCTGCGGGGGGACGGCGCCAACTGGGCGGCCTGCCTCGGCGGCCCCGGCGGCGCCGGCGGTCAGCACGTCGCGGGCTACCCGGCCGCCCAGCCCCGCTCCGGTGCCGCCGCCGAAGCCGAAGGTCGTCATGTCCCGGTTCCGGGCGGCGGACCGGTCGGTCGTGATCCTGGGGCTATTCCAGGGCCCGGTGCGGTACCGCCTGCACTCCGGAAGCACCGATCCCGGCTCCGCGGCGCTGTCCGTGGTGCACGCCGGGCCGAGGATCGGCGGCGGCGAGCGCCGCCTCCTGCTCGCGGCTTTCAACGGGGGTTTCCTGCTGTCCGCGGGCGCTGGCGGCTATGTGCAGGAGGGCCATGTCATCAAGCCGCTCCAGCGCGGGCTGGCCAGCCTGGTCATCGACCAGTCGGGCACCGCCAGCATCGGCGCCTGGGGATGGAGCCTGCCCCGGCCGCACGAAGCGGTGTACAGCGTGCGGCAGAACCTGCGGCTGCTGGTCAGCCACGGGCACGCCAGCGCGACCGCTGTCGACTGGACGGCCTGGGGGGCCACCCTCGGGGGCGGCGAGTACGTGGCGCGCAGCGCGCTGGGCGAGAACGCGGCCGGGCAGCTCATCTACGCCGCCGGCCTCTCGACGACCCCGGCCGACCTGGCGGCTGCGCTCCTGCACGCGGGCGCGCGCACCGCCATGGAACTCGATATCAATCCCGAATGGGTCCAGCTCGACCGCGCCCCGGTGCCGGGGGGCGCCCTGAGCGCCGCCATCCCCGGTCAGGTCCGCCCGGCGAGCCAGTTCCTCACCGGCTGGACCCGGGACTTCATCACCGTCCTGGCCCGATGACCGGACCCCGGCCAGGTCAGGCGACCTGGAAGGAGCGCTTGGACAGGCCGAACTGGTAGCCCTGGACCGTGGTCTGGACGGGCTGCTCGGCCGTGGCGGCCGCGCCAAGGGTCACGAACAGCGGGGTGAAGTGCTCGACGGTGGGGTGGGCGTAAGACACGCCCGGGGCCTGGCTCCGGTAGGCGGCCAGGCTATCGAGGTCACCGCGGGCGAGCGCCTCGGCCGCCCAGTGGTCGAAGTCGGCGGACCACGCGGGCACGAGGTTGTCGCTGAACATCTCCCGGGTCAGGAACGGCAGGCCGTGGGTCATGAAGCCGGACCCGATGACCAGGACGCCTTCCTCGCGCAGCGGCCGCAGGCGAGCGCCGAGGTCCAGGAGCCTGGCCGGGTCGTGCGTCGGCATGCTGAGCTGCAGGACCGGGACGTCGGCGTAGGGATACATGACCTTCAGCGGCACCCACGCCCCGTGGTCGAGGCCGCGGCTGCCGTGCTGGTGCACGGGCTCGGTGGCCGGCATGGCCGCCGCGACCCGCGCCGCCAGGGCGCCGGCATCGGGCGTGGGATAGGTCATCTGGAAGTACCGGGGATGGAACCCGCCGAAGTCATACACCAGGGGCGTGCCGGCGGCGCTCGCCGACAGGCTCAGCGGCGCCGACTCCCAGTGCGCGCTCACGATCAGGATCGCCGTCGGCTTGGGCAGGGCCTGGGACCACCCGAACAGCTGACTGATCCACAGCGGGTCATCGAACAGCGGCGGGGCGCCATGGCTGAGATAGAGGGCAGGCATGGCGCCATCTGACGGCGCCCACGCGCGCTGGGCCCGGCTGGCGGGCGCGGCGTCGCGCAGGAACGCGTCGAACGCGCCCCCGGCGACCTGCGGGTGCAGCGGCGAGCTCATGGTGGCATCCTTTCCGGGCACGGACTCATACAACTTGAAGATTCAACTAAAGGTACGCACTATTAGTTGAACTGTCAAACGATCTAGACTGGGCTCATGGCCGTTACTCCCTTCATTACCCCCGCCGCTGAGGGCGGCGGCGCCCCGGCGGCACCGCCACCGCAGTGGCTCAGCGAAGAGGAGCGGGCGGCGTGGCTGAGCATCCTGAGGGTCATGGCCAAGCTGCCCTCGGCGCTGGACGCGCAGCTGGAGCGCGACGCGGGCCTGAATTACTTCGAGTACATCGTCCTGGCCATGCTGTCCGAGCAGCCAGACCGGATCCTGCAGATGAGCGTGCTCGCCGCCGTGACCAACGCGTCGCTGTCACGGCTGTCGCATGTGGCCAAGCGGCTGGAGACGCGGGGACTGATGCGCCGCGAGCCAGACCCGCGAGACGGCCGCCGCACTAACGCGGTCCTGACCCAGGCGGGTCTGGACACCGTCGTGCGCACCGCCCCCGGCCACGTCGCCGCGGTCCGGGCGCTGGTCATCGGGGCGCTCTCGCCGGGTCAGCTGCGCCAGCTCCGCGGCGCCAACGAGCGCATCCTGGCCCGCATAGATCCCGACGCCGTGACCAAGCCGCCCACCGGGTAGAACGGATGGGTGCCGGAACTTCCCGAGGTTGAGACCGCCCGCAGGCTGATCGCCGAGCGGGCCTTGCACCGCCGCATCGCGGGAGTCGACGACGCTGACACGTTCGTCTGCCGCCCGCACTCACCCGGCCAGCTGCGCGACGCGCTGGTCGGCCGTGAGCTGACCGCGGTCCACCGGCGCGGCAAGACCACCTGGTGCGAGACCTCCGGGCTCGGGGACTCGACCGAGCCCGGTCCTGATCTCGGCATCCACCTGGGCATGGGCGGCCGCATCATCGTCACCGGCCCCGATGGCGAGGCGGCCGGGGCCGGCGACCCCGATCGCCGCCGCGAGCGGCCGGGCAAGCCCGAGTGGATCCGCTTCACGCTCGAGTTCGCCGGCGGCGGCCGCCTGGAGCTGCTGGACCTGCGCCGGCTGGCGCGCGTCCGGCTGAACCCCGACGTCGCCGCGCTCGGGCCGGACGCGCTGGACGTGACCCCGGCGCAGTTCCGCTGCCTGATCAGCCGGGGCCGGATCGCCGTCAAGGCTCGCCTGCTCGACCAGTCCAGGATCGCCGGCGTGGGGAACCTGCTGGCCGACGAGGCGCTCTGGCAGGCCAAGCTGTCACCGGCGAGGCGCGTCGACACCCTGCGGCGCCAGGACATCGACCGGCTCTACCGCGCCGTGCAGTCCGCCCTGCGGTCGGCCATCCTCAAGGGCGGCGCGCACACCGGCGACATGATCTCGGCCCGGCATCCGGGCGGCACCTGCCCGCGCTGCGGCGCCCCCATGGAGCACGGGACGGTCGGCGGCCGGTCGACCTGGTGGTGCTCGCGTGAGCAGGCTCCCGGGCCGGACTAGCTCGGCGCGGCCGGGCCGGGCCGGCTCGGCGGGCAGAGGACGGCGAGGGGCAGCGCGGCGCCGTTGAGCACCAGGACGCCGTCCTCGAGGCCCTCGCTGACCCCGACCGTCACCATGGTGCCGTGGCGCATGGCGGTGACGATGTCGTGCTCCAGCTTGTGCAGGTCGGCGGACTGGGCGAGCGCGTATCCGGGCTCCTGCGCGGTGGGGCCGGTGGCCGACGGCACGTACAGGTGCGCGCGCGGCAGGATGACGCCGCCCGGCGTCCAGCCCGCGCCGCCGGGCGGTCCGAGCAGCGCCACGCTCCCCGCGGCCTTCGCCGACAGCACCAGCCGGCCCTGCAGCGGCGCGACGACCTCCAGGATGACCGGGCGGCCCGACTGGCCGAGCTCCCGGGCTACCTCCTCGATCTGCGCGTTCTCCAGAATCCAGGACGCGGGCTCACCCTCGATGCGCAGGACGTTATACATCGGTCTCCTCATCAGGTCGGGTCATCATCAGGCGGGGTGGTGCGGGCTGGCGCCGGCGCCGCCCGGCGTGACGGCGCCGCCCGGCCCGGCCGGGCTGAGCCGAGCGCCTGCGATCGCCGCCTCGGTGCGGTTGCGGACGCCAAGCTTGTCCAGGATGCGGGATACGTGAACAGCAACGGTCCGTTCGCTGATAAAAAGCGTGCGGGCGATCTGGCGGTTACTGTCGCCCCTGGTCAGCAGGCTGAGTACCTGGGTCTCGCGCTCAGTCAGGCCGAGCCGGGCAGTGACCGGCGCCGCGGACGGGGCCGCCGGCCCGCTCAGCGGCAGCCGGGCCCGCCGGGCAAGCGCGTCGGCCAGCCTGAGCAGCGGATCGGACGGGAGGCCGCTGGCCAGGGCCACGCAGGCCGCGAGGGCGCGGGCAGCCTGATCACGCCGGGCCGCCCGTATGGCCGCCTCGGCCTCGCGCAGGCGGGCATACGCCTCCCGGTAAGGCTGTCCGGCCGCCTGCCACGCCCCGGCCACGCCGCGCCAGGCGGCCCGCTCATCCGCCCCGCGGCTCCGGGCGAGCTCAGCGCTGACGAGCGCGCCGAATGCCGCGATGACCGGCTGCGTCCCGGCCTGCTCGCTGACGATGTCCCCGGCCCGGTCGGCGAAGGTGCGCGCGGCGGGTTCCCACCGGGCAGTGACGTCCCGCGGACGGGTGGCCGCGGGCAGCGCGGCCAGGTCGGCCGCGACCCAGGCGCCCGCGGCCAGCAGCCGGATCTCCTCCTCGCCCAGGCCGCCGCCGCCCAGCACGGCCAGGCCCTCGAGCACCTCGTCCGCGGCCGGGGCCAGATCCCCGGTCAGCAGCGCCTGCTCGGCCAGGCAAGCGTGCACCGGGCCGGTGACCCGCGGGTCACCGGGTGACTTGGCCAGGATGTCCGCCAGCTCCGCCGCCCGCTGCTGCTCTCCCTTGCCGACGGCCAGTTCCAGCCGCAGCAGGTCCAGGTAGCTGGTGACGTGCGCGACCGGCTCGCCCACCAGGTCGGCCAGCAGCTGATCGGCCTCCGCCCACCGCCCGGTCGCCACGAGCACCGCGGCGGTGTTGTTGTCGAGGACGGCCGTGAGCGTGGCCGGCGCGTCCAGGGACCGCGCGGCCTGCCGGCCGTCCCGCGCCACCTCGAGGGCCTCGGCGAACCGGCCCGCCGTGCACAGCAGGTACATGTGCCGGTTCGCCGCGCGCAGCACATCCTCGACGCTGCCGCTCTGGCGGGCGAGCTCGAACGAGGCGCGCAGCGCCTCCAGCCCGCTGTCCAGGTCGCCGCGCTGGGCCTGGATAATGCCCTGGGTGGCCAGGCCGTGGGCGCGCTCGGCCGTCGCGCCGACCTGCTGCGCCAGCGCGACCGCCCGCTCGGTCAGCGGCAGCGCCTGATCGGCCTGGCCCAGCAGCATCAGCCAGCTGGCCTGAGCGGCCAGCACCCGGGCCAGCAAGGCCGACGGCGGCTCGCCGTCCAGCAGCCGCATGGCCTGCTCGCCTGCCGCGGCGGCGGCCCGGGGATCGCCCGCCTCCCAGCGATACCGCCCGAGCCGCTCCAGCAGCCGTGCCCGTTCAGCCGGCTGGCCCGCGGGCGACAGCTCGAGCGCCGCCGTGACGTACTCGGCCGCCGGCGTCGGCTGCCCGGCCAGACTCGCCGCCTGCGCGGCTTCCTCCAGTTCCTGGCCGCCCCACTCCGGCAGCCACCGGGCCAGGTCCGCGGTCTGGGCGTAGAGGCGGCTGGCTTCCGGGTACGCCCGCGCGGCTACCGCGTGCCGGGCCGCCACCAGGGCGGCGCTGGCGGCCTTGTCCCGGCAGCCGGCCTGATGCCAGTGATGGGCCAGCCGGGCCGAGTCCGGCCCCTCGCGCTCGGCCAGGGCCTCAGCCAGCCGCCGGTGCAGCCGGCGGCGCTCACCGGGCAGCAGGTGAGCGTAGAGGATCTGCCGGGTCAGCGCGTGCGGGAAGGCGTAGCCATCGGCGGTCGGCACCAGCAGCCGCAGGGCTGCCGCCTCCCGGATCGCGGCCAGCAGCAGGTGCTCAGCCAGCGGCAGCGTCGCGGCCAGCAGCTCATGGGACATGTCCCCGGCTACGCAGACCTGATCGATCACGTCCCGGGCCGCCGGCGTGGCCCGGGAGGCCTTGGCCAGCACCGCCTCGGCAATGGAAACGGGCGGCCAGTGCGGGGCGGCCCGGGCGAGCTCCTGGGCGTAGAACGGGTTGCCGTCCACGGCGCGGACGACCGCTGCTATCTGGTCCGGCCCGGTCCCGGCCGGCATCAGGTCAGTGACCAGGTCGGCGACTTCAGCGGCGGTCAGGGCGAGCAGCCGCAGCCGCCGCACCCGCGGGCAGCGCTCCAGCTCGGCGAGCCACTGCGCGACCTCATCCGCCAGGCCCTCGTCGCGGACCGTCGCGACCACCAGCACCGGCTGCTCGCGTAGCCGGACCGCGAGAAAGGCGAGCAGCTGCCGGGAGGATTCATCGGCCCAGTGCATATCCTCCAGGACCAGTAAAAGCGGCGCTTGCGCGGCCAGCTCGGTCAGCAGCGCGAGGACCCGCTCGAAAAGGCGGCGCCGCGCGGCGAGCATGTCGCCGCTGGCATCCTCGGAGAACAGCCATTCGGCCCGGTCGGGCAGCGCGGCCACGAACGGGCCGTACGCCAGGGTCGCCCCGACCAGCGGCACGGACTCGCCGATCCGCACCTGCACGCCGCCGTCGCCATCCCTGGCCACCGCGCAGAGCTCCTCGGTGAGCCGCGTCTTGCCGATGCCCGCCTCACCGGTGATCAGGAGCAGCTGGGCCTGGCCGCCGCTGGCGCGCGTGAATTCCGCGAGTGCGGTCCCGCGCTCGGCCGCCCGCCCGACCAGCGGCGCCAACCCTGTCACATAGGGAAGTGTGCCCGCTCGGCAGATCGGTGTCGACATGGGGTGCAGGGCTCTCGCGCGCGAGTCACCCCTGGTGACGGGCTCGCCACCAGGAGCATGACTGGCCAATTGGCCCACCGGGTCCGGGCGGGTAGCCGGCTTTGGTGTCCAGCCTCTTGACGGACCATTTCCAGCGGATTACGTTACGTCATGAATTAAGTCTTGTAGCAAGGCTGCAAGCTGGTGGAGTGGTCCACTCCGAAGGAGTCCGTGTGCGCGCTTCGCAGGTCCCTGTCCGCCTTAGGGGACCGGCCCGTCCCGGGCCTGGCCCGCGGCGAGACGGCCGCGCCTGCGTGACACCCCGGCCCGGCTGAGATGCGTCGGCGGCCGCCATCCAGATCCGTAACGCGTAGGTCGATTTCTCTTAGCTAAGGGGTTGGTCATGAGTTGGGTTGTCATGGGCAGGCGCCGGTGGCATGCCTGCCGGCGGATCTCGATCGCCAGCGTGGTGCTGGCGCTTGTTGCCGCCCTCGCCCTGGTGGCGGGACCCGCCAGCCGGGCCCATGCGGCGGCGACGCTGTTGTCGCAGGGTAAGCCGGCGACGGCGTCGTCGCTGGAGAACGCGGGGTTCCCGGCGTCGAATGCGGTGGACGGGAATACCGCGACGCGGTGGTCGAGCCAGTTCTCTGATCCGCAGTGGCTGGAG
>DATCEO010000097.1:0-13729 GCA_036510065.1 Streptosporangiaceae bacterium | reverse complement strand
CCTGACGCAAACTGTCAGCGCCGCCTGGCACGATCACATCAACGAAACCGCAGAAGCAGCCCTGACCAGCACAGTTCAGCACCAGGCCGGAAACATCCCGACACGCGTCTGCAAGAGGGGCAGTATGAACCATCCGTCCCGGTGCTAATCGACCGGTGTCATCAGGCACGGGTGAAAAATGCGCTGGAGCCCGAGTGGGAGGCCCGGTTCGAGCCCCGATCGTATGGGTTCCGGCCGGGTCGCGGCTGCCATGACGCGATCGCAGCGATCTACAACACGTGCGCGGGCCCCCGGGTTAAGCGCGTGTGGGCGCTCGACGCAGACCTGGCCGCGGCGTTCGACCGCATCGATCATGATCATCTTCTCGCCTCCATCGGGTCGTTCCCGGCCAGGGACATGATCCGGGACTGGCTGAAGGCGGGCGTGTTCGAGAAGGGCAAGGGCTTCGCGCCGACCGTGGAGGGAACCCCGCAGGGCGGCGTGCTCACGCCCCCAACGCAATGGGCAACTTCTGCTTTGACGTCACGCTGAGCTACCGGCGGCTGGAACGCCCGCGGCGTGCCCCGGCCGGTGAGTGACATGTCTGGTAGTATATTTGTGTCATGGCTGGTGGCCGTGTGGGCGATGCAGAGTTCGCCGGGCGGGTCAACGCTGCCGCTGAGCTGGCAGAGGCCGGTGTCCCGGTGGCGGAGGCCGCCACGGTGCTGGCTGCCCGGTTCGCTGTCTCAGTGCGCCAGGCCCGCCGTTATGTGGACCAGGCCGTGGCCGAGGGCCGGGTGGAGGTGCCCGAGGCGAGCGTGGTGTTCACCGTCAAGCTGCCCGCGGCGCTGGCGAGGCGGGCGCGCGCTCACGCGCGCGAGAACGAGACCACGATCTCCGCCGTGGTGGCTCGCGCGCTGACCGAGTTCTTCGCGCGGGGCCGCAGAGAGCCCCCGCGCAGGTGAACGACCGGGTAGTCGGGACGGAGTTCGTCTTTGACCGCCACGCGGCCACGGATTTGCCGGTGGCTTACGCCATTCTCGTGCCACAGCGGCGGGCCCGTATCCGGGCCGGCCAGGAAGGAAGGCCGCCCCGTGACCAGCGCGGCGATCTACGCCCGGGTGCCGGGCGGCCGGCAGAAGAAAGACGAGACGATCGGGTCGCAGACCGCGGCATTGCGGGACCATGCCGGGCAGCTGGGGGTTGAGCTGCCGGAGAAGTGGGTGTTCGAGGACGAGGGGCACTCGGGGGCGACGCTGGTGCGCCCCGCCCTGGAGCGGCTCCGCGACGTGGTCGCCGGGGTCGGCGTCGATGTGGTGCTCTGCTACTCCCCGGACCGCCTGGCCCGCAAGTTCGCCTACCAGGCGCTGCTGATCGAGGAGTTCGCCCGCGCCGGGACCCGCGTGGAGTTCATCAAGGGCCCGCGCGGGGACAGCCCCGAGGACCAGCTGATGGTGCAGTTCCAGGGCATGTTCGCCGAATACGAGAAAGCCCGGCTGATGGAGCGGTACCGGCGCGGCAAGGCCTACCGGGCCCGGGCCGGGTCGGTGAACGTGCTGGGCGGTGCCCCGTTCGGCTACCGCTACCTCAGCAAGAGCCCCGGCAGCGGCGCTGGTTACGAGATCGCCGAGCATGAGGCAGTGCTGGTCGCGGAGATGTTCCGCCGCTACGCCGACGACGGCGCCTCCATCGCCGACCTGGCCCGCTGGCTCACCAGCGAGAACGTCCCCGCCCGCACCGGCAAGCCCCGCTGGGACCGGTCGGTGATCTGGGGCATGCTGCGCAACCCTGCCTACGCGGGCACCGCGGTCTTCGGCAAGACCATGGTCGTGCAGGAATCGCCGGGCCTGAACCGGCGGGCCCGGCTGGAGGGCCGCACCACGCCGCGGGCGTCCAGGACCGTTGACCGGCCCCGCAAGGACTGGATCGAGATCGCCGTCCCCGCCATCGTGACCGCCGGAACGTTCGAGCGGGCCGCCCGGCGCCTTGAGGACAACAAGCGGTTCGCTTCCCGCAACACCAAGATCCCCTCCCTGCTGCAGGGCCTGGCCGCGTGCTCGGCCTGCGGGTACGGCTACTACCGCACCTCGACCCGCACCACCAGTAAGAAGATCTGCTACTACCGGTGCCTCGGCTCCGGCGACTACCGCTACCAGGGCGGGCGGGTCTGCGGCAACCAGCCAGTCCGCGCCGACTACCCCGGCACTGTCGTCTGGGACCACATCACGCACCTGCTCGCCGACCCGGCGCTGATCCGCGCCGAGATCAGCAAACGCCTAGAGCAGGCCCGCACCGCCGATCCGGCCACCAGGCAGCGCAAACGGCTGGAACTCGCCCTGGCCAAAGCCACGACCGCGATCACCCGCATGATCGAGGCGTTCCAGGAGCAGCTGATCACCATCGACGAGCTGCGGTCCCGGATGCCGGACCTGCGTGCCCGCGAGACGAACCTGCGCGGCCAGCTCGATGCCCTGGACGCCCAGCTCGCCGACCAGGAGGCCTACCTCAAACTCGCTGATGACCTGGAAGGATTCCTCACCCAGCTGCGAGCCAGCACCAGCGGCGCCAGTGTCCCAGAGCGCCAGCGCGTCCTGCGGCTGCTCGTCAAGGACGTCCTCGTCGGCCCCGAGAAGATCACCATCCGGCACCGTATCCCCATCCGCGAGCGAACCAGCCACAGCAACCAGGAACGCCAGGCACCTGACACGGAGGGTGACCAATCGGCGAGTTGCCCATTGCGTTGGGGGCGTGCTCTCACCCTGCCTGCTGAACGTCGCGCTGCACGGGCTGGAGGAGGCCGCCGGGGTCCGCTACGTGACCTCCGGCATCCATGCCGGGGAAACTACGGCGGGCTCCCCGGTGGCGGTCAGGTATGCCGATGACGTGGTCGTGCTCTGCCACAGCCAGGAGCAGGCCGGGCAGGTCAAGGCACAGCTAGCGGAGTGGCTGGCGCCCAGGGGCGTGGCCTTCAACGAGGACAAGACGAAAATCGTCAGCCTCAGCGAGGGCCTGGACTTCCTTGGGTTCAGCATCCGCCGCTACCGCTCCAAGCTGCTGATCAAGCCATCCAGGGCGGCCATCAGGCGGCTCCGGGAAAAGCTAGCCGCTGAGACGCGCGGGCTGCGCGGGCTCAGCGCGGTTGCGGTCATTACCGCGCTTAGCCCCATCATCCGGGGCTGGGCGGCCTATTACCGGACAGTGGTGTCATCGGAGGTGTTCAGCTCGCTGGACAGCTACGTGTGGAAACTCACCTGCAAGTGGGCCTCATGGCGCCACAGGAACAAGCCGGGGCGCTGGATCGTCGCCCGGTACTTCGGCAAGTTCAACAAGCTCAGGAACGACCACTGGGTGTTCGGTGACCGCGACAGCGGCGGCTACCTGGTCAAGTTCTCCTGGACCGGCATCGACCGGCACGTGCCGGTCAAGGGCAGGGCATCTCCCGATGACCCCGTCCTGGCCGCATACTGGGCCGACCGGCGCAAGCGGGTCAGGCCGCCGCTGGACAGATACACCCTGCGCCTGCTCGCCAGGCAGGACGGGCACTGTCCGCTGTGCGGTGACCACCTGCTCACCGACGGCCAGCCACCCCAGTCTCCCGAGCAATGGGAGCGGTGGTGGCTGCAGGTCACCCGCCACGCGATAGCAGCCAGCTATCTCGTCCACCACGGGCGGCCCGGCTCAGCCGGAGGTGACCAAATCCGCCTCGTGCACGCTTCCTGCCAGCGCGGGCTCCACGCCCGCCTGCGCAGGAAATCGGCGCTTCAAACTGCAACGCCCCAGCGGCTTGCTTGAGCCGTATGCCGCGACGAGTGGCTCGTGCGGTTCTGAGGGGGCCCCGGGCGGGAGACCGTCCGGGGCTACCCGGCGAACACTGGCCTGCGCCCGCGCTCGGACGTGCTGGCTGGCGGGAAGGGGCTGGTGTCTCGCGGCGGCGGTGCACGATCCCGGCAAGGTCATCACTGACCTGGCGGTGATGCTGGCGCTGGGCGGGGACTGCCTGGCGGATGCGGCGATGCGGCGGGCTGAGCCGGAGCTGTTCGGCCCGGTGGCCTCAGATCCGGTGATCTCCCGGCTGGTCAGCGCCCTGGCAGCCGATGCGCCGCGGGCGCTGAAGGCCATCCGCGGCGCCCGCGCGGCGGCGCGGGACCGGGCCTGGCGCACGGCTGGCGCCGCCGCGCCGGGAGCCGCCGGCGGCCTGGTCACGGCGGACCTGGACGCGACGATCGTGATCGCTCACCCGGATAAGGAGAATGCCGCTCCCGCCTGGGAGCGGACCCGGGGTGCTCACCCGCTGCGCGCTTTTGCCGATCACGGCCCGGAGGCAACCGGCGAGCCGCTGGCCATTCTCCTGCGCCCCGGCAATGCCGGGTCAGGCACCGCCGCCGGCCACATCGAGGCCGCCCGGCTGGCGCTGGCCCGGCTCCCGGCCGGCCGCCGGGCGCTGATCCGCGCCGATTCCGGCGGCGGCACGCACGAGTTCACCGCCTGCCTGCACCGCCGCCGGGTGCAGTACTCAGTCGGGTTCCCCGTCAGCGCCGCCGGCCGGACCTCCCACTGGCCGGGCGGCGGCAGGACGGTGACCCGTTCCGCGGCGGGGGCTCATCCGAGAGCCTCGACCGGCCCGAAGTCACCCTCGGTCGGCGCGAGCGCCTGCTCGTACTGGCCTGGGTCGGCCTTGATCCGCGCGGTTGCCCGCCATCCGGCGATGACCTCGTGCGTGGTGCTGTCAATGGTGAGCTCGGCCGCATCCGACAGCGCGGCAAGCAGTTCCGCCGCGAAGCCGGACTGGTCGACTGGCGACAGGTGCCGGGCCCACGGAAAAAACCTCGCCCAGGGCCGACGCGACCGGACGCGTGCCGACCTCGCTGCGGGCCCTGCTCATGTGCCGGCTTTGACATACTGCACAACGATGACGACCTGTCCGTCTGGACCCTCCGTGACCGTGTACCAGATGGTCAGGCCATCCGACGGAAGATGGAGACGATAGGCACCTGGCAGCGGATCTCCGTCGGGAAACGGGTCAGCAAGCGCAGGGACTGGCTCTTCGAGCAGGTGAAAGATCGCCTTGTGGGCGGCATTCCGGAGCTTTTGCGGCAGTCCTTCGAGCTCGTCCCAGGTCCTGTCTGGGAACCGAAGGAGCCGGTCACTCACTAATTCCCCACGCCTCCGCCAGCTCCTCGCGAGTAAAAGTACGGCCTTCCCCGGAGTCTGACCGGATGCGCTTCAGAGCCTGACGATCCCCGGCCTCACGCCGCAGGCGCCGGTTCTCAGCCCGGAGCGCGTCCAGCTCTGCTCGCGGAACCAAAACCATGTCTTCGGCGTGTGCGGTCACGTGAACTCCTCACCACCACGAGGGCTGTTCATCATCGAGTCTACTCATCATGCTCCACCTGGTCCCGTCAGCAGATCTTCGCGTCCTGTCGCCCGGAAGGGCAGTGTTGCGTTAGCTGATCGCGGTGGGCGGGAGACTGGAGCGGTGACGTCGCCACGGTCCTCCTCAGTGTTCGCAGGCTTCTGGTTCCCATCAGTCGCGGTCCGCTGGTATCTGCGTTACGGCTTGTCCTACCGCGACGTCGAGGAGCTGCTGGCCGAGCGCGGCGTCACGGTTGACCACGTGACCGTCTACCGGTGGGTCCAGCGGTTCACGCCCGAGTTCATCGAGGCGGCGCGGTTCTGCCGACATGCTCCCGGTGACCGGCGGTTCGCCGACGAGACATACGTCAAGGTCGCCGGGCAGTGGACTTACCTGTACCGGGCGATCGACCAGCACGGCCAGGTTATTGACGTGCTGCTATCCGCCCGGCGCGACCTGGCGGCGGCCCGGCGGTTCTTCGCCCGCGCGCTGCGCTCGGGGACGGTCCCGGCCGAGGTCACCACCGACCGGGCCCCGGCCTATCCGCGCGTCCTGGACGAGCTGATCCCCTCCGCGCTGCACACAGCGGTACGCGAACAACCCGGTCGAAGCTGATCACGGCCGGTTGAAAGCCCGGCTGCGGCCGATGCGCGGACTCAAACGTCACGGGTCTGCGCGGATCGTCTCCGCCGGGCACGCCTTCATGCAGAACCTTCGCCGCGGGCACTATGAACTAGCCGCCGACGTCCCCGCCCGCCACCGGCTCCATGCAGCCTTCGACCAGCTCGCGACTGCCATCTGATCAGCCGTCCATCCTCGTCAGCGCACTCTGTCATGGGCGTCGATCGGCCAATGCAACACTGCCCCGCGGAGTACGCGGGTGCCGGGGAAGATCTCAGCGCCGCGATCAGCCGGCACCGCGCCGATGATAAGACCGCAGCGTCCCGCCTGGGCGAGGTCGCCACGCAACGACGCGAGCTGACAGGCCGCCGCGACCGCCCTCGCTGACCGGGAACGCCACCTCGGCGAGGCCAGGACCCGGCTGGCCATGGAGCGCGACCCGCTGGTGGCACGCCGCGATGCGCTCACGGCGCGCATCAGCGATCTTGCCTCCGATGAACGGCTGCGCCTCCTCGCCCAGACCGATGACCTCGACGTCCTCACTGAAGGCACTGACCTGCTCAGCCTGCTAGGAGCGCAGATCACCCGTGCCAGCCGGCGCCGCGTCGGGATCGCCGTCGAGGGCGCCGAGGACGACCGTGCCGCAGCCGCGCTCGCCGCCACCGGGCTGCTGCCACCGGTCCTCGACATCGCCCGCGCGCTGCATGAGTGCGACAACGCCGGGATCGCCGTGACGAGCGGCTGGGCCTATCTCGCCGACTCCGTGCCACCGCAGCTGCGCGCGCAGGTTCTGGCCACCGCACCTGCCCTCGCCAGCGGTGTTCTTGTCCACGATCCCGGCGACCTGCCACGGGTCCGCGAGTTGTTGACAACCGCGTCCCTGCACCCGACCTCCGCGGTCACGGTCGCGGCGACCAGCGACCTGCAGGCCGCTGTCACGGCGGTCACCGCCGGTACCGCTTCCAGCATGTTCGTCATACCTACCGCACCAGCGCTGACCGATAGGACTGCGGCCGGCGACGAGATCCGGCTGCGGGAGCTCGCCTGGGACGACCGCGCAGCCGAAGACAGCAGCCTCGCCCGGCAGCGTGAGGTCGACGAGGAGCTGCGCCGTTCGCTTCGCGCGCTGCCCGGACCCGGATCCGGGTCCGCACCGCGATGGCGGCCCAGACCCGCGAGCAGGGCCGGTACCTGGGTGGCCGGCCACCGTATGGGTACCGGCAGCGGAGCCGCTGCAGGCGGCGGCATTCTCAGGCCCGGAACCATTCCGTGGCGGTGCGCGCGTCCGCCCCAGCGGCGCTGACCACCACGACGCGGATCCAGCCCCGCCGCGGCTGCTCACCGCGCAGGTGCGAGAGCTCCCGTCCGGAGTCGGCCGTCAGCCGGGCCAGCGTGGCGTCCAGGTCGCGCCAGCTGATGGCGGCGTTCGCGGCCTCGATGGCGGTGGCCGGGATACGGTCAACCGTCTCCTTCGCGGTTCCGGGCAAGGGCTCACCGCAGTCGCGGAGGCCCTGGGCTTATCGGAGTTCGTAGATTCGTAGTCGAGTCTTGTCCGGTCGGCGGGCAGGAACACCTTTGTCGGCTGCTTGTAACTGGTTGATCCAGGAGTATCGCGGGTCTCCGGTCTCGAATACTGGGGCGATCAGGGCGATGCAGGCCTTGCCGGGCGCCAACCGTACCCGCCCTGAGTAGCGCATGAGGACGACGGCGTCATCGTCGGTTCTGATGACGATACGCACGTCGGGAAGCCCGAGGCCGCCGGGGGTTCTGGTGAGCCAGTCGGCGCTGCTCCCTCCGGTCAGGCTGCCGGCCAGGCGCCCCGATAGGGCGCTGTTACCGTCAGCGGTGGAACTCGGCGCGCCAGCGGCGTTCCCCGGAGGCGTCGGGCATGGTGGTGATCTCTATGGCCGCTTGGGTTAGGCCGTCGGTGGCGAACTCGTCGATTTCGGCGCGGGTGAGCGGCCAGGGCGGGCCGGGCTGCGGTTCGCCGGTGCTGTCGTGGACTGCGGCGATGACCAGCAGGGTGCCGCCGGGCGCGGCCAGCCGGGCCACGCTGGTCGTGGCCTGTTGCCGCACTGCTCGGGGCAGGGCCTGCACGGTGATGATCTCGGCGACCAGGTCGAATGCCCGGAGCCAGGTCCGGGGAAGGTGCAGCAGGTCAGCGGTGACGTACTCGACGGGCGAGTCCGGGTGGCGGTGCCGGGCGAGCCGGATCGCGGTCGGGGAGATATCGAAGGCGGTGGTGGCGAACCCGAGCCCGGCGAGGTACTCGGCGTCGGCGCCGAGCCCGCAGCCGGGCACGATGGCCCGTTTCCCCTGGCCGGCCAGATGGTGGCGCTGCGCCCATTCGGTGAGCAGCGGGTGGGGCTCGCGGCGGCTCCACGGGAGAGGCACTCGGCCGGCCGGCGGCGGGACGGTGACCCGGTCCCCGCGGCGGGGGCTCACCCGAGAGCCTCGACCGGCCCGAAGTCACCCTCGGTCGGCGCGAGCGCCTGCTCGTACTGGCCCGGGTCGGCCTTGATCCGCGCGGTCACCCGCCATCCGGCGATGACCTCGTGCGCGTTGCGGTCAATGGTGAGCTCGGCCGCATCCGACAGCGCGGCGATCAGCTCCTCCGCGAAGCCGGACTGCTCGGCGGGCGACAGGTGCCGGGCCCACGGGAAAACCTCGGCCAGGGCCGACGCGACCGCACGCGCGCCGGACTCACTGCGGGCCAGCGCGGCAAACATCCGGGATGCCGTCACCAGGTTCTCGTCCCGTTCTTCCTCCCGGTCTGCCGCCGTCAGGTAGAAATCAGGGGCGTCGCGGTGGGTCACCCGCAGCCGGCCCAGCCGCCGGGCGCGCTCGGCGACCGCCCGCGGATTGCGGGACAGGTCGGAGAACGTCACCGCGTCAGAAGTCTGCGCGCTCATGCCTTCAGTCTATTCAGATCACGTTCTGATGTCCATCGCCCCGGACGTGGTCCGGCTACCGGGAGGACGGCTGGCCAGATCGCCCGGTGAGCGCGCGAACGCTCAGCTCAAGACCTTGGCGCACCCTGCGCAAGCTCCGCTGCCGCCCTTGGCACGCCGGGCAGATCGCCAAGGCCATCCAGATCCTCCAAACCCGCGAGATCGGAGGATGAAAGGGTCCAGTGCTCGCGGCAGGATGCCACCTCAGGCTGCGAGCGCGGACGCGAGTTCGCTGACGTTTGTCGGGTGCACGTGATGGTGGCGGGCGAGCTTGCACGCGTCGGCGTCCTCGGTGACGAGGCTCAGGCCCAGCCGTTGGGTTGAGCGCCGGTGGCGATGAGCACAGTCAGATCACCGGCGGTCACGATCCCGTCCAGCTCGTCCAGTCGGCCGCTAGCAGGCATATTGCTCCGTCCGCGTCCGGTGCCACCGTGACGAAGCAGTCCAGTGTGGCGGCCACCTTCTCGCCGCTGCGCACACCGCTGATCACCGATGCCACGGCGGATTCTGGCCGCTGATCAGCTGTTGCCCTTAGCAGCGGTGCAACCGTGAGACTGCTGCCCGGGCGCGGTACTGCGCGACGGCGGCCTCGCAGACGGCCCGCACGGGCCAGTCCAGGGCCAGGGCGGCGGCTTCCGCCTCGGCCAACTCTGCCGTGGCCGTTCCGAAGCCCGCGGGGCCATCTGTGGCGTCGGCCACCTTGACCTGGCTGCTGCCCGGCGGTCCCACTTCCACCTCCACCGACGTCCGGGAGGCGGTCAGCCGGTTCATCCGGGACAAGCGGACGCCGAGCGTCCCGGTGTGGACGAAAATCGCGGCGGCCACGGCGCGATGGACCGGTTCAGCGCACAGGGCGGTGAGGACCTGCCCCGGTCGGCCGTGGCGGCCGACGATCGGGGTACACCAGCAGTCCCAGGCGCCGGCCGCCCGCACCGCCTGAAGGACCGAAGGCCACAGCCGGGGGTCGAGGTCATCGACTGTGCTCTCGACGACGGTCACGTCGCCCTCGCGCAAGTCCCGCTCCGCGCCGGACGCCCCAATGACCACCCGGGTAATGTTGGGCCGGTCCGGGGCGTCCCGGCCACCGCCGCCGGTGCCCACCGCGCGTACCTTCATGGCTGGAAAGCCGCCCGGTGTGGCCGCCGTCGCGAGCAGGGCCGCACCGGTCGGGGTGGTGCGCTCACCGGTCAGGTCGCCGCTGGCCAGGTCCAGGCCGGCCGTGGCGGCGATACGGAGGACGGCGGGAGCCGGCACCGGAAGGCGGCCGTGCTGGCTGGTGACGAATCCGCTTCCGGCGGCCAGAGCCGAGCAGCAACCACCGCGCCGGGCCGCAGCAGTCCGAGATCCTCCAGTGCGGTCGGTCGCCGTCGGCGTGGTGATCACGGCCCGTAGGCACGCAAGGCCGTCTCGGCGGGCGGCCTCGGTCCGCAGCCCGAGACCGGGCACGCCGAGTGAGGCAATGGCTCCGCGTACCCGCTCCACGTCGGCGACCGCATCGAGCAGGGCGGCAAGCAGCATGTCGCCGGCCACGCCCGCGGTCGCGTCGATGTAGGCGGCACCCGGCCGGTCTGTCACCGGTGAACCGCGCGGATGATCTTGGCGGCGTGCGCGGCCGCCCCGAACCCGTTGTCGATATTGACGACGACCAGACCGGGGCTGCATGAAGCGAGCATGCTGGCCGCCGCGGCCATGCCGCCCGCCGCGACGCCATAGCCGACGCTGGTCGGCACGCCGATCACCGGCGCGCTGACCAGTCCGGCGACCACCCTCGGCAGGGCACCGTCCATCCCGGCCACGACCACCACGCACTCTGCGGCGCGCAGGTCGTCTAGCCGGGACAGCAGCCGCCCGAGCCCGGCCACGCCCACGTCGGCGAGGACATCCGCGCGGACGCCCAGCACGGCCAGCGTCGCCGCACATTCCCGGGCCACTTTCAGGTCCGTGGTGCCGGCTGTCACGACCAGCACATTGCCGCGCGCGGGCGGCAGGGCCCCGACGGCGACCGTTCCGGCCACGTGATCGGCGTGTACGGCATCGCCCGGGAAAAAGGTGGCCGCCCCGTCCAGGACGCCGACGGGGCAGCGCGTCGCCAGGGCCGGTGCCTCCGGGTCGCGGGCCCGCAACTCGGCCAGAAGCGCGAAAATCTGCTCGGACGTCTTGCCTTCGCCGAAAACCACTTCCGGGACGCCGGTCCGCCGCCGACGATCTACGTCCAGCAGGGCGAACTCGCCCAGCGGGACGCCCGCCGCCCCGACCTCCGTTCCGGGCGGCACACCGGGCGCCCCGCCGTTCGGCATCCTCAGCGCTCCAATCGGCATGCCGGGTGCCTTGTTCGGCATGCCGGGTGCCCGGGCATACCGGGATCCTCAGCCGGCACGGCTGACCGGCGTGATGTCGAGGTTCAGCGAACCGGACCGCAACGGCCGCTCGTCGATCTCCGCCCGCTGATATCCAGCCGCCCGGACGCAGGCCAGCACCGCCGCATGCTCGTCCGGGTCCGCCGCCCGCGGCAGGTCCGCCGCGCCGAGCTGCACCCGGCCGAGATCACCGAAATGCCGCACCCGCAGGTCGCGGTAGCCGCGCTGCTTCAGGCTCAGCTCGGCCCGGTCTACCTGCGACAGCACATCGGCGCTGACAGGAGTGCCGTAAGGCAGCCGCGATGCCAGGCAGGGCGACGCGGGCTTCTGCGCACTCGGAACCCCCAGGTACTGCGCCAGCGCCCGCACCTGGTCCTTCCCCACGGACGCCTCCAGCAGGGGATGCCGGACACCATGCTCGGCCGCAGCGCGCAGCCCGGGCCGCCAGTCACCCGTGTCGTCGGCGTTGGCGCCGGACAGCACAGCGGCGAATCCGCGGCGCCAGGCCAGCGCGGCCAGCCGCTCGTACAACTCGGATTTGCAGTAATAGCAGCGGAAGCGGTCGTTGCGCCGGTAGTCGTCGCGCTCCAGCTCAGCCGTGCTGATCAGCTCGTGCTGGACGCCTACGGCCCGGGCCACCGACCGGGCGCCGTCCAGCTCGCCGGACGCGAGGGCCGGCGAGACGGCGGTGACGGCGAGGGCTCGTTCCCCGAGGGCCCGGGCGGCCAGCGCGGCGACCAGAGAGGAGTCCACGCCGCCGGAGAACGCGATCAGGGCGCTGCCCAGTCCGGCTAGACGCCCGGTCAGCTGGACGGCCAGCGCGTCAAGCTCGTCAGGCACGCCGTTCCCTTCTCATGTCGCCCGGGCCCGCGCCGCTGCCCACTGCCGGTTCACCCGTCGCCACGCAGCCAATCGCATCCCTGGCCGATCGCCCTCATACCGCAGCTGACCATATGATCCAGACTCTACGCTTCGGCGCGCTCGGGCCGGCCTGCCGCCGCGATCCGCTGTAGTCTCAGATTCAGCTTCCGCTACCTCGGGAGGTCCCGTGCCCATCGAGCAGGCAGAGTTCGGCCGCACCGGCCATCGGAGCAGCCGGGTGATCTTCGGAGGGGCGGGCCTCGCGCAGGTCCCCCAGCGGGTCGCGGACGAGACCCTCGATCTGCTGCTGGCCCACGGGGTCAACCACCTGGACGTGGCCTCGTCCTACGGCGAGGCGGAGGTGCGGATCCGGCCGTGGCTGCAGCGCGAACCGGGCCGGTTCTTCCTGGCTACCAAGGGCGACGAGCGCACCGCGGCCGGGGCCCGCGAGGAGCTGCATCGGTCCCTGGACCGGATGGGCGTCGACCACGTCGACCTCTGGCAGCTGCATTCCCTGGCTGATCCGATCGAGTGGGACACCGCCCTGAGCCCTGGCGGGGCGCTCGAGGCCGCCCTTGAAGCCCGGGAGCAGGGCCTCATCCGCTGGATCGGGGTGACCGGCCACGGCAGCCAGATCGCCGCGACGCACCGCCGCAGCCTTGAGCGGTTCGACTTCGACTCGGTGCTGCTCCCGTACAACTTCGTCACCATGCAGAACCCGTACTACGCCGGCAACTTCGACGCCCTGTACGAGACCTGCCGCGAGCGGCGCGTCGCGGTGCAGACGATCAAGTCGATCGCGCTGCGCCCCTGGGCGGGCCGACCGCACACCCGGGCGACCTGGTACGAGCCGCTTGAGCAGCAGGACGACATCGATCTCGCCGTGTGGTGGGCGATGAGCCGCCCCGGGGTATTCCTCGACAGCGTAGGGGACGTGGACTTGCTCCCGAAAGTGCTTGACGCGGCCAGCCGGTTCACCGGGGCGCCGAACGACGCGGCGATGAGCGCGCTGGCCGACCGTACGGCGGCCGAGCCGCTGTTCGTCTGACCGAGGTCGCACTGATCACGTCGTCCGCCCTGGTCGCGGCAAAGTAGTGCGTTGTCGGCAGCAGATAGCCATAGTCATGCAGGCTGGTCCTGCCGATTATGTCCGGATGGGCAAGCTGACTCCGTCCGACAACATGGCGGACCACTGACTAGCCGTGCGCCTCCGCTGGTGTGTGGGGGCAGTGGCGCCGAGAGGCGCCGGTGGCCGAGCAGACTGGCGGTTCGGCGAGCGTTCTCCCGAAACTCCCGGCCGCTCAGCGTGACGCCATCTATCGGCGTGGCGGGACCCGGCGCCGACGCAGCGCGGCGTGACGGGCGTGCAGACCAGCGTCGGCGAGCCCAAGTGCCCATCCCTGCATCGGCGAACATCCCGCCCTCGGGGCCGGATGCTGCTCGGCCTGACTCGCACCACTTGCGGCTATGACAGAGTGTTCTTCTCGCGGGATGATCGAGGCAGGCAGCACTTTGCCGACGATGACTCTGGGTATCTCGGCTGGCTCGCGGGCCATCCCGGAGGGTTCGGACTCAACACCACGCAAACGCCCTCAGCTGCTGATCCA
>DATCEO010000096.1:0-22816 GCA_036510065.1 Streptosporangiaceae bacterium | reverse complement strand
GGCATCGGCCTCGCTGTCGCCGCCGAGCTGGCCCGCGCCCAGCAGGGAACCATCGATGTCAGCAGCGAACCCGGCCACGGGTCACGCTTCACCCTGACCCTGCCCCTGGCCCGCGAAACCCGAGCCTAGGACCGCTGGCGCCGATGGGGCCAGCTTGAAGTCGTCGCGCACGACCGGCAGTTGCGGGCGTGGCGGCCTTGCATCAGCCAGTCGGCTCCGGATCCGGCCGCATCCGGGCAGATTCCGACCAGGGCGCGGTCATGACCTCGTGAGCGGTCGCAGGCGGTACAGCCTGGAGCCGGAACACCCGCGCGCACGGCCTGCTGACAGGTGACTGTGGTCAGAGGCGGCACTGAAGGCCGCGAATACGCCCGCGCGGGACAAGGCGCTGCCGTCCCGGTCACCGCCAGCATCTGCCCTGCCACCTCGGTGCCCACCCCGAACACCGCGGTCGTCCCGGGTGCGACCGCCGCTGTCAGCGGCGCCAGGCGGCGGTCAGCCGCGCGGATCTCCTCTTGCAGTGCGAGGATGCGCTGGGCGACGGCACGAAGGGCGGCCCTGACCGCGACGGCCGGCTCACCGATCCGGTCATCATCGACGCGGAACGCAGCGCAGCGGCCGACCAGATCCTGCCGCCGCAGCTCGACCAGAGGGGTGCGGATGACTGCCGGTGCGCTCACGATCAGGCCGTGCAGCTGGTTGAATGCTGCAGTTCGTGCCTTGATCGCACCTCGGCGGGCCACCCGCAGCGCACGGATTGCCTCCACCGGGCCGGTTCGTGTCTTCGGGATGCCGGCGGCCTCGCCTGACAGGGCGGCGCGGGCGGCGGCGAGGGCGTCAAGCGGGTCGGACTTGCCCTTGCGGCGACGGGCGCGACGGTCGGGGCGATCAACCTCGACGACCGCGATCTGCGCCGCAGCCACCGCGTGGGCCAGGCCCGCACCATAGGACCCGGTTCCCTCAATGCCTATCCTGGTGATCTCGCCCAGCTGCCTGAGCCAGGTAATCAGCGCGTTGTATCCGCCAGGTGTTGCGGCGAATTCCTGGTCGCCGAGCACCTGGCCGGTGCCGTCAACCGCGGCGGCATGGTGCGTCCGCCCGTGCGTATCGACTCCGCCGAAGACCTGCCGCACGTGTGCTTCTGCCATCCTGACGTGCCCGTCCCTTCCTCACACCCGAATGTGGCCGGCACACACCGGCGGGGCGGGCGGACAGGACAGTGATGGGGCCTCAGCACAGGCTCCGATAAGGTCACGGCGCCCGCCGGTCGCGTGCACTAGCGAGCTGCCCAGCCCCGCCGACGGATCTGGCTAAGGACACGATGGTCAGTCAGGGAACGGGTCAGACGCAGCTGGCCAGCTCGCACTCATGATTCTCACTGTCCGGGAAGCAGGACCCCTGCCGTAACTTCGGGATCGCCAGGCTGATGCTCCCCGCCCGGGTATCCCACTCCCGCCGCCGGTACCCGTTGCGGGTGTTCACCCGCTCGTCGCTGCGCTCGCCGTACCCGGCGCCGCACACCGCGTCGGCCTCCGCGCCCATCAGCGCCTCGGCGAACGTGGTGACCATCGCCCGGAGCAGGTCCGGGCTGGCCTGCGCGAGCTGCTCCTCCAGCCAGCCCGGTACATCGATACTGGGTCCTGCGGCCATCGCGTGGCTCCTTCTCATCGAGATCTCTGGACGGAACTCAACGAGGATCACGCGATGGCCGTCTCACCTCACGACGCCACGCTCACCAGCGCAAATCCGGCCACCACATCCGCGGACGCAACCACCTGCGAGCGGCTGGAGACCATCCGGCCATGGGAGCTGCAGGAAGCGGAGGATCTTCCTGGTCTTTCGTCGGTCACTGGATCCAACTGCCCGGACCGTGGGCTCAGCCTGTCCCGGTGTCGGCGCTCACTGAACGGGTACGGCGCGCGTTCCGCCGGCATGCGCTGGATCTGCTGCGCCGGCAGCCAGTCAGCCGGCACCCATAACCGTCCGGGCAGCCGCACCCGCGCCGCGTGGTCACGGGACCCGGGTCCCGGGTCCTCCAGCCCGCGTTCCGCGGCGCCGCGAAACAACGCGAGTCTGCCTCGTCAGCGGGGATCCGCTGACCGGGCGGTGACCGGTGGCGAGCTGTGGCTGATTAGGCCGCTCTCTGCGGCGTGGCTGCTGGCGCCGCGTACGCGCGCGTCTGCGGCGCCGGCTCGCGGACGGCTACGGACCTGGCTGAGCCGCCGCCACAAGCCAGCGCGTCGCAGCACCTCGACCAGAGCGCTGACCACCAGAGCGGCACCGAGACCGAGCAGCAGGCCCACCCACGGTTTGTCCTCGAATGCCTTGCCGCCGAGCCTGCCGACGAAGAACGCATAACTGGCCCAGATCACGCCCGCGCAGGCGGTAGCGGTGACGTAGCTCCGGCGAGGGTAACCGATCAGGCCGCAGGTTAGGGTAACCGCAGTACGTGCGCCGGGAATGAACCGGCAGGTGATAATGAGGCGGGCGCCGAACCGGCCCACCGCCCGCTCCGCCCATGCTCGACGGCGCTCGCCTCGTTCCCCTGACAGGAACCGTCGTTTCACTGGCCCGCTGAAACGGCGCCCCAGCATGTAGGCCAGGTTGTCGCCGGCGAACGCCCCCGCGGCAGCGAGCGCTATCAGCACCGCAATCCGCGGGTCAGCACTGCCTGCGGTGGCCACGCCCAGCGCTATGACGGCCGTCTCGCTTGGCACGACCGGGATGAGCGCATCGAGCGCAGGAAGCAGAAAGGCCACCGCATACGAGGCCGGCGCGGAAACAGCGAGCGCTGACAGGTCAATCATCGGAGCCTCTGCCAGTGCCAGCGGGCACGCTGCAGGGCCACGCCAAGAAAATCCGGCCGGTCAGAATCGCTCACAGCTACCCGTCCTCCCGGAATCTCCTCGCCCGGCTGCTCTCAGCAGAGCCGGCCCTGGCGCAATGGACATGGACCGGGTGTGCAGGCGGCGTGAAGAGTCGGTCGCAGCCGGCGCGCAGCGGCCTTAGGTCCTGCACTCACGCGGTCGCGTCGATATCATCTGCGATGGATGTAAACAGTGCGCCAGGCGAGGGGACGGAAGGCCCGCCGCAGCAGTCATGACCGAAGGTCGCGGCTCCCAGGGCCGGGCGGCATCGGGCTGGGCCGGCAGCCCGTAGCCGCGCAGCCTGCCGATCTCGGCGACGAAACTCTCGCACCCGGTGAGACATCAGCTGCAGTCCCGCCACGTCAAGGTGGCCGGCCGGTGGACGTATCTGCAACAGTGCCCATCGGATGTCTCGGCGACCGGACCGGCTCATTTCGCTTCCTCATCCGGGACCGTGACGCCAGGTTCACGGCCGCCTTCGACGAGAACCTCGCCAGCGAGGGCTGAAAATAGTGAAGACCCGCCGCGGACGCCGCGGGCGAACGGCTACGCACAGTACGAGCCGAGTGCACCGACCGGATGCTCATCTACGACGAACGGCACCTGCGATCGGTCCTCAGCGAGTACGCCGGCCATTACAACCGGCACCGGCCCCACCAGTCCCGCCAGCAGCGCCCGCCCGACCAGGACACCCAGCCCGCCACCTCGCCGAACCTGCCAGTCCAGCGGCGAAAGATACTCGGCGGCGTGATCAGCGAGTACCACCAGGCCGCTTAGCCGACACCTTGAAACCCCAGGTCAGGCACTATGCGACGAGTTTTGGAGCGGTACAAGCCCCGCGGCTCGTACTCCGGCATGTCCGGGCCGGTCGACGGGTAGTCGGTCTGCTGAGTCTCCCAGGTGATGATCCCGTCCTTCACATACACCTTCCACGAGCACGACCCGGTGCAGTTCACCCCGTGCGTCGAGCGCACCACCTTGTCGTGCCGCCAGCGCTCCCGGTAAAATCCTCCGCGCCCCGCCCGCCCCGCCGGTGCACCTCCCGGAAATCGGGGCTTGGCGTGCCGCCGGGGACGAAGAACTGCGCTTTGCGCAGCAGCTGCTCCACCGGCTCCCCGCCCGGCAGCAGCGGCGCCAGCGGGGCCCTGGCCGTCCACGCCCGGCGGGCCAGCGTCATCCCGGTCACCGGTCCCCTGATGCCCCGCAGCCGGCTCGGTCACTCAGCCACCCCCTTCGCTCCGCGACAGCACTGTCCCACCGGAAGCCCGGCCAATCCTCGGAAACGACGATTCCGGGGGCCGCTCATTGTCCACTACCACCCTGGCTGCTCCGGGGACGAAGTCCCCGGAGCAGTGTGGTCATTCCGCGCTCCTCAGCGTCACCAGCGCGCCGTGCCCGGTGCCGAGCTCACGCCGCACCTCGCAGCCCGCCGAGTGGGCAGGCAGCCACACCACCCGGTCAGGCATGTCAGCGGTCTGCACGGGAACGGTCACCGATCCGCGCTCCGTGGTCACCGTGACCATCCGCCCGCCGGCGGTTCCCGCCTCCGCCGCGGTGGCCGCCGACAACCGGGCCACCGCCGGGCGGGCGGTGCCGGCCAGGTACGGCTCGCCGTCCTGCATCCGCCCGGTGTCCAGGAGCGGGTGCCAGGTGGCCAGCACCGCCTGGCCGGCGCCGGGGCGGGCAGACGGCAGGCTGGGCACCGCCGGCGCGGCGGGCCTGATGCCCGGCCAGGAGCCGAGCCCCGCGATCTCGCTGCGCGCGGCACCGGCGTCCGGCAGCCCGAGGCGGACGTCCATCTCGTCGGCGATCCAGCCCAGCACCTCCAGGTCGGACCGCGCACCGGGGATGTGCAGAGCGGGCCCGAACGTGCCGGGCCGGCCTTCCCAGTTGACGAACGTGCCCGCCTTCTCGGCGACGGCGGCGACCGGCAGTACCACGTCCGCCCGGTCGGTCACCGGGCTGACCCGCAGCTCCAGGCTGAGCACGAACCCCACCGCGGCCAGGGCCGCGAGCGCGGCATCCGGGTCGGGCAGGTCACCGGGGTCTACCCCGGCCACGACCAGGGCGCCGATGTGGCCGGCCCGCGCGGCGTCGAGGATCTGCGAGGTGTCCCGGCCAGGCTCGCCGGGCAGCGTGGCCACCCCCCAGGCCCACGCCACCCCGGCCCGGGCGTCCGGGTCGCTGACGGGGCGTCCGCCCGGCAGCAGGTCCGGCACCGCGCCCGCCTCGACCGCGCCCCGCTCGCCCGCCCGGCGCGGGATCCAGGCCAGCCGGGCCCCGGTGGCCGCGGCCAGCCGGGCCAGCGCGGACAGGGCACCGGGCACCTCCGCCAGCCGCTCGCCCGCCATGATGACCGCGCCCCCGCCGCGCAGCGCCGCCGCTGCATCCCCCCATGCCCCGCCCCGGCCCTCCAGGCGGGCGCCGGCCGGGCCGGAAGCCGCGGCGTACCCGGTACGGTCCGCGGCGAGCGCGTCGATCGCCCGCGCCTCGGTGCCGGGCACCGTGGGCAACAGCACGCCGGACAGCCTGGCCAGGCCGCCGCTGGCGAACGGGGCGATCGAGTAGACGGCCAGCCCCCGGGTACGGGCTGCCTTGCGCAGCCGCAGGAACACCATCGGCGACTCATCCTCGGGCTCGAAGCCAGCCAGCAGGACGGCCCGGGCGCGTTCCAGGCCGGCGTAGCTGACCCCCGCCTCCCGCCCGGCGACCAGGGCAGCGAGGAAATCCGCCTCCTCGGCCGAGTGCGGGCGCGCCCGCATGTCGATGTCGTTGCTGGCCAGGGCGATCCTGGCGAACTTCGCATACGCGTAGGAGTCCTCCAGGGTGAGCCTGCCGCCGGGCAGCACGCCCGCCCGGCCGCGATGCGCCGCCAGGCCGCGGGCCGCCGCCTCGATCGCCTCCGGCCAGGACGCCGGGGCAAGCACCCCGTCCGCGCCGCGGACCAGCGGCGCGACCAGCCGGTCCGGCTGGGTGGCGTAGGTGAACGCCCACCGGCCCTTGTCGCAGTTCCACTCCTCGTTGACCTCGGGGTCGTCGCCCGCGAGCCGGCGGGTCACCACGCCGCGGCGCTGATCGGCGCGCTGCCGGCACCCGGACGCGCAGTGCTCGCACACGCTCGGCGTGGACACCAGGTCGAACGGCCGGGCGCGGAATCGGTACGCCGCGCCAGTGAGCGCCCCTACCGGGCAGATCTGCACCGTGTTGCCGGAGAAATAAGAGTTGAACGGCCTGCCCTCGGCGGTAGCGATGTACTGGGCGGGCCCGCGCTCGTCGAACTCGATGAACGGGTCGCCGGCGATCTCCTCGGAGAACCTCACGCACCGGGTGCAGGAGATGCACCGCTCCCGGTCCAGCAGGATCTGGGCGGAGATCGGCACCGGCTTGGCGAAGTGCCGCTTCTCGTCGGTGAACCGGGTCTCGCCCTGGCCGGCCGACATGGCGTGGTTCTGCAGCGGGCACTCGCCGCCCTTGTCGCACATCGGGCAGTCCAGCGGGTGGTTGATCAGCAGGAATTCCATCATCCCGCGCTGCGCCTTTTCCGCGACGGGCGAGGTAAGAGCGGTGCGCACGACCATGCCGTCGGTGCAGGCGGTTGCGCAGGCCGGGGGCGGCTTGGGCTGGCCCTGCACCTCAACCAGGCACTGCCGGCAGGCCGCGATCGGGTCCAGCAGCGGGTGGTCGCAGAACCGCGGGATCGCGATGCCCAGCAGCTCGGCGGCGCGGATCACCAGCGTTCCCTTGGGCACAGTGATCTCGAAGCCGTCGATGGTGACCGTCACCGTGTCCGCGGGCCGGGGGGCCGGCTGGCCGGCGTCCGGTGCCTGGACGGTCACCGGATTGCCCCCGCCGTGCCTGACGCTGGCGGGAACCCGGTGCCGGGCGGGGCCGAGGGCATCCCGCCGTCCCGGGCGAACAAGGCGGCGGCGCGCGGGTCGAACGGGCACCCGCCGTGCTTCTGGTGCTCGGTGAACTCGTCGCGGAAGTACCTGATCGACGACATGACGGGGCTGGTGGCCGCATCTCCCAGGGCGCAGAACGCCCGGCCCAGGATGTTGTCGCAGATGTCCAGCAGCTTCTCCAGGTCCTCCCCGGTGCCCTCGCCGCGTTCCAGGCGGCCGAGCACCCGCACCATCCAGAACGTGCCCTCCCGGCACGGGGTGCACTTGCCGCACGACTCGTGCTGGTAGAACTCGGTCCACCGGAGCACCGCGCGGATGACGCAGGTGGTCTCGTCGAAGATCTGCAGCGCCCGGGTGCCGAGCATGGATCCGGCCGCCCCGACGGCCTCGAAGTCGAGCGGGACGTCCAGGTGCTCGCCGGTGAAAATCGGCGTGGAGGATCCGCCGGGGGTCCAGAACTTGAGCCGGTGCCCGGCGCGGACCCCGCCGGCCAAGGCCAGCAGCTGGCGCAGGGTGATACCGAGCGGCGCCTCATACTGGCCGGGGGCGGTGACGTGCCCGGACAGTGAGAAGATCCCGACTCCGGCGGACTTCTCCGTGCCCATCCCGGCGAACCACTCCGGGCCGTTGACCACGATGAACGGCACGGTGGCCAGGGTCTCCACGTTGTTGACCACGGTGGGGCAGGCGTACAGGCCGGCGATGGCCGGAAACGGCGGCTTCAGCCGCGGCAGGCCCCGCAAGCCCTCCAGCGAGTCGAGCAGGGCCGTCTCCTCGCCGCAGATGTAGGCGCCCGCCCCGGCATGCACCACGATGTCCAGGTCGTAGCCGGAACCCAGGATGTCCGTGCCGAGGTACCCGGCCTGGCAGGCCTCGGCAACCGCCTGCTGCAGGCGCCGCATCGCGTGCAGCACCTCGCCACGGACGTAGATGAAGGCCCTGGCCGCCCCGATCGCGTACGCGACGATAACCGCTCCCTCGATGACCGAATGCGGGCTGGCCAGGATCAGCGGAATGTCCTTGCACGTGCCGGGCTCGGACTCGTCGGCGTTGACCACGAGGTAATGCGGCTTGCCGCCGCCCTGCGGGATGAACCCCCACTTGGCGCCGGCAGGAAAGCCCGCGCCGCCGCGGCCGCGCAACCCCGACCCCTTCACCATGCTGATGATGTCGCCAGGCGCCATGGCCAGCGCGCGGGCCAGCGCCCGGTACCCCCCTGCCCGGCGGTAGCCGTCAAGGGTGAACGAATCCGGCTCGTCCCAGCGCGCGGTCAGAACCGGGGTCAGGCTGGCGGTCACCGCAGCGCTCCCTCTTCCGGGGTGCGCCGCGCTCCTGCGGCGGCCAGGCCCCGCAGCACGTAGGGCAGGATGCCGCCGTGCCGGTAGTAGGCGGCCTCGGCGGGAGTGTCGATCCGCACGGTCGCGGCGAACTCCCGCGTGCCGCCGGGGCTCGCCGCGGTGACCGTGACCGTGCGCGGCACATCCGGGGCCTCGGCCAGGCCGCGGATCGCGTAGGTTTCCTCCCCGGTCAGGCGGAGGGTCGTGGCGTCCTGGCCGCCGGCGAACTGCAGCGGGAGCACGCCCATGCCGATCAGGTTGGACCGGTGGATCCGCTCGAACGAGGCGGCGAGCACCGCCCGGACGCCGAGCAGCGCGGTGCCCTTGGCCGCCCAGTCGCGGGATGACCCGGACCCGTACTCCTTGCCAGCGATCACCAGCAGCGGCATGCCGTCGGCGGCGTAACGCTGCGCGGCGTCGAAGATCGTCATCTGCTCGCCGCTGGGCAGATGCCGGGTGAGGCCGCCCTCGGTGCCCCGGGCGAGCTGGTTGCGGAGCCGGATGTTGGCGAAGGTGCCGCGGATCATCGCCTCGTGGTTGCCGCGCCGCGACCCGTAGGAGTTGAAGTCCGCCGGTTTCACCCCGTGCTCGAGCAGGTACCGCCCGGCTGGGGAGTCCGCTTTGATTGCCCCGGCCGGGGAGATGTGGTCTGTGGTGACGGAGTCGCCGAGCAGCGCGAGCACCCGCGCGCCGTCGATGTCATGCAGCGGGCCAGGCTCGGAGGCCAGGCCGTCGAAGTAGGGCGGCCTGCGCACGTAGGTGGAGGACGAATCCCAGGCGAAGATGTCCCCGGGAGGGACCGGCAGCGCTCGCCACCGCTGGTCGCCGGTGAACACCTGCGCGTACTCGCGTGTGAACATCTCCGGCTGCAGGCAGCTCGCGATGACCTCGCCGATCTCGGCCGCCGGCGGCCAGATGTCGCGCAGGTAGACCGGCTGCCCGTCGCTGCCGGTGCCCAGCGGGTCGGTGGTCAGGCTGGTGTCCATGGTCCCGGCCAGGGCGTAGGCCACCACCAGCGGCGGCGAGGCCAGGTAGTTGAGCTTGGTCTCGGGGTGGATGCGGCCCTCGAAGTTCCGGTTTCCGGATAGCACCGAGCACACCGCGAGATCCCCCTGGGTGATGGCGGCCGAGACCGCGGGGATCAGCGGGCCGGAGTTGCCGATGCAGGTGGTACAGCCGTAGCCGACCAGGTTGAAGCCGAGCTGGTCCAGGTAGGGGGTCAGGCCCGCCTTGTCGTAGTAGTCCACCACCACCCGGGATCCCGGCGCGAGCGAGGTCTTCACCCACGGCCGGGGCGCGAGCCCCCGCCGCGCGGCGTTTCTGGCCAGCAGGGCGGCCCCGATCATTACCTCCGGGTTGGAGGTGTTGGTGCAGGAGGTGATCGCGGCGATCACCACTGCGCCGTGGTCCAGCTCCACCTCGTGCCCGTCGTCCAGGGTTATCCGGACCGGGTTGCGCGGCCGGGCGGGCGTGCCGGCGCCAGTGAGGGTTGCGGGCCGGTCGCTGTCGCGGTCGCCGGTGACCGCGATGGGGTCGGAAGCCGGGAACGACTCGGCACCGGCCTCGTCCAGCCCGACCGGTGCCGGATCTGCGGTCACGTAGCTCTGCAGCGCCGCGCGGAACGCGCGGGGCGCCTGGGCCAGCGGGATCCGGTCTTGCGGCCGTTTCGGCCCGGCGATCGACGGGGCGACCGTGGACAGGTCCAGGTCGAGGACGCGGGAGTAGGCAGTGTCGCGGCCAGGGTCGTGCCACAGGCCTTGCTCCTTGGCGTACGCCTCGACCAGCGCGACCTGCGCCTCGGGGCGCCCGGTGAGCCGGAGGTAGGACAGGGTCACTTCGTCGATCGGGAAGATGGCGCTGGTGCAGCCGTACTCAGGGCTCATGTTGCCGATCGTGGCCCGGTTGGCCACCGGCACCGCGGCCACGCCCGGGCCGAAGAATTCCACGAACGTGCCGACCACGCCGACCGAGCGGAGCAGCTCGGCGATCGTGAGCACCAGGTCGGTTGCGGTGCTGCCGTCGGGCAGGGCGCCGGACAGCCGGACCCCGATCACCTGCGGGATCAGCATGCTCAGTGGCTGGCCCAGCAGTGCGGCCTCTGCCTCGATGCCGCCGACCCCCCAGCCCAGCACGCCCAGGCCGTTCACCATCGGGGTATGCGAGTCGGTGCCGACCAGGGTGTCGCAGAACGCGGCGCCGTCCTCCGCGAAGACGACCCGGGCCAGGTGCTCGAGGTTGGCCTGGTGGCAGATGCCGGTGCCGGGCGGGACCACCCGCAGCCCGGCCAGCGCCTGCTGGCCCCAGCGCAGGAACTGGTAGCGCTCGGCGTTGCGCCGGTACTCCAGCTCGATGTTCCGCGCCAGGGCGTCCGGGCGGCCGAAGTAGTCGGCGATCACCGAGTGATCAATGATCAGCTCGACGGGGCGCAGCGGGCTGACCTTCGCGGGGTCGCCGCCGAGCGCGGCCATCGCCTCCCGCATGGCCGCCAGGTCGACGATGCAGGGCACGCCGGTGAAGTCCTGCATCAGTACCCGGGCCGGCGTGAAGGCGATCTCGGCGGACGGCTCGGCTGCCGGGTCCCACCCGGCCAGGGCCTCGATCTGGGCGGCGGTGACCAGGCGGCCGTCCTCGTTGCGCAGCAGGTTCTCCAGCAGGACCTTGAGGCTGAACGGCAGCCGCGTGGCCCCCTCGACCGCGTCCAGCCGGACGATACGGTAGCTGGTGCCACCGGCGTCCAGCGAGCCGGCCGCGCCGAAGCTCCCCGCGCCCGCAGGCCCGCTCATCGCGCCGCCGCCTTTCCCGGCCCGGGCGCCTGCGCGGGCCCACCGGGGAGGTCGAGGCCGTCCAGGGCGGTGACCTCGGCGCCGAGCCCGACGGCCAGCCGGTTCCAGCCGTTGATCGCGACGACCGCGAACGTCAGGGCCGCGATCTCCGCCGCGGAAAACGCCGCCTCTACGGCCGCATAGACCTCGTCCGGCGCCCCCGCGCGGGGCAGCTCGGTCAGCGCTTCGCACCAGGCCAGCGCGGCCCGCTCCCGGGCACTGTAATACGGCGCCTCGCGCCAGGCCGCGACGGTGTCGAGCCGGGTGGCGTGCTCGCCGCGCGCGCGGGCGTCCCGGTTGTGCATCGCCAGGCAGTAGGCGCAGCCGTTGATCTGCGACGCCCTGATCTTGACCAGCTCCAGCAGGCCCCGCTCCAGTGTGCTGGCCCGCACCGCCTGCTCCAGCCCGGCCATGGCCCTGGCCGCGGCGGGGAACTCCTCGTAGTAATTGACCCGCATCGCTGCGGTCCTCCCTTCCGCGCCCGCCGCCGGGCGGTGCCAGCGGTGGCCGGCGCCTCGGCCGTGCGTTCTGGATCCGATTCCCCGGGCAGCCTGCGGGCCGCTCGCTCAGCCGGCCGGCGCGCGTCCGTCCCGGCGGCGCCAGGACCGGAGCACCCGGCGCAGCGGGTCGTAGCGCTCGTCCACGGCCCGCTCCTTCATCGGGATGATGGCGTTGTCGGTGATCTTGATGCCGGCCGGGCAGACCTCGGTGCAGCACTTGGTGATGTTGCAAAGGCCGAGCCCGTGCTTGCCGCGCAGCGCCTCACGCCGGTCGCCGGTGTCCAGCGGGTGCATGTCCAGTTCGGCGTGCCGGATGAAGTAGCGCGGCCCGGCGTAGCCGGGCTTGTTCTGCTCATGGTCGCGGATGACGTGGCAGACGTCCTGGCACAGCCAGCACTCGATGCACTTGCGGAACTCCTGGCTGCGGTCGATGTCGGCCTGCGCCATCCGGTAATCGCCTGGCCGCAGGTCCTGCGGCGGCGCGAACGATGGCACCTCAAGCGCCCAGTCATAGTTGAACGACACGTCGGTCACCAGGTCCCGGATCACCGGGAACGTGCGCAGCGGGGTGATCGTCATCGGGCCCGGGGGCAGCGCCGACAGCCGGGTCATGCACAGCAGCCGCGGCCGGCCATTGACCTCGGCGCTGCACGAGCCGCACTTGCCGGCCTTGCAGTTCCACCGGATCGCCAGGTCGCCCGCCTGGGTCGCCTGCAGCCGGTGCAGCACGTCCAGGACGACCTCCCCCTCGTGGACCGGGACCATGTAGTCGACCAGCCCGCCGCCAGCGGCGTCGCCCCGCCACACCCGCAGCTGCCGGGCGGCCGTGGCGGGCGCACGGCCGCCGGCCCTCTGACCGTCCCCGGCCGCCTGGCTGACTCCTGCCGCTTCTGTCATCGCAGCCGTACCTCCTCAGAAGACCCGCGGGTCGATGATCACGCCGCTGGCCACCAGCCGCACGTACAGGTCGGTCAGCGCCACCCAGACCAGCGACAGCCAGGCGAAGTTGCCGTGGTAGGGGTTCAGCCGGGACACCAAGGTCCACGCCCGGTACCGGACGGGGTGCTTGGAGAAGTGGTTGATCCGGCCGCCGACCGCGTGCCGGCAGGCATGGCAGGACAGCGAGTACATCCACAGCAGCACCGCGTTGACCACCAGGACCACCGAGCCGACCCCGATCCCGATGTGCCCGCCGAAGTCGAACGCGGCGATCGCATCCCAGCTCAGGATCACGTTGAACACCAACGCGGCATAGAAGAAATACCGGTGCATGTTCTGGCCGAGCAGCGGGAACCGGGCCTCCCCGGTGTAGCGGCGGCGCGGCTCGGGGACCGCGCAGGCCGGCGGGGACAGCCACCATGACCGGTAATAGGCCTTGCGGTAGTAGTAGCACGTCAGCCGGAACCCCAGCGGGAAGATCAGGATGACCACTGCCGGGGTGACGATCCACCAGGTGCCGAGCCAGCCCAGGTGCGGGACGCCGCGCGAGCCCGGCACCATCCCGCAGTGGAACGACAGGCACGGCGAGTAGAACGGGGAGATGTAGGGGGCGGCGTAGTAGTCCCGGTTGGCGATCGCCGCGTAGGTCGCGTAGGCGACGAACGCGGCCAGGACGGCGAACGTGACCGCCGGGTAGGCCCACCACCGGTCTGTGCGCAGCGTCCGCGCCCCGACCGCCGCGCGCCCCGGCGACCGCACCCCGCCCGGCCCGGGTGCGCGAGCCTGCCGCATCGTCATCGTCCCGGCGTCCTCCTCCGGCGAGTACCAGCAGCTGGCAGACCTCGCTGCCGCCTGCATCATTCCCGCTCAGGCTGTCGCTCCCGGCCAGCCGCAGGCCCTTCGCTCCCAGCCGGTGCCCGCCTCATCCTCGGGCGGGGTGCTTGCAGCTTCCTTGCGGCCCGGCACGGCGGCCTCCGCCCGTGCGTCCGCGATTCTCCTCGGGTAATGTTGTTGTTACGAAGATACCTGGGTAAAAATCCGGCGGGCAAGCCGGGGTGCCGCCCGCCCGGGCAGGAGGTGCCATGGCGAGCATCGCCATCAACGGCCTAGGCCGGATCGGCCGGGCGGCCCTGAAGATCGCCCTCGGCATCGGCGGAATCGACGTGGTCGCCGTCAACGACCTGGTCCCGGCGGACAACCTCGCCTACCTGCTCCGGTATGACACCGTCTACGGGCGCAATGGCAGGCCGGTGACGGCCCGCGGCGACTCCCTGATCGTGGCCGGGCACCCGGTCCGTGTCCTGGCCTGCGGCGATCCCGCAGCGCTGCCCTGGGCGGATCTCGGCGTGGACCTGGTGCTGGAGTGCACAGGGGCGTTCCGCCGTGAGGAGAACCTGAGCAAGCACCTGGCAGCCAGCGCCCGGTTCGTCATCCTGTCGGATCCGGCACGGGCCGAGACCGTCGCGACCGTGGTGCACGGCGTGAACCAGGCCCCCGCCGGGCAGCAGATGATCTCCTGCGCGAGCTGCACCACCAGCTGCATCACCCCGGTCGCCGAGGTGATGAGCCGGCGCATCGGCGTGCGGCAGGCGGTCATGACCACCGTGCACGCCTACACATCCTCCCAGCAGCTGACCGACGGCCGGCCGGCGACTTTCGGCGGGGCCGGGCCGGCGCCGCCAACATGGTGCCCGCCGCCACCGGCGCGGCCACCGCGACCGCCCGGGCGCTGCCGGGCCTGGCCGGGTCGATCGCCGACATCGTGTTCACCACCGCCCGGCCCGCCAGCCGCGGCGAGGTGAACGACATCTTCCGCGAGGAGGCGGCCTCGGGGCGCTACCGCGCGGGATCCTCGGGGTGGCCGAGGACCCGCTGGTGTCCTCCGACATCCTCGGCGACCCGCGGGCCTCTGTCGTGGACCTGGAGATGACCCGGGTCGTGGATCAGACCCTGGTCAAGGTCATGAGCTGGTACGACAACGAGTGGGGGTTCACCCGCCAGATGATCCGGGAAGCCCTCACCGTCCTCGGCCTGCCTGTTCCCGAGCTGCCCGGGCCCCGCGGATGATGCGCCGGGCGGCGTTGGCTCTGCCGCCGGCAGCGGCGGGGCATGGCCGCAGTGGCGGGCGCAGGACGCGGCTAAGCCGCAGGATCCGGCTGGAGGCGGCTGGGCGCGGACACCGCGGCCCAGGAGGAGCGGAGGGACCGGGATGAAGGTCGGGGAGATCATGACCACCCGGGTGATCACGGTCGGCGAGGACACGCCGGTCCCGCAGATCGCCACCGTGCTCCGCGAGAACCGGATCAGCGCCGTCCCGGTCCTGGGCGCCTCCGGCGGGGTGGTCGGGCTGGTCAGCGAGCATGACCTGCTGGCCCGCACCGGGAAGGTGGCCAGGGACGTGATGACCTCCTCGGTGATCAGCGTCACCGAGGACACCAACGTGGACGACGTCCGTCACCTGCTGGTCGAGCGGCGCATCCGGCGGGTGCCGGTGCTGTCGGCCGGGCGGCTGGCCGGGATCGTCAGCCGCGGCGACGTGGTGGCGCTGCTGACTACCGAGTGGGTGTGCGAGGTGTGCGGGGAGGCGGCGCGCGGCCAGCATCCGCCGGCGCGCTGCCCGAAATGCCATGCCGGCCCGGACCGGTTTGCCATGCAGGACCCCTCGCCGGGGCCGTGACGGCGGTTCCGGACCCACAGCGGACAGCACATACAGGAATCGGGACGGAAAGGAGGGATGTCATGGCCGAGACCGGCCCCCGGAGCGCGGCCCGGGCCAGCGCACGCGCGGGCGCCAGCCCCGGGCGAGGCAGCCGCCGGCGCTCGCCGTCCGGGCTGGACGGCGAGGACCAGGCCGTGATGCGCGAGTACTACCGGCAGATGGCGCTGATCCGCGTCTTCGAGCTGCGCGCGGCCGAGATGTACACCCGCGCCAGGATCGGCGGCTACTGCCACCTCAACCTGGGCGAGGAGGCCACCATCGTGGGGCTGATGGCCGCCCTCCGCGATGAGGACTACCTGTTCACCACCTACCGGGAGCACGGGTACGCGCTGGCCCGCGGCGCCGACCCCGGACGGGTCATGGCCGAGCTGTTCGGCCGCACCGGCGGGCTGTCGCGGGGGCGGGGCGGGTCGATGCACCTGTACGACCCGCAGATCCGGCTGCTCGGCGGATACGGGATCGTAGGCGGCCAGATCCCCCCGGCCACCGGTGCCGCGTTCGCGCTGGCCTACCGCGGCGACCCCGGGCCGGACAGCCAAGCGGTGATGTGCCTGCTAGGGGACGCCACCACCAACATCGGCGCGTTTCACGAGTCGCTCAACCTGGCCGCTTTGTGGCGGCTGCCCATCGTGTACGTGATCGTCAACAACCAGCTCGGCATGGGCACGCCGGTCGAGGCGGCCGCTGCCGAGCCAGAGCTGTGGAAGCGCGGCTGCTCCTACCGGATCCCCGGCCAGCGGGTGGACGGCAACGACGTGCTCGCGGTCCGTGACGCCGCCCGCGCCGCCCTGCAGCGGGCCCGGGGCGAGCACCAGCCGGCGCTGCTGGAGACAGTCAGCTACCGGCTGCGCGGCCACTCGGTGGTCGACCCGGCTAAATACCGGACGGCAGACGAAGCCGAACGGCTGCGCCGGAGCGACCCGCTGCCCGCATTCCGGGCCCGCCTGGTGGCCGGCGGGGTCCTCGACGAGGAGGCCGCCATGCAGATCGACGCCGAGGCGGACAAGGCGGTAACCGCCGCTGTGGACTTCGCCGACGCCAGCCCCGCCCCCGACGTGGGAACCCTGTTCGACTACGTCTACGCGACCCCGGTGGCCAGCACCTACCAGGGGCTTCCTGGTGACCCGGTCGTCCCGGACGGCTCAGACGGATAGCAGGCTGGTACCGCGGGGCGCAGCCCGGGTCAGCCGGGTCCCGCAGGAAGGACGGAAGTCGTGGCAGTGATCAGTTACCGGCAGGCACTGCACGACACGCTGCGGGCCGAGCTGCAGCGGGATGAGAACGTGCTGCTGATCGGCGAGGAGATCGGCGTGTTCGAGGGCTCCTACAAGATCACCGCCGGGCTGCTGGCCGAGTTCGGGCCGCGCCGGGTCCGCGACACCCCGATCTGCGAGGAAGGGTTCACCGGCGTCGCCATCGGGGCGGCGATGATGGGTCTGCGGCCGGTGGTGGAGATCATGACGATCAACTTCAGCCTGCTGGCGATCGACCAGATCGTCAACCACGCCGCGAAGATGCGGTCGATGTTCGGCGGCCAGGTCAGCGTGCCCCTGGTGATCCGCACCCCCGGCGGCGGCGGTCAGCAGCTGTCGGCCACCCACTCGCAGAACCTGGAAGTCTGGTACGCCCACGTGCCCGGGCTGAAGGTGGTCGCCCCGGCCACCCCGGCCGACGCCAAGGGCCTGCTGACCGCCGCCATCCGCGATGGCGACCCGGTCATCGTGCTGGAGAACCTGGCCCTGTACAACACCAAGGGGGAGGTGCCCGACGGCGAGCACGTCGCCGAGATCGGGCGCGCCGCGGTGCTGAAGCCGGGACGGGACATCACCGTCATCGGCTACTCGCGGGCCGCTGTGATCGCCCTCGACGTCGCGCGCAGGCTGGAAAGCGACGGCATCTCCGCCGAGGTCATCGACTTGCGCAGCCTCCGGCCGCTGGACCGCCAGGCCGTCTGCGAGTCGGTCCGCAAGACCAGCCGCGCTGTGATTCTCGAGGACGACTGGCTCAGCTACGGCATCGGCGCGGAGATCGCCGCGACGATCCAGGAGGGCGCGTTCGACTACCTGGACGCCTCGGTCCGCCGGGTCGCCGCCGCCGAGGTGCCGCTGCCGTACGCCAAGCCGCTCGAGCTCGCGGCCCTGCCCGACGCCGGGGCGCTGACCCGGGTCATCCACGAGACCCTCGACGCCACCCGTTTCGGCCGCTAGGAGGAGCCATGCCCGACGTGCTCATGCCCCGGCTCTCCGACACGATGGCCGAGGGCACCCTGAGCCAGTGGCTCAAGCACGAAGGTGACCAGGTCCGCAAGGGCGACATCCTGGCGGTCATCGAGACCGACAAGGCCGCCATGGAGATGGAAGCCTACGACGAGGGAGTGCTCACCACCATCCTCGTTGGGGAAGGCTCATCGGTCCCCATCGGGACCCCCATCGCCGTCATCGGCCAGGCCGCCGCCGGAGTTCCCGCGTCCTCGCCCGCCGCACCGCCGCCTCCAGCAGACATGCCGCCTCCTGGCCAGCAGCCGGCCGCTCCGGCCGCCCCGCCTGGCGCGGCGCGGCCGCCCACCGCGCGGGTCTGGACCTCACCGCTCGCCCGCAACCTCGCCCGCGAGCACGGCATCGACCTGACCACTATCAGCGGCACCGGGCCCGGCGGGCGGATCGTCCGAGCCGACATCGGTGACGCCATCCGCCAACTCGATGCGGCGCAGCCCATGCCACAGCCGGCGGCCGCGGCACCCGCCGGCCCAGCAGAGCCCGCACCCGTCATGCCAGCGGTACCGCCCCCCTCAGCCGCGCCGACCGCCGCCGCCACGACACCGGCGGGGGATGCCGAGGAGGTGCCGCTGTCCACGGTGCGCCGCCTGACCGCGGAACGGCTCGCCGCCAGCGCGCGCGAGGCTCCCCACTTCTACCTGACCGTCGTGGCCGACGCCGACGAACTGCTCGCCTTCCGCGCCCAGGCGAACGACCGCCGCGCCGCAGACGTCAAGATCAGCGTCACCGACCTGCTCATCAAAGCCTGCGCCACCGCCCTGGCTGCCCACCCGGAGGTCAACGTGTCCTGGGACCAGACCCGGATCCTGCGATACCGCCACGTCAACATCGGCGTCGCGGTCGCCATCGACGACGGGCTCATCGTGCCCGTCATCCGCGGCGCCGGCCGCAAGACGCTCACACAGATCGCCCGCGAAGCACACGACCTCAGCACCAGGGCACGAGCACGCAGGCTCACCCCGGACGAGCTCGCCGGCGGCACCTTCACCATCAGCAACCTCGGCATGTACGGCATCCGGCAGTTCACCGCGGTGATCAACCCGCCGCAGGCGGCGATCCTCGCCATCGGCGCAGCCACCCGCCAGCCAGTCGTGCGCGGTGACCAGGTCACGGTCGGCACCACCATGACACTGACCCTGTCCATCGACCACCGCGCCGTCGACGGCGCCACCGCTGCCGCCTTCCTCACCGGCCTCAGGGAGCTGATCGAGGAGCCGCTGTGCATCGTGGTATGAGAACCGGCCTCCGCCAGCAGCGCCGCACGGCGGCGCCCGGCTGGAGGATGCAGCGGCGCGGCTCTTCCGGAGACATCATTTTTACTATCTACGCTAGTAAAAATTAGTGATCCAGTTTATGCTGGAGGCGAGACGGAGGTGCCAGATGACCATCACTTATGAAGGCGCCACCGAGCAGGCCAGGGAAATCCTGCACCATCACGCGATGCTGCGCCGCGGCCTGGAGCGGCGTGCCGGCACGGTCTGCGACGCGGTGGAGAACGGCGTCCCGCAGGCGACGCTGCGGGAGTACCTGGAAGGAGAAATCCTGCCCCATGCCAAGGCGGAGGAACGCACCCTCTACCGGGCCGCAGTCACCCAGGCCCGCGGGAGCGACCTGGTGCGCGTCCTGACCGCCGAGCACCACGCACTGGCGTACCTCGCCGGCCGGCTTCGGCTGCCCGCGGACGGCCCCACGGCCGCCACCATCGCGGAATGGATCACCACACTGTTCGCCGGCCATGTGGCCCAGGAAAACGATCTTCTGCTGCCCGCGCTCACCGGTTCCGGCGCCGACCTCGCGGCCCTGCTCGCGGACGTGCACCACACGCACGCCGAGGCGCGGGCCTGACCGGAGAACCCCGGAAGCAGGCACTGGCCGCCACCGTGGGGTCTGGGTCCCGGGGCGACTAGACCCGGTCACGCCTGGAGAACCATGCCCTGGCCGAACGGGCCGAGGCCGGGGTGGAAAGCCAGCGCCGCCCATGCCGTGGCCGAGGGGCGCTCCCGCATGGCAGGCGAGCTCCATGACGTGGTCGCCCACGCCCCTGGGCGTCATCATCATGCAGGCGGAGGGCCCCGGCATCGTCCTTAGGCTGGAAGAGGCCCAGGCCAAAGCTGTGCTGTCTGTCATCGAAAGCCAGGCCCCGTTCCCCAGATCGCGAAGAGCCGGCGCTGCGAGGCCCTGCCGACATTCAGGTACCGGCGGGCGTCTGGTCAATGAGCGCAGCCGCGGCGTCGGTCCGAGCGAGGGATCGACGGCCAGGGGCGTGCTCGGACGGCCGAGGACCCCAACGGGATGCTTGACTCTGGACGAGCCAGAAACCTACACGGGGTTCGCGTGCCTGCAACAAGGATCAAACCCCGATCTCAAGATCGATTCGCCCATGAGTAAGCATAAGAGCCCTGAATCAGGCACTGTGAATGAGGCTGCCGGGAACAGGGAGACATTCTTCTTAACGGCTGCACTGCCTTCCCTCGGTTACGTGCGCCGTTTACTCACCGATGACCCCTTCTGCGGCGTGGAAGGCCTCGAGCGCCTCGCCGGGGGTGTCGTAGTAGGCGCCGGGGCCGAGGGCGGCGCTGATGCCGTAGCGGTCAAGCTGCTTGCGCACCGGGCCGAGGACGGTGCTGACGGCGAAGCGGATGTGCCGTTTGCGGAGGTGTTCGATGACGCGGGTGAGGACCGCCGCCGCGGTGTAGTCGATGTCGCCAATGGCCGCGCAGTCGAGAACCAGCCACCGCAGCGGGCTTCCCTGCGCGGTGAGGGCCGTGACATCGTCGAGGAGGCGGGAGGCATTGGCGTAGTAGAGGCTGGTGCCGAACCGGTAGACCACCAGACCTTCCTCGGTCCGCGTGCCGGGCAGGACCGGGGTCGGCTGCCAGTGCCCGGCCGGTGACTTCACCAGCACGCTGTTGAGCGGGCTGTAGCTGTGGCGCAGATGGTCGATGACCGAGGCGACGACGGCAAGCACGATGCCTTCCTCGACCCCGAGGGCCACGACCGCGGCGGTCGTGAGCAGGGCAACGGCGAACTCGTGGCGCCGGCAGGCCAGGATGCGCCGCATCCCCCCGATGTCGATGAGCTCGATGGCGATGAGGAAGACCACCGCCGCCAGGGCGGCGTCCGGCAGGTAGGCGAGCGGCCCGGTGAGCAGGAGCAGGACAATCAGGACCACCGCGGCGGTCGTAAGCTGGGCCAGCTGGCTGCGCCCGCCCCCGCTGTCGACCATCTGTGTCTTGGTCGGGCTGCCGTTGACAACAAACGTGCCGGAGAACGCGGCGGCCAGGTTGGCGGCGCCCAGGCCGACCAGGTCGGTTTCCTCGCTGAACGGCTCCTCGTACTTCACAGCGTAGGCGCGCGAGGTCGCCGCGCTCTGGGCGAGGATGACGACGAACATCGACGCCGCGGCGCCGAGCAGCACGGCGGCGTCGTGCAAGCCGAGCGCGGGCAGCCCGAGGTGCGGCAGCCCACGCGGGACCGGCCCGATTACGGCCACGCCGTGGTCGGCCAGATCCACGGCCCGGCTCACGCTGATCGCGGTGATCACCGCGATCAGCGGGCCGGGGATTTTTCGCGTGATCCGGCGGGCGGCCAGCACGATCACGATGATCCCGATCGATACCGCCAGGTCAGATCGGCGTACGTGCGGGAGCGCGTGCACGATGTCCAGGATGTTGGCCAGGGTGCTCTTGCCCGTCGTGGTCACCCCGAGCATGTCCGGGAGCTGCCCGGCCGCCACCTGGATACCGACACCGGTGAGGAATCCGACCAGCACGGTGCGGGACAGAAAATTCGCCAGGAACCCGAGCCGGGCCACCCGCGCCAGCAGCAGTAGCCCGCCAGCGAGCAGGGCCGCGAGCCCGGCCAGCCGGACGTATCGCTCCGACCCGGCGACCGCGAGCCCGGTCAGCCCGGCAGCAAGTATGACGGCGGTGGCGGAGTCCGCGCCGACGACGAGATGGCGCGACGAGCCGAGGACGGCGAACACTGCCATCGGGAGCAGCATCGTGTACAGGCCGGTCACCACCGGCATCCCAGCGATCTTCGCGTACCCGAGAACCTCAGGGATGCCAAGGGCGGCCAGCGTCATCCCGGCGAGCACGTCCGCGGGTACCTGAGACCGGCCGATGGGCAGCAGTCCCTGCATCACGGGCAGTGCCCGCAGCCATCCCCGCTGGTGGCCACCGCGCGAAGCCGACACCGTTTCGTCCCCACCCGTTTCCCTGCGGTTCTGGATTCATTAATCATTACTCCACCAGGGCCTTTCATCGCGTTCACGGCGCCCTCGGTTTCCAGCTCGCGGGCCGGCGTCTCTCTGCCGTGCCTAGCCGGGACGGCCGGGGGAGAGAGAACTCGACGCAGTGGGACTCAGCTGGACTTCGTGGGACGTGATCCAAAAGGTGCGTCGCGCTGACCAGGGACGCTCTGAAATTACGGACGCCACACGGACAGAACGTGGTCTTCACGCGGCGAGGAGTCGAGAAATGGCAGGTCAGCGACCATATGAAAGGGAGGTAATGGGGCGGTCTGATGCGATGAAGGAGCGGGCCTCCGCTCCTGGCGGATGCTGGAAGGTGCATGCATCGGTCTCCGCCAGGTTGGGAGGCCCTTATGACGGAAGCCTGCGACGGCCGGGAGGTCGTCGGGATGGACCTGCACCGGCGCCGTAGCGTGCTGGTGCGGATGACGCGGGATGGCAGGAAGCTGGAGACCGCACGGATCACTAACAGCCCGGCGGAGCTGCGCCGGGCGATCGCCCGGGCCGGGACGCACCCGAGAGTCGTGCTGGCGGCAGCGTACGGGTGGTACTGGGCGGCGGACACGCTGGCTGCGGCCGGCGCGGAGGTGCACCTGGCGCACCCGCTGGGCGTGAAGGGGTTCGCTTACCGGCGGGTCAAGAACGACCCGTTAACCGAACTGCGGGGAGGACTTGGGCAGGTCAGCGGACGGATGGGGGTGTGGGTGTCTACGGTCGCTGATCATGGTCACAGACGGGGATGCGCCGCGGGATCTGTCGCGGCTGGTGGTGCCGCTGCTCGGGTCGCTTGAGGCGACCGGGGATCTGTTCGAGCCGTTCCGGCTGGTCGATGCCGGCGGTGTGGTGGTTGCCCCGGCCGGGGCTTATTTCCGGGAGCTGGCTGCGGCCGCTGGCGACGCACCGGTCGTATGGGATGGATGTTCTTCGCTGGTTCCGGTTCCTGTGGGCGGCGGGGGTCTGCTGGGATCAGGCGACCAGTGCTGAGGCCAGGGACTTCTGCTGCTGGATCGGGCTGGCTGACAAGCCGGTGCGGCCGCACTGGCGGTATCCCGCTGGCGGGGCACCGGGGTGAGGCCGGCGGTGGCGGAGACGCCGAACCCGGTGACGGGCAAGCGGTCCCCGGGCCGCGGGTATGCGGCGGCGACGGTGGTGCACTGCGAGAGCGTGCTGCGCGGCTTTTACGGTTTCCACCTGGAGGC
>DATCEO010000095.1:0-12420 GCA_036510065.1 Streptosporangiaceae bacterium | reverse complement strand
CGGCGACCCGCCGCGCGCTGCTGGACGCCGAGGGCGACCTGGTGATCCGGCACGTGGACAAGCTCGGAGCGCGGCAGCTGCACGGCCTGGCGGGCGCGCTGCAGGAGGCCAGGTCGGCGCCGCGGGAAGACCGGCTGTGGGTAGCGGTCACGCTGACCCAGCGGACCGCCACGCCCAAGCTCACCGAGCTGCTCCGGCTGTTCCCGAGCACGGTGGCGCTGCCGCCGCTGCGCCACCACATCGAGGACCTGACGGAACTGACCACGTTCTTCCTGGGCAAGCTCAGCCAGCACGGCCGGCTGAGCTGCTCGCCGGAGGCGACCAAGCTGCTCCTGCGCTCCAACTGGCCGGGCAATGTCGAGCAGCTCTGGCAGGTGATCCGGCGCATCGTGCAGCGCCGGCGGACCGGCTCGATCCTGCCCCGGGACCTGCCGCCCGAGTGCTGGACGGTGAGCCGCCGCCTGCTGAGCCCGCTCGAGGCGCTGGAGCGCGACGCGATCGTGCAGAGCCTGCTGGATACCGAGGGCAACAAGGCCAAGGCGGCCGAGTCACTGGGAATGTCGCGGGCGACGATCTACCGCAAAATCCACGAATACGGGATAGTTATCCCCGCCAACTGACCGGCTGAAGGCCTGCCTGGCTCAATTTGAGAACCTCGGCGAGCCGCCGGCGGCATAGGTGTGTGTCATGACCCGCGCTCTGGCGCGGGGCTCCGCAGTCATCCAGCGAAGGAGCAGCAATGGCCGCGATTGACGCAAACCCGAACGAAGCCGCTGTCCAGGCCGAGGCGACCCCGGAGGTGACCGGGCTACTGGCAGGCGACCCCATGGCCCTGGGCCTGCCGAGCTTCATCGTCGGCTCGGTGGCGCTGGGCCTGGTCCTGATCGGGATGGTCCCCGCCGCCGCCGTCGGTGCCTCACTGCCCATCATCCTGGCCGCGACCGCCGCGGGGCTGTTCATCGCGACCATCTGGGCGGCGGCCGTCGGCCAGTCGGCGGTGGCCTGCGTCTTCGGCGTATTCGGCGGCTTCTGGCTCAGCTACGCGGTGCTCGTGCTCGGCCTCACGCACAACTGGTTCGGCATCGCCGCGACCGACGTGGCCTCGACCGAGGAGCTGTTCCTCACTGCCTGGCTGATCGTGATCGTCCTGCTCACCGTGGCCACCCTGCGGCTGCCGCTGGTGTTCACGGTCATCCTGGGACTCGTCGACGTCGCGCTGCTGCTGGTCCTGCTCGGCACGGCCAACGCCTCGACCGGCCTGCTCAAGACGGGCGGTGTCGTGGCGCTGGTGTTCGCCGCGGTCGGCGCGTACGTCTTCGCCGGCACGGCCGCCATCGCCACCGGCGGGTCGGCCCTCCCGCTGGGCAAGCCCGTGCTGCGTTAGCCCAGGGGCCGACCCCTGGAACCCCAGGCCGGGGGGCTTGCCCCCCGGACCCCCTGCCGATCGCTCGGACCGGCGTTGCCGGCCGTCGCGATCGGCAGACCGGGGAGCTGGGCTCCGGGCCCAGCGCCCACCCCGGGGTGCTCCTAGCTTGGTGAGGGGGTGAGGGGGACGGCGGCTTCGGCGGTGAGCAGCAGGAAGGTCAGGCTTTCCTGCAGGTAGAGCCGGACGCTGGTCTGCGTGTGCGCGAGATAGCCGATCGACGCGTCCTGGCCCAGCTGCAGCTCGAAGTCGCCGCCGCGGGTCGTCAGCACCAGGCCGCCCTCGATGGCCGGGGCCCAGATGATGTCGTCGCCGATCATCCGGCGCAGGTGCTCGGCGACCGGATACCCGTGATCCGCGGTCTCGCTGGCCTCGGTGTAGGCGCCGGCGCTGAGCACGACCGCGTACGGCCCGTCGACCCCGGCCGTGCGCAGCGCGCTGAGCGCCTGGGCGACCGCCTCGGGGTAGCCAGTCGCGCTCGCGGGCAGGGCGAGCGAGGCGTTGCTGGATCCCGGCCGGATCCCGTCGATATCCGCCGCGGCATACCCGTCGAAGATCGCGCGGTCCTCGGTGAAGGCCAGCTGGCGGGCGGCGTCCTTGACCGGCTGCCAGTCGGAGTCGCGAGAGCCGCGGGCCACGTCGTCGATCTGCTCCCGGTCCAGCGTGAACGGCACTCGCAGCTCCACCACCGACAGGACATGCCGCTGCCGGGCCAGCACGCTGTCACCCGGCGACTCGATCTCCTTGATATGGCCGGTCCCGACCGCGGACAGGCCCTCTCCGGCCGGCCCGGCCACGTCCACCACCCGGCGGCCGGCCAGGTGGCGCTTGAATGTCCGGGCGGCTTCCTCGGAGATCTCCGCCCAGGCGGCGTCCGAGACTGGTGCTAGCTCGCGGTGCAGGTTATTCATCGCCGGAGACTCCTTTCAGGCTGCCGATGGCCAGCGAGCCGCTCTGGCCAGCCGCGTCCGGCTGGGTCGAAGGGACTGACAGCCGCGACTCGTCCGGCGCTTCCGGCCGGCCTGCGGCGCCCGGCGGCCCGTCGGCCAGGCTTTCCAGCAGAGTCTGCGAGGGCACGAAGAACAGCGTTCCGGTGACCGCGGTACTGAAATCGAGCACCCGGTCATAGTTACCTTCCGGAGCGCCGATGAACATGTTGACCAGCATCTGCTCGATCGTGGCGGGGGAGCGCGCGTAGCCGATGAAGTAGGTGCCGAACTCGCGGCTGCTCACCGAGCCGAAGGGCATGTTGTCCCGGACTATCTTGAGCTCGTTGCCCTCGGCGTCCTCGATCGTGGTCAGCGCGTTGTGCGCCGAGGTGGGCTTCACCTCATCGGCCAGCTCGATGTCGGCCAGCTTGGTCCGGCCGATGATGCGCTCCTGCTCCTCGGTCGGCAGGGCGTTCCAGGCGTCCAGGTCATGCAGGTACTTCTGCACGATCACGTAGCTGCCGGCGACAAACTCGGGTTCCTCCGGGCCGATCAGCGTGGCCCGGGCCGCGGCCGGGCCGGCCGGATTCTCCGTCCCGTCGACGAAGCCCAGCAAGTCGCGATTGTCGAAGTAGTGGAAGCCGTGTACCTCATCGACGACCACGGCCGCGCCGCGCAGCCGGATGGTGAGCTGGCTGGCCAGCTCAAAGCACTGATCCATGTTCTCGGCCCGGATATGGAACAGCAGGTCCCCGGGGGTGCTGACCGCATGGCGGCCGCCTGACCTGAGCTCGCGGAACCGGTGCAGCCCGGCCGGCCGGCCGGCGCCCGCGGCCAGGCGGCGCCACAAGTGGTCGCCGATGCCGGTGACGCAGGTGAGGAAGGCGTTGGGCGACCGGAAGCCGACCGCCCTGATCAGCCCGGCCACGTCGCCGCACAGGTCGCGGACCTGCTGAAGCGCAGCTGGGTCCTCGTCGACTACCGCGACCAGGAATATGGCGGCACCCGTCAGTGGCGACAGGACCGCCTGCGGGTCCGGCGGCGGATCATCCTGCTGGGTCACCATCTCATCTTGCCCTGCCGCACCACGGCCGCCTGAGCCGGGTCGGGGCCTGGCCGCCGGGCCGGGTCCGCCGCCGCGACCGGGCCGCGACCGGCTAGTTCGAGAAGTCCTGGGTCATCCAGACGGTGCCGCTGGCGTCCCGGAGCACGTAGATCCCGATGTGGTGAAAGGACGTGCTCAGGATGTTCAGCCGGTGCCCGTCGTCGGGCGGCTTCTCGTTCAGCATGGCCTGCGTCAGCCCGACGGCCATCGCTGCGATGTCCGAGGTGGTGTTGGGCTCGGGACCGCCCTCGCCGATGTTCTCCCCGGCCGACGTCCAGGCGACGCCGGCGGCGGTCTCCCGTGCCCCGAGCGCAGGCTCGCCCGGGCACTGGTGCGAGAGGCCGCAGCCCGCGGCCATCACCATGGTGTGCCCGAGGGCGCTGGTGTCCAGGCCGGAGCTGGTCGCCAGGGCCGGCAGGCCTGCCTGGGCCCGGGCCTGGTTGATCAGCGCCAGCACCTGGGCGGCCGCGGTGCTGGCCGTTCCCGGCGGCGCGGTGGTCGACGTGACCGGGCTCGGAGCCGGGGCCGGGGCGGTCGCGGGCGGCGGAGTCGCGGTCGCCGTGGCGGGGGTGCTCGGCGCTGGCCGAGGCGCGGTGGCCGGCCCGCTGGCCGGCGCCGGGGCACCCGGCGGCGTCGCGGACCCGGAGGCGACCGGCGCGGGACGGCCGGAGCCGTCGGTGATGCCGGGCGCGGACGAGCGGCACCGGGTCGCCGCGGCACCGGTCAGGTGCGCGCACGGCAGGGTCGCTGCCTGCCGCAGGGCGGTGACCGCGGCGTGGTGCTGCCGGATAATGCCGTAACCGCCCAGTCCGGCCACGAACAGGGCGGCGACCACGAAAGTGATCACGGCCGACATGGGGCCGTCATGCCGCCGCTCGTCGTCGTTCTCGCGGCGCCGGCCGTGCCGGTCAGGCCATCCCTGGTCCTCGGGCCAGTGATGATCTGGGGTCCACTCCCGGCCCTTCGGGGGATGCGGACGCTCCGGGCGCAGGCGCCGCAGCGGGGAAGTCTGCGCCTCCCGCTCGTCGTAGTCCCGCCCGTCGTGCCGCACGTCCTGCCGCTGGTCGTCCTGCCGCTGGTCGTCCTGCCACTGGTCATCGTCGGCGGGGCCGTCCGCGTCGTCGGGCCAGCCCCGGTCCGCGGGCCAGTAGTGATCCGGCGTCCACTCACGGCCGCGGGAGCGCTCCTGGCGCCTGCGCCGGTGGGATGACATCTGCGCACCTCGCTCGCCAGCGCATGGCTGGACGACCACTCATGGCTCGCGCCCACGTCATCAGGCGACGTGTCGCCGCGAACCTCTCGCCCGCTCCGGCGACCACCTTAGTAAGATCCGCGCCAGTTCGCCTGGATCTGTCGTTTCTCGGCCGGGCCGGCAGCTGCTGTCTTGGCCGTGACCTGGCCTCATGACAGATGGTTATTTCCGCCCGCGGCCGCGGCCCGGGCGTTTCCGGTCGCAGGCGGCTGACGGCCTGGCAGCGCAGGCTCCGTCCTTGAATAAACGCCAACAGGGGGTGTCCGCCGCTCATGCAGCGGCAGCAATGGGCCGCGAGCCATCCCGCCCAGCCGCCCCGCCCGGCCGCTAGGGGGCCGGGCCGGGGCCCGTCCCGAGCGATAGCGTTCTGTCCGTCTTCGAGCCTATGCGCGCGCCGACGGGCAGGATATCCGCCCGGCAGGATGGCTGCCCTTCCCGGCGGCTGGCCGGCACCGGATACTGTCCTGCAGAACCTGATCGCACGAGGAGGATGGCGATGGGTGCGGAATCCGGACTGACGTTCCTGGTGACCGGCGGGAACGCCGGGATCGGCCTGGCCACGGCGACGGACCTGGCGCGCCGCGGCGGCCGGGTCTACGTGGCGTGCCGGTCAGAGGCAAAGGGCTCGCACGCCGTCGCCAGCATCGTCGCGGAGACGGGCAACCCGAACGTGAGCTTCCTGTCCCTGGATCTCGCCGACCTGGCCTCGGTGCGTGCCTGCGCCGACGCCTTCCTGCGGATGGGCGAGCCGCTCCACGTGCTGATCAACAACGCGGGCGTAGCCGGGCGGCATGGCCTGACCAGTGACGGGTTCGAGGTGGCCTTCGGCGTCAATCACCTCGGGCATTTCGCGCTCACCACGGCACTGACCGACTGCCTGGTGGCCAGCGCGCCGGCCCGCGTCGTCACCGTGTCCAGCGATGCGCACTACCAGGCCAAGGGCATCGACTTCACGGCGCTGCGCCGCCGGGCCCGGGGTGTGACCGGCAGGCATGCCTACGCCGTCTCCAAGCTGTGCAACGTCTTGTTCAGCCAGGAACTGGGCCGCCGGCTCGACGGCAAGGGCGTCACCACCTACGCGCTGCACCCCGGCGTGGTGGCCTCGCAGATGTGGCGGCAGGTGCCGTGGCCGGTGCGCCCGCTGATCACCGCCCGGATGCTGTCGACCGAGCAGGGCGCGCGCACCTCGCTGTACTGTGCCACGTCGTCGATGGAGGCCACCCGGAGCGGGCGTTTCTACAACGACTGCCGGGAGCGGCGGTGCAGTGACGTCGCCACCGAGGAGCTCGGCCAGATTCTCTGGGAGCGCAGCGAGGCCTGGACCGGCTCATGAACCCGCCGGGCGGGCTGGGCAGATCGCCTGCGTCCCCGCCTTGTCCCGGCTAGCGTGAGGAACCGTGCGACTCCACTACCGGCCGGTGCGCTCCCGGCCACCGGGCCGATGATCTCCGGGCCTCTGGCCATCCGGCTGCGGACGGCGGGGCTGCTAGCCGCCGGGCTGACGATAGCGGCCTGCGGCACGGGTGGGGCAGGCCAGCACCCGGCTGCGAGCACGGGCACCGCCGGCGCCCGGGCCACCGCCACTCCCGCTCTGGGCGGCAGCGCCCGGCCCGGCAGCGGAGCGTCGGCCGCGGCCGCCGCCGCTCAGCAGGCCCAGCCGCCAGGCGCCCATCAGTCTGGCACTCAGCAGTCAGCCGCTCAGCCGTCCGCCGCCCAGCCCGGCGCGGCCAGGCCGCTGGCCGGGAAGACGGTCGGGATTGACCCCGGCCATAACGGCGGCAACGCTGGTGACCCCAGCTATATCAACCAGCTCATCTGGAACGGCCGGGCGTATGAAACCTGCGACACGACGGGCACCCAGTCAGACAGCGGCTACACCGAGGCCAGGTTCAACTTCAACGTGGCCAGCTACCTGGCGGCCGACCTGCGCCATGATGGCGCGCGCGTGGTCCTGAGCCGGCACACCAACGGTGGCGTCGGGCCCTGCGTGAACCGGCGCGCGCAGATCCTCAACCGGGCCCATTCCAGCGTCGCCATCGACATTCACGCGGACGGCGGCCCGGCCTGGGGACGCGGCTTCACCGTCCTGGAGCCGATAGCGGACGGCCCCAACAACAGGGTGATCCGGTCCTCCGTGCGGTTCGGCAGTGACGTGCGGGCGGCCCTGCTGAAGGACACCGGCATGCCGCGCAGCAACTACTACGGCCACGACGGCGTTATCTTCCGCGATGATCTTGCGGGCCTCAACCTGACCACCGTTCCCAAGATCCTTATCGAGACCGGCAACATGCGCAACGCGACCGACGCTCGCCTGCTTGAGACCAGCCGGTTCCAGAAGCGAGTGGCCAGGGCATTCACCGCCGCGATCGTCATGTTCCTGACCGGGCGCTAACCGGGCGCTAGCTGGTTGACGGCGGGGGCAGGCCAAGGAGCACCCGCATCTGGCGGACCCAGGTCTCGACCGCCGCATCGGCTGCCTGGTGGCGGCGGTCCAGGGACCGCAGGCTGGCCAGCGACGCGGCCTGGGCCTGGCGCTCGGTCAGCGCGATGCGGGCCTGATTGGCGCGGACCATGGCCCTTGCCGTGGCCGCGATCAGAGCCGGGAACCGGATCTGGAGCAGCTGCGCGTCGAAGTGGCGCTCGGTCGCCGCCTGGGCGCGCAGATACCGCTGGGCGGCGGCCAGGTCATTCCGCTCGCGCTCGCGGTATCCGTCCACCTCGACCTCGAGGCGGTGGTTGGCGGGCCGGGCGATCGCCAGGTACCGGTGGGCCTGTGCCCGGATCTCGGCCCCGGACAGCTGCGTCGGGACCGCTGCGGCGCTCGGCCGCTGCGAGCTGCCCGCCGCCGGGGACTGGCTCGCGGCGCAGCCCGCGGCCAGCAGCATCAGGCATCCGCCAACCGCCAGGCCAGCGTGGCGGCCGCCCGCGCGGTGCCTGGACCCCGGACCGGTCATCGTCAGAGCTTGGGCTCCAGGGTCGACGCCGGGGCCGTCGTGCAGACGCTGGCCGGCGCGTTGTTCGTGATCTTGCAGATGGCGGCGGTGATGTAGTTCGCCGCGCCGATCGCGCCCTGTGCCACCGGGCTCGACGGATTGTGCAGGTCCGCGGCGACCTGCTGCCAGCTCAGGCCGGCCAGCACCGCGGGGTCGAAGATCGGCCCGGTGATCATGTACCTGTTCCCGAAGTCGATGAACGGGTAGCCGCGCTGGCTGGCATTCGGCTCGTACTTGGCCCAGATCGCCGACTGCGCTGCCGTGGTGTTCTGCAGCGGGGCGTGGGTGATCGTCTCGTTCTCGACCGGGACGAAGGTGAGGTACTTGCTGGTGTAGCTGGTCTTGTAGAACGTCAGCGTGGGCGTATTGGGATCGGTGTCGGTGCTGGAGGAGTGGCTGCCGTGCAGCGGTGACAGCGTGCCGAACCGGCTGAGCGCCACGGCCATGGACCATCTCATGGCCGCGCAGTACGGGCAGAACTCAGCCCCGATGTAGAGCATCTCGGGCTTGCTGGCGCTGGTCAGCGTCGGGCCCGTGATCGTGGTAATGGCCTTGGAGTTGTAGGACGGGACAGATCCCGCGCCGACGCTGGTGAGCACGCTGACGGGCACGTCAGTGACGTTCTTGCTCACGCTTGCGGGCAGCGGCGTGCCGGTCGTTGACGACGCGCTGGCGGAGCTCGTGGCGCTGTTCTGGCCCAGCTTGACCACGACCAGCGCTACCACCACGGCGATCACGACGACGATCGCGCCGCCGAACCACAGCATCTTGCGACGCTGCTCGGCGCGCCGAGCAGCCGCCTGCTGTGCGGCAATGCGCTCGCGGGCGCTTTGCTGTCTGATCCGCTGCGCCTTACTCATGGACGGGGTCAGCCTTTCATTTCCTGGCGCCGTACCGCGCCACCGGGTTGACCGGCGCCTGCCGGAACACGGCATCGAATACTACGAGGACAAAGAGGAAGAAAGTCACGATATGCACGCCGGTGCACCAGAGGCAGATATTACCGATCTGGATTAGCTCGGCATACACCAGGTAGAGCACGAAGCCTATCCCGACGATCACCGAGCCCAGCCGCAGCCAGCGGACCGCCGGATGCTTCAGGCGCCAGCCCCAGGGCGAGTTGACCACGACCATGAACGCGTAGAAGGCCAGGCCAAGCTCCGACACGGGGAAGATCCCGAAGACCTTGGACTCCGCGCTCGTGGTCACGTTCGCGCAGTTGATGATGCCCTTGGAACTACAGATCGGCACCGCGCCCGTCAGGTGGTCAATAGTGAGGTAGATCGAGATTCCCAGGCCGATCACCGACAGCGCCAAGGTGGCGATGATCAGCCAGCGCGGAGCTGGGGGAATCGCGCCGGGGCCGGTCGCCGGCTGCGCGGCCGTGGCCCCGGGCTGAGACCGGGCGGCCCTGGCTCCGGCCGTGCCCGCCGGCCGGGCTCCTGCCGGCCGGCCGGCCGCCGGCTTGCTGCCCGCTGCCCGTCCCCCGGCTGAGCCCGGCTGGCGCTGGTCCCTGGCCTGGCTACTCTGCCTGGGACCCGGCCGGCCGGCCGGCTGCCGGGCGCCTGTCTTCCCCCCGGCGGGTACCTGCCGGTTCCGCGTTTTGCTCATGCCTGTCCTCGCCGTGGGGAGTCCTTTTGCCTGACAACGTCTCGCGCCGGGCGATCGTTCGCTTCGGCGCAGCAATAGCTGGCTGGCGGCGGCAGACGCTTTCCCTGGTGGCGCCGCAGACCATGTTAGGCCGCCGCGACACCCATAGCTGCCTACTATCTAAGCCAGCCTGGCTGAGGATTGGCTGAATGGCGGCTCTGGGACTGGGCCAGGCGCCGGTCAGCCCTGGCTACCCGATGCGGCCGCGCTGGCTGACCTGCTGGTCTATCCACCGGCTGTGGGCCTCCCAGGCGGATTGCTTGCTGACGCCGAGGGCCCCGCCGATCTGCGACCACGAGGCACCCGCCTCGCGCGCCGACCGGACAGCGAGCTGGCGGCCGCTGGCGGTCTTGCGGGCGATGATCTCGCCGAGTGCGAGCAGTTCCAGCGCCTCGTCGGCGGCCAGCGGAACGGCCCGCGACAGGTCGCCGGCGGCCAGTGCGTCCCGGTCATCGCTGGAGCCGGCCGCCCCCGAGGCCAGGACCTCCTGAGTGCGCAGCTCGTCGTAGCGGGTCGCGGCGGTGGCGAGAGTGTGGTGGGCCTCCAGGCTGTCCGGCGTCATGCGGCCACTGTGCGGTCAGGCCCGCTTGACGTCAAGTCCCGGCCGTAGTCGTGGTCGTGGTCGTGGTCCGGATCGCCGGTCGCGAACAGGATTGCCCGCCCGGCCGGAGCGGGGCACGATGGCGGGCATGAGATTGCTGGTACTGGGCGGAACCCACCATGTCGGCCGGGCCGTCGTGGAGACCGCCATCGCCCGCGGTGACCAGGTCACCACGCTGACCCGGGGCGTGAGCGGGCCGTCCGCGCCCGGCGCGACCGCGCTGCACGCCGATCGCACGGACTCCGGCGCGCTGGCCGCGGCCCTGGACGGCCAGGCCTGGGATGCGGTGATCGATACCTGGAGCGGTGCCCCGCGATTTGTCCGGGACTCGGCCCGGCTGCTGGCCGGCCGGGCCGGCCATTACGGCTACGTGTCGAGCCGGTCGGTCTACCAGTGGCCGATCGCTGCCGGCGCCGCCGAGGACGCCCCGGTGGTGGCCGCGGACGCTGGCGATGACACCAGCGCTGACTACTCCGTGGCCAAGCGCGGCGGGGAGCTGGCCGCGGAGGCGGCCTTCGGCGACCGGGCGCTGCTGGCCAGGGCCGGGCTGATCCTCGGGCCCTACGAGCTGGCCGGCCGGATGCCCTGGTGGCTGCGCCGGCTCGAGCGCGGCGGCGACGTGCTGGCGCCGGGGCCGCCCGACATGCCGCTGCAGTACATCGACTGCCGGGATCTGGCCGCCTGGATGCTGACCGCAGCCGACCGGGGCCTGGGCGGTGCCTTCGACACGGTGAGCAGGCCGGGCCATGCGACGATGCGCAGCCTGCTGGAGGCGGCGAGGACCGTGACCGGCTCCCGCGCCCGGCTGGTCTGGACGCCGCCGGAGGTAATCGTGGCGGCGGGCATCGAGGGATGGACCGAGCTGCCGGTGTGGGTGCCGCCCGACGGCGAGGCGGGCGGCCTGCACGCCAGCGATGTCGCGAAGGCATACGCCGCCGGCCTGACCTGCCGCCCGGTCACCGAGACCGTCGCCGACACCTGGGCGTGGCTGCAGGCCGAGGGTGACCTGCCCGTGCGGCCGGGCCGGCCGGCGCACGGACTGGACCCTGACCGGGAGCGCGAGGTGCTCGCAGGCCTGGCCGGCAGCCCGGCGAGCTAACCCGGCGGAGCAGATCAGCCTTGCGGGCTGGAGCCGCCCGCGGGCTCGTAGGACCATAGCTCGCTGCTGACCCCCACCGGGGCGGGCGCCTGGCCGCCGTCCCGCTCGGCTGCCGACCGGTGGCCGTGCCCGAACGCGGGGGAGTGCAGCCAGGCCTGGAAGGCAGCCTCGTCCCGCCAGCGCGTGACGACCAGCCAGGTCGTACGCTCGTCGGTGGGCTTGAGCAGCTCGAAGCCCTCGAAGCCGTCCCGGTCGTCGACCGCCCCGGCCCGTGCGGCGAACCGGCGGGCCAGCTCGTCGCCGCTGCTGGCCTGCACGGTGATCGCGTTGATCTTCACCACAGTCATAGACCGATGATGCCAGCAGGAAGGGCTGCCATGTCCGAGGGCCAGGACGGGGAACGCCAGCCGGGCGGCTCCGGCGGCCACCGCGAGCGCCTGCGGGCCGACTGCGGCCGCTGCTTCGGCCTGTGCTGCGTCGCGCCCGCCTTCGCGGCCTCGGCCGACTTCGCCATCGACAAGGCCGCCGGGCAGCCCTGCCCCCACCTGCGCGGGGACTCCGGCTGCTCCATCCATGATCACCTCAGGCCAAGCGGCTTCCGCGGCTGCGCTGTCTACGACTGCTTCGGCGCGGGACAGCAGGTGGCGCAGGTCACCTTCGGCGGTCAGGACTGGCGGCAGGCACCCGGAAGCGCCGCGCAGATGTTCAGTGTGTTCGCGGTCATGCGCCAGCTGCACGAGCTGCTCTGGTACCTGAGCGAGGCCCTGACCCTGGACGCGGCCCGCCCCCTGTACGGCGAGCTCCGCCGGGCCCGCGACCAGACGGAGCACCTCACCGCGGCCAGCCCGGACGCTCTGGCCAGCCTGGACGTGTCGGGGCACCGGGCGGCCGTTAATTCTCTGCTGCTGCGGGCGAGCGAACTGGCCCGGGCCAGCACCCGGCGCCCGCAGACCAGCCTGCGGGGCGCCGACCTCATCGGCCATGATCTGCGCGGCGCCGATCTGCGCGGGGCGAGCCTGCGCGGCGCGCACCTCACCGGCGCCGACCTCAGCGGTGCCGACCTGGGCCGGGCCGACCTCACCGGGGCTGACCTGAGAGGCGCCGACCTGTCCGGGGCCGACCTCACGGGCAGCCTGTTCCTGACCCAGTCGCAGCTGGAGGCGGCCGCGGGTGACCGGGCCACGAGGCTGCCGCCCGCGCTCATCCGTCCGGGTCACTGGGACCGGCCGGGTGTGCGACACGAATGTAGGCGGGCCAGGGGACTGCAGCCTGTCGCGGTAGTCTGGAAGTGTTGAGACTTCCAGAGGAGTTTGGATGACAGAGCCGTCGCTTCCCGAGCTGGAGCAGCAGCGAGCCGAGCTTTACGAC
>DATCEO010000094.1:0-18034 GCA_036510065.1 Streptosporangiaceae bacterium | reverse complement strand
TCAGCGGCCTTGCTGGCCGTGAGCAGCGTCAGCGTCCTGGTCTTCGCCAGTCCGCGCAGATGCGCGAGGGCCTCGGCCCGCTCCGGCTCGGTTAGCTCCTCGCGGTAACGGCGGGTGAACTCCTCGAACCGTTCCGGGTCGTGGCCGTACCACTTGCGCAGCACCGTGGAGGGAGCGATCTGCTTGCACCACTCGTCCAGGCTGGCCTTTTCCTTGGTCATGCCCCGCGGCCAGATCCGGTCCACCAGCACCCGGCTGCCGTCCCCGGGGGCGGGATCGTCATAAACCCGGCGCACTTGAACTTTGTGCAGGTCACCCATTGGTTCGTCGCCTCCTGCCGCTGCCAATCTAGACCCAGCCGCGGTCTAGACGCTTCGGCCGGGCCTCGGGCCGTCCGGGCCGATCCTGTCCCGGCGCGGAGGCCGGCGGTCTAGATGGACTGCCGGTAGCCGAAGAACTCGTGGTCCTCGTTGTAGCCGCCGTAGCCGCTGCCGATCTCGGAGTAGTGGGTGACGAACTCGATGCCCTTGATCCATTTGACCTGCTTGAAGCCCAGCTCATTCTCGTTGCGGAGCCGGAGCGGCGCGCCGTGGCCGAAGCTGAGGGGCTCGCCGTTCATGTCGCAGGCGAGCATCGTGAGGTGGCGGCTCATGTGCTCGATCGGGTGGGCGTCGTAGTACACGCCCTTGTCGGCGCCCTCGCCGAGGGAGTAGAACACCACCCATCTGGCTTCGGGCTGCGGTCTGACCAGATCCATGATGGTCTGCATCGCCACCCCACCCCATTTAGCGACCCCTGACCATCCCTGGATGCAGAAGTGCTGGGTGATCTGCTCGTGGCGGGGCAGGGCCCGCAGCTGGGCCAGGCTGAGGTCGGCCGGGTGCTCGACCAGGCCGTGGATCAGCAGCCGCCAGCCGACGAAGTGCCCGTCGAACAGGGCCTTGTACTCATCGGAGTCGGGGTACTGGCCGTTGTGCCAGAAGTACGGGGAGATGTCCTTCTCGGCGTACTCGCCGGGTTTGGGGTCAACGTGCTCGAACAGGTGCTGGAGCGGCCCGACTATGGCCTGGCCGACGCGCTGGATGATCCGGGGATGGCGGATCGTGAACGGGGTGGCCGCCACCCAGCCGGCGATGATGACGACCATCGACGCCGCACCGGCGCACCGGACCGACCTGGAAGCAATTCCTGAGCGCGCAGGCCCGCGGCATCCTCGCCGCCGACTTCGTGCACGTCGACACCGTGCTGCTCCGGCGAATCTATGCCCTGATCATCATCGAGCACGGCACCCGCCGCGCCCACCTGGCAGGCATCACCGCACACCCCGACGGCGCCTGGACCACCCAGGCCGCCCGCAACTTCCTGATCGATGCCGGCCACCGCGCCGACGCCGCCCGCTACCTGATCCGGGACCGCGCCGGGCAGTTCACCGATTCCTTCGACGCCGTCTTCACCGCCGCAGGCATCCGGGTCCTCCTCAGCCCGCCGCAGGCCCCGAAGGCGAACGCGATCTGCGAGCGGATGATCGGCACCCTGCGCCGCGAGCTGCTCGACCGGCTCCTGATTCTGGACGAACATCACCTGCGCCAGGCTCTGACTGAATACCTGCGGCACTACAACACCGGCCGACCGCATCGCGCGCTCAGCCAGCTGGCGCCCGCGCAGGTCGGCAACCGGCCGCCGCCGATCAACCTTGCCCAGCACCGGGTCCGCCGGAAACTGGTCCTCGGCGGCCTCACCAGCGAGTACCACGCTGCCGCGTAACGCCTGCATCGTCACCAGAACCCGTACGTCACAAGCCCGATCGCATATTCGAGCCCCACAGGGTGCGGGCACGGCCCAGGTCCCGGTGGCGCTTGGACCACACCTTCAGCACCGCCGCGTGATCGTCCGCCTGGACCTCCCGGCGGGACGGGGAGCGCAGCGCCGCCATGGCCACAGAGCGGGCGTCGCTGGGACCCGCCCCGCGAGCTGCGCCCCTCCACGGTCAGCCCCGGCACGACAGAGCGCCGCCCTGGGAAGACCGCCGACCGGCATTTGCGGCCTGCGCAGTGACGGTGACCTCCGGGTACGGCCCGGCCCTCGTCACCCCGGCCAGCCGGGTGGATGCGGCCAGCTGCGCGTCCGTGGCCCGGGCGGAATCGACGAACCCCGCCACGTCTGCGCCGCGCTGCGCGGCCACCGCATGAAGGAACAGCTCATTCGCGTTCGTGAGCAGCGTGAGGCCAAGCACGGCCGCCGCGGTCGACGCGGTCAGCAGCACGAAGATCACCAAGGTCTGCACGCGCCGGCGGAGCAAGCCGCCGGATGCGGCCTTGATCACTGGCCCGGCACTCACGCCGGCGCCCCGGCGGGGGCGTCACTGGCGACCCGGCCGTCGACGAGCTGGATCACACGCCGCGTATAGCGAGCGGCCAGGTCCGGGCTATGGGTAACCAGCACCAGAGTCTGGCCGGATCGGTTGAGATCGAGCAGCAGCTCGCCGATCTCCTCACCGGTGGCGGTGTCAACAGCTCCGGTCGGCTCGTCAGCCAGCAGCAGCGCCGGCCGGTTCACCAGCGCCCGGGCGATCGCCACCCGCTGCCGCTCCCCGCCCGACAGCCGCCCCGGGTAGGAGTTCCGGTACTGATCGATCCCCAGCCTCGCCAGCAGCTCGCCCGCCCGCGCACGGGCTTTCGCCCGGCGCATCCCGGCCAGCTGGGCGGGCAGCAGCACGTTATCGGCCACAGTCAGGTCCTCCAGCAGGTTGAAGAACTGGAAGATCATGCCGATCTCGGCACGGCGGAAACGCGCTTTGCCCGTCTCGCTGAGCGAGTCGACCCGCTGCCCGGCCACGTTGACGCTCCCGCTTGTCGGCCGGTCCAGCCCGGCGGTCAGGTTGAGCAACGTCGACTTCCCACTGCCCGAGGGACCCATCACGGCCACGGCCTCACCCGGCGCGACCTCCAGGCTGATTCGTCCAGCGCGGGCCGGCTGTCGTGGTCGTAGCGCTTCGTCACGTCGCTGATCCGTATCAGCGCATCCACGGGTGGTGACATAAGCGGCGGCCCGCCGGCGTCCTTCATGCCGTAGTCCGAATCGTCGTTCCTCTTCTCATGCGGCGGATGACCTGAGTACGCGGATCGCGCGTAAGTTCCGGGTGACACCCCCTGCGGGCGGCCCTGTGTTCACCTGCCAGACAATCCTGGCCTGCGCCCGGACGGCCACGCTATGGTCCAGCACCCACATCCGTGGTGGGCCTGAACCTACTCGCCCGGATCGTGGAACCTCACCAGCGGATCTCAGTGCGTACTAAACGGTGTTGCATCCGCGCCTGACCCGCTACGGGCCGGGGGCGACGGCCACGCCGCCTGGGTGGCCATGTGCCGTGATGAAGCTCTGGTTGACACCGGTGCCGTCGAGGTCGGCGCGCCCGATCGTGCCGCTGCCGAAGTTGGCCCAGTAGATATGGTCAGAGTCAATGGCCAGGGCGTCCGGGCTGTCAGCGCCGGTGATGAAGCTCTGTTTGGCGCCGGTGCCGTCGAGGTCGGCGCGCCCGATCGTGTTCGTGTACTCGTTGGCCCAGTAGATGTGCCCAGAGTCGACCGCCAGCCCGGAGGGGCCGCTTGGGCCGGTGATGAAGCGCTGGTGGACGCCGGTGCCATTGAGGTTGGCGCGGCCGATCTCATAGTCGCTGGCCCAGTACACGTACTTGGAGTTGACCGCCACCCCGTCTGGCTGTCTGGCGCCGGTGATGAAGTGCTGGTGGACGCCGGTGCCGTTGAGGTTGGCGCGCCCGATCGTGCCGGTGGCATTGTTCGCCCAGTACACGTATTTGGAGGTGACCGCCACCCCGACCAGGCCGCTGGCACCGGTGATGAAACGCGGCCTGACGCCGGTGCCGTTGAGATTGGCGCGCCCGATCGTGCCGTTGTCGGAAGACCAGTAGATGTAGCGGGCGGTGACCGCCACCATGCGCGTGCGCCTGGCGCCAGTGATGAAGCGCTGATTGGCGCCAGTGCCGTTGAGGTTGGCGCGCCCGATCGTGTTGTTGTTGGCCCAGTAGACGTACGCGCTCGCCTGTGCGGGGCTGCCCGGGGCGCTCCCGCTGCCCGGCTTGACCGAGGACCCGCAAGCGGTAATCGTCAGGGCCAAGCTCACCGCCACTAGCGCGATCGCAGGGCTGTGGTGGCTGCTGCTAGGTGTCCTCTTGATAGTCGCGCTTTGCACGTCATCGAATTCTGCCGGGGTTGGCCGACGTCTGCAATCGGCCGAGCGGACCGTGACGCCGATACGTTCATGCTCGCTTAGGTCAGCTCGCCGGTCGCCGTCGCAGACGCCCACACTTGTTAGTGTCAGCCGGCAGTCCCGCGGTTACTCGCGCGACCGCCGGGATTCGCCCTCCGGGCCCCGACCACGCGATAGCGACGCGGGGCACTGATCTTCGTGTGAGTATCGCAGAACTCAAGATCGCGAAAGCGCATGCATATCCGCGCATAGGCATGCGCAAACGCAATGTCCGCTATTCGGCTACTTGTTGACTTGCCCTAGGACCGATGCCTGGCGAGGCTCGGTCTAGGCACCCGGTTCGTCGCTCTCAATTCGGCTGCCCACGCTGGTCGTGTGGCTCTCTTTTGGCCTGCGCGGGCCGGGTGCTGCCGTGGGGCGGGGAGAGGCTCAAGAGGGGTTTGTTCTGCTCGAAGTAGCGGTGCCCTCCCTTTGCCCGGCAGCCACAGCAGGGGTCGAGCAGGGAGGACTGAGATGAGCCAGGTAGTCATCGGGATGGACCCGCACAAGCGCACTGCCACGATCGAGGTCATGGCCGGCGATGAGGCCGTCGCTGGCCAGGGCCGGCATGCCACCGACGCCGCCGGGTATGCGGCGATGCTGGCGGAGGCCAGGCACTGGCCGCAGCGGATGTGGGCGATTGAGGGATGCCAGGGCATCGGCAGGCACATCGCGAACAGGCTTCTGGCCGATGGTGAGCATGTGGTGGATGTGCCACCCAAGCTGTCGGCCCGCACGCGGCTGTTCGCGACAGGGCAGGGCCGCAAGACCGATGCCACCGACGCGCACTCGGTCGCGCTGGCCGCGACCCGCATGCAAGGGCTGCGCCCGGCCGTCGATGACCAGCAGCTCGCGGTGCTGCGGATCCTGGCTGACCGGCGGCGATCCCTGGGCGAGGACCACACCCGCATGATCTGCCAGCTGCACCGGCTGCGCGAAGAAGGCCCTGTCGGCGGCCCAGGCCAAGGCCCTGCTGGCCAGGGTCCGTCCCAGGGATGCGGCGGGCAGGGCGCGCCGCATGGTCGCAGCCGAGCTGATCAGCGACCTCGAACGCATCCGCCAGCGCAAGAAGGCCGCCAACAAGGAACTGAACGAACTGCTCAAGGCCACCGCCACCACGCTGACCACCCTGCACGGGATCGGTCCCTCTGGCGCCGCCCGGCTGCTAGTCGAGGTCGCTGACGTGACCAGGTTCCCGGACAAGGCCCACTTCGCGTCCTGGAACGGCACCGCGCCGACCGGCGCCTCCTCCGGCGGGCAGGTCCGGCACCGGCTGTCGCGGGCCGGCAACCGGCAGATCAACCGGGTGCTGCACATCATGGCCGTCGTGCAGCTGCGCAACCCGACGGAAGGCCGTGCCTACTACGACCGCAAAGTCGCCGCCGGCAAGACACCCATGGAGGCGATGCGGTCCCTGAAGCGCCGGCTGTCCGACATCGTCTATCACCAGATGATCCTCGACGCCCAGGCAGTGGCAACGAGCCCGGGAGGACACGTGGGGGCGGCTACTGGCTCCAGCGCGGCCGGCTTGCACCCCAGCACCGGCACTTCGGAGAAGTCACTTCCCGGACCCGCCACCCACGACGCTACGCCAGGAAGGCCACCCCATTCTCCTGGTCGTTCCCGGCAGCCTTCATCAATGCCGGACCGCAACCGCTGTCAAGCGCACTCTGCTTGACGGCGGCGAGGACCGGCGCACACTATCCAGCCGGAAATGACCCCCTTGACACAGAGGGGAGCCAGAAGAGGAAGATCAAATAGGTGGCACGCGCGGAGGCCACGTGGCTACCCTGCAGGCGCGGGACCCACTCGCTCTCTTCGCGGGACGGATGGAGGCCTGCAAGGGGCACCGCAGCGGAGTCCCGCAGGTTCTTCGGAGGGCCGTGGGCTCAGGTGGTGAGTACAGCACGGAAGTACCGCAACAGGTACGGATCTGGAGGGACGGGGATACACGCTCTGGGACGGTGGCCTGCGGGGATGGACGCGGGTGGACATGCTGCCTGTTGTTTGCAAGCAGGGGGTCAGGGGTTCGAGTTCCCATAGCTCCACAGGTCAGAAGGATAATTCGAACAGCCGAGCCGACAGTACAGCAGCAAAGTACCGCAACCGGGACCGCGTGAGATGCCGCACACGCGTTCGAGTCGGGCTTGCTCTTCGCGGGCGGCTGCGGCCTGCGTCGCACAGATCCCAGGTCCTGGGCCGGGGTCCGGGCCTCTGAGCAGTAAGAACGCCATCGGTAGGGTCCTGCTCCCCTGTCCGGCGTCCCAGCGAGGAACGTGCTGAATCTGCCGTTTCAGGGCCGGTTCTTGCCGCTCATGCAGAGGGTCAGCGAACGGCAGGCTTTTCTGTCACCCAGAGATATTTCTCGTGGCACTTCATAAGTTCGCGACGCGCGGTGGCGCGGCTTCGGCCTACGGCTGGGTCGGCCAGCCCGCGTTGGAGGATCGCGCGTCGTCGCGTGGGCGCGTGCCGCTCGCGTCCTATTTCGTTCCCACGATGCACCGCGCCACGCCCGGAACCCGGACCTTGCCGTCCTTCTCGAACGCGCTCACCTTCGCAATGGCGTGTGCCCGAATCCGCTCCCGCGCCGGTTCGCCGACCTGCTGAAGCGCCGCAACTGCGAGCGAAACGTGCTCGCTGATCATCTCCCAATACTGCGCGGGCGATCGCGTCACGAGTTCGACGTCGACGTTCCACTCGGCAACGGCGCGCAGTCCCGCGGCCTCGTACAGGGCACTGACATATCCCGGGGCAGCGCACCGGAACATATTCGGCCCGTCCGGGTCGGGTGACGCCAGCGCCGCCTCCGTCGCGATTGCCTGCATGGCGATCGTCGTCCACGGGTTTTCCTCGGGTTTGACCCATACCGACGAGCAGAGGCGTCCGCCCGGCTTGAGCACGCGCGCGAACTCGGCGGTCGCTTTGGCGACGTCGGGAAAGAACATGTATCCGAACCGTACCGAGATACTGTCAAATGTCGCGTCACCGAATGGCAGGTCGTCGGCGCTGCACACCTTGGTCTCAAAATTGGTGATCCCTTGCGCGTTCGCTCGTCGCGTCGCGATGTCGAGCATCTCAGCCGCAAGGTCGGTCAGAACGACGTGTCCCCTCGGCGCGAGCTTGGCGACGGTCAGCCCCGGCTCACCAGTGCCCGCGGCAATGTCGAGATGCTGCTGATCATCGGCGATGTCGAGACGCTCGATAATCGCTGTGCCGACCGGGCCCAGCTGATCCATGATGACCGAGTCCCACTTCTCCCAGCCCCCAGAAAGCCCGGCCCACGTCGCTCGCTGAACGTCTCGGATCTCATCGCCGCTCGGCATCGGCCCTCCCGCTATCGGATGCATCCACCGAACACGAAGGCATTCCTTGGCGGAGTACATAATGCCCGATAGGCGCGCCCCCAGCAAGTCGGCCCGGTCGGCAGCCTGCCCGGCCGCGTCCTGGCCTGGGGACGCGAGCACAACATCCGGCCAATCACCACGACCGGGGATCTGAGCGACACGAAGGTCGCCGCTTACGTGGCCAAGTAGGGCACCAAGGCCGCCGAGTGCACCGGCACACTCGACCGGCGCATCACCCCCGCCGACCAGCTCGCCGACCTTCCCATTCGCGAGCACGCCCGGCGCCTCATCGCCGAATGCATCCGCCTGAGCAAGCTTCCCGGATTCGGCGGCCTGCGCCTGGCCGCCTGGGCGCGCATGCTCGGCTTCAGCGGCCATTTCTCGACCAAGCCGTACTTACTCCGCCACTCTCAGCGCGCTCCGCGCCGACCGCGCCAGACATCAACGCGAGTACGCCATGGCCGCTGGACTCTGGCCCGACCCCGGTGGCGACACGGTCCTCGTTCTCTCCCACTGGAGCTTCACCGGACGCGGACAGCCACCTGTCAGCCTGCGTCCAGTGACAGCGAGCGGCTCCGGCCGAGCTGAACACCCGGACCTGCCGCCAGGAGGTGACGGCCCGTGGACATAACGCTGTTCACGATTGACGAGGCCGCCGCCCGGCTGCGGGTCAGCCGGTGGAGCGTCTACAACCTGATCCGCTCGGGTCAGCTCCGCACAATCAAGATCGGCCGTCGCAGACTCGTCCCCCTTGACGCCCTGAGCGAATGCCCCGAACGACTGAAGGAGATGGCCGTTTGATGACCAGAACCACGATCGCCACGCCGGACGAACCGCAGGACCCGGATGGCCCAAGCCCGAAGGGTCGCAAGGCCCGCGAGTTCCGGAGCCGCAAGAGAGCGAATGGCGAAGGAACGATCTACCAGCGCAAGGACGGACGGTACGAGGGAGCGGCGTTCGTGCCGACCACGGCCGGAACCTTCAAGCGGGTACGCGTGTATGGGCGTACCCATGAGGACGTGCGCCGCCAGCTGACCAAGCTGCTGGAGCAGGCTGACCGGGGCATCCCGGTCGCAGCCGAGAGCTGGACCGTCGCCAAGTACCTCGCGTACTGGCTCGAACACGTGGTCCGGCCCGAGCGGAAGCCCCGGACCTACCAGGGGTACGAGGGAGTAGTCCGCCTCTACCTGGTCCCAGAGCTGGGCAGCCAACGGCTGGCCAAGCTGACCGCCCAGGACGTACGGGTATTCACTACCCGCATACGGGCTCAATGCCTGTGCTGCAAGCACGGCCTCGATGCCGCCCGCGACGAGCCACAGTGCTGCGCCCGGCCAGGCGACGAATGCTGCGCGTCCCGGATCTCGGTGCGCATGGTCCAGTCCATCCATGCGGGACTGAGGAACGCGCTTGAGTCCGCCGTGCGAGAGGAAGTCATCCCGCGCAACGTCGCCAGGCTAGTAAAGGTCACCACGCCGAAATATGCGGTCAACCGCGGGCTCTCCGTCGTCCAGGCCCGCCGGGTACTCAAGGCGGCCAAGGGCGAACGGCTGTACGCGCTCTACGTCCTGGCGCTTTGTCTCGGCCTGCGCCGTGGCGAGCTGCTCGGATTGCGCTGGGCTGACACCGACCTCGACGCGGGCACGCTGGAGGTCGTCCAGACGCTTCAGCGGGTCGGTGGCGCACTGCGCTTCGTCCGGCCCAAGACCGAGAACTCGGCACGCACCATGCCGCTCCCGCCGCTGTGCATCGGCGCGCTCCGTGAGCACCGCCGCCAGCAGTTCACCGAGCGAGCTGAAGCCTGGCCGGACTGGCAAGAGAACGGCCTCATCTTCCCGACCCGGATCGGCACGCCTATGGAACCCGACAACCTCCGCCGGAGCTGGGGCCGCATCCGCATCGCAGGCGGGCTGACCGGCACGCGGTTTCACGACATGAGAAACACCTGCGTCTCGCTGCTGCTGCACCTGAGCGTGCCACCGGACATGGTCCGGGAGATCGTCGGCCACAGTGACATCGGGGTCACGATGACGATCTACGCCCACACATCGCTCGACGAGAAACGCCAGGCACTCGGCAAGCTCGGCGACGCGCTGGCCTAGCCTGGACGGCCGCCCAAGCTCGCGGTTGCCGTCACCGTTGCCGTCAAACGCCCCGGACGGAGACATCCGCCGAGGCGTTTTGGCTGGTCAGACTGGGTGGTCAGGGGCGGGGTCGAACCGCCGACCTTCCGCTTTTCAGAAGCCCTGTCGTGGGTCCAGGACCACCTGCCTCATGAAGTTCGCCGGCCCCGTCACCTGCATCAAGACTGGTCAGGAGCTTGCCACGCCATTGTAGCGGTGTGCTGGGGTGTTTCGCATGGTGCCGTTCCGTCCGTGTTATTCGCGTGTTAGACGCGGCCCGAACCCGGACTTGTGTTGCCCCTGTGTTGTTCGCGGACTCACACCGGGACCACCGACACTCCGTCCAGCTCCGCCGTCAGCGCCTGCAGGTCGTCCGGGTCGCTGGTGAGGATCCGCACCCTCTGGCCGAGCCCGCTGGCCGTCACCGCGACTATCGCGTCGACGGTGTCGGCCCGGCCGGTCCGACCCAGCAACTCCCCCGCGGCCCTGCCGAGCCCTGGGGTAACAGGGTGCGGAACCACGCCCTTCAGCAGGCTGTGCACACGAGCATCACGAGGACCGCCCCGCAGCGTCTCGGTCAGAGTGACGGCACTGACATGGACCTTGGCGCCAAGACGCTTAGCAAGCACCAGTTCGGCCCGAACCCGTGCGGAGCCTGCCGCAGCCGCGCTCAACCCTTCCGAATCAAGAAGAACAGCATCGGGCAGTACCAGCGGTCTCAGCCCCCGGCGCCGAGCCATTCGTTGCGGACCTCCTCCAGCAAGCTAGCCGGGACAGGACCGTATTCATCATCCTGCTGGGCGAGCCAAGCTCGCAGAGCGCTTCTTCGTTCCTCGTCCTCAAGCGCCTCGGCTACGTAGCTCGACAGGCCCCGCGCGCCCACGCGACCGCGGATTCGCTCCAGCAACCCGGCCGGCAGCGTGACTGACACCTTGGCGTATTCGGCAACCATAGCGGTAATCGTACCGCCAGTAGGATTCACCTGCAACTCCGCTGCGGTCGGCATTCAGTTCGGCAAGTACGGGTCCGGCCGACCGCCATCGACGTTTGCGCTGCTAGGCGTGGCGTCGTGATGTGAGACGGTCACCGAGTGATCCTCGTTGAGTTCTGACTAAAGATCTCAAGGATGAGCAGCGACGCGATGGCCGCAGTACCCAGTACTGTCCGTCAAAGCGGGGCAACCTCAGTCGTACAACTCGTGAAGCTCCGGCCACCTTCGATCCGAGATCCCCTGGATCAGGCGTTCAAGGACGTCCTGCGGGCTGGCTGACTCGGGCATGAGGACGCCCCCGAGGCGGGATGAGGGTGGCGCATGGAACTGTTCCTTCCGTGCCGCGGACCGCCGTTACGGGGCGTCTGCTAATTGGGTTCAGTACCCTTAGCCCGGCTCCAGTGATCCGTACTCTGGCTGTGATCCGCGCGCGGCGGCGGTCAGCGCGGTCGCCTCGGCCCGCCACTTCTGAGCAATGCTGAATCGGATCCGGTGGAGCCGCCCCTGCTGGTCCTGCATGTGCGCTCGGACCGAGAAGTGCGAGATGCCGTGGTCTGGCGGACCGAAGCGGATCGACTGACGCGGGACAGTACCCAGTGTGCGAGTCGGCGTGTTGCTGAAGCTCTTAATCCCCACGAAGAGCACGTAGTTGGTCGTGAGCAGGACGTAGACCGGGCCACCGGTCGAGTCGGCAAACGGGATCTGCCCGCGCTCGTCCACGAACAGTCCCTGCAATTGCTCCCAGGCGGCGCGAACTCGGCCAGGCGGCTGCCGAGCTCGTCGCGTATTGCGGCTTTGCTCGACAGCATGCGATCCACGATAGCCGCGACGGCGACCGCGGACCAGGCCGGAGCCGGGTCGCTGGAGCTGGCCTGGCTATACCATGGGCGACGCCCAGCCCGCTCGCCACATCACACGGTCCGGACGAAGCAGCACCACGACACAACCCGGCTGAATCGATGCGATTGCGTCACTCCCGTGCCACCGCTTCTAGCGGACGAGCAACTCGCCGACATGTATTGGTAAGTCGGGGCATTTTCCGCCCTTCTCCCGTTTACCTTCTCAATGTCTATTGACTGTCCAGAGGCGAGAAGTGCCCTTTCGATCCAACGCCGGCGCCCCAATGCACGAGGCCGCCGTCGATGGAGGGAGGATTAGGTGGTCCGCGTCGCCGGGTGATGGTCGGCAGTCACGACCACCAGGGTTGCAATGAGATCTTCGGCGGTGGTACGCCACTTTTCCTCGGTCAGGTGCCCGCTGATCTCCAACCCGGCGATGCCGTGCGCGCTGCTGAACAACAGAGCGCCGTAGTGTCGTGCGTCCGCCTCGCCGACCACGGCAGCAACGATGGAGAGGAACTCCTCCTGAGCCCGGGAAGCGGCGCGCGCTCCTGCTCCAGGGTCGCTCTCGGGAATGACGAACATCAGTCGGTAAAGGTGAGGGCGATTCCTGCCCAGCTCCACGATTGCCGTCAAGGCTTGCTGCAGCCGTGTCGACGGCGCGGAATTGATGGCGCCGCTAGTCCTCAGGGCTTCGGCGAGACGGTCCCAGCTTTCAACGGCAACCGCGGTCAGTAGTCCCTCCTTGTCAGCGAAGTGCCGGTAGGGCGCGTTCCGAGAGACGCCGGCGCGAGCCCCCACCTCCCGCAAGGTGGCTGCCTCTGGGCCGCCGGCGTCGAGGAGCTCGGCGGCAGCATCGAGCAGGGCGCGGCGGGTGTTGGTCGCCGATTCCAGGCGGCTGATCATGGGTGGCTCACTCGATTCAGTTGACGTTGTCATCTGGAAGCTCTTATGTTAGCTAAGATGACAACGTCACCTGAAACTGAGCAGCTGATCGTAGCCAAGAAACGCCGGGCGGCTCAGCACCCCGACCCGGGAGCTCGCAATCGCTCCCCGCGTCGGGTCTGAAGGCGCCGCGCCCGTAACCCACTCGCTGCGCCACCCCGAGCTACCCACGAAGCAGCGCCGGAGACTGCAGGGCTGCATCGACGAGCTGATCGACAACACCGCGGCTGCGCCGCTCGTCCCCGTTTCACGACTCCCTCAACCGCTATCGAAAGGACAGAGCATGGCAACGACCTCAAATCCCGCCGCAGTACAGACGTTTATGGTGGTCGCGACCATCCGCGACAACACGAACCTCGCCGAATTGGCCGCTCTAAGAGTTGACGAGGAGAAGCAACTGGAGGTATTGCACTCGGACGGGAGGATTGGCGCCCATCACGTTGCCCCCGCCCGGCGGACGGTGTTTCTCGAGGTGATCGCCGCCGATGAGGAGCAAGTTGTGGAGACGCTGGCAACTCTGCCGTTTAATAAGTTCTTCGATCTCGATATCTATCCGACCTCGGCTCCAGACGTAGCGGATGCTGCCCTCCGAACCCAGTCATGAGCCAGGACGCCAATCTCTCCGCAGCGGAGATCGTTTACCTGAGGTCCCAGACTCGCGGTCGGCTTGCTACACAGTAGATCCGACGGCCGGAGACTCCGCAGACAGTCCGGTGCCCCCGGTCCCCGACCCGGATGCGGCCTGAATCGACTTCAACTCGCCGAGGGGAGTCGATCGCTTCGCCAGCGGCAAGAAGGTATCTGTCGAGATCGACGTCCAGTTTGTGGCCCCGGCAGCCGCCGAGCCTGCAGCGTAGCCAGGCTGCTGGCGGATGTCATTTGCGCGTCTACGGCCTCAATTCACCTGGCCAGGGGGCCTGTTCACCTACTCGCGCGGCCTCTAACCCGTCAGCGCCCTGTCGTACTGCCCCGCATCCTGGTTCGCGGCCGCCGCGACCTGCACGAGGGAAGATTCAGCCCCCTCACCTGCGAGAACAGCCCAGGCGACAGGATTCCTATGAGGCTGCCCGCACGCCCGCAACCCAAGATCAACACAAAGTAACACCAGCGTTTGCTGGGCTGGAGTCACAGAACCCGTGGTCAGGGGCGGGGTCGAACCGCCGACCTTCCGCTTTTCAGGCAGCCGCGTAACCGCAGGTCAGACAGCCTGACGGCGGCGAGCGTGCGATCCGCGTGCGACATCAGTGCTTGACGACGATCGACCTCGGGAGCTTCGCAGCGTCGCCATGCGCGGCCAGATCCGACAGAGCGGAGGCTATCTCCGCGTCGCGGCCATCGACCGCATGCAGGTACCGATAGGAGGCGGCTGGGGAGGCATTCCCGAGTCGGCGCATCAGATCCTTCGTCGTCGCGCCGGTTGCTGCCGCGAGAGTCTGGCCGGTGTGCCGCAGGTCGTGGAACCGGAATCCAGGCATCCCCGCTTTGCGGCGAGCGCGGCCGAACGCCTGGCGCACGGCATCGCCCCGCATCGGCCGACCATTGCGGCCGACGAACACCCGATCCGGTCCGGCCCAGCTCGCCATGTGCTCCGCAAGAACCGGCAGGACATGCGGAGGGATCGCCACGGTCCGCTTGCCAGCATCCGTCTTAGGGTCGGCGTCGAAGGCGGCGCGATCGTTCTCCAGCAGCTCGACGCGGTTACGCCGCACGGTGACCGTGGCCGAGCCGACGTTCACGTCTTCCGGGCGAAGCCCGATAATCTCGCCGCGACGCAGACCGCACCAGGCAGCGAGCAAAACGGCAGCGCGGTACCGGGGAGTGATCGCCTCCAGGAGGGTGACCACTTCTGCCGGGGAGGCTACAGGTCGCTCTTTGGCGCGATCCGAACCTGCGCCCGCGATCTGGCACGAGTTCTTCATCACCGCACCGTCACGCACCGCGGTATTCATCACGGCACGCAGGAAACGGTAAGACTGCTTGATCGAGGTCCGGCCGCCACTCCCCCGCATGGCCGTCGCGTACCACTCCCGGACAACCGCAGGAGTGAGCGCCTTCAGCGGCACGTCTTCGAGCGGAACCAGGTGCAGCCCGGAGGTTCCGCAGGCACGTCTCCCGGTACCTCGGACCCATCCGGGGATGATCACGAAGCCAGGCCCGAGCGTGTAGCATTCGGCAGTTGTTACCGGGACCAGCCAATATATGTTGCATACTTCGCCGTCCGGCATCTCAAATATGGCGAAATCATCCAGCTCGCCATCAACATTTTCCCAGACGGGTTTCATCACGTACCCGTTTGTGAGAAGGCTACCTTCTGGAACGACTCGCTCAGGAAATTGATATGACATGCCCCAGCCGAAAGAGTGACGGTCGACGTGTGGGCTCCGAGCCACAAAGGTCATCATGAGAATAGGATATAGTCCGACCGGATCATCAAAGTCCCAGTTGGGATCTAGGTACATGATAAGTTCAGAGTGCCGCTCGGCGACAGCGCCGCTGGCATCCAGCGCTGCTTTGCAAGATGCGCATATCTCCGTAGTTTCGAGTGGGCGTGCACCCATTCCGACCGTGGCGGCCGTGGTGAATGGCCTCTCTTCGTTCGGAGGGAAGATATAGGTATCTATGTGTACGCCGACAGACTTAATTTCGTGAATGATAATACGGCTTGGGTCGCCGAAGAATCTGCTGTAATGCGCTACTAACGCATTCTCATAGTCCTCGGTGACATGGACAGCCGACGATCCAGCCTCTCGTCCCTCGGCGCCAGGCTGATCAGAAGACGAGCCCTCGTTCATCGGCCTCTCCGTTGAGTCAGCTGCCCGCCAACGAGTCGTGCGATCCGCGTGCGATAACGCCCGGTCAGCCGGAGTCGATAGCGGGTCCTCAGGGTCGCTCAGCTTCGCGGTGCGGAGAAGGCCATGGTCCCGTCAGCCCAGGTCAAAGGCGATACGGATCTGTGGTCAGGGGCGGGGTCGAACCGCCGACCTTCCGCTTTTCAGGTGTAGCAGACACCCAGATCCCAGAAGGTTGCCGCAGCGTCGGCGGCTGCCGACGTGTGTCTCTGGTCGTGGCCGGTTGCCGTCGTTGCCGTCACCGTTGCCGTCAGTTCGCCGGGTATCCGGAGGCGAACGATAGCTGCTCCGGACTGCAACAAGGCACATGGCCGATCACGCGCCGCTCGCCGCTGACCTGTTCATTACGAGGGTAGTCCGTACCGCCTGGGCTTCCGCCAAGCCACCCGGCGACCCGCATGAACGGTCCATCCGCGTCCCGAGGTGTCCGGTGACGTACCTGGCGATTGTCACTCAGTTAGACACTCAGGCCGACCGGCGGAGCACTATCAGCTTGGGAATGATCGTAACGGTCAGCCTTGACCTGCCCAAGCGCAGGTCAGCACGCATCCTGACTTCCCCGCGAGTGACCGTGAGTCCCCGCAATCGACCACCCTATCGGGCACGCAACGGGCACGCTTACGGCTCCGGAGGCCGCCGTTGCAGGCTGGCGAATTTGTGCGCTGGCCTCGCGAGACGCCGCTGTTGCCGTGCTGACAGCGAAGATCGTTCCGCATATGTTTCGGATCATGCTCACCGGGGTGCTGCCGCGCACTCCTGTTCTGCTGATCATCCCGGCGCGAGGGCAGGCCGGATGGCGGACTTGCCATCGATCGTTCAACGGTATATAACGTCTACATGGCCACGCGTGCGATGCAGGAAGCGACCTTCATGATCCTCACCGCGCTGGCCAACGGCAGCCAGCACGGGTACGGGATCATCGCCGACGTCCGGGACATCTCCGGCGGCCAGGTCCGGCTGCGCGCCGGGACCCTGTACACCGCCCTGGACCGGCTGCGCGCGGACGAGCTGATCGGGGTGGACCGGCAAGAGGTCGTGGACGGGCGGCTGCGCCGGTACTACCGGCTCACCCCCGCGGGCACCAGGCAGCTCGCGGATGAGGCGGCCCGGCTGCAGGCTCATGCCGCCGTGGCGCTGAAGCGGCTGGACCTGGCAGGGGGGATGGCGACATGACTGATCAGGAGCACCTGGAGCGGGCCTACCGGCGATTGCTGGCCTGGTATCCCCGGAAGTTCCGGCACGAGAACGAGCAGGAGATCCTCGCGGTGCTGATCGCCGGCGCCCCGCACGGCCAGCGCCGCCCCGGCCTGGCCGAGGCCGCGGACCTGATCCGCAGCGGCCTGTGGATGCGGCTGCGGCCCAGCGCGCCACGCTCGGTGCGGGCCGCCGTCAAGCTCATGTACGCGGGCGCCGCGGTCAGCACCGTCAACCTGGTCATCTTGCTGGCCCTCACCGGCGACATCACGGTCAGCCAGCTGCTGAACACGCCGTTCATCACGGTGTCGATAGCCTGGTCCTTGGCCCCGCTCGCGCTGTGGCTGTGGATGGCCCGGGAGAACGGCCGGGGCAGGAACTGGGCGCGCATCGTGTCCACGGTGCTGTTCGGCGCGGCGACGCTCGACCTGACCGAAGTCTTCGGGCCGCCGGGGATCCGGTTGAGCCTCGTCCCGGTCATCGCGGGCAGCCCGACCGTCCCCGTGCTGTACTGGCTGGTCGGCCTCGCTGCGGTGTGGCTGCTGTGGCGCCCGGGCTCTAGCGCGTTCTTCAGGCAGCCGGGTTACACGCAGGCCCAGTACCAGGCGCATCAGGCGCAGATGACCGAACTCGCCCGGATCAGGGCACGGGTGCCGCGTCAGGCGTGAGCCGTGTTGATCTGGGTGCCCGCGCGGGTGCGGGCCCGGCGTGCGCCGGGCGGGCCTCGCCAAGGCTGAGCCCGGCGCTGACGCCGGGCCAGTGCCTACTTAGCCGTGCAGGGCACCTGAGCGCACACTTGACAGTGGCCCTTCACCGGAGATCGAAGGAGCTGCTGACGATGGGACTGACCTGGCGGGACGCGGTCTCGTCCTGCGCCATCGTAGTGATCGTCATCACGTGGGTCGTGTATCGGGGAGGAACGAGCCTGCTGCTGATCTCCAGCGTGTGGGCCACATCCGCCGTGGTACTGGTCCTCGGCATCGGCTGCGCTGTCGTCGCGTCCGGCGACCTGTATACGAGACCTCAACCACGTATGGGCCAGGTCTTCAGGTGGATCGCCACCGGGTTCGGCACGATCGCGGTCATCGCTGGTCTGATCGGGCTGATCACCGGCAGCGCCCACGCGCTGGAGATCCTCGTCGTAGTCACGATCACCTGGCTCGCGACGGGGATCTTCTGGCACGTGCTCACGATCGGATCGGATCGGAGCGATGAGCCGTCGTGACAGAGCGTGTCCTGAGGGCGACTGGTGTACCCGGCCGCGGTCGTCGTGCTGGACGTGGCGTTGTTCTATAAGCGGGCCTGCGGATGGGTGTCAGTGGCCGCGGAAGACCAGGTAGCCGGGCGCGGCGCAAGCATGGGCCACGATCAGGGCTGATAGATCGCGGAGCCGCCACTCGTCCGGCTGCCCCATGCAGGAACCAGGGCTACCCCCAGATACCTCGGCTATCCCCAGGTCACAGCCTCAATGGCTGCTGCCGTACTA
>DATCEO010000093.1:0-16650 GCA_036510065.1 Streptosporangiaceae bacterium | reverse complement strand
CGGTGGAGATCCTCCGCGTCTTGCCTGGCGGATTTCACGAGCAGTTCCTGGCTGAGTATGACGCGGCTGTGGCAGGTGCCCGGCGGCCTGAGCAGTACCGGGAACTGCATCACCTGCTGCGGTTGTGGCGGCTGCGGGCTGAAGCGTACTCCGATCCGGGATATGCGGGCAGGCTGGCGGCTATGCAGGAAGCGGTGCGGTCCGGCAGGCGGGACGGGACGCCGACCGAGGAGATCGTCCCAGACTGGGCCTTATTTGGTCAGGGCTACAGGTTGCTTTCGTTCCGCGTCGATGACGTCACTGAGGTGATCGGTATTTTCGACATCGCCTGGATTGGCTAACCGCCCGCTGGTTCCCACCGTCCCGATGGCCGGACCATCGTCCTGATGTCGCTGGTTTGCGTCTACTGCGAAGTTTGCCGGGCGAATGTCTGACCATGCTGAACAATGCCGACTTTGCTTACAAGCGAGGGGTCGGCTGGTTCGAAACCAGCTGCGCCACCAACCAAAACAGGCCAGGCGTGATTTTGAAACAGCCGTTGACCACCAAGGCTGACCACAGTACCGGGGTCATTCCAGGCCGTCGAGTAGCTCATTCAGCCTGGTCAGGGCATCGAGCTGTGCCGCGTGTGGATGTGCTGTCAGTGACACGACCCACACATTCACGGTTCCGTCGCCAGGTTCAGCTTCTGGCCAGACCAGCAATGCTTCGGCCTTGCTTGGGCAGGCCGAGACGGCGGCTTGCGGCCAGCGCCGTCCGCTGCTGGCGAATCAGGCCGCCGGGGCTGCACTTGGCCGGCGTTGTCATCCACCGCCGCCGTCTCGGCGTCTATCTGACAGTCCGCCATCTGGTAGGAACAGTTCCGGATTAATCCGGCACAAAAGGGGATGAAGCCATATGTTCGGGAATCACAAACGTTTTCTCGCAGCGGTCGGCGCGGCCGTCACGGCATCGGCCGTTGCCCTGTCGGGGGCTGCCGCCAATGCCGCCGTCGCCTCACACAAGACGCCGCTGCCCAAGATCACGATCACGATGAACGGCAAGAAGATCACCGTCAGCGGCGCGCTAAAGTCCGGCGGCGTCCAGATCGTCTCCAGGGTCACCCACGAGCCGCAGGGCAGCCCCACGCTGGTCCGCCTCGACCCTGGGGTTACCGTGGCCCAGTTCCTCGCGGTGCTGCCGAAAATCGCGGCCGACCAGAACAACATCGACGGCATCGGCTCGATCGTGTTCTCCCCCCAGGCCAGCAAGGGCACCAGCTCAGCTCAGGCTAACCTGGCGGCAGGGCAGTACGTCGCTCTCGACGTGGGAGGACATGGCGGCAAGCCGCCCCTCACGACGTTCGTGATCGCCAAGGCCGCCTCTCCGGCCGCGCTGCCCAGGCCGCAGGCTACGGTCGCATCGATCGAGTTCGGCTTCCGCGGCCCTGGACGGCTGCACGATGGCGAGCTAGTCCGCTTCGCCAACCACGGCTTCCTGGTGCACATGATCGTCGCGGTCCGGGCCGGCAACGCCGCGGGCGCGCGCGAGATCGCACGGCTGCTGAAGGCGGGCAAGGACGGCAAGGCGCAGCGCCTGGCCACAGGTTTCTACACCTTCTTCAACGTCCTGTCGCACGGCGCCTACCAGCAGCAGGTCGTCCGCAACCGGCCCGGCTACTGGGTGCTGGCCTGCTTCATGGACACCCAGGACCACCGCGAGCACACCACGCTCGGCATGGAACGCGTCATCCGCATCGTTAAGTAACCAGCCTGACGGCTGGCGGTCCCGTGCGGCCCGCCCCGGCGGGCGGGCCGCACGCCGCCGCTCCGCGGCGCCGTCGGGTGGATCCGCCTTGTACCCGAGGATCCACCGAAGGGAGGGCGCGTGCGAGCCCAGGCTCCTGACAAGCAGGGGTTCTGGCCATCAGGATGGCGGCTCTCTAGTTCTGCTTGGGAATCCAGCGGGCGCGGCCAGCAAAGTTCGGGCGGCCGAACCATTGGCCGTACCAGGCGTGTGTCGCCGCCCGCTCTTCCCTGGCCATGTCCGGATGCAGCACAGGCGGCCCGTCAGGAACCGGCAGCAGCGGCACCTGCGACCGTACGAACGTGCACTTGACGTAGCCGGGGGTGATCGCCGCGACCTGGTCAGCGTCAACGAAGCGCAGCCAGCCGCCCAGCTGGCCGACCCTCAGCATTTCGGCCCGCGCCAGCGGCTCATTCTTCTTCGGATGGATCGCGGCCAGCCCTGTTCCGGTGTAAACCACGATGCCGTCAAACAGGTCGAGTTCGGGGACCTCCAGAACGTGCTCGACGACGCCGAACTGGTCACCCGAGTGGGTGACCACCGGAAGGCCGACGCTGACCGCCCGGTAGGAAATGGTAGACAGCTCCTCCTCGGAGCCTGACCCCTGATCGGACATGGTGCCTCCTGTCGCTACCTGTCCGGGCAGTATTCCATCCGAGCGGCCCCAGTTACCCCGGACAGGTCACCGCGACGTCCTGACGCCGCAGATTCGGGGGTCCGGCGGCGGGCGGTCAGCGGGATGCCGACATCCTCAGGCTGCAGCGCCTCAAGGCGCGACGCAAAAAGCCCGCCAGTGCGGCACGGTTCAGGCCCTCCATTATCGGCGTGCGAGCGGCGCGACCCCAGGGATCGAGAATCCCCCGACAAGCGCTCCCTGCCCGAGCCGCAGCCGTCTTGCCAGCCCTTTCGACATGTTCGCGCTGGGTATCTCGGCGCCTCGGGGACCTGCGTCGTCGATAGGGCTGATCGAGTTCATGACGACAGCCTCGTCCGGAGGATTCGCTTAAGGATCTTGCCGTTCGGGCTCTTGGGAAGCTCATCCACACAGATGATGAATTTCGGTATCTTGAACGACGCCAGGTGCTCCCTGCAGTGGGCAATCAGTTCCTCGGTCTCCATCCGCCATCCGGGAACGGCCACGACACAGGCGCGGACCGACTCGCCCCAGACCGGGTCCGCAACCCCGATGACCGCGGCTTCATGGACGCCGGGGTGGATAAGCAGGGCCTCCTCGACCTCCCGCGGGTACACGTTCGATCCGCCGGTGATGATGACGTCCTTCGAGCGGTCGGTGAGATAGAGGAAGCCGCGCTGGTCGAAGTAGCCGATGTCCCCGGTCCTGAGCCACCCGGATTGCAACGCTTCGGCGGTCGCCTGCCGGTCGGCCCGGTAACCGGCCTGGCGCTGATCGGCAGCGACCGCCATGCCGGAGCCACCTATGAGCTGAGGCCGCTCTCGCGGTCGCACACTTGCGATGCTAGGCAGCGCGGATATTGAGGTGTCGGCGATTTGGCGGCCATTACCTGAGGGACGGCGAGAGCGCCGGGCGCCGGAGGTCGCCTCCCCCGCGGGAGACCAGCACGATCACGATGACCCCGGCCGAGACCGCCACATCCGCGCCGTGCAGGTGCGGCAGCGCGCGCGCAATGCCCAGGAGCCTGGCCACGGTGCTGGTACCCGGGACAGTCACGCTCAGCATGTCGGGAAGCTGCCTGGCAGCCACCTGAATACCGACGCCGGTAAGGAATCCGAGCAGCACGGTACGGGACAGGAAATTCGCCAGGAACCCGAGCCGGGCCAGCAGCAGCAGCCCGCCAGCGAGCAGGGCCGCCAGCCCCGCCAGCCGAACGTAGTGCGGCGAGCCAGGCACCGCCAGCCCGGCGAGCGCCGCGCCCAGTATGGCCGCGGTGGCAGAGTCCGCGCCGACGACCAGGTGCCGCGATGAACCGAGAATCGCGAACACCGCCATCGGCAGCAGCAGCGTGTACAGGCCGGTCACCACCGGCATCCCAGCGATCTTCGCATACCCCAGAGCCACCGGAATGCTCACGGCGGCCAGGGTGATACCGGCCAGCTCGTCCGCCGCGATCCCGGACCGGTGCACGGGCATTAGGCCGCCCAGCACCGGCGACGCTCGCAGCCGTCCCCGCAGGAAGCGCCCGCGCGAATCCGGCACCGTCTCGCTCCCGCCCGTTTACCCGCAGTTTCGGATTCGTTAATCATCCCTCCGCCGGGCGTTTCCTCACATCCCTGCGGCCTCGAGTTCCGGCAGGCCTCATGGTCTCGGCAGGCGGCCTCACCAACGCGTAAGCCCGTCGCGCCCTCGCTCGCCAACACGAATGTCGGCGGTGACGGAAACTGGCTCAGGCTGGCCGTTGCGAGTCGCCGGCTGGCGCTGGGAGTACCCTCCAGCACCACACGCGCGCAGACTAGGACAAGCATTCTCACAGACCACCAGGAGCGATCGTGGCAGGCAAGTCGCATAAGTCGCACAAGACCACATCCGGCAAGCCGGCTAGGCCCGGCAAGTCAGGTAAGCCGAACGAGCATGACGGGTACCGCGGAAACGGTCAGGCGGGCGACGCTCTCCCCGGCGGGCGCACCCGCTCCGCCGAGGACGCACCCAGCGCGACGGCGAAGGTCCCGACCAGGGTTTACGAGAAGGAGCTAGCCCGGCTCGAGGTCGAGATGGTCAAGCTGCAGGAGTGGGTGCGCGCGAGCAAGCTCAAGGTGGTGGTGCTGTTCGAGGGCCGCGATGCAGCAGGCAAGGGCGGGGCGATCCAGCGCATCACTGAGAGCCTGAACCCTCGGTTCGCCCGGGTGGTGGCGCTGGGGACGCCGACGGAGCGGGAGAAGACCCAGTGGTACTTCCAGCGCTATGTCGCTCACCTGCCCGCGGCCGGCGAGATAGTCCTGTTCGATCGCAGCTGGTACAACCGCGCAGGCGTCGAGCACGTGATGGGCTTCTGCACCGACGAGGAGTACCAGGACTTCCTGCGAACCGCGCCGGAATTCGAGCGGATGCTGGTCCGCTCCGGCACCACCGTCATCAAGTACTGGTTCTCGGTCAGCGACACCGAGCAGGAACGCCGGTTCGCTAGTCGCCTCGCCGACCCCACCCGGCGGTGGAAGCTCAGCCCGATGGACCTTGAGTCCCGCGCGAGATGGGAGGACTACTCGAAGGCCAAGGACGCCATGTTCGCCGCAACCGACATGGCCGAGGCTCCCTGGTGGGTGGTCGAAGCCGAGGTAAAAAAGCGGGCCCGGCTCAACATCATCCACCACCTGCTCAGCCAGTTCCCTTATGAGGACCTCACCCCGCCCGCCCAGGACCTCCCGCCGCGGCCGCCCATCTCCCGCGACTACATCCGGCCGCCCAAGAGCAACCAGCACATCATCCCGGACGTGATCCCCTGAGCCGAGCCCTGACCGCCTTTCCCGCCATGGCGCAGGCGGGACCGCGCGTCGAGGAGGCCATCGACACCTCCAGGCAGGACAGTCGCGATCGGCCCGACGAAGCTCTGAGAGTGGCGTGTGCGAATAACTATGTATTCCTGTTCCAGAACATTGAATTCAATAACAACGACGGCCGGTTCGTCGGTGCCTGGACCAATTTTTATAACTGCCTAGCGGCGGCGGGTGAAATGTAATCATGATGGCAACTGGTGGCTGTGATTGTCCGCAGCGGTGGCCTTGGCGAGCGTTCCACGCGCTCTCATCGTCATGTTGCCGCCTATTCTCCGCCGGGGCCTTGCATGGCGGCCTGACTACGTGTATAGGCCGAGTCGGAGGCGGCCATTGGTTCTTTGCCGTCGGCCCTGCGCAGTCGGGCCCGCGGAGCGTGCGCTTAGGATGCGCGCATGCGCTTTAGTATCTGGCCGTCGTCGGCCCGGTCGTGGGATGAGATTTATGAGATCGCGGCTCACTGCGAGCGGGCCGGCTGGGATGGCGTGTACTTCGCCGACCACTTCATGCCGAACGGCCCCGGCCCGGCAGCGCTCGACGGGGACACGCTGGAGTGCTGGTCGGTCATCGCGGCCCTGGCAGCATTGGTTCCGCGGGTGCGGCTCGCGACGCTGGTCACCAGTGTGACCTACCGGCATCCGGCGGTTCTGGCGAAGATCGCGGCAGCGGTCGACCAGATCAGCCACGGGCGGCTCACGCTCGGGATCGGGGCGGGCTGGCAGGAGAACGAGCATGCGGCGTACGGCATCGCGCTGGGAACGGTGGGGGAGCGGATGGACCGGTTCGAAGAGGCTGCCCAGATCCTGCACGACCTGCTCGGCAGGCCGAGGACCACCTTCTCGGGTCAGTACTTCGAGCTGCAGGATGCGCCGAACCAGCCCGGTCCCGTCCAAGCCCGGCTGCCTTTGCTTGTCGGTGGTGGTGGCGAGCGGCGCACGATGCGCGTCGCGGCCCGGTATGCCGATCACTGGAATTCCTGGACGACGCCCGAGGTGCTCGCGCGCAAGGTCTCGGTGCTGCGCGAGCACTGCGAGCGGGCGGGCCGGGACCCGGAGGAGATTCAGGTTTCCACCCAGGCAATGCTGTACCTGTCGAACGACCAGGAATGGCTCAGGGACAAGCGGCAGGCCCGGCCGGGGCCGCCGGTGATTGCCGGAACCCCTGGTGAAGTTGCCGAGATAGTGGCTCTCTATCGGGATGCCGGGGCCGGCGAGCTCATCATCCCGGACTTCACCCTCGGCTCGGTGGAACGCACGAAAGACACCTGCGACCTGTTCACCAAGGAAGTCGCTTCCGCCTTCCGCTGACGGCCTGCGGTCCGGCGGTAGTCAGCTCCTGCGCCCGCCGCGGCATGCGCGCCCCGGTCCTGGCGGCCAGCTACGGGCGCTGGGGTTCTCGGGCGCCTTGCGCGAGGTCTTCCCCGAGACCGCAGAACAGCGCTGCTGGTTCACAATCGCCAACGTCCTGGCCGCGCTGCCCAAGCCCCCGCACCCGGGCGCGAAGAAGGCCCTGGCCCGAGATCTGGGGCGCCTGGTTTTGCTGGCGAGAACTGACCGCACTTGCTCGTCAGAAGTGACCGCAGCCCTGTTTCAGTAGGGTCGTTGCTCGTGGGTTCTGACCGTGCACCCGTGGGCGCCCTGACCGCCAGGGCCAGGGAGTTGTGGGAGTACCTCGCCGGGACCGCGGCCGGGTTCGCTCCCGCCATCAGCGTCGCTGTGTCGCCGCGATCGTATCTCTGCCCGCGGGGCTGGGCCGGCATCGTGGTCATCGGCGACGCCGCCATCGCCACCGCGCCCGATCACGAGACCGCCCGCCTTGTCGGGCAGGCCCTCAGCGGCCTGCCAGCCGCCTCGCTCACCGGCACCGAGGTACTCCGCAGGCGGCTGCCCCTCGGCGAGATCCTCGGCCCCGCAGCCCTGGCCTACCTTGACCCGGCGGAATTCCGTCCCCAGCCTGGTGACACTGTCACCGCCCCGCTGGACCCGGATCATCCCGCCTTCAGGCAGTTCCTGCGGGCAGCCGGGACCGATGACCTCGGGGAAAGCGGCATTCAGGAGATCACGACGCCGGCGTTCGCGGTCCGCGAGCACGGCCAGGTCGCTGCCGCCGCAGGCTACCGGGACTGGCCCTGCGGCATAGCGCACCTGTGCGTGCTGACAGCCCCAGCGGCGCGGGGCCGCGGCCTGGCGCGCGCCGCTGCGTCAGCGGCGGTCGCCCACGCGATCGGGGAAGGCAGGCTGCCGCAATGGCGGGCACGGCCCGAGGCCTCCCGGCGCGTCGCCCGCGCCCTGGGATTCCGCGAGCTCGGCTCCCAGGTGAGCATCCGCCTCACCACTGCGGTCACCTCCCGCGAACACTGAAGTCCGGTCCGGGCTCGTCGACGTCGTCGGGACTGGGGCGGTGCTCGAGGTACTCGGCGAGCAGGCCGTCCGGGTGCCGCAGGCGCATTCCCGGGCCGGGGGGCGCCTCCCATCGCTGCTGCACGACCTCCGCGCCGGCGGCGACCGCCCGCGCGACCGCCTCATCGAGGCTGGCGTTCAGGACCGTGACGCGGGTCTGGGCTGCCTGACCCGCGCGGTCCAGCTTCTCCTTGTCCATCTCGAGGATGAGGAACGGCCCGACCGCGACGACGTGCAGCCCGGCCTCGGGGATATCCATGTCCATGTCCATGTCTACCGACATCAGCGCCTCATAGAAGCCCACGGTGGCAGCCAGCGCGCCCATGTCGCAGAACACCCGGGCGAACACCCGCGGCGCTGTCAAGTAAGAAGAATCGGGATGGAGCCGGTACAACCGAGCCATCGCCGGACCTGCCAATCGCCTAGGAAGGGTCTGCTCGCGGTCCGGGCTAGTGCGGGCGGCAGCTCGATGCTCACCGAGGCGCTGCAGGCCGAGGTGGAAGCGTATATCGCGGCGCATGCTAGGAGCGAGATGACAATGGCCGCCGCCTGGTGATCCGCAATGGCTATCACCAGCCGCGGGAGGTGCTGACCAGCGCGGCCGCGGTAAAGGTGACCGTCCCGCGGGTCAATGACAAGCGCACCGACGCGGTGGCCGGGGAGCGGAGGCGGTTCTACGACTACCCCGCCGAGCACTTGGTGCACCTGGCGCCCGTTTTGAACGCGGCAAGCTCGTGGAACGCGCCCGCGGCAGGCGGCATGATCCTCGAGATTCATCCGCCCGAGGCCGCCGGGCGCGGTCATGCCCGTCTCGCAGCTCCAGGGGTGGCGATGGTTGAGGTGCCTGCGTCGGTGCGGACGCTCGCGGCGGACCGCCGCTTCACGCAGCTGCGACCTGCCGGCGGCGGGGTTGAGTTCCAGGTGTTCGAGGCGACCGCGCCGGACGGTTCGAAAGTAGTGCTGCGAACCCCTGTCGGCGAGCGGTTCCAGTCCAACCCCAACGATCGGAACGTCGACACAAGGTCGCTGCTGCGCTGGGAGTACGTCGTCACCCGGCACCTAGACCAGCTCGGCTTCCCGGTCGCCACACCGCGGGAGCTGGTCCTTGGCGAGCCGGACGTGCTCGTCTCGGATTTCGTGGCGGACGACGGGCGCGGTGCCGATCAGGTCGCGCTCGGCGCGTTGCTGCTGCGGCTGCACCGCTCGCCACCGCCGCCGATGCCGCCGGTGGCGGCCTATGGTCTGCCGGCCGCCCACCTGCTGCCACGCCGCATTGCCGACCGGTTCGCCGAACTAGCCGCGTTCGTCGCGACCCTGCCCGCCGCGCCACCCGTCGAGCGGCTGGCCTCCGTGCTCGCGTCGCGTCCGGCGGGCAGGCTCGTGCACCTGGACGTGCGGGCGTCGAACATCCGCTGCACCGGCGGTGCCGTCTGCGGCCTGCTGGACTGGTCCAACGCGCTGACCGGCGACCCGGCAATGGAGCTGGGCCGACTGGCCGAGTACGCATTACTGCCGCAGAACGGAATCGACTACGAGGCGGTGCTGGATGGTTACCGCAAGCCTGTCCCGGTTGACTCGGCCGCGTTCTGGGTCTACAGGCTCGACGCTGCGGTAATGCTCGTCCTGCTGTTCAATTCGGAGGCGTCTCACGCCGAGCTCGGGCCACCCGCAGTCGACCGGCTGCGCGAGGTGCACCTGCGGCTAGTCCGAGAGCTGAGCAGTTGAGTCGCGTTTCCCAGCCGGCCGTTGAACTTCTTGATGGCGTCCTCGGTGACTGGTGTGAAGAAGTTGACAAGGTTCCCGTCGGGGTCGCTGAACAGGATGGAGCGGTTGCCCCACGGCATGGTGGTGGGCTCCTGCACCCAGTCGCCGACCAGGGGCTTGAGCCGCTCATACTCGCTGTCGACGTCATCAACGCGGAACTCGATGATGACGGTGAGGTTGTCGGCGGGGCGAGCGGAGTCTTTCCCCGAACAGCTGTGTCGTCTACGATGTGGTCTGAACGCTACGCTACCGTAGCGTAGCGAAGTGAGGAAATCGAAGGATGGGAACGACACCTCCTGGTAACGCTCAGCCCACCCGGCGCTCGGCAGCAGCGTCGGGGGAGGGGGGCGCCGCCGCGGTCGACGGTCGTGTGCGGCGATCACGAGATCGCGTGCTCACGACTGCCTTCGAGCTGCTCTCCGAGAGCGGGGTCGGCGGCTTCACCGTCGATGAGGTTGCCCGCCGGTCGGGGGTCGCGAAGACCACCATCTACCGTCACTGGCCATCTCGTGAGGCCCTCGTGATCGATGCCGCCTCCCGGATTAGCGCCGAGCAGGAGGTTCCCGATACGGGCTCGCTCGAGGAGGATGTCACGGCGATCCTCGTGAACCTTGGCCGCCTGCTGGGCACGGCCCGGTGGTCGTCGGTCGTGCCCTCGATCGTCGACGTCGCCGAGCGCGATGCGGAGTTCGCCCGTGTCCACGGCAAGATCCAGCGCGGACACGCGGCACCGCTCAGGGCGGTCATCGAGCGAGCAGCAGGCAGAGGCCTGATACCCGCGACAGCTGACCCGCCGAGCATGATCTCGGCGCTGATCGGGCCCCTCTACTACCGCCGCTGGTTCACGCGCGAGCCAATCGATGATCAGTTCGTCAAGACGATCACCAGGAACGTGATCAGCAGTCAGCAACCCGCCGGCGATCCCGGCCGGGACGCGCGCGCATAGCACGCGCTGGGGGTCAGCCGCCGATCCTCGCAGCCGGGCGGCACCCCTCGCTGCTAGGCGAGGCCGACCTGCTGCGCCTGCAGAGCAGAGTCCCAGAAGGCGAAGATCTCGATGACCTGGTCGCCGTCCCACCTAGCGCTCTGGCCGAACTCGACGTCGAACGCCTTTCCTGTCGGGGTGATCACGTTGCCGTCGGGCAGGATCATCTCCCCGGTGAAGGTCCCTGTGGCGCGGCTGATCACGGTGATCCAGTCGCCGCTTCCGAACTGGATTGGGTATGGGTCGTTGTCTACGTGGACGTCGGGGAAGATACGAAAGAACTGCTCCATCGCCGCGGCGTGCGCCGCCCGTCCGTGGATCGGCTCGGCGTTCCCTGGGATGTGCGCGATCATGTCTGGGTGGTGGACGGCGTTCATCGCGGCGAAGTCGCGGGAGTTGAAGGCGTCGTCGCCCTGCTTCATGAGCGCGAGCAGGTGTGCGGTCCGGTCGGTGTTGCGGGTCGTGACAGGCATGATTGCTCCTTTTCTTCTGCGGATTTCAGGAACGCCTCGGGTGGATGCGGCAGTCGCCGCTTCCGCGGTTGCCTGAGCTTTACGAGAACGCCTCGGCGTAATCGGTGGCGAACTGCCCGAACGTACCCGCCGGCCGCCCCAGGAGCGACGGCACGTCGTCGGTGACATAGTCGGCGTCGCCTTGGGCGAATAGGCTGAGCGCCTGGGCATTGTCCTCGGCCACGGTTCCGGGGACGCCGGCGTTGATCATTGCCTGCCTTTCCTCTTCGAAAGTCAGGGGATGGAAGGTGATCGGCCGTCCGAGCACTTTGGAGAGCACCGCTGCCGCGTCTGGGTAGGAGAGGCGCTCGGGCCCGGTGAGCCAGTAGGTCTTTCCCGCGTGTGGGGCGGGCGAGACAGCGATCCGTGCGGCTACGGCGGCGACGTCGCGCGCATCGATCAGGCCGACCCGGCCGTCGCCCGCTGAGGAGCCGAAGCTGCTCGTCCTGGCGATCGCGGGGGCCAGCATGAGGAAGTTCTGCATGTAGGCGTTGTTTCTCAGGAGCGTGTAGCCGAGCCCCGAGGCGATCAGCGCGTTCTCTATTTCGGTCTGGCCGCGCCGCCGGGTGATCGGCGAGTCAGCTGAGGCCTTGCTGGTGATCTTCACGACGTGCCCGACGCCCGCACGGACGGCGCTGTCGACAACGCTCAGCTCCTGGGCGGGTATCGCCGGGCTGACGAGCACCACGGCCGCGACGCCTTGCATCGCAGCGCCGATGGTCGCCGGGACCTCCAGATCGCCCTCGGCGACTTCGACTCCTGCCTGCGCCAGTGCGGTCGCCTTCTCCGGGTCGCGGACAAGGACCCGGACGGGCTCTTGTTGCTGGGCGAGCAGGCGTGCTGCCTCTGAGCCCACCTTGCCGGCAGTGGTGATAAGGATCATGACGCATCTCCTTGGAGTTAAATCGAATCTTAGTGTATGTTCCAACATTCCTTGCTCCGGTTTATTCCGGCCCTGGGTTGCCCTACGCCAGGAGGCGCTCGTGACCCGGGATCGCCGGCTGTTCGCCGGGCGCGCCCTCGAACGCGTCGCGTCCGGGAGGTGACGCGCGCCCACCTCGAGGGACCGTTGGTGAGACCCGACGAGGCGGGGCGCCCGGCCTTAGCACGGCACACGCACCCGACCTCGCCCTCGCGCGGCGGCAGCGGGACGCCAGCGCGGAAGCGCTGGCGATGATGACCGCTGTGCCTGGGTTGCCGGGCGCAGCGGGGTGGACGTCGCCGCGCCCGCGACTGGCGTAGCGGCCGAAGACATCGGCGGGCGTGCGGCTTACCCCGCCGCAGCTAGCGTTGCAGGCGCATCCGCGAATGGGTAGTGATGGCTCCATGTCTGGTGTCTGGTCCAAGCTAACAGGATTGCCCGCTAGGCTGTTGAGATGCCCAGCACCGGACTGCGCGAGCTCAAGAAGGCGCGCACCCGCCGACTCATAGCCGATACCGCAGCCCGCCTGTTCGCCGAGCGCGGCTACGAGCACGTCGCCGTCAGTGACGTGGCGCGCGAGGCCGAGGTCGCCGAGCAGACGGTCTACAACTATTTTCAGGCCAAGGAGCAACTGGTCACCGATCGCGAGCAGCAGATTGAGAGCAGGCTGTGCGACCTGATCCGCTCCCGGCCGCCCGCCATGACTCCGGCAGCTGCCATCCGCGACTTCGTCCTCGATTCCGTCGCCGGGATTCGCGCCATCCCGCCGGAGCTCTGGCGTGGCGAGCTCGGCTACCTGGCGGCCATCAGTCCGACCATCCACCGGCTGGCACTGGAGTTGACCGACCGCCAAGCCGCCGCGCTCGCCGCTGCCATCAGCGACACCACCGCCGTCCCGCCGGAGGTCGCCAGGCTGCAGGGGATCGCGCTCGCCGCAGTGTTCCAGATCATCATCAGCGAGGCCGGCCGGCGCACCCGTGAGGGCCAGAGCCAGGCGAAGATCGCCGGCGAGCTGTATCCGATGGTCGAGAACATTCTCGACGAGCTCGACCGCTGGCTCAGCGTTTCAGGACCGCCAGCACTGCAGTAACCGGGCAGCGGCCCCTGCTGCCATCAGGTAGCAGCTCAGGACCTGCGGCCCACGTCGCACGAATCTGGCAGCCGAACCCGCTGTCCCAGCAGGAGACCGACGAATCCCAGATCCTGGGCCGTTGCGGAGTCGCCCGTCCGCAGGGTGATTGTGGTGATCCCGGAGCCGATCGGCTGGGGGTGCAGGCGTCCGGCCTGGCGGGTCCACCCCCCGAAGGGGAGGTTTCTCGCGGACGGAGGCCGCGATTCCCAGGCCCTGCTGGGCGGCGGCGCGGCGACTTCGACGTAGTCCGCCCCGGGAGCGGTGGTAAGGGCGATGACGGGGGGCAGCCCCGCGGCACCGCTGCCCGGCTTCCGCGCCGGGCTCAGCCCCGGGGCCCGCTCGGCGCACGCCGGGCCACGCCCGCGCGGGCACGCAGATCAATACGGCTACAAACGACGCGGCAACCGTGAGCTGGACGATCGAATCCGGGAAGACGCCCGTGCGCTGTGCCCGGCCTGCGGCTTGAAGAACGCGCCGGAGGCCGGGCGCCAGAGCAGCCAGACCGCGGCGAGGCCGACCAGCCAGGTCAGCAAGGGGACGATCAGGCCGAGCACCGTCACGCCGAACCCGAAATGGATCACCGGCTGCACCTGGCCCCCGATGACAAAATGACCGAGATGGCTGCCTGGATACTCACTGATCAGCTCCAGCGTCGCCAGGCCGAACAGCACCGTGGACAGGATGCGCGCCCAGTTCCTACCCTGGCCGTTCGCCCGCGCCATCCACAGCCACAGGGCGATGATGACCAGGCCGGAGACTATCGCCAGCGTGATGAGCGTGTTCAGGTCGCTGAGCTGGGGCGCGGTGAGGCTCGGGTTCGCCTTCCGGAGGGCGGCCTTGATGCCGCCGATGAGGGACAGCGAGATGATCAGGGTGACGGTGTTGACAGTAGCGCCCGCGTACATGAGCTTGACCGCGGTCAGCACCGGCGCGGGAGCAGGAGGCCGCAGCGGCTCGACCGGCTGGCCGCTGGACGGGTAAGGCTGGTACATGGTGACCTCTGCGAGGGGAGCCTGCCGAAGCGGGCGCATTCTTGTCATGACCTATTTGCGCTTAAGCAGTAGCGTGACAGCGCGGCCTTAACCCAAGATTAAGGCGTCATTGCGTAAATGTACCCTGCCTACCGCGGGTTGCGTACCCCGGCCGTAACGCGGCGGGCAAGCTCGATCGCCCAGTCGGCGGCCTGACAGAGCGTTCTTCGCGGGCCGATATGCAGCTCGCCCTGAATGCGCTGGATCTGCTGGCGGACCCGGCGTGCCCTTGCTCTGGTGAGCCAGGGCCGGGTGCCGATGAGCTCGCCCTTGAGCGAGGAGAAGATGACTGGGCGAGAGCATAGTCCGGCACTGGCCGGTGCGGCCGGGAATCATGCGGAGCGCATTCACGCACCACTGCGCCGGACGCGGCCCCGGGGTCAGAACGAGTCGCCCTCGTAGGCGCCCGGCGGCTGGCCGCACTTGCGGTTGAGCGCCCGCAGGTCGCCCTTCACCGCAGTGAAGGTCGATGCCATGCCGGCGACGCTCCCCGACGGCGTGCGGTCGTTCTGGTTCTGCACCACGGAGCGGGCCACGGAGTAGTCGTCCAGGTCGGACAGCAGCTTGCCGACTGGCGCGTGGTCGCGGCGCCGCAGGCGAGCCAGATCGGCCGCATGGCCCGGGTCGCTATCCCCCCCGACGTGCAGTTCGGTCAGCAGCGGCCCGCACCAGGCGTGCGGATACGACGGCCTGCTCACCACGACGGCGGTGATGACGCCCGCGATGACGAGCACCGCGGCGCCGCCGGCCGCGATCAGGGCGCGCGGCCCGCGCAGGCGCGGGCCGAGGCGGCGCAGCCGCGCCCGCTGGGCGTCCCCGAAGCTGATCAGCTTCTCTGTCACCGGGGAGTGACGACGGTCTATGCCCTGGCTGATCTCGTCAGGACCGGGCTGAATCATCGCTGCCTCCCGCGGATTAGCCGACCGCGCCACCGGCCTCATTGGCATCAGTATCTGCCCGGCAGTGTCGGGGCCCCGGCGGAAGGCACCAGGCACGGCAGTGGTGCATGGGCGGTGACCCCGAGGACGTGAACGTAGCGAGAGCCGGCTTCGATGACGAACGGGCAGTACGGGCGCGGCGAGTGGCAGCCCCGGAGGACGCCTCCCGCGTCGGCTCGCGGCTCGCGGCAGGCCGCTGCATCAAGCGCTACCTCGCCCGGCACCTCCATCGCATACTCAGCCACGGAACCCTCAGCCAGGCTTTGGCCGGTTGTCAGCCCTTCTCGGCGGTCGCGCACCGGGATATGCTCCGCTCATCTGGCATCTGGCGTGGAAGCCACAACTGAAGCGCGGGGTGAAGCGCGTCATGACGGACCAAGTCTTCGTGCCATTCGAGGGCGAGGATTCCGGTAGCGCCGATCTCACCTGGGGCCAGTGGGACATGTGGCCAAGGATGCGGATGCTGAAGTCCTCGATGTGCGTCGGCGGCTGGATCCCGCTGCCTGGCGTACCACGGTCAGCGACGTGGCAGGCGACCTGCGCTTCCTGATATGCCGACACCAGGCGCTGCGCACTCGGCTCGCGTTCACCGGAGACGACCGTCCGCAGCAGGTGGTGGCGCGGGCCGGCGAGGTGCCCATGCAGGTCGTGGAGGCCGGGCGCGAGGACCCCGCCCAGGTCGCGGCGGACCTGCACCGCCGTTACGACGCCTACGTGTTCGACGAGACACGGGAGTGGCCGATCCGCTGGGCCGTCATCGCCTCCGGCGGCACGGCGACCCACCTGGTATCGGCGATCAGCCATCTGGTCATCGACGGGCCGAGCATGATCACGATGCTCCGGGACCTGGCCGCCAGAGACCCGGTGAGCGGCGCGGCCGCCGGCCCGGTAACCGCGCTGCAGCCGTTAGCACTGGCGCGCTGGCAGGCCACGCCGGCCGGGAAGCACAAGAGCGACAACGCGCTCCGATCCTGGGAGCGGCTGCTACGGGTCATTCCCGCCCGCCGGTCCGGCTGCTCGCCGGATCCCCGGCAGCCACCTCTACCAGCTGTCCTATTATGACCCGCGCCAGCGCGACGAGCTGATCACCCGGATCAGCCGGCAGCGCGGCGAAGAGATTGGTCTCGACTGCTTCATCAATGACCGCCGGTTCATCAATGACCGCCGGGCGATGGAGCCTGAGCAGGCCGACGGCGACCTGCCGTCTGCCCAGCAGGTCCGCGGGGCGCTAGAGCGCTCGAAGCTGACCTGGGGCTGGCGGAATACGATCACGGGCAACAACATGTTCCTGCACGTCAACAACGAGCCGGGCACGGTCAATTACGAGCTTCATGCGAACACGCACTACCTGTCCCCCGCTGATATGGAGGCATTCCTGCGCGGACTGGAGGCCGTGCTCGTCGAGGCGGCGCTCCGGCCGCTATAGGCGCGCGCCACTGCTGCACGTCCCGGCGGCTGATCAGGGTCAGTCGGCGGCTAGGTCGCGCTGATACCAGGTACCTGGCTTGCCGCCGAGGTCGGCCGGGTCGGCCGGCCCAACCGGGACGAACCCGGCCTTGGTCAGCACCTTCTGCGGCGCGGCATTCTCGCGGGCGGTGGCCGCCCGCAGTGTGCGCAGCCCGTGCCGCGCCGCCGCCAGCCGGCACAGCTCCCGCACGGCCGCGGTCGCTACGCCGCGGCCGGCGACGTGCTGCGCGACCCGGTAGCCGAGCGCCGC
>DATCEO010000092.1:0-11112 GCA_036510065.1 Streptosporangiaceae bacterium | reverse complement strand
CATTGAAGGGGTACAAGTACAGCGCCCGGCCGTGGTCTGGGCGGAGACCCTTTTCGATGCAGTTGAGTAGGCATCTCGGGAGCGCGGTTCCCGATCCTGCCCCTCGACGGTCAGCGCGAAGTTCGACAGGGTCTGCAGTTACCAGTTGGAGTCCGCATCCGCCAGGTTAGGCCGCGGGTCCGGCCGCACGGTGAAGGTCATGAGCCCCAGGTCGCGGCTTATGTGCAGTTTCCCAGGACAAAGGCCGCACGTCAGCTGCGGTTCATGCACCATCACGCCGCTGACCTGCTCCGTCAGATACAGGCCGTTCGGGGAACGTATGAGCCGCCGGCCCGGCTGCGCCGCGGAGGTGGAACGAACCGAGGCCGCGTTCCGGCGCGCAGCGAGTTGTAGTCTGGCCGTCACTACGCGAGCGAATAGACAAACGGGCGTGTACTCCTTCACCGGCAGGCACAGGGTCGAGAGACAGCAGCAGAGGCGGGATCGGGTGAGTGATCTTCGTGAAACGGCCAAGAACCGGCTGGTGAGGTTCCCCGGCCATTTCGCGCACCCGGTGCGCGTGGATGCGGTGGAGGAGATCGGGCCAGGCTTCTACCTGCTGAAGGTCAGGCACAGCTCGGGGCGCCCGGACGAGACACAGGTCACCAGCGAAGAGCTGGAGTTGGCTCTCGCCGAGCAGGGACCTGTGCCGCTCGAAAATAGGATTCTGGCATGTGACCTGCGCGATCTCAGATGTCAGGCGGCTCGCTCGTATTCGTTGATCAGGCCGCTCAGGACGAGTTTCGGCGGACCTGCCACGTGCCGAGGTCGGCTGCGGTGACACGGGAAGCGGGCTCGGGGCCGGGGCCGGGGATGCGCTGGCCGATGCCCTGATGGGGACGGGCTGTCGTATTTCCTGGCGGCGAGCCTGCGGTGCCAGGCCAGCAATGTCACAGACGTGACGGGAAGACCTCGGCCCAGCGCTGGCGCGGGATGAACCGGGTAAGCGCAGCGAACCAGGCCCGGTCGGCTGGGTCGTACCATATCCGGCCGGCGTTCCGGCGCAGCACCTCGTTCTGCTGGCTTCCGGTTTCCGCGGGAGGTGATCTCGGTGGCGGTCCGCTGGTATCTGCGGTACGGCCTATCCTACCGGGACGTTGAGGAGCTGCTGGCCGAGCGCGGCGTCACCGTTGACCACGTCACCGTGTACCGGTGGGTGCAGCGGTTCACCCCGAGTTCATCGAGGCAGCGCGGCTGTGCCGGCATGCGCCCGGTGACCGGTGGTTCGCCGACGAGACTTACATCAAGGTCGCTGGCCGGCGGACGTACCTGAACCGGGCGATCGACCAGCACGGGCAGGTCATCGACGTGCTGCTATCCGTCTGGCGGGACCTGGCCGCCGCCCGGCGATTCTTCGCCCGGGCGCTGCGCGCCGGCACGGTCCCGGCCGAGGTCACCAGCGACCGGGCCGGAGCCTATCCGCGTGTTCTGGACGAGCTGATCCCCTCAGCGCTGCATACCGTCGAGCGGTATGCGAACAACCCGGTCGAAACAGATCACGGCCGACTGAAAACGCGGCTGCGGCCGATGCGCGGACTGAAGCGTCACCGGTCCGCGCGGGTCCTGACTGGCGGTCACGCGTTCGTGCAGAACCTTCGCCGCGGCCACTATGAACTTGCGACCGACGTCCCCGCCCGCCACCGGATCCGCGAAGCATTCGACCAGCTCACGATGGCCATCTGATCACCTGGCCATCCTTGTCAGCACACTCTGTCATGTGCATCGATCGGCCAATGCAACACTGCCGCCAGGACGTCCCGACAGGCGTGCCGCTGGCCAGCCGCCGGAGAGAAACGGCAGGGCGGTGAGGGCGCGCCCCGGCATCAGGATCGCCCGCGGACTGGTGCCCGTAAGGGTGTCCCTGCGCCTGCCTAACGCGGCCGAATATCGGGTAACAATGACGGATAGGTGGCAGGCCCGGTCACCTGCCTGTAGGAGAAAACCCGGCTGGCGGCGTCCTGACGATTGGCACAGGCGTGACAGCTGATGTCGTTGCTGCTTAGATGCGAACGGGTGGTGGGGTGGTTATCTCACGCCACCTTCATGGACGTGGTCGGGGGGCCTGGGGCCGGTGGCGGTCTACAACTTTTCTTACGGGTTGCTGACTCCTGTCCTGGGTTATGCCATGTCGTGCCTGGGCTGGTTCCTGGGCCTGCGGTGCACTACCAGGGCGCGGGCTGTGCAAGGCTCTACGCGTGTTCGCTGGCTGCTGCTGGCAGCCGTGTCCATTGCGGCCGCGGGGGTCTGGGGCATGCATTTCATCGCCATGCTCGGATTCGCCATTCCGGGCCAGATTATCCGGTACAGCGTGCCGGTCACGATCCTCAGCATGCTGGTCGCTGTCGCGGTGGTCAGCGTTGGCCTGCTCATTGTCGGGTTCGGCGGTGACGGGATGGTTCCGCTCCTTGCCGGTAGCGTGATCATCGGGCTTGGCGCGGCGGGCATGCACTACATCGGCATGTCGGCGATGCGCATGCCAGACACGATGCGCTACGAAATCGGCCTGGTAATCCTCTCGGTGGTCATCGCAGTCATGACGGGGACCGTCGCGCTTTGGGCCGCGCTGCAACTCGACTCACTGTGGTCCGCGTTCGTCGCATGCCTGATCATGGGTGTAGGCGTCAGCGCGATGCATTACACGGGCATGGCGGCCTTGCAGGTGCATGCCGATCTGGCTGCCAGCGGCATGACAGGCAGACGCGGCGGCGCAAGTGCATCGTCTTTCCTGGGGCCGCTCATTTTCGGCGTCGCCGTCCTCACGATGGTCCTGACGGCGGCCATCTCGCTGTCGCCTACTGAGGCGGAGCTCCGCAAGGAAGACGAGTTCATAGAGCGCCTTACCAGCAACTACAGCGGTCACTCGGGGCGCGGCTCCGGGGATCTCTAGGGCAGCCAGCCGTCGTTGGGAGGCATGCCACCGAGTGCCGGGGCTTCGATTCGGCTGACCTCGACGATGAGGTGCGGTTTCGCCGCTTCGGGAGCGGCGGCGATGCCGTAATTGAGGGGCCAGCGGCGCATCGGCCGGTTCGTGTTCCTGAGCGGTCCCGGCTCGATGGGCGTCGGCCGGCGATCACAACAAGTCACTGTCAGCTACCTAGAGTAGCTTACGAGCAGGGCGGAGGTGGCGAGTGTCCAGCGGCCTTTCGCGAGCACGACGGGCCAGGAAGGGCAGGAGCAATGGACGGAGGTGGCCTGGCGCGGTCAGCGTGGCTCGTCGCCGTGGTGGGCGCGGCTGCCATCGCCGTGATCGGCTTCTCAACCTGGCGCTACGACGTGGCCCTCTCCAGGGGTGCCATCGCGGCCAACGAGCGCTCTGATGCGACGACCACGGCCGCGCTCACCGCCGCTTTCTGGCACGAACGCCAGGTGGCCGGCCTCTACCTCGCTGCCCCAGCGCCAGCGGCGCGGCGGGCCGTGACCGCGCAGGACGACCAGTTCCAACGGCTGGCTGCACAGCTCGGCAAGGCCAGCACGGCCGCGGACAGGCTGTCACGGGCGCAGGCCGTGACGGCGAATGCGCACTACTATTCCATTTTCAGGCAGGTCAGCGACGCTGCTGGCACGACTGCGGCCCGCGAGGGCGCGGGACTGGGCCAGCTGGAGGCAGCGGCCGCAGGCGTGCAGCCATCGCTGGATGCACTTAACCGCTCCGTCATGCTGCGCGCGGCGGCCGCGCAGGCGGCTGCCTCCGCCGCGGCGAGGGAGGCGCGCGTGATCGGCATCGCCGCTGTCCTTGTCACCATCGCGATCGGCAACGCGCTCGGAGCCTTCATGCTCCGCCTGCTTGGCCGTGCCCTCCGGCGAGCGCGCCAGCTGATGTCCGTACTCGCGCGGCTGGGCGACCGGGACAGGCTTCTGGCTCAGCTCCGCTCCACGTCGGCGGTTCTCGGCGCGGTCGCGGGTGAGCTGCGCTCGGCAGCGGGGAAAGCGGCCGCGGTGGGCAGTCAGCAGTCCTCGGCGGTCGCACAGACCTCGGAGACGATCGAAGAGCTGGCGGTCGCCGCTGGCACTATAGCGGACAACGTGCGAGCAGCGGCTGAAGCGGCCGGGCAGACCGGCAAGACAATGCGGGACATGCAGGAGAAAGTCACGGCGATCGCTGAGCGCACGCTGTCGCTCGGTAAACGTGCGAAGAAGATCGATGAGATCCTCCAGATAATCAATGACATCGCAGCGCAGACGAACCTGCTCGCGCTGAACGCGACGATCGAGGCCGCCCGGGCTGGCGAGGCCGGGAAGGGCTTCGCTGTGGTGGCGGCTGAGGTGCGCGCGCTCGCGGAACGCTCGATCCACTCGACCGATTCGATCAGCGTGATCATCACCGGAGTGCAGCAGGAGACGGAGGCGACGATCACGGCGACTGAGCAGGGGCGACGGCAGGCCCGCGAGGTGGGTGAGCTGATGGCGTCGACGGTGACGATGCTGGAGGAATCGATGCTGGCCACCGCGCGCCAGAAGTCCGCTGCTGATCAGGTGGACGGCGCGATCCAGCAGATCCGGGACGCGGCGGATCATCTTGTAGCGGAACAGGCGCAGTGGTCCGACACCGCCGAACAGCTGGACACCCTGGTCAGGGAGCTCGATAGCGCGCTTCAAGTTGACGACGCTGATCCCGTGCCAGTGCTCGACCAGCCAGCGGCCCAGGCCGGCCCTGATCCTGCGGTCACGTGACGCCTGCGCGGGATCTGGCGCTGGGGCGGTTGCTCGGCAGGCGGGTGTGGCCAGTCCCGACGATGGGCCGCCAGCACGGCTGCGCTGGACCGCGCCGGCCTAACCGGAGGCCCTGCTGGCCCATGTGGGAGCCGCTGCTTGGGCCGTCTGGCGGTGAGGAAAGCAACGTGAAAAGGGGTCGCCCGATCCGGATTTCTAAAGACGTGACCGTCTTGGCAGCCCTCTGAGGGCAGGCGCGCTCATGGCGTCGCCATCCGCAAGCTGCCCGGGTTGAAGGCGGGCGGGATTTGACAACGTGATGGGACGTGACGGGACTCCCTTGGATGGGTGTGCAGGACCCTGAGCGCGCTGACCTGGGCGGCTCGGCATGCACGGACGCGGGACGGACAGGTCATGGTTTTCACGCGGTAGAAATTGAAGGAGTAGCACGTCAGCGGCCATTCCGATGGGGAGGAATGGGCGGTCTGTAAAACCGTCGGCTCAGCCTACGCAAGTTCGAACCTTGCACCTGCCACCACCAGCGGAAACAGCCCCTGGCCTGCGCATATTGCGGCTCGCGGGCTGTTGCTTCTGGCCGGATGAGATCCCGCTGAATCCATGAGAGTCCGGCTGAGTCCAGCTGTGCACGGACATATAGCGGACAGCGTCCGGGCCGGCCCAGCGGCCCGGACGACCCCTTCTTTCCCGGTGGCGCTGGTAATCCGGGGATCGCCGACGGGTCTGCTAGCCGGAGGAATGATCATTGATGGCGCTCGTCCCGGTCCGCGCACAGCCCGCAGAATCCGTCGGCGAGCGCGGCTTTTCCCGCGGGACCGGATCTCCAGGCATGCCAGCAACGCTGCTGCAGCCCCGAGGAGCGCTGTGATGATCACCGCTTCGCCGGGGCTGGTACCTGTCGCTCTCGTCCGCAGCGCAGCGCCCGGCCCGCGCGGTGCATCCGCTAGCCGCCGCGCCGCGGTGCCTGCGCGGACCTTTGACGGACCTGCCGTCGACCCGGGGTGGACCTGGCACCGATGCTGGCGGGAGCCAGATATCGAGGCCACTGTGCACTACGGCCAAAAGGCTTGCGATCCCGAGAACCCGGCCGCGGGACTGAGTTCCCGGCGGCGGTCGCTTTGCCTGGAGCGAGAGCCGGGATCACTCAACAGGCTGGCAGCGTAGATGGGGGTTCATGTCGGCGGGGGGATCGACCTCGTATCCCCACATTGCTCTATGAGCTATAGCGCCGAGATAAATCTCTAGCGTCAAGGGGGCATCGTGCCGAGCCTCTATGCCCTTGACCTGCGGGAAAGCTATCTGTCATCCGGCGCGGCGGCAGGCTCTTTAGCTGAGTGCCGCTGCGGAACCCGAGTTGAACCCCCGCGAAACCGATTTGAACCCCCATGGCGCAGGGCCGGCCGGCAGGCCAGATGGCTTGTCAGCAGCTGGCACCGGGCCGCCGCTCCGACCAGCTCCCGGCATATGAGAGGCCCTGATGACCTGTCACGCAAAGTGATTGATCAGCCAGCCGATCCCCGGCCATCGCATGCATAACGGCGAGTAGGAGCGGAGATGTCAGGTTCTTCCATGCCTTGGCGGGCGCTGTTCGGTGCGCCCTGCCGCTGACCCCGGTCCGCCGTTACGTTGCGATCGGCCGGACAGGCGTCGCAGCCGCGTCCGGGCGGGCGCGGCCGGCCGTCGCTGCTACCGAAGGCAGTTGCCGATGAACTGGACGGCTCTGGGCCACGCGTCGGCACGTGCCGTTCGGTCGGCTGGCCGGTCGGCAATGCCCGGAGACAGCAGGCCAGGCGGAAGATCGGGAACGAGGTAGCCGAGACTGTGGCCGGCGTCCGGGTACTCGAGCACCTGGTGGCCGAAGGAGTGGCCGCTGGACTCAAGGCGGTCCGCGATCGCCCGTGCCATCTGAGCCGACGGCCAGACGTTATCCTCGCCCGCGGAGACCAGAAGGATCGGCCCGCGCGTCAGCTCAGCTGGGATAACGGCCTCGAGGTTGCCGCCTGCGGAATCGTCCTCTGCGGCATACGGTAGCGGCCGCCCGTCGAGCAGCCACGCGGGGCCGCCCGGTGGCCAGCTGCCCGCTGCGACATTCCCTGGCACAGTCGCGATGATGCCGTTGATGAGGTCGCTGAAATGGATGGCGCTGAGCAGCGCCGCCTCGCTGCCGCGCGACATTCCGATGACCACGACCGGGGCGCCACCCGGAAGTACGGTTTCGAGCAGGCTGATGGCGTGCCGGAAGTACTCCAGCGGGATCTCCCGCAACTCGGCCGGCAGCCCGGGCCTGGCGAAATACGCCACCGACATGGCGGCGACGCCCTCGGCGGCAACCGCTTCGGCGACATAGGACGGCTCGCTGCCCCCGGAGCCGCCAATCACGAGAACGGCACCTCTGAGCCGTGCCTGCCCAGGCAGGAACACCGTCCCGTGAACACCGTCACCAGACGGCCGGAAGCGCCGCTGCCGCACCTCTGTCACCGCCTGACGAGCATATTGTCCGGACGGCCGACCAGCTTATCTAGCCAACGCCGGGACGCGCAGACTGACCAATCTGCGCTTTTAGTGAATCCACGCGCAGCACGCGCGCCTGCCCGCGCAGGCGGTTACTTGTGCGGACTCGCGTTGCTTAGTCAGCGACGTTCCGCTACCGCCATGTGCCGGGCGATTCGGCTGGGCGGTCTTCATCTGGTTTGAGGACTTCTGATGCGGCCTGGATGATCTTCCACAACGGGCTGTCGGTGCGGTTGTAGTACACGCGACGCCCGTCGTCCGGCCGGTCCTCGTCCAGCATGCCCAGGCGTACCAGCCTCCCAAGCTCGCTGGCCAGGTCTCCCTGGAGGATTACCTCGCGGGGCGGCTCAGACTGGTAGAACCGCGGCTTGTCGCGGCGGACTATCCACAGTGCCAGCGCGAGCCGGCACGGTCGGCCGAATAGCTGCTTGCCAACCTCGCTTACTTCCAACGGCGTGTTCCAAGGGTCAGATCGGGTAAGTACTATCTAGAATCTAGATAGTGAATAATCCTGCCTCCAGTGATTACAGCACGCGGCGCACGCCGGGATCTAGCCCGCCGTCCCCGCGTGGTCCCCACGGCGGCAGGGCCGACATCGTGGTGGAGAGTGTCCGGCTTCTGGGCGTAGAAGTGACCGCGCACGCAGTCCTCAACGCTGCTGAACATGGGCGCCGCCGGGCCGCGGGACTGGGCGCAGTCACGGATCCGGACCTGCTAGACCGCCTGCTGGACCTGCCGGCTGCCGTGCCAGTAGCAGACGCCGCCGCCTGGGCCGAGCTGCAGGCTCAACCACCAGGCATTGCGGCTTTCGAGGAGGACGCCGGGACCGTCTCCCGCCTTCTTGAGCCGCCACTGGCGATCGGGGAAGTGACCGTCCAGGCGGCCGACAGCGGCGAGTTGCGTGCTGTGCAGGACGCGAGCTTGTTCGCGGGATTCACCCGCCGGTCGGTGATGGCCGCGCGGGACTTCGTCCCCGATCCGGTAATGCTGGAGGCGAAGCTCTGCGGGGTCGGCATTCGTGACCGACACGGGATGGTGATTCTGGCGGCAGAGCCTCCAGTCCGCGCGATCGTGGACGGATGGTCATGGCTGCTGCGGGAGAAGACCTACCGTCGCTGGCTCAGCCAGCAGTCTGGGGATCATGGGCTGGCGTGCCCGTTTCCAGCCACTGGCGCAGCCAGCGCGATACCGGAGCCGTGATTCCGTTCTCGATCAGCGAGGCGGTTGTGTCCGCGCCGTTCTTGCAGCATTCCCACCAGGCGTCTCGCGGCTCGCGGGAGGTGAGGACTCGCTGCGCTAGCTGCTCGGTGCTGGCCATGTTGTGCCGGTGTGCCTTTGCCCGTGCCGCCCGCAGGTCTACCTCGCTGAGGCGGGCGATCCGCAAGAGGCTCCCGCCGTTGCACTCCGGGTCATCGCATCGTGCGAGATTACCTCGGCCGCCGCGCGTGAAGGCCGGGAGCTTGCTGGCCTTGAAGTAATCATGGAGCGCAGGAACGAACACCGCCGGAGACTCATCAGGCTCGTCGTTATCGCCGCCCGCGCGTTCCGTGCGCTTCATCGGCATCGGGCCGTGCCGGGTGGTGGCCGACAGGCCGACGAAGCCGGCGAAGGCGCCGTGGGCAACTGCGCCGATAGCCGAAATATCGCAGCGCAGCAGGACCACCGGAAGCTCGTCAACCGCTGACATGAAGGTGAGGAGCCCGGCGATGGCTCCGGCTGCATCGAACGCGTTGTAACGGTGCAGCAGGACGATGGCCACGGGACGGCCTGCTGCTCTTACCTCCTCGGTTAGGCAGGAGAGTCCGGCCCTGAGCCACCAGGGCTCCAGGGGCAGGACCACCCAGGTGGGCTCATCGATCATTTCCCACCGCGCTAGCGCCTTCCGGAGCGCGGACCTGTCCCGATTCGGTATGCGCGGCGTAGTAATAGGACAACGGCCGGGTGGCGCCCTGTTCTGGGGAGCTGTTGAGGCAGGGGACGTCCTCCTGGTGCGGTAGTACGGGCTTGGTGTCCCAAACGCAGCCAGGGAGGACGTCCTTGTGGGTAAGGGTAGTAGCGGTATGACGCGGGGAGACCGGCGGCGGAACGCGCGCCGTGAGCGGCTGCGCGGGATGCTGCCGCGCGGCGGCTCGGTGATCGGGATCGACCTGGCGGATGAAAAACAGGCCATCGTGGTGATTGATCATGATGTGCGGGTGCTGGCGCGTACGACGGTGCGGGTGAAGGCGTTCCGGCTGGGTGAGGCGCTGGACTGGGCGGTCGGGCAGGCCCGGGCGAAGGGCTTTGAGGCGGTGACGGTGGCGTGCGAGCCGACCGGGCCGCGGTGGCTGCAGGTGCAGCGGCTGTGCGCCGAGCGAGGGCTGCCGCTGGTGTGCATCCAGCCGCTGATGTCGCATATCGCCCGTGAGCAGCAGGATTACACGACGCATAAGACCGATGAGGCGGACTGCGTGCTGATCGCACGGCTGGCGGTGGAGCTGCACTGCTATATCCCGGAGGAGCTGGATGAGACGTGGGCGCACCTGCGGCACCTGGGCCGCCGCCGGGCGCAGCTGATCACGTCGGCGACGGCGTCGGCGCAGCGGATCCGGGACTTCCTGTCGGTGGCCTGGCCGGTGGTGACCGAGACCTGCGCCCAGCCGCTGCAGTCCCTCACCTGGCTGGCGGCCTTGCAGATGGTGACATCGCGGTGCGGCGCCGATCCCGGCGGGCTGGCGGGCCTGGGGGAACAGGAGTTCACCGCGCTGGTCCGGTCCGCCGTGCCGGGCTGGGGCGGCAAGAAGGGCTGGGGTCCGATCTGCGCCCGGATCTTCGCCGCGCTGACCAGCACCGAGGGCGTGGTCGTGGCCTCCCGCCGCGGCCTGCTGCGCCGGTGCGCTGATGAGCTGGGCGACCTGCAGCGCACCCGCGCCCAGCTGCGGGCCGTGGAGGCTGACATGGTCGCGGTCCTGGACGAGCTCGGCCTGTCCCGGCTGGCGGACATCCCCGCCCTGACCGCGGTCGGCGCGGCGGCGATCCTGGCCGAGACCGGCGACCCCCGCCGGTACGACAGCTCGTCATCGCTGGTCAAGCACGCCGGGCTGTCTCCCTCTGACAACGCCTCGGGCGCTTTTTACGGCCAGGCGCACATCTCCCGCCGCGGCCGTCCCGGCCTGCGGCTGACCGTCTGGCGCGCGGTGTGGCCCATGCTGCTCCACAATCCCGTGATGGCCGCCAAGTACGCGGCAATGACCGAGGCCGCTGACACTGCCGCGGCCCGGGCCGACGCCGGATCGCAGCAGGTCACGGCCGCCGCGGCCACGGCCCGTGCCCGCCGCGCCAAGGCCCGGGTCGCGTGCGCTGCTTCCTTGCTGCGCTGGATCTACTCCATGGTCGCCCACGGCACTGCCTGGGATCCCGTCATCGCCTCCGGTGCCGCCAGCTGCCCAGCGGAGGCAGCCTGACCAGCACTTATTCCCGCACCTGACACACGGGTGCCCAAAAGGCCTTCCTCCCGATGAGGGGGAGAGCGAGCCCGTCCCGGCGTAGGGGACCAACCCCGTCCGACACCCTGGGCAGCTCTCCCCCGGTCGCCCGGAGCTTCTCACCAGCTCGGTTGAACGCTGTCGGGGCAGGCCCGGGCCGCACCACGCGGGCCGGGCCGAGCCCGCTTGAACTACGTAGAGCGAGAAGACCCGGGCAGCAGGCACCCGAACCGCCCCGCGGACCGCAACCATCATCCCGGCGCGGCATCTCAGCATGCCCTCAGCCAGATGCCCCGCCGCCCGCACACCCCGCCCCAGCAGGCCGCACCAGCTCCAGCCGTAGCAAGAACCCCAGATCAACCCCCAAGCCCCCGCAATCATCAATAACTCTCCCGATACCGCTTGACACACTTCCTCTTACGCTGGTGTC
>DATCEO010000091.1:0-16202 GCA_036510065.1 Streptosporangiaceae bacterium | reverse complement strand
CTCCAGCCACTGCGGATCAGAGAACTGGCTCGACCACCGCGTCGCGGTATTCCCGTCCACCGCATTCGACGCCGGGAACCCCGCGTTCTCCAGCGACGACGCCGTCGCCGGCTTACCCTGCGACAACAGCGTCGCCGCCGCGTGGGCGCTGCCCGCGTTGTGGGCGCTGGCGCCGAGGAACGCGGCCACCAGGGCAAACACCGCTGCGGCGGTAGCCGCGATGCGGTAGCGGGCGCTGCGGCGCGCCTGCCCGTAGGACATGAGACTCACGACGGTCCTTTCCGGGCCCGTACCCGAAGGGGGAGGGTACGGGCCGTCACGGTGGGCTAGGAAATGATCCAGATGAACGTGATCGAACTGCTGGCCCTGATGGCCGGACCGGCCTTGGCTGCGCTGGCAGCTGCGGGCTGAGCGCCCGTAACGGCAGCGGACTGGGTGACGTCCGGCCGTAATACCCGACCAGGAAAGCTCGGGCGAAAGGCGGGATGCATGGCATCTCCTGGTAGGGCCAGTCGGACGCGCGGATTCCGGCCACCGGAGCCAAGGCACAGCCCTGAGTGCCGCTTCACCAGTCGAGAAACTTAAACTAAGACTTATTTGATAACGTAACTTAACCTGGCTGAGACATGCCGTCAAGACTCTGCTCAACAAGCACTGCCATGCCAATGGACCCTGGCCGGTAGCCATCAGAACGGCAGTCCGCAAGTCAGCGAAATGCGGTCGGGCTGCTGGCGCTCACCGCTGCGCGCCGTGCGGGCCGCGACGATCACCAGTCCGGCCGGCCAGCCCGGCCCGGCGCAGGGCCTCAGCCATGGCGCCCCCGCCGCTCCCAGCCTCACCGCCGCCGCCCGCCGGACGGCCACCCCCACCGCCGGGACGACGGCCGCCACCGGGACGGCCGCCCCCACCAGACCGGCCCTCGTCAGCCGTGCGCCTTCCGCCTGCCGGGCGGCCATCCTCCTGCGGACCATCTCGCGTCCCGGCCGGCCCGCCTGCTCCCCTGGCCGCCCGGCCGCCGTCGCCGGGCTCGTCGTCGAGCCGCAGCGTGAGCGAGATCCGCTTGCGCGCCTCGTCCACGCCGAGCACCTTCACCCGCACCACGTCACCGGACTTGGCCACCTCGCGCGGGTCCGACACGAAGTTCCGCGACATCGCCGACACGTGCACCAGGCCGTCCTGGTGAACCCCGATGTCGACGAACGCGCCGAAGGCCGCCACGTTGGTGACGACTCCCTCCAGGATCATGCCGGGGGCCAGGTCCGCGAGCGTCTCGACGCCCTCGGCGAACGAGGCGGTGGTGAAGGCGGGCCGCGGGTCGCGGCCTGGCTTCTCCAGCTCCCCGAGGATGTCGGTCACGGTCGGCAGCCCGAACCGCTCGTCGGTGAAATCCGCCGGCCGCAGGGCGCGCAGCGCCGTGGTGTTCCCGGTCAGCTCCGGCATGCCGGTGCCCGCCGCCGTCAGGATGCGCCGCACCACCGGGTAGGCCTCCGGGTGCACGCTGGACGCATCCAGCGGGTCGTCGCCGCCCGTGATGCGCAGGAAGCCGGCGCACTGCTCGAACGCCTTGGGGCCCAGCCGCGGCACCTTCGTGAGCGCCCGCCGGGTGCGGAACGGGCCGGCCGAGTCCCGGTGGGCCACGATCGCGCCGGCCAGCCCCTCGCCGATGCCAGACACCCGGGCCAGCAGCGGGGCGGACGCGGTGTTCACGTCCACGCCGACCGCGTTCACGCAGTCCTCGACCACCGCGTCCAGGGAGCGGGAGAGCTTGGCCTCCGACAGATCGTGCTGGTACTGACCGACCCCGATGGACTTGGGGTCGATCTTGACCAGCTCGGCCAGCGGATCCTGCAGGCGGCGGGCGATGGAGACTGCGCCGCGCAGCGACACGTCCATGGCCGGCAGCTCCCGCGATGCGTACGCGGACGCCGAGTAGACCGAGGCGCCCGCCTCGGAGACCACGATCCTGGTGAGCTTCAGCTCGGGATGCGCTTTCATCAGGTCGGCGGCCAGTCGGTCTGTCTCCCGGGAGGCCGTGCCGTTGCCGATGGCGATCAGCTCGACCTGAAGCTCCGCCGCCAGCCGGGCCAGGGTGGCGATCGAGGCCGTCCAGCCCGCGCCGGGCTGCGCCGCCCGCGCCGCCCCCGCCGCTCCCGCCGTCCCCGAGGGCCCCGCCGTGACCGCCGTCCCCGAGGGCCGCCGTCTCAGCTCGTGGGGGTAGATCGTGTCCGTCGCGACCGCCTTGCCCGTCGCGTCGATCACCGCGACCTTCACGCCGGTCCGGAAGCCGGGATCCAGTCCCATCGTGGTCCTGGCCCCGGCGGGAGCGGCCAGCAGCAGGTCCCGCAGGTTGGCGGCGAACACGCCGACCGCGTCCTCCTCGGCTCCCTGGTACAACCGCATCCGCAGGTCCACGCCGAGCCGGACCAGGATGCGGGTCCGCCACGCCCAGCGAACCGTCTCCGCCAGCCACGGGTCCCCCGGCCTGCCCTGGTCGTCGATGCCGAAATGCCGGGCGATCAGGGCCTCGTAGTCGCTGGGGCCGCCGGCTCCCGGCTGCGGCGGCGTTATCTCCCCCGGATCCAGCTCAAGGTCGAGGACCTCCTCCTTCTCCCCGCGCAGCATGGCCAGGATCCGGTGCGACGGCAGCCGGGTGAAGGGCTCGTCGAACTCGAAGTAATCCGCGAACTTGGCCCCGGCCTCCTGGCGGCCCTCGCGCACCCGCGAGACGAGGCGGCCGCGCGCCCACAGCCGCTCCCGCAGCACGCCGATCAGGTCGGCATCCTCGCCGAGGCGCTCAGACAGGATCGCCCGCGCCCCGTCGAGGGCGGCCGCCGCGTCGGCCACGCCCTTCGCCGCGTCCACGTAGGACGCGGCGGCCTGGTGCGGCTGGCGGCCCGGGTCGCGCAGCAGCTCATCGGCCAGCGGCTCCAGCCCGGCTTCCCGGGCAACCTGCGCCTTCGTCCGGCGCTTGGGCTTGAACGGGAGGTAGATGTCCTCCAGCCGGGCCTTGGAGTCGGCCGCCAGGATCCGCGATTCCAGCTCCGGGTCCAGCTTGCCCTGCGCGCGGACCGACTCCAGGATCGCGGCGCGGCGCCCCTCCAGCTCGCGCAGGTACCGCAGCCGCTCCTCCAGCGTGCGCAGCTGCGCGTCGTCGAGAGTGCCGGTCGCCTCCTTGCGGTAGCGGGCGATGAACGGCACGGTGGCCCCGCCGTCGAGCAGGTCGACGGCCGCCGTCACCTGCTCCTCGCGCACGCCGAGCTCCTCGGCGATCTGGCGGCTGACGGGCTGGCCGGGGACCTGGACGGGGGCTGTCACGACTTCAGTCTGCCTTCTCGGGAGGCCGGGGGAACCGCGGCCGCCGCCGGCAGGCCACCGCAAGCATTGTGCCGTCGCGGGCGACCATGGCCCGCTGCTTTGGCCGCCCCGACCGTGCCTGCCGGGATATAACCGAGTATTAACGCCGCCCGGCGCCCGCCCAGCTCCCCGGCAGGCAGCCAGCTGGCTGCCCCGTGAGGTGGAGGTCCGATGTTCGCTGCACTGGTGCTGGCCGGGATCATCGCGGCGCCGCTGGGCACTGCGGCCCTGCTCGTCCGGGGCCGCCACCGGTTCGCGGCAATCGGCACCTGGCCCTCGATCCGGCGATTCGCGTTCGCCATCGGCGGCATCGCGATCCTGGCGGCGATCGTCCTCGTGGCGTTGCGCCTGCTCGGCGTCACCCAGCACAACTCGATCGACGCCATCGCCGCCCTGGCCATCGCGAGCCTGGTCTGGCTCCCGGTGACCCGGCGCTGGAATGCCCGCGCTTACCTGTGCTGGTCCTCGAGCATCTTCCTGTTCGTCGTCTACCTGGCCTTCGTGCTGGACTGGACCTTTGCCAGTCACCTGGGCGCGGCCGGTACCGCCGGCGGCCTGCTGCTGTGGCTGCTCGAGGTCTTCGCTGCCATCCTGGCCTGCGCGTACCTGTGGGAGATCTGCGACGCGCTCGGCTCCGAGCGGTGGCGCCGGCGGATCACCCGGGCCGCGCCTGCCCGGCTGCCCGACAGCGAGCTCCCGTTTATCAGCCTGCATGTCCCCGCGCACAACGAGCCGCCCGACATGGTCATCGAGACGCTGCGGTCCCTGCTGCGGCTCGACTACCCGCGGTATGAGGTCATCGTGATCGACGACAACACCGATGACGAGCTCTTGTGGCGGCCGGTCCAGCAGTGGTGCGCCCGTCACGGGGCCAAGTTCGCGCACCTGGAGGACTGGCCCGGCTATAAGTCCGGGGCGCTGAACTACGCGCTGCGGGAGCTCACCGACGAGCGGGCCGAGATCATCGGCGTCGTCGACTCCGACTACCAGCTCGCGCCGGGCTTCCTGCGCCGGTGCGCGCCGCTGTTCGCCGAGAGCTGGGTCGGCTTCACCCAGGCCCCGCAGGACTACCGCGACTGGGAGCACGCCCGGTACTACCGGCGGCTGTATTACTCCTACCAGTACTTCTTCGCCGTTTCCCAGCCGTCGCGCAACGAGCGCGACGGCGCCATCTTCGCCGGCACGATGGGGCTGATCCGGCGGGTGGCGCTGGAGCAGCTCGGCGGCTGGGACGAGTGGTGCATCACCGAGGACGCGGAGCTGTCCCTGCGGCTGCTGCGGGCGGGCTGGTCCGGACTGCACGTCGACGAGTCCTGGGGCAAGGGCATCATGCCGCTGACCTTCGAGGCCCTCAAGGGCCAGCGGTACCGGTGGTGCTTTGGCGGCATCCAGATACTGCGCATGCACTGGCGCTCGCTGCTGCCCGGCCGCGAGACGAAAGAGAACCGGCTCAGCACCGGGCAGCGGTGGTCCTACCTGACCGGCGCGGTGCAGTGGTACGGCGACCTGCTCGGCCTGATCTTCCTGGTGTTCCTGCTCGCGGGCGCGGCCAACCTGGCCACCGGCGGCGGTCAGCTGTTCCGCAAGCTGACGGTGTTCCTGGTGGCCACGGTTCCCGTGCTGGTCCTGCTCGGACTGGTCCGGGCGGTGGCCCTGCTGCGCCGGGGCACCGGCGCGTCGTGGCGGGATGCCCTGGGCGCGTTCTTCATCTGGCAGTCCACTTCGGTGGTGGTGGCCCGGGCCTCGGTGCTGGCCCTGTTCGCCCGCAAGGCGGCCTTCCTGCGCACGCCGAAGACCAGCGAGCAGGTGGCGTGGTGGGAAGCGCTGCGCGCGAACTGGGCCGAGTCGTCCCTGGCGCTGCTCGGCCTGCTCGGCATCGCCGGGGCGCTGACCAAGTACAACGAGCTTTCCGGGCCGCTGCTGGCCGGGCTGCTCGTCTTCCCGACGCTCGGACTGGCCGCGGCCCCGTTCAACAGCTGGGCCGCGCAGCGGGCCGCGCTCCCGCCGCTGCTGCGCGAGCGGCGGACCAGCGAGTGGAAACGGACCAGCTACCGGCGGACGTTCGTGCGCGGCGCGGCCATCGGCGGCGCCGTCACGGTGGCGGCGGTGGTCGTCGCCGCCGTGACGCTCCTGCTGACGCCAAGCCCGCGCCCGGTGCAGCCGCCGCAGCTGGTCCAGCCCGCCGCCTCCACCACAGCCCCGGCCCCGTCACGGAGCGCCAGCTCCCCCGCCACGACCCCGTCGTCCAGCGGACCCTCCGCGACCGCGGCGCCGAGCTCCAGCGCGCCGGTGAGCCCGTCCCCGTCGGCTAGCTCGAGTGCCACCGCCAGCCCGTCCGCGCCCCCCAGCAGCCCCACCTCGACCGCGACGCCCTAGGGCGTGTTGCTAAACGGCAGCCGAGTGAGCCACAGCGCGGCGAGGCGCACCCGGCGTCAGGCCCGACACGTACTGCCGAGCCGCCGGCCCTCGCGGTTGATGCTCAGGAGCGGGCCGTTTCGGTGAGCTTGGCCAGGCACATGTCCCAGCCTTCCTTATGCTGGGCCCGTTCCCCGACGGGCAGGTCGCGGTGGGTGAGGTCGACGATGGTTTCCTCGCCGTCGGCGGTGAGGAAGATCTCGACGGTCGAGGAGCCTTCCGGGAGCACCGTGTTCTCGTGGAGCCCCCAGGTGAACGCGACGCGGTGGGGCGGACTGATGAGGACGTAGGTGCCTCGGACCTTGCTGTCGCCGACATTGATGGCGAAGCGCCCGCCCGGTTCCGGGGTGGTGTCGGCCCAGTTGGCCAACCAGAGGGTCAGCAGCTCGGGGTCGGTGAGGTAGGGGAAGACCTCTTCTGGGGTGGCGCTGATGCGGATAGAGGCGGTGACGACGTCCTGGGTCACTGGGTCTTTCCCTTCTGGGCCTTGCCGGCCTCGACGGCGCGCTTGAGGCGGGCGAGGGCTTCGGGCCACAGCTCGGCCAGGACGTCCCTGACGGTCTCAAGGCCCTCGGGGCGCAGAGAATACATGCGGCGCGTGCCGTCGCGTCGTTCGTTGAGCAGTCCGGCGCGTGCGAGGGTCTTCAGGTGCAGGCTGACGGCCTGCTGGGTCATGTCGAAGTGGGTGGCGATCTGCCCGGCGGGCATCTCGCTGGTCTGGACGAGCTTGAGCATGTGCCGGCGGTGGGGGTCTGCGAGGGCTTTGAGCACGGCGTCAGGGCTGGAGACCATGGTCGCCTGGGGTTGCTTGCTGGCCTTCACTGCGCTCATCACATGATGATCCCATCTGTGTTGGTTGCCGGGGCTTGCGCCGCTCATGGATGGCTCCCTGACCGGTGTCGCGGCGGGTGGGGAGTGCCGCGACACCGGTCAGGGATGGGTTTCAGGATCCGACCGGGTGCCCGGTGCCGGTCTCGAGGTAGGAGACGAGGCTGGAGTGCAGGAAGTTGCCCCAGTCGTTGCTGCACTGCTCATAGCAGGGCAGCTGCGGCACGAGGCCGGCGTGGCGGAAGTGCAGGGTGGTCCCGGTGGTGCCGCCGGTCTCGGTGGACGACAGGTCGAAGGCGATCGTGGTCCCGACCCACTCGGGCATGACATCGCAGTCCACGGTGTACCAGCGCACCCGGGTCGGGCGATCGGCGTCGGTGACGCGAAAGCGGACGAGGTGCTCGCCGAACATGAACTCCAGGTCGCCACCGGTGCTGGCGCTGCCCGTCGCGGGTGCCCACCAGCTGGAGACTCCGCTGGTGGTGGTGAGGGCCTCGAAGACCGTCTCCGGGCTGGCGGTGAGGTCGAAGGTGGTCTGGAAGTCCTGGTCCTGGGCGGTGGTGGTCATGATCGTGTCCTCTCGTGGTGGGCCGGTCGTCCGGTCCGATCTGGATCCTCGAAGTAAGGTATTCCTTGTACAATAAGACCCTTGTACAAGGAAGTCAAGAAGAAGTTTCCGCGCGCTCTCACGGGGTGGTCATGCGCCACAGGCTCTGAAGTCCGGCGGACGCGCCGGCCCTTACCGCTGACCGCCGCTTGACGGCCGGCCGCCAACGAAGCTCAGCGCCTCAGCCCCGAGCGCTTGCCACGACTCGCCTGAGGTGGCGTTCACGACGACCCACTCCCGCAGCGGGCGGCCCTGGCCGCGCTCGAACGGCGTGGCCGAGCCGCTCGCGCACAGGTCGATGCAGCGAGATGCGGGGAGCTTGAGCACGAGGCACCCCTGGACCAGCGTGGCGAAGATGCGCCCGAGCCCCAGCGCGCGAGAACTTCCTCTTGACTTCCTTGTACAAGGGTCTTATTGTACAAGGAAGTCCTTACCTCGAGGATCTAGATCGGACCGGACGACCGGCCCACCACGAGAGGACACGATCATGACCACCACCGCCCAGGACCAGGACTTCCAGACCGACAACGTCGAGATCATCACGCGCTTCGAGCACGCGTTTCGCGCGGCCGACCAGGCGACGATCGACGAGCTCTGCGACCCGGGCCTGGTCGATCACAATCCAGCGCCCGACGAGGAGCCGACGCTGGCCGGCTTCAAGCAGAAGGTCGCGGGCTTCAAGGCGATCTTCCCCGACCTGGAGGAGGACCTGCGGGACATCATCGCCAGCGGCGACACCGTCGCCACCCGGTGGGTCGTGACCGGTTCTCAGCAGCAGGACTTCATGGGGATCCCCGCCTCCGGCCAGCCGATCAGGGTCGAGGGCATGAACTTCTACCGCCTCAAGGACGGCCGCGTGACCGACATCTGGACGCAGTTCGACGGCGTCGCCCTGATGCAGCAACTCGGCGCCATCCCGGCCTGACGCTCGGTTCAGCTCCCAGGCGTGCGGGCGCGGATCGAACATGGTGAACGCGATCGTCTGCGTCCGCCAGTGCGATCCGCGCAACGCGCCAGGAAGGCGTCGACTAGCTGCCTGTCGTCCCAGGACGCCCTTATCTCGGGCGCTCGGCCACGCTGACCGGCAAGAAGTCCGGCTCGATCAAGAGGATCGCTCCGCACATGGCGCGGCGAAACGGTCGTGATCATCGATCTAGCCGGCTCGGGTGCCGAGCGGATCGCGGTCAGCGGCGGTGGCGCCGTCGCGGTCGGTAGAGATCGTGAGGTCGCGGAGGGCGGCGTCGGACTCGGCCCGGACCCGGGCGGCCGCGGTGGCGTAAGTGTAGGCCTCGCTGCCGAGGATAAGCCGCAGCGGCGGCTTGTCCATGTCGGCGACCTTGAGCACGACCCCGGCCACCTTGGCCGGGTCGCCGAGCACGGGGCCGCCCCCGGACTGATGGAGCCGGGCCATGACGCCGACCGTGGCCTGGTACGGCTCGCTCACCGGCGGGACCCGCATCGACGACCCGGCCCAGTCCGTCTGCATGCCGCCCGGCTCCAGGACCGTGACGCTGATCCCGAGCGGCTCAACCTCCCTGGCCAGGACCTCGGAGAAGCCCCCGACGGCCCACTTGGCGCTCTGGTAGGCCGACAGGCCGGCGGTAGCCAGCCGGCCGCCGATCGACGAGACCTGGATGATGTGACCGTCGCCCTGACGGCGCAGCAGCGGCAGGACCGCCTTGGTGACGTTCACCACGCCGAGCAGGTTGGTGTCCACCTGCTCCCGGAAGTCCTCGACGGTGATGTCCTCGATCGAGGCCAGGTTGGCGTACCCGGCGTTGTTGACGACGACGTCGAGGCGCCCGAACGCCGCCACGCCGGCCGCCACCGCGGCCTGGGCCGCGCTGAAGTCAGTGACGTCGAGCGCCACCGGCAGGACCTGGTCGCCGTAGCGCTGCACCAGATCGCCCAGCGCGTCGGGCTGGCGTGCGGTGGCGACCAGGCGGTGCCCGGCCGCCAGGGCCGCCTCCGCGATCTCGCGGCCGAGGCCCCGGCTGCTCCCGGTCAGGAAAAACACCTTCGACACGGGCTCGTCCCTTCATGAGTCTGCGCGGCGCCAGGCCCGTCCGGGCGGAGCAGTTCCGCGTCCCGGGGCCACGCGCTGCGGACAGCGTTTCGGTCAAGTTAACACACCATCGTTGTGATAACAACGCACCGCCGTTGCGTTATGTAAGCTGGGCTGTCGTGAGCATCGATGCGGCCTTCCAGCGAGCCCGGCGGCCCGAGCAGAAGCAGCAGCGGCAGGAGGCGATCCTCGATGCCGCCCGCGAGCTTGCCGAGCGCGACGGGGTCCGCAGCGTCAGCCTGGCGGACATCGCCCAGCAGGTCGGCATCCACAAGTCGGCGCTGCTGCGCTACTTCGAGACTCGCGAGCAGATCTTCCTGAAGCTGACGGCCCGGGCATGGCTCGACTGGTCCCAGGCCCTGCATGCCGCGCTCGACCCGGCGGTCCCCGACCTCCCCGCTCCCGACCTCCCCGCCCCCGGGCCCGCCGCCCCCGGGCCCGGCGCTGCCGCCAATCCCGGCCCGGCCGAGCTGGTCGCCGACGCCGTGGCGCGCAGCTTCGCCCACCGGCCGCTACTGTGCGACCTGATCCCGCATACGGCGCTGAACCTGGAGCGCCACGTCTCGGTCGACGCGGCTCGGCACTACAAGCTGACGTCCCTGGCGGTTGTCGCCGACGCGGCCCGCCTGGTGCAGCGGGTGCTACCGGACCTGACCGTCGAGGAGTGCGGCGAGTTCGTGGCCACAATGGCGGCCCTGGCCGGCTCGTGGTGGCAGATCGCCAATCCCACGCCAGTCCTGGCCGAGCTGTTCGCCTCCGATCCGCAGCTGGCAGGGGCCTGCGTGGATTTGCCGGCCCGGCTGCGCCGAACCGCGGAGGTCCTGCTGGCCGGCCTGATCCCGAGCCGGCCCGGGCCGTGACCAGCGCTGCGCCACCCGCTAGCTCGCCACCCGCTAGCCGCTAGCCCGCCAGCGCGCGCAGCGCCGTGGCGCTCGCCGCATCCGCGGGGTAGAACGCCTCGATGGCGAGCTCCTCCACGGTCACGTCGGTCGCGGTCCCGACGGCGGCACTGATGCTGAACAGCGAGAGTTCCTGCTCGCCGCGCCGGAAGCGCAGCGGGAGCACGACGCCGGCCGGGGAGGCGGCCTCGGCGGTCCCGCCCGGGTACCCGAGCAGCTCGTCATGCAGCTCGGCTAGCCGGCGATCGCCCAGGGCCCAGGCGCGGTGCCGGAGCTGGGTCAGCAGGCGGCCGCGCCATTGCCGGAGATTGGTGATCCGCGGCGCCATCCCGTCCGGACGCAGGCTCAGCCGTAGCACGTTGACCGGCGGTTCGAGCAGGGCTGGCGCGCAGTCGTCCGTTAGCGCGGGTAACGGCGGGGCTGGCGTCGAGTAGCTGCCACCACCGGTCGACGATGACCGCGGGATAGGGCTGATGGCCGGCCAGCACCTGCCGGAGGGCGGCCCGCGCGCTGTCCAGCTCCGGCTCCTCCAGCTCGTGCTGCGGGTAGGCCGGAGCGTAGCCCCCGGCCAGCAGCATGACGTTGCGCTCGCGCAGCGGGAAGCCGAGCTGCTCGGTGAGCCGCATGATCATCGTCGGCGTCGGGCGAGAGCGGCCGGTCTCGACGAAGCTCAGATGGCGCATCGAGATGTCGGCCCGGATGGCCAGGTCGAGCTGGCTCAGCCGGCGCCGCTCCCGCTACTCCCGGAGCAGCTCGCCGACGGTCCGCTCGGGCCGGAATCCGGGCGCCCCGGTCATCGTGGTCATGTCCCGAAGCTAGCGGCCTGCCCGCGCCGCGGCGATTACCTGCCAGTCAAGGGCAGCGCATGACCTCCGCGGCCGCGACGCCGTCGACGCGACCATCGCCGCCGTGCAGGCGCAGTTCCCGCTTTGTCTTCACCCTGGCCGGGCCGGTCGACGCCCACCACCAGCAGGCCCGTTTCACCTGGGGCCTGGGGCCCGCGGGCGCCGAGCCGCTGATCGTCGGGTTCGATGTCCTGGCGACCGGCGCGGACGACAAGATCGACACCGTCCTCGGTTTCCTCGACAAGGTCCCCGGCTGAGCCACGGCGACAGGCTCTCAGCCGCGCCCGGCCGTCGCTGGCCCGGCGAGCGGCGGCCGGGCGCACGGCCGTCTCGGCACACTGGCCAGCGCGAAGGCCAGCAGGGCCGCGCCCTGGGTGCCCGCCGCCACGGTCAGCACGAGCGCGGCGGAGTGCCCGGCCAGGCGGCCCGCCACCGCGGCCCCGATGGCACCAGCTGTGATCTTGAGGCTGGCGGCGGTCGTGAAGACCTGGCCGCGCAGCCGCCGCGGCGTCTCCCGGTGCCGGATCGCGAAGATCGCGGCGAGCTGCGGCCCGTCCGCGACGCCGGCGACCGCGACGGCAGCGATGACCCAGGCCGTCCGTGGGGCCAGGGCGAGGGCCAGGTAGGCACAGCCCGCGAGCGCGGTCGCGGCGACGAAGGTGATGTCCGGCGGCAGCCGGGGCGGCCAGCGCGCGAGGGCCGCGGTGGCGGCCAGCGAGGCGGCCGCGAGCACCGACAGCAGCAGGGCGCCGCGGGCCGCGCCGCCGAGGTAACGCTGGCCGAGCAGCGGGCAGGCCACGACGAGCATGGGCACCCCGAGGTAGGCCACCACGGAACACAGCGTGATCCGCAGCAGCGGCCGGGCCGAGATGATCGCGGTCAGGCCGGCCCGCAGGTCGGCCCGCAGAGCCGGGCGAGCGCGGAGAGTCGCACGGGCCGGGCGGGCGGGCAGGCGCCAGGCGGCCGGGGCGGCCAGCAGCAGCAGGATCGTCACCGCGGCCATCGCCCAGCCTGGGCCGGCCGCCGCGGCGACCAGGCCGGCCAGCGCGGGCCCGGCCAGCGCGGCCGCGGAGTAGGTGGCGGCGTCGAGGGCGTAACCGCGAGACAGCCGGTCGGAGGCGAGCACGTTGGGCAGCCGGGAGGTCCAGCCGCCGGTCAGCGACGGGGCCAGGGAGCCGGCCAGCACGGCCACGCCCGCCACCGCGCCCAGGGGCAGCCGGCCGAGGCTGACGGCGATCACCGCCAGGCCCGCCGCGTAGCCCGTCAGGGCCCAGCCCAGCAGCCGGCCGGGGCGGTCGCTGCGATCGAGCAGCGCGCCCAGCACCAGGCCGCCGGCCGCGGCCGAGATGGTGAGGCCGGCGTACAGCAGCGCCGCCGACCGCGCGGATCCGGTGACCGCCAGGCCGAGCAGGAGCAGGGCCGGGGCCGACATCTCATCCGCGGTCCGCGCGGCCGTCGCCCCGGCCAGGTAAGATCTCAGCCTGTAACGGCTTGTCATGACTAAGACGTTACACTGGCCAGATGAGCATGCCGCTGGCCGCTCGCACGGCCGCGCTGACGGCCCTGCTGGCCCCTCGGGGAGAGCCGGCCGCAGTGCCGGCCGCGGCCGTCGCCGCCGTCCTGCGCGAGCACGGCGAGCCGGAGCCGATCACGATCAGTCGGGCTGACCTGACGGCCATGCAGGCGGTGGCGGCCCGGCTGCACGAGGTGTTCGCGGCCCCGGATGCGGCCACCGCCGCCCGCCTGCTGAACGCCATCCTGGCCGATGCGGCCGGCCCGCCCCGGCTGAGCAGCCACGACGGGACGCCCTGGCACCTGCACCTGGACAGCGGCGACGATGCTCCCTGGGGCGAGTGGTTCGCGGCCTCGTCGGCCGCGGCCCTGGCCGAGCTGCTCGCCAGCCGGCAGGCGCCCCCCGGCGGCCTGTGCGCGGCGGCCGGCTGCGGCCGCCCGTTCGCGCACCTGGGCGGCGGGACGCCGCGCCGCTACTGCTCGGCCCGGTGCGCGACCCGCGAGCGCGTGGCCGCTTACCGACGGGCCAGGGCGGCCGGCTGAGCCCGGTCACGCCCGGCTGAGCCCGGCGGCGCCGACCAGGCGCTCGTCTCCTCAGCCGGCCAGCGTGGCGGCCTGGCCCGGATCGGCGAATGGCAGCGGACAGCGTGGCTGCCCGGCACAGTCGACCAGGTCCGCGCACCCGGCGGCCAGCGCCGGTCGCAGCGTGTCCGCGATCACCCCCAGCTCGGCGATCCGGGCTTGCGTCTCGGCCAGCTTCGCCGCCGCCAGCTGGGCCAGCCCGGCGTCGGGGCGATGGCGGAGCCGGCCGGCCTGCAGCAGGCCGGCCGCCTCGGCGAGCGAGAACCCCAGCCGCTGGGCGGTCTTGATAGCCCGTAGCAGCGTCACCGTCTCCGCCGGGTACAGCCGGTGGCCGCCGGGCGTCCGGTCCGGCCGGGCGAGCAGCCCGCGACGCTCGTAATACCGCAGCGTCTGCCGGTTCACCCCGGCGGCGCGGGCCACCTCCCCGCTGCGCAGGCCGGTCATGCCGGCCCGCCCGCCGCGGCCGCGGCCCGGCCGGCCAGCCCGTCCAGGACTCCGGCGTAGGCCGCGGGCACGCTGGCCTCCAGCGTCAGCCGACGGTCGGCCGCGGTGAGGGTGAAGGTGAAGAACGAGCAGCAGTCCGTCTCGGCCGCCATCAGCTCCGCCGCCTGCCCGGCCACTCGCGGGCCGGGCCGCAGTTCCAGCCGTAGCCGGGTCGGCCCGGTGCGGTCAATGCCGCCCACCGCTCCGGCGAACAGCTCGTCAAACTCGGCCAGCCGCCGGTCCCGGTCGGCGATCGGCAAGGTGCATGACTGCGGCACCGGGGTGCCGCCAGAATCATTATCGGTGAGCCTCATACCCTGACCATAGGACGGTACCTAGTGCCGTAACCGGCAACGTATGCCCTGTTGCTGGGAGGAACGTTGTTATGCAGAGCGAATCTCTTCGTGACGACTGGTCGACCGTCGCCTCGGCGCTGACTCCGGATGGTCGGGTGATGTTCGTCGACGATGGCCACCGCGCGAGCCACGAGCTGGTCGAGGACCCGGGTCCTCGACGATCCAGCGACAAGTGCGCGACGGCCTCGTAGCGGACGGCGAGCTTGTCGTAGCGGGTGGCGACGGCACGGTTGCGCTTGAGCCGGTTGATCCCGCACTCCACGGCGTGCCGCTGCTTGTACCTCTCCGTGTCGAAGGCGTACGGGCGGCCGCCTGAGCTGCCCTTCTTCTTTCGCTGAACTCACGTCAGGCTGAAAGGCGGGACCGGGAGTCAAGCTCGGCCGCGCGCGTCTGCAGCTCACTCAAGGCCGCTGCGGCATGGAGCGCGAACGGTTCGTCATCGTCCGCCTCCATCCAGCGCTCAACGGCGATTGTGAAGGCGAGCATCCCCACTTCCGCCCCCAGCCGGGCGGTCAGCTCGTCCGCGCCCCGTGCGCGCAGGGCGGCGCTGATCGACCCGGCGATCCGGGCGTGCTTGAGCAGTCCCCGCTCCTGCAGTTCGGTGTTCGCCGCGACCACCAGCACGCGCTGGGCGGCCTTGGCCCGCTGCTGCGGGGTCATCGCGGCCTCGGCGGCCGCGAACGCCGCCTGCAGGCACTCGGTGAGCGTCGCATCCGGGGAGGCAGCCCGGATGGCGTCGGCGAACAGCCCGGCCAGCACGTCTTCACCGCCGAACAGGACCTCCCGCTTATCGGCGAAGTGCCGGAAGAAGGTGGCGCGATTCAAGCCGGCGCGATCCGCGATCTGCGCGACGGTCGTTTCCTCGTACCCGTTCTCCACGAACAGGTCCAGCGCGGCGGTCTCCAGGCGCTCACGCGCGTCCGGTGCCCATCTGCTCACCGTCACAGTCTAAGCGAGGCGACCGGATCGCATCACCTGGCCACGTGATGCGACTTAGTCGCATGATTGTGTTAGGGTTGATGCGACCGGATCGCATCGGCATTCCGGCCGCGGCGTCTGCGCCGCGCATCTTCATCACGCAAGCACGACCAAGGAGAATTTCCATACGCATCTTCGTCACCGGCGCCTCCGGCTGGATCGGCTCGGCCGTCGTCCCCGAACTCATCAGCGCCGGCCACCAGGTCCTCGGGCTAGCCCGCTCGGACGCCTCCCCCAAAGCCGTCGCCGACATGGGCGCCGAGGTGCTGCGCGGCGACCTGAACGACATCGACGTGCTGCGCGCCGGTGCCCTCGACAGCTACGGCGTCATCCACCTGGCCTTCGTCGTGCCCAGCGTGAGCGAGGCTGCGACACAGACCGACGCCAGGGCCATCGAGACGTTTGCCACCAGCCTCGCCGGCTCCGGCAAGCCCCTGGTGATCTCTGGCGGAACACTCGTCAGGCCCGGACGACCCGCGACCGAACGCGACGAACTCGTCGCCGCCGGGCCCATCGCGGCCCGCATCACCAACATGCAGGCCGCGCTGGCTGCCGCAGGCCGGGGCGTTCGCTCCTGCCTGGTCATGCTGCCCCGCTCGGTGCATGGCGAGGGGGAACGTCACGGATTCATCCCCCAGCTCATCGCCATGGCCCGGACCAAGGGCGTCTCCGGCTACATCGGCGACGGGGCCAGCCGCTGGCCCGCCGTCCACGTGAAGGACGCCGCGAGTCTTTGCCGGCTGGCTGTCGAGCAGGCTCCTGCCGGCGCGGTGCTCAACGCTGTCGGCGACGAAGGCGTGCCCGTCCGCGAGATCGCCGAGGCCATCGGCCGCCACCTGAACCTGCCGGCCAGGTCCCTGCCCGCCGGGGAGTACGAGGGCATGCTCGTGCACCTGCTCAGCACCGACATGCCCGCCTCCAGCACCATCACCCAGGAGCTCCTGGGCTGGAAGCCCACCCACCCCGGCCTCATCGAGGACATCGAACAGGGCCACTACTTCACCTGACCGGCCCCGGACAGCAGGCGAGACAACGACCCGGCCGTACGAGCGCGGCGCCAACCTCAGCCACCCCGCCGGAGCCAATGAAAGAAAGGCCAACCGGGCTCGGCGGACGAGCCGGCTAGCGCGCCACAAGGTAGCGGAGGTAGACGACTCTCGAGCTGAAGGTGCGGGTCTCGACGAGTTCGAGATCCACCCGGCGCTCGCGCTGGGGAAAGAACGGAATGCCACCGCCAACCAGCACCGGGTAGACCCTGGCCCGGTACTCGTCGATCAG
>DATCEO010000090.1:0-23818 GCA_036510065.1 Streptosporangiaceae bacterium | reverse complement strand
GACGAACGTCCTGCCCTCGACCTCCAGGCCCAGCGCCACGAAGAAGGCGGTCACGACGTCGAGATCTGCGACCGTGAGGCCGACGTGGTCGAAGCGTCGTACATGTGACATAGGCCCGTCCTCCCGTCGTCGTATCGACCGCGCATCCGCCACGGTAGGCGTTCTCAGCACCTCTCGTTGCGAGACCTCCGCAAACGCACACCATCAGCGGCATTTACGAGCGTTCTCGACGCAGCTTGGGCCGAATAAGTTATACGGGCCGACCTATGCGCAGTGATCTTATTAACCAGCACCGAGGGGATCGGTAGCCAACGTCGCTAGAGGCATCCTCCAAATCGTCCCCCGGTCTGTCCGCTGATCCCTGAACCGAAATTGGAGACGGCCTCCAGAGAAGCCGATGCCCTGCGTCGGCGTTATGATCGCAGTCAATATAGACATCGGTGCGGATTCCAAGCTGGCGGCTGCCGATCGGGTAAACTGCAGCCTCTGAGGGGGCTCTGGTCCCGCCGGCAAATACGCCACATCCAAAAGTACAGGTTCAGACCTCGGCATCAAGAAGGCTAGCGGAAAGCCCTCCTCCGCAGGAAGTACGATGCCGCCGAGTGGCTCAACGTCGTGTCCAGCCGAGATCATAGCGGCAGGCCAGAAGCCCTCGCCGTCCGGTAGTGGGCCTGGTGGCAAGTAGGTGAGACCTCGCCAGGGAACGTCGACGAAAACCCCCGACGTGGCGTCAGCTCGCTCAGCGTCAAAAGAGGCATTCATCCAGGCGTAACAATCACCAAGAAGTCCGTCTGATGTCTCGTGCGTCGATTCAAAGGACTCCACCGCTAGGCTCACAGTCCGCTGATCGCCATCACTCGCCCGTCGGTCAATCTCGTGAAGGCTTGGCGCCGTAAATTTATTATCTGGGCAACCGGGGCAATCAGGCTTCGGCACGCAATCCGGGTAAGAGACTTCATCGCAATCTGGTGCCCTAATAACACTCCGAACAGTCGAGCGGGCCTTGAGCTGCTTCTTTCTATTATAGTAACGCCACTCGACAAGGTTCGCGTTTGTAAGCTCCATTAGCGGGACGCAGGCCTGACATTTTCCACTTGGGTATGATAGTGTCGTCGACGATTCCTTGGATAGGCCGATTTGTATACCGTAAAACCCGATCGAGGCGCTTACGGTGTCGCCCTTCGTGGACGCCCAGCTGTTAGAGCACGCGAAGACCGGGACCTGTCCGTTCTTCGTCAGCACGAAGACGAGCTTGCCCCTAAGGTCGAGATGAAGCTCGTAGAAATTAAAAAATCCGCCATCCACGACTTGCTTGGGTGCATAGTCGACATAATCGCTGCACCTGCTCAAGCCGTTCTCATCCTGTGTCCATGGAATCGCACGCACCGCACACCTCCGACCTGATGCTCACCGCTCAGCGTAACCCTGCATCAGCATGCGCTCGGAGAACGCCCCGTCATCGGCAGATCCGGGCTTTGATATCTGGCAGCCAGCTTTCGGGCGCGGCGGGTGATGCTGGCGACCAAGACGAGTCGGAGCAGGTTGTCCGGGAGACATCCTGAGGCGCTGACGGGAGCCTGGATCGGACTGCCTAGCTCAGCCTCAGCCCTGCGTCGCCTGGCTCCTGTGAGACTTGGCCGGTAGAGTTTTCAGCGGCCGCCGTGGGCTGGTCGGGTGTCGGCTGGTTTGCGTTGCCGGGACTATTCCGGACGGGCTGTGCAGTACAGCAGGAAAGTACAGCAACCGGCCTGGATTCCGGGGGACTGGTGCGGACGTCCTGAGACGGTGACCTGCACGTATGGACGGCGGTGGACGTCCTGCCGCTGGGTGGCATGCAAGAGGTCCGGGGGTTCGAATCCCCGTAGCTCCACGCAGCTCAGACGAGGAATTCGAACGCTAAACCGATGAGAGCCACCTTTGTGAGGGGCATTCTGAGGGGCAAGATCCAGCGGGCGACAGCTGCCTGACCAGCGGTAACGCCAGGATCGGTCGGGCCTACCTGGCCGAGTACTGCCTTTGTGATGTGCAGGAGTCACGAGTTCGGGCGTCGCGGGCTGTGCGGGTTGCCCGGCGGCACGCACTGTACGCTGCGCCATCCGCTGGCCCCGGCCGGCGGTAGCGGGACACTAATGGATTTGGCTGAGCCTGCCAGGCAGCCTCCGCGAAAGCCATTCGTGCCGGCACTGTCACAACGCCGTAAGTCAGCGCGACGGTTCTCCCGCGTGACTTACTGGCCAGCGGCCTGGAACCGGACGATCAGCTCTGCGGGAACCCGGCCCTTGTCCTTGACCTCGATGCCCTGGCCCCTGGCCCAGGCGCGAACGTCGGACGGGGTAGGCCCGCCGGGGCGAGAAGAAGCCCTGCCGGTACTGGCACGCCGGGAAGTGCCGCCGCCAGCTTTGCGTGCGGCGTCGATGAAGGCCGGAGAGCCTTCCGGAACTCCTCGGCGTGCACGGCGTTCAGGTCGATCTCGCTGGCAGTTCCGTCCACTGCGAACCTGATGGTGGTGTCGGCTTCGGAGCCGTCGATGTCATCGGTCAGGACAACCTGGGTGCGCTGAGCCATGGGTGCCGGGACTCCGTTCCGGGGGATGGGTCAGTCCATCCGACTGCCCGGAGGAGCGGCTGTCAATCCTCCACGCGCAAGGTCAGCCAGGTCTCGGCCGGGGGCGGGTTGCTGATCCCGCCTCCACTCAGCGAGATGCTGGCCTGCCAGCAGATGTGGCCGGCATCCTAGGCGATAACTTGCTCGGTGCCGATGATCTATCGCTGCAGGTCACAGGCCAGGCGGAATTTAGGCACCCCATACCGGCCGCAAGCTGGTTATCGAGTGGACAGCGCAGCTATGAGGCCCCAGCCACCGACGCGGCTAGCGACAAGAATCCACCAACCCACCCCGGGGATGCACCGGGGGCGAGGCTGTCAGCCGTCGCGGATGGTGATCACTGTCCAGGCCCCGAGGTGGATGCGATCACCGCCATGCAGGGGCACCCGCATCCCGGCGGCTATCTCGCTGCCGTTGACAATGGTGCCGTTCTCTGACCCTGGATCGAGGACCACCCAGCTGCCGTCCTGCTCAGCGATCAGCACCGCGTGCAGCCGCGAGACGCCCGGGTCAGCGGGCGGGCCCGTCAGGTCGATCTCAGGCTCCAGCCCCTGCGAGGCGCTGCGCCGCCCGATGCGCATCTCCGGCCCGGCCAGCCGGAACAGGCGCTCCGGGCAGTATTCCGGAAACTCCAGCGTCGCCGCATCTGGGCCTCCGGCCGCGGCCACCTCCTCGAAGTACGCGTGATCGCTGGCTACCACCGCTGTCCATGCCACTGGGCTACCAGGCGCTGGTGCCGGCCCGCCGGAGGCGGAGGCTGGACCGAAGGCGGAGGCCAGCCCACCGGAGGCGGAGATCGGCTCGCCAGAGGCTGGGGCCAGGCCGCCGGGCGCTGGGGCCGGCTCACCTGAGGCTGGTGCCGGGTCACCGGGCGCTGCCGGACCGGTCTCTGGCTGCGCGGCGGCGCCACCTTCAACCGTGCCACCCCCATACCCGCCGGGCACAGCCCTCGCTGCCGCGGCGGCCTCCGGGGCCTCGCCAGTATCGAAGTCAAACCCACAGGCCTCGCAGAACCGGCCTGCCCTGGCCGTCCCGCATCGTGTGCAGGGCTTGGCGGGCACCTGTGGCTGCGGCTCCCGCGGCGTGACAGCCGGAGGCGTCGCCGGAATGCTGGCCGAACCGCCGATCCTCACTCCGCAGACGTCGCAGAAGTCACTGCTCGCCGACGTGTGACCAGCTGGGCAGGTCGGCATCCCCTTCTCCGCCTCCTTAGCGCTGCAACTTCTGTGGCCTCAACTTCTGTGCCAGCTACTGTGCCATCAACTTCTGTGCCAGCTACTTCTTGGTCCTGACCGTCTTGGTCGATCTGGTATCGAGCGCCATCTCATCGGCGTCCTCGACCTTCTTCTTCAGTTGCACGGTCCCGGTCGCCGCGTCCACCACGTTGACCACCTTGGCCAGCAGCTTGGCCGTGTCCTCGTTGCCGGATTGCTGGGCAAGTGCCACTGCCCGGCCGAGCTTGGCTGTCGCGGTGTCCTCGTCGCCCTGCTTGCGGGCCTCCAGACCCTCCTGAATGACCTGGGCGAGCTCGGCCTGGCCGGTGAAGTGCGCAACCTGCTTGTTGATGCGGGTCGACAGCGCCTCGTCATCGGTCCAGATCGCCCGCACCAGCCCCTGGCCCAGCACCTCCGGCCCGGACGGTGAGGCGGTGACCAGGCTCACCCGGGCAGCCAGCATCTCCTGTCCAACCGCACCTGGGGCGGCGACCTGCACGCACAGATGGTAATCGCGGCTCTCACCGGTGCCCCAGGCGCCGGTCGGGTAGTCGCCGATCTGCGGGCCCGACTGAACGCGCCGGCCCGTCAGGTCCTCGACCGCCGGTGTGACCTGCTTGACAAACTGGGTGGACGCATGCTGGGGCGTCCAGATGCGCAACGACACATCGGCGACCTGCTTGCCCATCGCCGCGACCATCATGGCCGAGAAATCGGTGGCGAGCCCAGCCGGGTCGGGCACAATGTCGACGGTGCCGAGCAGCGCGGTGGAGATCCGGCGGAGTTCGGCCACCTCCCAGTCGGTGCCAACGCCGCGGCAGTCGCAGCTGAAAACTCCTTCACACAGATTGATCGCCGTGCCCAGCTCGTCGGAGGTCTCGTCCTGATCCTTGCCGTCCGTCAGCAGGATGGCGTGCCGCAACTGGGCCGGGTGCGAGGTGAACATCTGGTGCGCGAGCCGCAGCCACTGCCCGATCGCGGTGCCGCCTCCCGGCCGCAGGCCCGCCACGGCCTTCTTCGCCGACTCCCGAGTCTGCGGGTCAGCGAGGGCCAGGCTGCCACCCTCCGGGAAGATTGCCTTAGCTTCTTTGGTGCCTGCGATCACGGCGAACGCCACGCCATCGCGGATCACGTCCACCGCCGCCGCGGTAGCCGCCCGGGCTTCGGCGATCTTGCTCTGGGGGGCGCCCATCGACCCGGAGCAGTCGATGATGATGACCTCGGCGCTGTTCGTTTCCGCGGCCGGTGCCGCGGCCGCCGTGCCCGCCGTCGCCACCGTGACGACGGCGTTGACGTCCCGGCCCCCTCCCGGCAGGTATTCGTTCTGGTAGATGTCCATCGTGAAGTCGGGCTGGCTCTGGCTCATTGATGAGTTCTCCTCGGCATCGGATCAGGTGAGACCGGCGGGCACTGGCAGCGGTCCGGGGGGAGCGGGGGGAAACAGGGCTAGGACCGCGGTCACGTTGTCCATTCCGCCGGCGTCGAGCGCGAAGCTCACCAGCGTGCGAACCGCGCCCAGCGGGTCGGTGAGCGCGGCAGGCAGCGCCAGCTCGGCCAGCTTGGCCGCCTCGGGCTGGTAATTCCACAGCCCGTCCGAGCAGAGCAGCAGGGCACCGGGACCGGGCGGCTCGAACCGCACGACGTGGGGCGCCGGATCGCTGAGGTCCGCGCCAATCCAGCGGGTCAGCACATGGCCCTGAGCCGAGGCGAGGGCGTCGGCCTCCGAGAGCAATCCCGCGGCGACCATCTCCTCTGCGACGGAGTCGTCCCTGGTGAGCTGCTGGGCGGCGGAACCAGGACCGGCTGCCAGCCAGTAGGCGCGGCTGTCACCCAGCCAGCACACGGTGGCGGCCTCGCCGGCCACCACCGCCGAGACGAAGGTGGCCGCTGGTGGGTCTCCCGGTGGCCCAGCCAGCCTGGCAACCGCTTCGGCGGCGGCGCGGACCGCCACGGGTGACGCCGCAAGCAGATCCGCCCCCTTCCGCACCGCTGCGAGCAGAACGCGTGCCGCCGTCCGCACCGCCGCAAGAGACGCCTCGTCGGGATGGGAGGAGGAGGAAACCCCGTCGCAGACCACCGCCACCACAGCCGGCCCGGTTGCGGTGTCAGCGGTGGCGAGCGCCATGGCGTCCTCGTTGCGATGATGCCGCAGGCCGCGATCGGTCACGCCGGCCACCATCCCGAGGTCGACCTCCTGATGATCACGGCCCGACCGAGCCTTCCGGCCGCAGGCCTGGCAGTAACCGTCCGCGCTGATGCGCGATGAGGGGCAGGACTCGCACGCGCGGGGGCCGCCGCTCTGGCCATCACTGACCGACAGCGGGGCCAGTTCCGCTCCGCAGGTCTCGCAGAAACTGTCCGTTGCCCCGACTGGCTCCCCGCAGGCGAAGCACACCCCGGACGCCGACCCGGCAATGCCCGCCATCACAGCCAGGTCCTCGGGCGGACCTCGTTGGCTCGGTCCACCAGCTCGATGCGCCGCGGCTGGTCGGGTGCCAGCCTGGCCAGCGCCCGGTAGCTCTGCTCGAGCCCAGAGCGCAGCGGGTACTCGGCCGGCTCGCAGCCGAGCAGGCGGCCGTCGCCCACTGCCTGCCCCGCTGTCACGGCGTCAAGTGCGGCCCCCAGAATCTCAGCCGTGAGGTGCTTCTGCCGGGCGGCGTCCAGGGTCAGACGGTCCAGCCGGCTGGCCGCTTCCCGCAGGCCGCCGACACCGGCCCCGGACTGGCCGGTGCGGGTGAGGTGAATTCGCACCGCCGCGATCTGCGCCGCAACATGATGACTAGACGTCGGCGGCACCCCGGCCAGCGCCGCGATCGCCCCCGCCCGGTCATCCCCCGCCAGCCTGGCCCTGGCCAGGCCGAACGCGGCGCTGACGTAGGAGCGGTCGACCGTCCATACGCGCTCGAAGTAGCGGACGGCGGTCGTCTGGTCTCCCGCGGCCTCGGCGGCGAACCCAAGCGCCAGCTGGGGCGCGAGCTCCCCGGGGAGCTCGTTGTAGACCGCGTCGAACGCGGCCCGTGCCGCCTCGGGCTTGCCAGCGGCCAGCTCGCGCAGCCCCTGGTACCAGGTGGTCCGCCAGTCGGCGCGGTCACCAGCGGCCAGCTCAGCCAGGGTACTCGCGGCGTGATCGAGCGCCCCGGTGACGATGAGGGCACGGGCAAGAGCCAGCCGGGTCTCCGCCGACTCGGCCACCGCCGGCGGTGTCCCCGCTTCACCGTGAGCGGCAGCCGACAGCGCGGCCGTCAGCTGCACGGGGTCCAGCGTGCCCAGCGTGGCCAGGTAGCCGACGGCAGGGTCGGCGATGTCCACCTGGGGCACCGGCAGCCATGCTGCGATCTCCGCGGCCTGCGGCGGCGTGTCGGGGGTCGTCGCCCAGTCGCTGTCGGCCATCGCGCCAGCCTCGGCGCCCACCGCCTGCAACTCGGGGCCGAACAGCGAGGAGAACGCCGGCCGGGAGTTGCCGTCGCCGGTCGCGAGGACCTCGCGCAAGACGCCGGTGAGCTGTTCGGCCATGTCGCCCGCCGAGGCAAAGCGGCGGCCAGGATCGAGGTTGGTGGCCCGGCGCAGCAGCCGGTAGAACGACTCCTGCCGCGCGAGCAGCGGCACTGTAGCCGGGTCCGGAAGCGTGTGCTCGAAGGTGCTGGTATATCCGGTGAATTCAAAGGTGAGCACCGCCAGAGCGCGCCCGACCGTATACAGGTCGGAGGACGGGGAGGGCCCATCGCTCGCGATCTCCGGTGCCTGGTAGCCGACCGTTCCGTAGATCGGGCTATCCTCGTCGTCGATCCTCCGTACCCCGCCCATGTCAATGAGCTTGAGCATTTCTTCTGCCTGGATCACGTTGTCCGGCTTGAAGTCGCAATACACAAGGCCGCGGCTGTGCAGGTAGCCGAACGCGCGCAGCACCTCGATCGCGTAGGCGAGAGCATGCTCGACCGGCACCGATCTGCCGGCCTTCCGCTCGTCGAGCAGGATATGCCGGAGCGAGCGGCCGCCGACGTACTCCATCACGATGTATCCGGCCGTCTCCCCGCTGCGCGGATCTTCGTGCTGGACGAAGTTGTAGATCCGGACCATGTTGGGATGGTCCACGGCGGCCAGGAACTGCCGCTCCGCGACCGCGGCCGCCATGGCGTCGGCGTCCCCTGTGTTGAGCAGACCCTTGAGCACCCGCCAGCTGTCGCTCACGTTACGGTCCTTGGCCAGGTAGATCCAGCCAAGTCCGCCGTGCGCCAGGCACCCGAGTACCTCGTACTGGCCGCCGAGGAGGTCCCCCGCCTGAAGCTTCGGGCTGAACGAGAACCGGGCGCCGCAGTTGCGGCAGAAACCGTCGGTCAGCCCAGGGCGCCCGTCTCTGGCGCGGCCGACCGGATGCTGGCAACTCGGGCAGAATCGTTGGCTCTCTGGCACTTGCGGGTCGGCGAGTATGGCGCTGGCGGGATCATGTGCGGGGACCGGCGGGATCTCCACCAGGCCCGCCCCGAGGTTGCCCCGGGACGACCGGCCGGTGCTGGGTTGCGCGCCACGAGTGCCCGCGCTGCTGGCGGTCCCCGCCGAGGCCGGGAACGAGCCCCGTTCCTGGCTGGCCGTGGTGACCGGTACCGGCGCCGGCGCGGCGGCCATTCCGCACACGGTGCAGTACCCGCTGTCGATGATGCCGCCGCAGCCAGCCTGCGTACAGGTGGCTGGGACCGCCGGGACCGCGGAAGCTGGGACTGGGGCGGTCGCTGCCGCCATTCCGCACACAGCGCAGTACCCGCCTTCGATCGTCCCGCCGCAGCCAGGCTGCGTGCACTGTGTCGCGGCCACGGTCATTGCGGCTGCCTCCGCCCGCTCAGCGCCAAGATCGCCTGCTGATAGCGCGTCACCGCCGCCGCCGCGGCCGCAAGGTCGCACGGCGCCGTCCACAGCAGGTCGCGGGCCTGCTGATAGCGCTCGGTGAGCTCGGTGTCCTCGGCGGCTCCCAGCCGTGCCGCCTTGGCCTGGTAGGCGCCCAGCAGGCCGCGCAGTTCATCGCGCCTGCCCAGGAGTGCCGCCGCCAATCGTTCGGCATCCCGGTACCGCTGCACAGCAGCGGCCGCCTCTGCCTCGATGGTGTCCAGCTCTGCCGCCAGCCGAGCCCACCGTCCCGCGGCCTTGAGCTTGTCCAGCGCGGCCAGTCGCATGTCCAAGCCCGCGGCCGCGGCTGGTGGTGGCGGCAGGTCGGCGGCGGCGATCTTCGCCGCCGTCCGGTGCCGGGCGGCCACGGCGTCCTCCCAGGCGGCTGTCGCCGCCACGACGGCCGCCGCGGCCGCGGAGATCCGCCGCTGCGTGTCCGTCCGCAGCCGGGCGAGGTCGGCGGCCCGCGCCACGGCAGCGGCGACCTGCTTGCGCAGCCGTTCCAGCTGGCTGGTATCAACCCGGCCACCCTGCCAGAGCGCCAGCGGATCCGAGTTCAGCACGTCGCGCAGGTGGCCCAGTTCGTCCCCGGCCGCCGCGAGCGCGCTGGTCACCTCATCGTCGCCGAGGTCTCTCACCTGCTCCTTCGCGGCGGCCAGCTTGGTGCCGATCTCGCTGAGCACGTCCGCTGCCTCGTTCCAAACGCTCTCGGCCGCAGCCACGACGTCGGCCACACTGGCGAAAGCGCGCTTCATCTCCCGCACCGCCGCGGCCAGGGTCAGATCAGAGCGGCCGGTTTCGGTGAGATCCCGCCGCCCGAGCGGCACCGTACGCGTGAGCTCCACCGACGGCCCGTTCAGCATGGTGGTGATCTGAGCCAGTTCCCGCCCGGATGGGCGGCGCGCTCCTGCCAGCAGCCCGGCGGCCTTGCCCACGACCGCCCCATATGCATCGAAGACTTCCCACAAGGCGGCCAGGTCGGTGGCGGCCGCTTCCCAGCGCCGCTTCGACTCGCCGGTCAGGGCCGCCCCAGTGAGCATCCGCTTGCCAAAGCTGCCATCCAGGTCGAGCAGGTTTGCCTGGATACTTTCGCGCTCGGCGGTCGCGGCTGCCACCGCGGCGGCGGCCTGCTCACGGGTCATCTCTATCGCCATCGGTCAGTCCTTGTAGCGGGCCGGCGGGGGTGCCGGGACCGGGGTACCCACCCAGCGGGCATAGCTGGCGGCCCACTGGCCGTCAGCCCGGATCCGCTGCAGTACCGCGTTGACGAACCGGACGAAGTCGGGGTGTTGCTTGGAGATGGCTAGGCCGTACGGCTCAAAGCTGAAGCGTGGGCCAACGATCTTCGTCCAGGGGTCCTGGCCGGCCAGGCCGGCCAGGATCGAGTCATCGGTGGAGATCGCGGCAACGTCGCCCTGCTGAAGCAGCACCAGGCAGTCGGTCCAGAACGGCACAGCGACCGGGACCGGGTGCGAGAGCGCGGCCTTGATGTTGGCGATGGAGGTGGACCCCGTGGTCGCGCACACCTTCTTTCCGCCGAGATCCGCGATGCCCTTGACCAGGGAGTTGGCCTCCACTAGGACGCGCTGGCCCGCGGCGTAGTAGACGGTGGAGAAGTCGACCTGCTGGAGCCGCGCACAGTTGATCGTCATGGTGTGCGCCACGATGTCGATCGCACCGGACTGGATCCCCGGGATCCGCTGGGCGTCCGAGATGGCCTTGAACTCGATCTTGTCGGGGTTGCCGAAGATCGCCGCCGCGACGGCGCGCACCATGTCGATGTCAAACCCCTCGATCTTTCCGTCCAGGGGATTGAGGTAGCCGAAGTGGTAGGTGCTTTGGTCCACGCCCGCGATTAGGTAACCACGAGCACGGACCTTGGCCATGAAGGAGCCAGGGGTCACCTGCGGCGGGCCGGCCGGCCGCAGGCTGGCCGTGGGATCGCAGGACGGGGTTGCCCGCGCCGCCGCCGCGGTCAGGCGATGCGCCGGCGGAGCCATCACCGCCGCGGACCCGGGCACGGCCCAGACAGCCATGGCGGCCACAACGAGCAGCAGCGGCGGCAGCCTTAGCCAGTGGCGGGGCTTCACCGGTACTCCGCCAGCCGCCTGCTGAGCCCGCGGGCACATCCCACCGCCATGATCAGCGACAACACGATGACTCCTGCCTCCAAGCCGGTGAACGCGTCCCGGCCCGCCACGGCGCTCGACCGGAAGACGACCTGTTCCGCGGCGATAGCGCCGGTCAGCGAGCTGTCAAGGCGCGCGAACAGGGTGCCGGAATGACCTGGGCCCGGTGTGGCCGCCAGTCGCACCGCCTGGGTGTGCTTGCCGTTGTCATCCAGGAATCGCACTGTCCGGTGCGCGGCGTACCAGGCGGTCGCCGTGGTGGCGGCCGCCGCCGCCGAGCCGGCTCCCGGGCTTCCGCGGGCGGCAGTGACCGCGTCCGTCAGCAGCGTGCCGGACCCGGGGCCCAGCTGGTGCTGCACGGCCTTGAAGTCCGCCTGGAAGCTGTCGTCGCCACCGGCGTCGATCAGGGTGAGGCTCTCATCGGCGTGAGCCCGCAGCGCCGCGATGTCGGCCTGGGCAAGGGCCGCCACCGGGGCGGATCCATGAGCGCGCGCTTGCAGCAGGTCGGCGCGGGCCACGCCCACCGCGATGACCAGCCACAACAGCGAGACTACGGCGGCCACGGATGCCACTACCAGGCCGGGGCTAAGTATCCGGTGTGTGCGCGAGAACAGCCACCGCTGCGCGCGGTAGAGCACGTAGCCGACGGCGGCGGCGGCCACCAGGAGGACAAGTGCCAGCGGCAGCCCGGTTGCCCGCCCGCTGGCCACGGAGAGCTGCCCGTTCGCCTGCGCGGAGACGTCGCGGGCAGCCGGGAGGAGGGTGCCGCGCATCAGGCCCGACGCCTCCCGCAGGTAGGCCGCCCCGAGGGGCAGGCCGAGCCGGTTGTCGGCCCGTGCAGTCTCCACCTCGCCTGTGTAGACGGGAAGGCCCGCCGAGAGCGTCGCCAGATTCCGTGCGGCGGGCGAGTGGCCCGCTGCCGCGGTGGCGCTCTCCAGATGAGCGGCTGCCTGGGCGATGTCCGCCTGGTAGCGCCGGCGGGCGGCGAGTGGCTCCAGGCCGCCGGACAGGAAGGCGCTGGCCGCCGTGGCGTCCGCGTCCGACAGTGCCCGGTAGATCTGCTGGCCGTCCAGGCTCAGCGGTTCGCTGGTGCCGACCACATCGTTGGCCCCCGACGCGCGCTGGCTCACCACCCAGGCAGCTACCCCACCCCAGATCAGGCAGAGCGAGACAAGGCCGACCAGGAGCAACCGCAGCTTCGCGGGCGTCGTCGTGGCCCGGACAAACTGTCCCAGCGCAGGCCGGGCGGCGGGGGCAGGCCGCGGCGGATCGCCGACCGCGGTCACGGCCGTCCCCGCTTACCTGGCGGCCGATGGCGTGACCCACGCACCATGACCCCGCTCCCTCCACCCACCGGGCCAACTGGTCGTTACCGCACGGATCCGCTTAGCGGATGGAACCATGCCAAAGTTTGATGGGCTCTACGGCACATCTCACCACAGAAGATGCGGCGGGCAGAGGCCGACGAACATGTCGTCCTTGGGGACTGGCGCCGGTGGGGTCAAAACCGGCCACCAATACCGAACCGAACAGTAGAGGGAGCCCGCGGTGAACGGGCTCCCTCTAGGTCCTCCCAGACGGGGACCTCTGAGGCATCCAAGCTCGTCCGCTGACGGCTGCCATAGATAGGCCATCGCAGGTCAGCAATCCATCAGGGTCCGCCGCAATATGCCCTGGTCTAGGGTCGATGGCTCCCAGCGTAGCGCCGCGGTTGGCTCCCAGTCCCGGCACGCCCACAGACCCACGGAAGATCCCAATTCCCTACGTTCAACACGGCTCGCGGCGGGGTGGCACCCGCTAGGTATCCCGGGAACATGCGACACGGGCAGAACGCCTCTTAGCGGCGCCGTCGCCCTCGGCGCAGCAGCCAGCACTGGTTGGCATAGGGCGGCGGCAAGGCGCCTATCGGGCACGGGATCACCTTCTGCGGAGATCACGTCGAATGTTCCCCCTCCCAACGTGTTGGTGACCCTGAGGATCAGGATCGCCGTGTGCCAGGAGCTATGGGCAGCGGACAGGAAACGCGTAAGCGCTGATTATCGAAGTGCCGGTAAGCCTGTGGTGGCAGTGTTGCGTTGGCCGATCGGTGCGCAGATCGGAGCGTGGTATCGGGGACTGACCAGCTGGTCAGATGACCATCGCGAGATGGTCGAAGGCTGTGCGCAGCCGGTGCTGGGCGGGGACATCGGTGGCGAGTTCATAGTGACCGCGGCGGAGGTTCTGGACGAACGCGTGCCCGGCGGCCAGGATCCGCGCGGACTGGTGGCGTTTCAGGCCGCGCATCGGCCGCAACCGCGCCTTCAGCCGGCCATGGCCGGCCTCGACGGGGTTGTTCGCGTAGCGCTCGACGGCATGCAGCGCCGAGGGGATCAGCTCGCCCAGGACCCGCGGACAGGCCGGGGCACGGCCGGTGGTGACCTCGGCCGGGATCGTGCCCGCGCGCAGCGCCCGAGTGAAGAACCGCCGGGCCGCGGCCAATCCTACGCTAGGGAGGTCACAAGAAGCTCACATCGCAGGCCAGAACGCCTTTCCGCCAGCTGTCGGCACGCGCCCGGGCGTGGTTGACTGTGCCTGGGGGGAGCGAAGTGATCGGTTATCGCCTCCTGGGGCCGCTGGAAGTCACCGTCGACGGGACCGCCGTCGACCTGGGCGGCCTGAAGCAGCGGGCGCTGCTGGCGATCTTGCTGCTGCACGCCAACCAGCCGGTTCACCGTAATGTGCTCGTCGACCGGTTGTGGGGCGAGCATCCCCCAGCGGGCGCCGAGCATGCCGTGAACGTCTACATCTGGCGGCTCCGCAAGACGCTGCAGACGGCCTCGGCGACCGAGGGGGTGGTGACGCGGCAGGGTGCCTACCTGCTCCAGGCAGCGGAGGAACAGGTCGATGTGGCGCTGTTTGAGCGGCTCGCGGACGAGGGGCGGCGGGCGCTGTCGGCGGGGCCTGCTGGCCGCGCCTCGGCGGTGCTTGGCGAGGCGCTGGCGTTGTGGCGGGGCGCGCCGCTGGCCGATTTCAGGTTCGAGCCGTTCGCGCAGGCCGAGATCGCCCGGCTGGAGGAACTCCGGGCGGGCGTGGTGGAAGACCGGATCGAGGCCGATCTCGCGCTAGGGCGTCACGCGCATCTCGTCAGCGAACTGGAGGCCCTGGTGGCCGCCGATCCGCTGCGCGAACGCCTACACCAGCAGCTGATGATCGCGTTGTACCGGTGCGGGCGGCAAGCAGATGCCCTGGCCGCCTACCAGAAGGCGCGGCGGACGCTGGCGGAGGAGCTCGGCATCGAACCATGCCAGCCGCTGCAGCAACTAGAGCGCGCGATCCTGGAACAAGATCCGTCGCTACAGCCGCCGCCGGCCACCGAAAGCCGCTGGGTGCCTACCCCGGGCAACGGCAGGCGGCGCATTCCGGCCGTCGCTGGTCATCCGAAACGGATGCTAGCTGTGACCGGTGCCGCCGCTGCGGTAGCCGCGCTGTTGGCGGGCAGCCTGGCCACCCTGCCGGCAGGGGGTGGCGTGCTGGTGCCGTCGCTGGCGAGCCACCGCGGCGGCACCCTCACGCTGATCGCGCAGCTGTCGCCGCACGACCAGGCCACCGATCCCGCGGCCGCCTACGCGATGCCCCTGTGGCAGATGCTGAGCGTGACCAACGACGGGCTGGTCGGTTACCGGCGCACCGGGGGCCCGGCGGGCGACACCCTCATCCCGGACCTGGCCACAACACTCCCCGCGCCGGTGGACGGCGGCAGGACCTACATCTTCCACCTCCGCCCCGGGATCAGGTACTCCAACGGGACGCCGGTCAGGCCGGAGGACTTCCGCCACGCGATCGAGCGCGGCTTCGCCATCAACGCCGGGCCGGCCTCCTACTACACCGGCATCGTCGGTGCCGCCCAGTGCCAGCGGGCGCCTGCTCGCTGCAACCTAGCGCGCGGGATCGTCACCAGCGACCGGGCAGGCACGGTCACCTTCCACCTGACCGCACCCGACCCGGAGTTCCTGTATAAGCTCGCCTTCCCCCTCGCGGACGCGGTCCCAGCCGGAACGCCTGATCACCAGGTCGGACCGGCCCAGCTCCCAGCGACCGGGCCCTACATGACGCAGTCGTTCGTGCCGCGGCACCGGTGGGTCCTCGTCCGCAACCCGAGATTTCATGAATGGTCGGGCCAGGCGCAGCCGGGCGGCTACCCCAGCCGGATCATCCTACGGCTCGACATTTCCCCCGGACCGGCGGTCACCGCGGTCGAGCAGAACCGCGCCGTCGTGCTCCTCTCCCCTCCCCAGGCCAGGATCCAGGAACTGGCGACGCGTTATCCAAGCCAGCTGCACAGCGGCCCTGAGGGCGCCACGATCGGGCTGGTGCTCAATACCCGCGTCTGGCCGTTCAATGTCCTTGCCGCGCGGCAGGCCCTCAACTACGCCATCGACCGGGCCCTCCTGATCCGGCTGATCGACGGGCCGCTGATGGCGCAGCCAACCTGCCAGATCCTCCCGCCCGCCATGCCCGGCTATCGGCCGTACTGCCCTTACACGGTCGACCCCAGCCCCAACGGCGCCTGGCTAGCGCCCGACCTTGCCAGGGCGGAGCAACTTGTCCGCGCCTCCGGCACCCGAGGCGCCAAGGTAACCGTCACCGGCGCCTCCGGCATGGGGATCCCGGTCCAGTCGACCGGCCGCTACCTGGTATCTGTCCTCAACCAGCTCGGATACCGGGCGTCTCTGCAAGTAGTCACTGGGTGGAACGCATACAACAGACGGCTCTACGACTCTCGCCAGCGGATGCAAGTCGGCTGGTTCGGCTGGTACCAGGACTACCCTGCCCCGTCAGACTTCATCAGCCCGCTCCTCACATGCCACTCCTTCCTCCCCGGAAACCCGGCCAACCTCAACGCCGCCGAGTTCTGCAACCAGCGGATCGATGCCCAGGCCAAAGAGGCCCTAGCGCTCCAGCCCTACGATCCCAGTGCGGCCTGGTCGCTCTGGGCGCGCATTGATCACGAGATCGTGGGTTGGGCTCCGTGGGTGCCGGTCTACAACCCGCGCACCGTGGTCGTGCTTTCCGCGCATGTCGGCAACTACCAGTTCGACCCCTACTGGCCCGTCCTCGTAGATCAGCTATGGGTCCATTAACCCCGCTAAGCGGCCACCAGGAAACTATCCCTCAGCGCGGAGAACACGCGGATCCCGGCAACAGCACACGATGCCCGGCCACCAGTGGACGTCCTCCAGGCGCGCAGATCACCCCTTTCGGCGCGGCGCTGACGGGCGTCCCAGCAGACCGGCCCTGCGTGCAGATCGGCGGCTACGCGCGCGGCTGGCACCAGCAGCTTGGTCACACGCTGCGACCAGGGTTGGCCGCCGCCAGACGGGTGGGCCACGCGACGGGCGTCGCCGCTGGACGCTTGGCGCAAGCCGCCGAGTCCTCGCACATCCGGTCGGCAGTGCTATCTCGAACGCCCGCAGAGCGGCTACGTCGGTGCCTTTGGGTCCTTCGCCGTGAGGGCGTGCGAGCATGGCGGAGTGAAGCGGCCCGATACCCGGAAGCTGTGGAACGCGAACGCTGCGGCGTGGACGGAATTGTCGCGTGCCGGGTTCGACGTCTACCGGGACTTGGTGAACAGCCCTGCGTTCTTCGCGCTGCTCCCACCCGTTGATGGGCTGTTGTGCCTCGATCTGGGCTGCGGTGAGGGACATAACACCCGCATGCTCGCCGGCAAAGGCGCCCGGGTTGTTGCTCTCGATGTCGCCGAGTCATTCATAGCGGCTGCCGTGGGAGAGGACGGGCGAGGGACTCGCTACGTCGTCGGCGATGGGGCCATTCTCCCATTCCGCGCGTCGAGCTTCGATGCCGTCACCGCGTTCATGAGCTTGATGGATGTCGCCGATCCCGAGCAAACACTTCGCGAGGTGGCCCGGGTCCTGCGGCCCGCCGGTTTCGTGCAGTTCTCGGTCCTGCATCCGGTTATATCGGCGCCGGCTGGGCGATGGGTGCAAGACGAGTCTGGCGTGCGCCAGGCGCGGGTTATCGGTGAGTACTTCTACCAGGGCCCGCTCACTGAAACGTGGATCTTCAGCGCCGCAGCGGCGGAGATGCGAGACCGGCACCGGCCGTTCACGATCACCTACGCGCGCCGGACCCTCACTGGGTGGCTGGGCGCTGTGCTTGGCGCCGGCCTGGGCATCGACGCGATCGCTGAGCCCCACGCCGACGAAGTAACTGCCGCCACCCACCCAGAAGTCGCTGACACCCGGATCGCCCCTTACTTCCTCGTTGTGCGCGCACGAAAGCCGTAAGACCTAGCTACTCGGCCGGAACCGCGCAGGGAGAGTGTAGGTAGTGTTTCCGCGGCAGAAGCACTGGCGGTGCGCGGGATTCAGTCCAGCGCGCCCACCCATACTGACGGCATGCCTGTCCGACTTCATCACATCGTCGTTGACACTTATGACCTGCCCGGGCTGGCCCGGTTCTGGACGCAAGCGCTCGGCTGGAAGGTTCTCTCTGAGCGCCAGCGCCAGCGCCAGCGCCAGATCGTCATCGGGACTGACGAGAACGCACCCGTCGGCATCTGCTTCATGCCGGTCACCGATCCAAAGACGGTCAAGGACCGCGTGCACCCGACCTGACCAGCAGCTCACAGGACTGCGACCAGGAGATTGAGCGGCTTCTCGCGCTGGGGGCGCGCCGAGCCCACATCGGGCAGACCAGCGCAGAGTCCTGGACTGTACTGGCCGACCCCGAGGGAAACGACTTCTGCGTGATACGCCCGAACGAAACGCTCACCCGGTAACGCTCAGCGCCGGCAGGCACAGATCGACCCTGTCCGCGGCAAGTGAGCGGCGTTCGATGCCGACCAGGTCGAGGCTGCTGGTAGCAAGGCGATGTCCGAGGTGCTCCAGTGTTACTTTGGTCGGGCAGCCGGGCTGCCGGCGGAGGTGGCCGCTGCGGGCGACTGCCTTCGCTGCCTGGCCGTCGTGTTACGCCAGCATCGCAGCCGATCTTCCTGTCCCGGTTATCCCTCGCCGGAGCCGGCGCGGAGTTCCCGGGGAACCACGAACGCGGTCAGCCGGGCCTGTTGTGACCTGAGTCCCTGCCAGGCTCCGGTGAACTCCAGTACCGCGATCGCGGCGGTCGGGAACTTGAACCGAACTCGCTCGAGCGCATCCGCATCGCCAGCCCGGGCGCTGGCGAGCGACAGCGCCAGTTCCTGCATGGCAGGATCGTGCCCAACGATCAGCAGGGTCCGCGCCCGCGGCGCTATCTCGCGGGCCAGATCCAAGAGCTCGCCAGCTGCCGCCCCGTACACCCGCTGATCAAAGCTGACACTGGGAGAGGCATCCAGCTCCGCCGCAGCCAGCTGCCACGTCTCGCGGGCGCGCCTGGCTGTCGAGCAGATGACGCGGTCGGGTGCTCGGCCAGCCGCTCGCAGCCACCGTCCCGCGACGGGGGCATCACGGCGGCCGCGGCGTGCCAGCGGCCGCTCATGGTCGGCGACATCAGGCCAAGCTGACTTGGCGTGCCGCAGCAGCACCAACCGCCGCGCAGCGCTACTGGCCATGGTGCAAGCCTTGCAGATCCGGCGTCATCCTGCCCGGCTGGCTTGACGCTTCAGCCAGCCGCAGCTTGAGAGTTCCCTCCGTGCGATCAAGCGGCGGATCGGGTCGGCCGCTGCACACCAGCAATCGGACTGCGGCAGATGTGCGCGTCTGCCAGGTCGAGATCGTTTGCCGGGCGGCCCGGGAGTCAGTGGCCGCGGATCTTGATGGCGCGGGCCAGCTGGTCCAGTGCCGGCTGGGTACTGGGCTGGAGGCGGATGATGAGGTCGTCGATGCCGAGCCGCTCGTAGGAGTCGATCGCGCGGGCCAGTTCGTCTGCCTGGCCGGCGGGCGATCCGCCGCAGGCCTGGCCGGGACCGGTCAGCTCGCAGTCCATGCCGACGGTGCGGCGCAGCGTGGCCGGGTCGCGGCTTTCGGCCTGCAGCGCCGCGTGCATGCCGGCCAGCCGCTGGCTCAGCTGCTTGTCGGGCAGCCCGAACCAGGCGGTGTTCCAGGCATCGGCGTAGCGTGCGGTCAGAGCCAGCATCCGCGGGCGGTTGCCGGCCACCAGGACCGGGATCGGCCGGTCCGGCGGCGGGAGCAGTACCGCGTCGCGGATCTGGTGGTAGCGGCCGGCAAAGGTCAGCCGCTCGCCGCGCAGCAGCGGCCCGATGATCTGCAGCGCCTCCTCGAACCGGGCGGCACGGTGGTCGGCGGGGAAGCCGAATGCCAGGTACTCCGGGTCATACCAGCCAGCGCCCAGGCCCAGGACGAGACGGCCGCCGCTGACGCCGTCGGCGGTGACCGCCATCTTCGCCAGCAGCGCCGGGCTGCGAAACGACACGCACATCACAAGCTGGCCCAGCTCGATCGTGCTGGTCGATGCAGCCAGGGCAGCCACGATAGTCCAGCCCTCGTGGATGGCCTCGGCCGGCCTGCCCGCGGGCCCCGACAGGAAATGGTCGCAGACCCAGAGCGAGTCCAGCCCGACCGCCTCGGCGTGAATCGCGAACGCGTGCATCTCCCGCCAGGTGGGCAGCCGGCCCGGCCCATCCGACGCGCTGAACGGCAGCGTCACGCCGATCCTCATCGACGCGAGAGCCTATCGCCCAGACCGCGGCACCGCGATCCCGTCGTGAAGTCACGAACAGGAAGGCCGCCGAGCCGACGTCCGCGACATAGACCAGGGGCCGAGCCGCTTCGCCGGCGGCGTCGACCTATCAGCGGCAGATCCGGACGTTCTGGTGCCCGGCGGGCATGCATAACCATGCAAGCAGTCGGGCGATCGGAGTGGGCACTGCTGTACTGATCGTCGGTCCTGAGTTGTGCTCAAGGGCGCGGTGGGAGGTCGTAAATAAACCATAGGCGCGAATCGCGGGCGCCTCCGGTTATGCGCCGCTGGTCAGCTGGGCTTACCTGCGAACCCGGCGCGAGTGAACATGCGGGAGCTGGTTACCTGCTTGGCGGGGTCGTTCTTTTGTCAGGCGGCTCGTCATCAGCAGTTTCCGCCTGTTCGGCGCGGGGCGGGTAGTCCTGGGCGGGCAGCAGCCGGATTCCCCCGCCAAGGGAGATCACGCCAGGCAGTTCGAGGCGCGTTTGCCTTGTGACGAGATCGGTGCCTTCCAGGGCCAGCGTGGCGGTGATGTCGCAGTGCCCGGAGTGCAAGGCGACTAGCCGTCCAGCGCTGATCCCGGCAAGCAGGGCGCTGACGTCAAAGACGACAGACAGGTCGAGGTTGAGGGTGGCCACGCGGTGATCGTCAACAAGAACACTGATGTAGGGCTGTTGCGCCTCAGTGACCCGGTGCGTGGCGAGCTGGACCAGCTCGGTGCTGCCTGGCACCGCCAAGGTGCGCCGCGCGGCGGAGGTGAGGTCTTGATGCTTGCGCCATCCAGCGACGAGCACGTCGATCAGGTTGACATTCAGCAGCCCGCCCGCCGCCGCCGCGACCTCGCGGACAGCGGCTTCGCGGGTCGCCTTGGGGAGGCCTTCCAGGGCGCGGCCAAGGCTCTCCGGGTCTGCCGACGCGATCCGGTGGGCTATTGCGTCCGGGGAGGCTGCTTCCGGGCCGAACAGAAGCGCCAGGGCGGTGTGCGGGACGGGCGGTACGGCAGTTGTCACGGCCTTAGCTCCTCGATCGTCGTGGTGGCGGTACCGGGGCGAGGCTCGATCCGCACCGTATGCGTCGCATCTGTGCCGGTCGCGTGGACGCTCAGTTGGGCAGGCGGGCCGGCGTGCGGCACGGCCCGCACGCTCTGCGCGATCACCGGTGCCGGGCGATTGCGCACGAACCAGCCGGCGAGCAGCACCACGGCCACGCCTGCTGCCAGGCCCAGCACCAGTGGGAGGGGCACGCCTGACCCGGACCCGCGCGTCACATTGGTAGCCGGGATAGATGAAGGGCTGGCCGATGCCGGAGTCGAGGCCGGAGTCGAGGCCGGAGTCGAGGTGAGCGGCGTCACGGTCACCGGCGCAGAGCCTGAACTAAGCAGCGCCGACCTGAGGGTCTGCTGCGCCGTGGCGGTGAAGGTGTCGCTGGCCGCTGAACTGGGAACCGTGGCGGAGTACATAACGGCAATGGACGACGGTATTGGTGCGGTGGTTGTACCCGGCGGTGCGAGCAGGAGGCCAGTGATCGTGATCGTCATCGCGCTGGGGTTGGTGGTCAGCGTGCATGCCGCGCATGTGGTGTAGCCCGCGCTGCCGGCTGTCTGCACCGGGGCAGGCCACCCGGCAGGCACCTGCAGGATCACCGCGCCGTTCACGAGCCTCATGCTGGCGGTGAATGTGAGGGTGAATGTCTGGGGGCTGCCGGCGTTGACCAGGTTGGGCGAGATAGCCAGTGTGCCGTCCGTAGGCTGATCTGCATCGCCTGGCAAAACAGCCGAGACTAAAGACACACCCGCCACTGGCCCGACGCCACCTTCGGCCGCCCCCGCGGCGATGACGCGCGTCAGCGATACGGGCCAGCCCACCCCGATCACCGCGGCAGCAAGGCACCCCCCGCAAGCGCACGCCGCCAGCACCAGCGCCAGGCGGGACCACCGGAAAGCCCGCCAAGCCCCGGCCTCGTCGCGGGAGCCTCTCGCTGACCACATGGCATATACCGCCAGTGAACGCGCGCCAAGGCGTGCTGGCAATACCGGCGAATCCGGACGCTACCTGCGCGAGCGCTAAGACGAGCCACAGCAGGCCGCATGATGACGGGCTGGACCGCTCAATGGGTGCCGTTCCTGCTCAGCCAGTAGCCATCCGCGCCGTGCCGCTACAACCTCCTGTAACGGACGGTCAACGTCAACCCGCTCGCTGGGGAAACATGCGGTAGCTAGTTCTCCTCGGAATCCGCCTGCTCTGTCCAGTGGTCGAGGTTTTTTCGGGCAACCCTGGTGTCCGGGTGGTTAGGGCCAAGTATCCGGTCTTGCTCGGATAGCAGCGCCCCGTACTGGTCTCGAGCCCCGGCCGGGTCCCCCGCCTGGCCTGTCCAGCGGGCGACGCTGTGTCGTATATACAACGTCTCCGGGTGCCCGGGGCCGAGGATCCGCTCATACACAGGCAGCAGGGCGGCGAACTGATCGCGCGCCCCGGCCGCATCCCCCACGCCACTTTTGCTTCCTGTCCAGCGGGCGAGGCCAGCGCGGACGTTCAGGGTGAGGGGGTCTTCGGGGCCGAGGACCCCCTCGACCACGGGCAGCAGGGCATCGAACTGGTCGCGGGCTTCGACTGTGTCCTTCGCCTCGCCAGTCGACCAGGCGAGGTCCGCACGGGCGGTGAGGGTGTCCAGGTGTTCCGCGCCGCGGATCCGCTCAAGCACCGGCAGCAGCTTGTCGTACTGGGCTGCGGCGCGTTTCGGGCCCTGCCCGTGCCCGATCCTCCTGGGCCTGTCAGCGCGGAGGGCGAGGGTATCTGGGTGTTCGCGGCCGTGACCCCCTCGGCCCCTTGCCTTCCTGGTCCAGTGGGCGATGTCGGCGCGGGCGGCGAGGGTGCCCGGGTGCTCGGCGCCGAGGACCCACGCGATCACCGACAGCAGCGCCCAGCCTTGGTCCCGGGCTCCGGCTGGATCCCCCGCCTGCCCCGTCCAGTGGGCGAGGTTGCGCCGGGCGGTCAGGGTGTCCGGGTGCTTGCGGTCCAGCGTCTGCTCCCGCGTGCCGAGTACCGTCTGCTGGAGATCTCTGGCGGCGGCGTAGCTGCCGCTGTTCCTGAGATAGTCGGCGATCCGCTCTATGCCGCTGCTGCCAGGCGCGAGGGCCTTTTCGGCGTGCGGCAGCAGCCCGGCGAAATCGGGCCAGGTATCCGGCTTTCGAGAGCCCGCAGGGATGGCCGCCTCGATCAGGGCGGCAGCGGCCCGTGGCCATTGGTCAGCCAGCTCAGCGGGTATCTGATCGGCGGTAACGGCCTGTACCAGCCTGTGCACCGACATCGCCCCGTCCCCGGCTGGGCGGACAAGCGAGTATCGGCGTAACGCTGCGATCGCATCGTCGGCGGCCAGCTCATCCTCCAGCAGCGGCACCAGCACCTCCGCCACCTGCGCATGCCAGCAGTGACGGGCAGGCCGTGCATCTGCTGGCTGCCCTCGATCAGCGCGCTGGCGCCGTGCTCGCCCAGGCCAGTGTGGATGGCAAGACGAACGAGATCACCGCGTTCGCGCCGCTGCTGGAGCCTCTGGACCTGGCCGGGTGCGTCATCACCGCCGATGCGATGCATACCCAGCGCGGTCACGCGGAGTTCGTGGTCGCAGAGAAGAAGGCGCATTACATCCTGGCCGTGAAGAAGAACCGGCCCGGCCTGTATGCCCAGGTCAAGAACCTGCCCTGGCGGAACATCCCGGCTGGCTGCACGCAGCACGGCCGCGAGGAGCACCGCACCCTGCAGGTCACGGCCGTCGCGGCAGGGCTCGCCTTCCCGCACGCCGCCCAGGCCATCCGCCTCACCCGCCGCACCCGGCCCTGGGCGGCCAGAAGAAATGGCGCACCGTCACTATCTACGCGATCACCAGCCTGGACGCCCGCCAGGCTGCCCCCGGCCAGCTCGCCGCCTGGATACGCGGCCACTGGCAGATCGAGGTGCTGCACCGCATCCGCGACGTCAGCTACGGGGAAGACGCTTCCCAGATCCGCACCGGCAGCGGCCCCCAGGTCATGGCTGCCCTGCGCAACCTCGGCATCGGGATCCTGAAAATGGGCGGCCACTCCAGTATCGCCACCGCCTGCCGCCACCACGCCCGGGACGCCACCCGGACCCTGGCAACCCTCAGGCTCAGCCCGCCATGACCGAAACGGACATAACATCACTATGCCGAGGCCCTGCCGCCAGCGCGCGTGAATCATCAGGGGTGGGGTTCCCCTCAAACCGTGGAGACTGCGGTTGTGGTGATCATGGCCAGGGACGGGCTGGCCTTGTCGCGCCCGCGCCCGGCGGGGGCAGGCTGTGGCCTGCCCGCTCTTCCTGCTCCCAGGGGCCGCAGGGGTCCCCG
>DATCEO010000089.1:0-13618 GCA_036510065.1 Streptosporangiaceae bacterium | reverse complement strand
GGCATCATCGCCCTGCGCTGCCAGGAAGCCAGCGGCCGCTGGGACGAAATCTGGACACGGCCCCGCAACCAGGCAACCGTGGCCCGACCTCGCTAGCTGCCAGATGCGATCGTGCTACCTACAAATCTGTCGCACACCCGGACCGGCCCGGCTGACCGGCCACTGTCGGCGGCCCGGCCTACGCTGGCTGCCGTGACGGACGCACACGAGGTTGTGGCTGCCTACTGGGCAGCGGCGGAGGCCCGGGACTGGGCAGGGTTCGCCGGGCTGCTGGCGGAGGACGTGCTGTACCAGGGCCCGCAGGCGCGGGAGCAGGTCCGCGGCCGGGACGCGTACCTGCGGTTCAACATCGAGGGCTTCCCCGGCGACTGGCACCTGACGGTGCGGCGGATCGTCGGCGCCGGCCGGCAGCCGCCCAGCTGGATCGAGTTCTCCGACGACGGCCAGGCCCAGGCCGGGCTGTGCTTCTTCGACCTCGATGACGCCGGCCGCATCGCCGCGATCACCGATTTCTGGCCCGATCCCTATGAGCGGCCGGCCAGCCGCGCGCACCTGGTCGGGCGGTACTGACGACGGCCGGAGCTGCCCCGGCTGGCTACGGGGGGAGCTGGCCCCCGCTGACCAGCGCCGCTACCCCGCGCACCGCGGCAGCCCGCCGCATCGCCAGGCCCGCGCCGGGCCGGTCAGCCAGGTAGCGATTCAGGAAGGCGACGGTGACCCGGGCGACGACCGGCTCGGGGTAACCGCGGCCCTCGTAGGGCAGGAGGTGGCCCGACCCGAACAGGTCGAGGTAGAAGCGCGGACCCGAGTGGTCCGCCTGGTACATCGCGATGCTGTCGGCCGGGAGGTTGATGGTGTCGGCGTCGCCCTGCACGAACAGCATGGGCGGGGCCGCCCGCGCGAAGTAGGAGCGGCCCAGCGGCGGCCATTCCGCGCCAGCCAGCACGATGGACGCCCTCACCTGGTGGTCCATGCAGCAGCTGCCGGCGGTCAGGGCGGCCACGGTGTCGCCGCCGTCGGAGTGCCCGGTCACGGCGATCCTGGCCGGGTTCACCAGCCCGGCCAGCGCGCCTCGCTGCGCGCCGCTGACGGCGAGCAGCTGGCTGATCACGTAGGCCATGTCGCCCGGCTGATTGGCCAGGTCTGACTCATCGGGGCTGGTGACATGGCAGTTGGTATGCGGGAACTCGATGCCGGCGACCACGTAGCCCGCGCTGGCCCAGCTGTCCAGCAGCGCGGCATAACTGCCGTCGCACTGCAGGTAGCCGGGTGCGAACACCACGAGCGGGAACAGGCCGCGGGCCAGCGGGCCGGCGGCCGCCGTCGCCGCGGGGATGACCGGGTACCGGACCACCGTCCGCAAGTCTCGCGGGCCGAGCCTGGGGCGGGACCTGTCGACCAGGCGGAGGACGTGCGCCGCGACGGCGTAGCTGCCCATCGTTCCGACTGGCAGCCGCCGCGGCGGCCTGGGCCGCGGCGCCGGGGTGGGACTCGGCGCGGGCGATCCCGCGATCCGGGCCGCGTGCCGCGGAGCCGGCCCGGCGGTCATCGCGCGGGCCGCGACGAGCCCGGCGGCCAGCACGGCTGCGGCAGCCACTCCCAGCGTGGCGAGCCACCAGCGGCGGCCGCCCGAAGCCTGGCGATGACGGGGCGGCCCGGCTGGCGCGCGGACGAGAGCACTCCGGTTCACGCCTGCAGGGTATCCGGCTGACCGGATCGCCCAGGTGAGAAGCGGCACGCAGCCGGATGGCCCGGACCGGGGTGCTCCGCCGGGCACCCGGGAGATCAATTGGGCTCAGCCAGGGCTCAGCTACCGCGAGCCCTTACCAGATCTGAAGAATTCTTAACCACATCTGAGTCCGCAGGATCAGGCGTCTGGCGCAGTCCTGGCTAGCCTGGGTGGATGACTTCAGCTAAGGCGTCGGCCCGCGGCAGCAAGGCGTCAGCAGCCTCTGCCCTGCAGCAGGACAACGAGCCCGGCAGGCACCGGCTAGCCCGGTTCGCCACCCAGAATGCGGTCCGCCGCCAGCGCCGCGTGTGGTCGGGCCGGGTCGCGACCTGGGACCAGCACGGCTCGGCCGGCCTGACCAGGGTAACGGCCGCGGTCCTGGAGGCCGCCAAGATCGTGCCGGCCATGCAGGTCGTGGATCTGGGCTGCGGAACCGGGCAGATCAGCCTGCCGCTGGCCATGGCGGGCGCCCAGGTCCTGGCGGTAGACGTGAGCTCGGCCATGATCTCGCAGTTGCGGCAGGAGGCCGGACAGCGGGGCGTGCCCAACCTGGACGCCGTGGCGGTGCCGATCGAGGACCTGCGGCTGCCGCCGGAGAGCGTCGACCTCATTGTCTCCAGCTATGCCCTGCATCACCTGCGTGATGCCGACAAGAGCCGGCTGGTCGCGACCGCGTACGGCTGGCTGCGTCCGGGGGGCAGGCTGATCGTGGCCGACATGATGTTCGGCCGCGGGGCCTCCAGCCGGGACCGGGTCATCATCAGGTCCAAGGTGACGACGCTGGCCAGAAAGGGCCCGGGCGGCTGGTGGCGGATCGCCAAGAACGCGGCGCGCTACCTGGTGCGCGTCCAGGAACGGCCGGTATCTATGGACGCCTGGACGACTATGTTCACCAATAGCGGCTTCGCCGAGGTGTCCGCGAGCACCATCGTGGCCGAGGCCGGGCTGGTGGTAGGACACCGCCCCGAATGAAAGCCGTCCGCTCGCCGGTGGGCCCGCGGGGGCTCGCGCTGCTAGCTCTGACCGCTGTCGCGGGCGTGATCATGGCCATCCATGGCTGGTCGCATCACCGCCTGGCCGTGGCGCCCGGTCTAGCCGCCGGGGCTGCCTCGGCATCCGCGTCGGCCGCGGTCCCGCCGGGGGTGGCCACCGTCCGGCCGTCGCCGTCGGCCGGGCCGTCCCGCTCCTCCGGGCCCGCGGCCGCGCCGGGAGCCACCTCGGCCGCACCAGCCCCCGGCGCCACCACCAGCACGGGCCCGCTGCTCGCCACCCAGTCGTTCGCGCAGTATTCGTACCAGGTCTGGCCCGGAACCCCGGACGCCACCGCGCGGGCTGCCTTGACCGGGCTGTCTGTATCAGTACACCGTCAGGGCACGGGCATCTCGGTCGCCGCAGGTGTCAGCGGCCAGCCGGCGACAGCGCGTTTGTATCCGCAGGGGGCCAGGGTCTACGTCGTGGAGGCGTCGATGGGTGATGACTCAGGTTCCAGCGACTACAGCCTGGGCGACGACGGCCTGGTCGTCACCAACGCTCATGGCAGGATCCTGCCATGAGTTCGGAGCGGACGAGCCGCTCAGCGGCGAGCCGGGCCGGAGGCCGCACGGCGGCCAACCAGGCCAGGAGCCGTGCACCGGGCCGCCCTGGGACAGCCGCGACTATCGGCGGCCGGGCAGGCCGGGTCACCGAGCAATGGGCGCCGACCCTGGCTCGGGTCCTGCTGGGCCTGGTGCTGGCGTGGTTCGGCTTTCACGAGCTCGTCCAGCCATCGCTGTGGACCGGTTACGTCCCGCTCTTCTCGCCGACCTCGGCCGTGGCGGTCATCCTGGTCCTGGCCCATGGCTGGCTGCTGCTCGTGCTAGCGGTGGCCATCATCGCGGGCATCGCGACCCGGGCCGCGGCGGCGGCGGCGGCCGTGCTGCTGCTGGAGATTGTCATCTCGCTAGCGGTCACTGGTGGACTGTCCGATCTCACCCTGCGTGATGTCGGCGTCCTGGGCCTTGCCGTCTGCCTGACCGGGCGCAGCATCCAGCGGCTGGTCCTGACCGGCTAGTCCTGGCGCCCTGGCCAGCCGCGCGTCATCTAGCCCGGCTTGCCGCCTGGGCCGGCCAGTCCCGGACTGGCCGGCGTGGCCAGCGGCAGTTCCACTATCACCGTCAGGCCCCCGCCGTCGGTGCGGGTCAGCCTGGCCGAGCCGCCGCTGGAGCTAGCCAGCCGGTAGACGATAGCCAGGCCCAGTCCCGAGCCGCCGTTGGTGCTGGTGGTAGCGAACCGCCGGAAGGCTCGGTCCATCTCCGCCTGGCTCATCCCTGGGCCGTCATCAGCTACGACGACCTGGGCTCTGTGCTCGACATTCATCGCGCCTACCCTGATGTGCTTGCCTGCTCCGGCCGCGTCCACCGCGTTGGCGATCAGGTTGTCCAGGATCTGCTCCAGGTAGCCGTCGCCGACCAGGGCCACCACCGATTGCGGCTCTTCCGTGCTGAGCTGGATGCCCTGCTCGGTGGCGACCGGGACCCAGGCCGCGACGCGCTCGCTCACCACCTGGTCGGCTCGCACGGGCACGGCCTGGGGTGAGGCATTCTCGGCCCTGGCCACGGCCAGCAGCCCGTCGACCAGGCGGGAGAGCCTGGCCACCTCGCCCAGAGCACCGGCCAAGTCCGCGGCGTCCTCGCCGGATTCGGGCGCGAGCAGGTCGAGCCGAAGCCGCAGCGCAGCGAGCGGAGTTCGGAGCTGGTGGGACACGTCCTCGATCACGGCGCGGTGGCCGTGTACCAGCGTCTCCAGTCGGCTGGCCATCGTGTTGAAGGTGTCTGCCAGCCGGCGGAACTCCGTCGGCCAGGACGCGGCAGGTGCTCGCGCGGACAGGTCTCCGTCACCGAGCCTGCGGGCCGAGGCGTCGAGCGTGGCCAGGGGCCTGACCACCCACCGGGACAGCCCGAACGCCAGCACGATCGCCGCGGTCAGGGCCCCTGCGGCGATCAGGACCAGAGTCAGCCAGAACGTGCGGAGGCTGTATTCGAGCCGCTCAGTGGGGCGCAGTAGGGCTACGATGCCCAGGGTCGTGCCTCCGCTGCGGACGGGCACGACCACCAGGACCCGGTCGCGGGCCACATCGGTGGTGAGGTTGCCCGAGCGCTCGGCCTGGCCGAGCACCCGGCGCGGGACGACAATGCGGCCGCCCGCCTTCCTGATGACGCTGCCACCGGGCGACAGGACGGCGACGGTGTCGCCCGCGCGGGCGGATAGGACGAGGTCGTGGCCCAGCTCAGCGCCTGCCAGGCGGTCGGCGAGCAACTCCTCGGCCGCCGTGGCCTCGGTCCTGGCCTGGGACTGGGCGTCTTCGACGTAAGCCGCGTAGTCGTGCGCGGAGGCCTGCAGGCCGAGCGGTACGACCGCCCCGATGAGGACGGCGGCGGTCAGCCCGACCAGCGCCAGCAGGAGGCGACGTCTCACCGTGGATCAGCGAGCCGGAAGCCGCGCCCGTAGACGGACTCGATCAGCCCTGGCTCGCCGAGCTTCTTGCGAAGGGACGCGAGGTGCACATCAAGGACCTTCATCGGGCCGTACCAGTGCGCGTCCCAGGCCTGGTCCATGATCTCCTGGCGGCTGACCACCCGCCCCGGATCGGCGGCCAGGCACTCCAGGATGTCGAACTCCTTGGGAGTGAGTGACACGTCCTGGCCCGCCACTGTCACCTTGCAGGTCCGCAAGTCCACCGTGACGTCGCCGAACCGGAGCAGCTCGGTGTCGAGCGAGCGGCTGCGCCGCAGGACCGCACGGATCCTGGCCAGCAGCTCCGCCATGCCGAAGGGCTTGACCAGGTAGTCGTCCGCGCCCTGGTCGAGCGCCCGCACCCGGTCACTCTCCTCGCCGCGTGCGGTTACCACGATGATGGCCGCGTCGGAGCGGGCGCGGATCTGGCGGCAGACGTCGAGGCCGTCGATGTCCGGCAGTCCGAGGTCGAGCAGGACCACGTCCGTGGCGGGCCATCTGGGCATGTCGCGCCCAGTGGTCACGCTCGAGATTTCATACCCCGCTATGCGCAGGCCGCGGGAAAGCTGAGTCGCGATGCCGGCGTCGTCCTCAACGATGAGCACGGTCGCCGGACAATCATCTCCGGACCAGGGGCTCTCAGCGGAAATGCCCGATACGGCCACCGGGCTCCTTAAATAACGTCCTCGACGGGCTGCCTTCTGCTCCCAGAGTAGGTAAATAAGGAGCGGCAGCCGCTGCCGCGCGGGTATATGAAGGGGATCTGAAGAAGAACCTCGCTCTTTCTTAAAGACCTGCCCCGGCGGAGCAAGCCGGGCGGCTGCGCCGACACCTCGCGCCGACTGCTTTATCTCAGCTGAAACCTTCGTAACTGCGTGTAGCGTCACCCCCACAGAAGCACGTTAATCCTGAAGGGGGAACAGGCATGCAGCTCAGGAAGAAGCTTGCCGCGCTGGCCGTGACGGCCAGCGCGGCCTCGCTCGTGTTAGCGGGAGGACCCGCGGGAGCGAGCACTCATGCGGTCCGCCCGGCGTGGACCACTGGCCCGGAGGTGGTCCATGGCGCCCTGTACGGCCGGGCGGCCTGGATCCAGGCCGGAAAGAAGAACCCCAGGGTTCCGGTACGGTTCCGCGGGATCATCCGCACCCGCGGGGTCGTCGGCCTGGGCAGCACTAAGTCCAGCACGCACTCGATCAGGACGCCGGACGGCTGGTTCACGGTGCGGCAGGCCAGCTCCCACAGCAGCCAGAAAGTGCTCAACAAGGCGATCTGCCGGCTCCAGTTCACCTTGACCGGCACGGTGGTCATGCGGCCCCGCCATAGCACGGGCGTGTTCGCGGGGGCCAAGGGCCGCGGTCGGGTGCGCCTGAGGTTCACGTTCAACTACCCGAGACGGCCCAGCGGCGCGTGCAACTACGGCAACAGCGCCGTGCCGTCGCGCCACGGCGGGCTGATCTCTTTCCGGCTCGTCATGCCCGCGCTTACGGTGCGGTAGCGCCATCAGCTGGCCGTCGGGCCAGGTTCCCCGTCTGCCCGCGGGGCACCTGGCCCTTGACGGACGCCCGTCGGGCGGGCGCTACCCCATCCCGAGCGACCTGGGCGTGTTGACCTTGTCGGGGGCGATGACCAGGATGATGCGGCCGTCGGGACCGATTGGGGCGCCGTAGTCCTGGCCGACGTACTTCCGCGACAGCTCGTCGATGTGCTCGCGGGCCTGCGCGCCGCCGATGGTGTCCACCACGTGGCCCCGGACCTCGGCCCAGTCCCACGGATTGTCAGCGGAATGGATGAGCACGGTGACGCGCGGATCACGGCTGAGATTCTTAGCCCGCTGGCGCTGGGGCTCGGTATTGACCAGGACGTGCTCGCCGTCGTGGTCCACCCAGGTCAGCAGGGCCTGCGGCTGGCCATCGGGCATGAGCGTCACCACGGTGGCCAGGTTCTTTCCCTTGGCCAGCCGCGCGGCGTCTTCGTCGAGCGCCATCTCTGCACCTCCTGATTACGGACTGCCGATCGTTGCCCTCAGGCACTGGCTGCGGCCGGGCGGGCTAACCGCCGGGCCACCAAGGAGGCTACGCCGCGACGCCTCCCTGAAGATCAGCGGATCGGGTAGCCCAGCCGCTCGGTCAGCGAATCAGGCCGTGCACCGCGTGCGGGCTGACCTTGACGGCGGGCGGCGTCAGCCCGGCCCAGTCCGCCTCGCGGATTTCCCGCATCGCCTGCTTGCGGGTCAAGGTGTCCATGCGGTCCAGGAACAGGACTCCGTCGAGGTGGTCGGTCTCGTGCTGCAGGCAGCGCGCCAGCTGACGGTCGCCGACGATGCGAACCGGGCGCCCGTCAGAGTCCAGGCCAGCAGCGACCGTGTTGAGACGCCGCCGGACGTCGTAGTAGATGCCGGGGAAAGACAGGCAGCCCTCGGGGCCGCCCTGCTCGGCGTCGTCGGGGAAGCCCAGGACGGGATTGATCAGGTGACCGCGCGCGCCATCCACGTCGAAGACGAAGACGCGCTGGCTGACCCCGATCTGCGGGGCCGACAGGCCGGCCCCGCGCTGATCGCGCAGCGTCTGGGTGAGGTCGTCCACCAGCCGGCGCAGCTGCCGGTCAAAGTCGGTGACCTCCTCGGCGGGTGTCCACAGCACCGGGTCGCCGAACAGGCGAACTGGGCGGACAGTCATGCGGTCCCTTTCATTCGGCCCCCAGGGGGCCGCGCTCGGCCGGTGGCGGCGTTGACACTGGTACCGTTATAATACTTTGCAAAGAATTGCTTTGCAAAGCTGATGCGGAGGCGCGGCTCGTGGGAGGCGCTCAGCTCGGGATGCCCGGCCCGGCCGGGACTGTGCCCGGCGCGGCCGGGACTGTGCGGCCCGGCCGGCCTGCTGCCGCGCTGGGCCATCCGCTCCGGGTGGCGCTGCTGGACCTGCTGGCCCGGCGCCCGACGCTGACGGCGACCGAGGCCGCGCGGGAGCTGGGCGAGAGCTCCGGCGCCTGCTCGTTCCACCTGCGGCAACTGGAGCGCTACGGTCGCGTGGAGGAGGCTCCAGGCGCGCGCGGCCGGGTGCGGCCCTGGCGGCTGGCGGCGCAGCCGCAGGTGCCGGGTCCCGGCGATGAGTTCGGCCAGCTGGCCAGGGAGCTGGAGAACGAGGGCTACCGGCGCTGGCTGGCCGGCCGGGACACGGCCCCGCCGGGCTGGCGCGATGAGGCGTTCAGCGCTGTCGTCTACCTCACGCTCGGCGAGCTGACCGATATGGCCGCAGCGGTCCGGTCGGTCGTGGCGAGCTTTGCCGATCGCGCTCATCGTGCGCGCCCCGCTGGTGCTGGTGAGGCTGGTAAGGCTGGCGGGGCAGGTACGGCTGCTGAGACTGACGGTGCTGGTATGGCTGACAGTTCTGACGGTGCTGGTGTGGTTGACAGTTCTGACGGTGCTGGTGTGACTAACAGTTATGAAGGTGCTAGAGGTACTAATGGGATTCACGGGGCTGCAGGTTCCGTGGGAGCGGTCATGCCAGTCGGCGTGGTGGCGCGAATGTTCCCGCTGCTCCCAGCCAGCTCCGACGGCTGACCCCATCCGCCCCCGCAATCACAGCTTCCCCGCGAGTCCCGCACCCGGCTGTCAGCAAACGTCATGAACGGGCATCTACTGACGTAAGAGCAGCAGTAAATGCCCGTTCATGACGTTCCAGGCCCCGCGCGGCCACCGGCCGCAGGCCGCGCGGCCAGGGCCACCGGCCGCAGCCGCGCGCCCAGAGGCACCGGCCGCAGGCCGCGCCCCAGGCCCCCGCGGCCCCCCGCGCCCAAGGCCCCAGGCCCCAGGCCCCGGGCCCCAGGCCCCGCGCTGCCTCCGGTCCCGGCGACCGGGCCGGGATTAGTGGCCGAAGACCGGGATGATGTGGGCGCGCGCGATTGTGTGGAAGCGGAGGTTGAAGCCGGCGACCGCGGGGGAGACGTCCGAGTCGACGCCCAGGTGGTCGGTGTCCAGCGCGTAGACCGTGAAGACGTAGCGGTGCGCCGGGTCGCCCTCGGGGGGCGCCGCCCCGCCGAAGTCCTTCGTCCCGTAGTCGTTGCGCACGGAGAACGCGTCTCCGGGCAGTTCCGTGTCCGCGGCGCCGGCGCCGGTCGGCAGCTCGGTCACCGAGGCGGGGATGTCCAGTACAAGCCAGTGCCAGAATCCCGAGCCGGTGGGCGCGTCCGGGTCGAAGGCGGTCACCGCGAAGCCCTTGGTCTCCGGCGGGAACCCGTGCCAGCGCAGGTGCGGGGAGATGTTCTGGCCCGACATGCCGAAGCTGTTGTAGACCTGGGCATCGCCCAGGGGCTTCTCGTGGGCGACGTCGTCGCTCTCGACCGTGAACGACGGCACTTGCGGCAGGAACTCGTGGGGCAGCGGTGCCCGGTTAGTCATCGATCTCCTCCTTAACGCCGGCCCTCGCGGGCCGGGGCGGCCGGCCATCTTGGCCACAACCACCGTACTCAGCGAGCCTGGCCGCGCGCTGCGGGCATCCCGGCCAGTAGCCGGGCGGTGATCACACTCCGGCCGGCTCGCCTGCCACGGGCCGCAAACGGGTCTAGCGTAGGGCGAGTCATCAGGCGGGCTGGCCGCCCCGGCGACCATCGCCGGCCAGCGCCGGCTACCGCCGGCCAAAGTCGCCCGCCGCCGGACTGCGATCGGAAGGGTCATTCGGTAGTCGTTGTGGTCATGCGCGGGTCGGCAGTGTGGGCGCGGCGGAGCATCCTGGCGGCGGTGCTGATCGGGGCGGCCGTCATTCCCGGCCGGGCGACCAGGGTCCCGGCCGCCCGCTGTGCCGCAGCCCGCTGCTCGCCGAGCGAAAGCGTGATCCGCTGGACGAGGCAGCTGCCCGGATCCTGGACGGCCCAGGGCGGCGCCCTGGGCACGGTGCTCAGCACCGGCCAGGCGTTCGCGGGGGTGGGCGGCGGGGTGGCGGCCGTCGGCTTCGGCGTCACCGTCGCTGCTTACCGGCTGTCGGACGGAGCGCCGCTGTGGACGGCGAGCCTGGCCGGATTCCCGGTGAGCTCGGCGATCGACTCGGTACGGGCCTGGCCAGGCGTGGTAACGGTCGGTGTGTCCATCCCGGCTGGCCCCGGGGCTGTCGGCCGGGAGGAGGTCGTGCTGTCCGGGACGACCGGCCGCCGGGTCCGGGCCTATCCCGCCGGCCCGTACGGGGGCGCCGTGGCGGCGAGTCCCGCCGCCACGGTGATCGTCGGCACTAGGGCCGTGACCAGTTACGCCAATGCATCGGGCCGGGTGATCTGGAGCAGGCCCACCGGGACTGTGGCGCAAGCCTGGCGGGTGGCTGGCGATGACCTGTTCGTCACCGTTGCGAAGGGCGGCTACCTCGGGGCCTCGCCGGTCACCGCGCTGCGGCGGATCGACCTGACGACGGGCGCCCAGCAGCTCCTCAAGCCCGCCGGGGGTTCCTTTGCCGGCACGCTGAGCAGCGCGATCGGCGGCGCCGTGCTGTTCTCCGGGCCTGCGGGCCTGAGCGCCTACAGCCAGGCCAGCGGGCGGTTCCTCTGGCGCCGCGCGGGCCTGGTGCCGCAGGTCGCCGATACCGCCCGCCAGGTTCTGTACGTGGCCAGCGGACGGGCCCTGATCGGACTCGCCCCGGCGACCGGGAGGATCCGCACCAGCTCGGCCGCGCTCGGCACCGGGCTGTACGCCGTCAGCCGGGGGGTGGCCTTCGGGCTGGACGAGGGCGCACTGGGTGACGCGTGGGGCTATGACCTGTTCCGCAAGCGGGTGATCTGGACGGCGAAGGCGGTGCCGTGGCCGCATTTCTTCGCGGACCTGTCGGGCCTGGGGGGCAGTGCCGACCCGGCTGGCGGTCCGGTCGTCCTGGCCGCCTGTGCCCAGCTGGGCGTGACCGGGGCGAGCGGCGCGGCGCCCTGCCAGCGCCCGGAGCTGGTCGCGATCCGTCCGTAACGGCTAGCGGCCCATGGGCACGAGACTGGGGCCGAGCACCGGGCAGCGCCGGGCACCCTTCGCGACCAGCTTGCCGCGGGGATGCGGCTTGGCCGTTGCCACGGTGGTGACCGCCGCACAGCGCGTGGTGCCGCCAAACTTCGCGACCAGCACGATCGTCGCGGTCATCAGCACCAGCGCCAGCGGGAAGAAGACAGCTAGCTGGTGGCGGGGCCCGGTCCGGCGGCCCAGCCGGCCGATGAACGCCAGCCTGAGCCGGACCATCGCGAGCAGCATCGCGGCACGGTGCCGGAGCTCCTCGATCCGAGGCATTTCCTCTTCTCGGGTGAGCCGGCTGAAAATGGTGAACATTGCCGCAAGCCGGGGATCGGATCCCCTCAGCCTGCTCTCGATGCGCTCGAGCACTCTCCGCTGGCGTACAGGTAGGCTCACCGAGCCCTCCGATCTGGCCCTTCAGTCATTCCTCATCTTCAAACTAACAGGCCATTTCCGGCCGGGCCGACCGGGGCCATCTACAGGTGACGCAGGTCATAGCCCAAACGGGACGACACGGGCGGAGTCGGCCCCTGGGTCCCCCGCGGCCCCTCCGCGCCCGGCCCCGGCCGGCCGGGGCCCAGACGGCGGGCAAGCGGCGACCTGAACAGCGCCGGGCCCGATATCATGACATGCCGCGGCGGCGGACCCTTGGAGGCAGCATGCCGGAGCGTTACCCGATCTCGAAGTCTTCGCCGACGCCTGCGCGCAGCCAGCCGCCGGCCCCAGTGCGGGCCGCGGTCAAGCTCATGTTCGTGGGCGCCGGCCTCGAAGTGGTGGCCCTGCTCGTGGCCGTGACCACCGTCGGAAGCCTGAAGTCGGCCCTGTTCAAGGCCAACCGGAACTACACCGCGGCGCAGTTGCATAACGTGGCGGCCGCCCGGACGACCGCCCTGGTCCTCGGGGCGCTCATCACCATCGCCCTGTGGCTCTGGATGGCCTGGGCCAACGACCGGGGCCGGCGCTGGGCCAGGATCGTCGCGGCAGTGCTCTTCACCATCAACACCCTGGACCTGCTGCTGTCGATCGACGTGGTGCACGCCATCGCCACCGTCATCGTCGGCGCCGTCATCTGGGTCGTCGGGCTGGCGGCGCTCGTGCTCTTGTTCCGCAAGGAGTCCGCTCCGTTCTACCAGCAGGGCTCGGCGTAGCACTGGCCAGTGGGTGATCAGCTTGCCTGGGTGACAGCCCAGCTGCCTGCGGGCGCGAGCGGGTACGGAATCTGTCAACCTCTGTGAGGCACCGGTTCGCGTGTTTTACCGGGTGGTGGCCTCCGTGTTCTGGGGCGGGTTGATCCAGGAGCTGGCGGGGATTTCCGGTGGCTCGGGCGGCCTGCTGACGAAGCGCTCGGGGTGGGCGGCGTAGGCGGCGCCGAGGGTGGCGGCTCGTTTCTGGCGGACGGCGGGGGCGTGCCCGTGGTGGAGGCCGGACGGGGTGTGCAGGCCGATTCCCGAGTGGCGGTGGTCGTGGTTGTACCAGGCCAGGAACGCCTGGCAGTGTGCCCGGGCGGCTTCGATCGAGCCGAAGCGGGCGGGGAATCCGGGCCGGTATTTCAGGGTCTTGAACTGCGCCTCAGAGTACGGGTTGCCATTGCTCACATGAGGCCGGGAGTGAGACTGGATGACGCCGAGGTCGGCGAGCAGGAACGCCACCGGCTTCGAGGTCATCGACGAGCCGCGGTCGGCGTGGATGGTCAGCTGCCCGCGGCTGATGCCCTGCTTCGCGCAGGTGGCGGCGATGAGCTTCTCCGCCAGGACGGCGGACTCGCGGGCCGCCAGCATCCAGCCGGTCACGTAGCGGGAATGGATGTCGAGGATCACGTAAAGGTAGTAGTACGTCCATTTCGCCGGGCCGTGCAGCCTGGTGATGTCCCACGACCAGACCTGATTCGGGCCGGTGGCAAGCAGCTCGGGCTTCACCGCGGCGGGATGGACAGCCTGCCGCCGCCGTTCCCGGGTCTCCCCGGCCCGGCGCAGCAGCCGGTAGAACGTGGACTGCGACCCCAGGTAGACGCCTTCATCCAGCAGGACCGCCCGGGCCTCGCCCGGGGTCAGGTCGGCGAACCGCGGCGAGTGCAGGGCATCCAGGATGGCCTGGCGCTCAGCCGGTGCCAGGGCGCGGGGCTGGACCCGGTCCCGGTGCGGCACCGGCGGCCGCCGGTCCCGGGGCGGGCTGGCCCGGTGACGGCGGTACCAGCTGGCCTGCGCACCCCGGCCGCCCGGCACGCGGCCCGGGTGCCGATCCGCGGGGCCAGCGCGGTGATGGCCTCGCCGGTCACGGCGTCGGCTCCTGCTCGCTGTCCGCGCTCTCGGAGAGCTTCTCCAAGAGCGCCCCAAGTTTTGCCTGGACCTCCACCACGAAGCGGGACGTGGCCAGCTCCTGCTCCAGCTTGGCTTTCTCCCTGGTCAGCCGGGCGATCTGCGCGTCCC
>DATCEO010000088.1:0-2833 GCA_036510065.1 Streptosporangiaceae bacterium | reverse complement strand
GACCCGGGTGAAGCTGACCATCGAAGTTCCGTTCGAGGAGCTGAAGGGCAGCCTCGACAAGGCCTACCGCGAGGTCGGCCGGCAGGTGCGCGTGCCCGGCTTCCGGCCGGGCCGGGTGCCGCCGCGCATCATCGACCAGCGCTTCGGCCGCGGGGTGGTGCTGGAGCAGGCGGTCAACGAGGCCGTTCCCCAGCTGTACGGGCAGGCCCTGCAGGAGAACGACGTGTTCGCGCTCGGCCAGCCGGACCTCGAGATCACCAAGCTGGACGACGGCAAGGAGCTGGCCTTCACCGCCGAGGTGGACGTGCGGCCGAAGTTCGATCTCCCCGACCTGCACGGGCTGCCGGTGACCGTGGACAACGCCGTGGTCACCCCGGACGAGGTCGAGGAGTACATCGGCGGCCTCCGTGAGCGGTTCGCCTCGCTCAAGGGCGTCGACCGGCCGGTCGAGGACGGCGACTTCACCTCGATCGACCTGTCCGCCTCGGTAGACGGCGAGCCAGTCGAGGACGCGCAGGTCAGCGGCTACTCCTACCAGGTGGGCAGCGGCAGCCTGCTGGACGGCCTGGACGAGGCGCTGACCGGGCTGTCAGCCGGTGAGTCGACGGCGTTCACCGCCGAGCTGGTCGGCGGGGACCACGGCGGCGAGCAGGCCGAGGTGACCGTGACCGTGCACAGCGTCAAGGTCAAGGAGCTTCCCGAGCTGGACGACGAGTTCGCCCAGTCCGCCAGCGAGTACGACACGCTCGGCGAGTTCCGGGCCGGGACCCGCGGCCAGCTGGAAGCCATGAAGGGGATGCAGCAGGTCGGCCAGGCGCGCGAGCGCGCGCTGGAGGCGGTGCTCAGCAAGATCGACATCCCGCTGCCGGACAGCATGGTCAACAGCGAGATCCAGATGCGCCGCGACTCGCTCGACGAGCAGCTGGAGCGGGGCGGCACCAGCATGGACGACTACCTGGCCACGTCCGGCCAGACCGCCGAGCAGCTCGAGACCGAGATCACCGACAGCGCGCGGCGCTCGGTCAAGGCCGGCTTCGTGCTGGACCAGCTGGCCCGGCAGGAAGAGCTGAACATCGAGCAGGACGAGCTCAACTCGTTCGTGATCGAGCAGGCGTACCGGATGGGCGTGCAGCCCGACCGGCTGGCCCAGGAACTGGCCGACCGGAACCAGATCGGCTCCGTGATCACCGAGGTGCTGCGGGGCAAGGCCCTGACCCTCATCACCGAGCGCGCCACCGTGACCGACGAGGCCGGCCAGCCGGTCGACATCGAGGCGGCCATGCGGGCCGGCCAGGCCGAGGAGACGGACGCCGGCGAGGCTGAGGCCAGCGAGGGTGAGGACCGTGCCGCCGAGGCCGGCGAGGCTGAGGACAGCACGGCCGGGGACAGTGCGGCCGGGGACAGCGCCGCGGAGGCGCCTGAGGCCAGTGCGGGGGAGGCCGGGACGGCGGGGGACGGCCCGGCGGGAGACAGCTCAGCAGAGGACGGCGCGGGGGATGACGAGCCAGGCAGCGCCACCGCGTGACCCGGCCGGAACAGGGCCGCTGGCCAGGGCCCGCCTGCGGGTCCTGGCCGTCCTGAGTTCCCGGCTATTGCCTGCGCCGACAGCGAACAGGGCTGGGGCGCGGACGATCTGACCCTGGCCCGGAGTTATCGTCCATGTCAATGACGCAAATACGTGAGCGGAAATGGAGAGCAGAGTGACGCCTCCGGCCTTCGAGGACCCGGCAGGGATCCTGGCGCGCACCGCGGAAGCGGCCCCGCCGCTGATTACCGAACAAATATTCAGCCGGCTGCTCCGGCACCGGATCATCTTTCTCGGCCAGCAGGTTGACGAGGACATCGCCAACCGGATGTGCGCCGAGATGGTGCTGCTCGCGTCCGAGGACGACAAGCGCGACATCAGCATCTACATCAACTCGCCCGGCGGGTCCGTGTACGCGGGCCTGGCCATCTACGACGTGATGCAGTACGTCCCGAACGACGTGGCCACCTACGCGATGGGCATGGCCGCGTCGATGGGCCAGTTCCTGCTGGCGGCGGGCGCCCCGGGCAAGCGCTACGCGCTGCCGCACGCCAGCGTCCTGATGCACCAGCCCTCGGGCGGCATCGGCGGGACCGCGTCCGACATCCGGATCCAGGCCGAGCAGATGCTGTACATCAAGCGCACCCTGGCCGAGCGCACGGCCTTCCACACCGGGCAGAGCGTCGAGCAGATCGAGAAGGACGCCGACCGGGACCGCTGGTTCACCGCGGAGCAGGCCAAGGAGTACGGCTTCGTGGACCACGTGATCCGCAGCGCCGTCGAGGTCCCGACTATCGGGCCGGTGTCATGAATCGCCACGCCGGACCAACCGGACATGGAGCGGAGGAGCCGCAAGTGAGTACATCCAGCCGCGGGCTGGCCGGGCCGCGGCACCTGGTGCCGGGATCGGCGGAATCCCGCTACGTCCTGCCCTCGTTCGTGGAGCGCACCTCGTACGGGGTCAAGGAGATGAACCCGTACAACAAGCTCTTCGAGGAGCGGATCATCTTCCTGGGCGTGCAGATCGACGACGCCTCCGCCAACGACGTCATCGCGCAGCTGATCGCGCTGGAGTCGCTGGACCCCGACCGCGACATCACGATGTACATCAACTCGCCCGGCGGGTCGGTGACCTCGATGATGGCCATCTACGACACGATGCAGTTTGTCCAGCCCGAGCTGCAGACGGTCTGCATCGGCCAGGCGGCGTCGGGCGCGGCGGTGCTGCTGGCCGCGGGCACGGCGGGCAAGCGGCTGGCCCTGCCCAACGCGCGCATCCTGCTGCACCAGCCGGCCACCGAGGGCGGC
>DATCEO010000087.1:0-42503 GCA_036510065.1 Streptosporangiaceae bacterium | reverse complement strand
GGCATCATCGCCCTGCGCTGCCAGGAAGCCAGCGGCCGCTGGGACGAAATCTGGACACGGCCCCGCAACCAGGCAACCGTGGCCCGACCTCGCTAGCTGCCAGATGCGATCGTGCTACCTACAAATCTGTCGCACACCCGGGCTCCGGTACTGGCCGGGCAACTGTCAGACCGATGCCGGACAATCAGCTGCGTGCTGGTTGCTGTGGTGGCCGGGCCGGGGCGCTCTGGCGTGCTCTGCCCATTCGGTGAGCCGGGCCCGGCCGCCGAGCCGGGTCCTGCCGGTCAGCCCGGTCCCGTCGCCCAGGCCATCGTGGTCCCCGACCTGGCGGCCGCGATCCGGGACTACGAGCGGGCCGGGCCGGTTCGCTGGGTCTGGCCGGCCACCGCCGAGATCTATCCGGCATTGCTCCGGGCGGGAGTGCGCGTCGAGCGCTGTCACGACGTGGCCCTGACCGAAGGGCTGCTGCTAGGCCGGGAGGGCGTTACCGGTGGTCCCACCTTCCTGGCGGCGGCGGCCGCGCGACTGCGCGGGCTGCCCATCCCCGCGGTGCGCCGCTCGGCCAGGGCCGGCGCTCAGCCGTCGCTGTTCGATGTCGCCGACACGGCCGAGGCCGACCTGGCCGAGGCGACCATGGCCCTGGCCGACCTGCTGGCCGTCTATGCCGGTCAGCAGGCGCGCATCGCGGCCGACGAGCGTCCGGGCCGGTTCGCGCTGCTGGCCGCGGCGGAATCGGCGGGCGGCCTGACCGCGGCCGAGATGAGCTACCGCGGGCTGCCCTGGCGGGCCGACGTCCACGACCGGCTGCTGACCGAGCTGCTCGGCGCGCGCCCGGCTGTCCCGGCTGTCCCGGCTGTCCTGGCCGGCCGCGGGGGACCGCCGGCCGCCGGCCATCCGCCCCGGCCCGCCAGGCTCGCTGAGCTGGCGACCCGGATATCGGCCGCCTTCGGCGCGGGGCGCGAGATCAACCCGGACTCGCCGGCCCAGCTCGTCCAGGCCCTGGCCGGTGAGGGCGTGCGGGTGCCGTCGACCAGGCTGGCGGTGCTGCGGCAGATCGATCACCCGGCGATCCCGATCCTGGCCGAGTACAAGGAGCTGTCGCGGCTGCATGCGGCGTTCGGCTGGTCGTGGCTGGACACCTGGGTGTCCGGCGGGCGGTTCCGTCCCGAGTACGTGGTGGGCGGGGTTGTCTCGGGGCGATGGGCGTCCCGCGGGGGCGGCGCCCTGCAGATACCCAAGGTGCTGCGCCGGGCCGTGGTGGCCGACCCGGGCTGGGTGCTCGTCGTCGCGGACGCGGCCCAGCTGGAGCCGCGGGTGCTGGCCGCGCTGGCCGGCGATGAGGCCTTCGCGCAGGCCGCCGCGGCGGGCGATCTGTACGCGGCGCTGGCCAGCGCGTTCGGGGGCGACCGGGCGATCGCCAAGGTAGCCCTGCTGTCGGCCATGTACGGCGGGTCCGGCGGCGACGCTGGCCAGCTGCTCGCGGTGTTGCAGCGACGGTTCCCGCGCGCGTCGGCCTTCGTCGAGGCGGCGGCCCAGGCCGGCGAGAACGGCCGCACGGTCAGGTCGGTGCTGGGACGGACCTGCCCGCCACCGTCGGCTGCCTGGCGCTCGGCGGCCGGCGGTTCCGGCGACCCGGATGCCGACGGCGATCCCGGCGCGGGCCGCGCTTCGCGGGCCCGCGGCCGGTTTACCCGTAACTTCGTCGTCCAGGCCAGCGCGGCCGACTGGGCCATCGTCCTGGTGGCCAGCCTGCGCAGGGGGCTGCTGGCCATCAGCGGCCCGGCCCCGGGCCCGCACCTGGTCTTCTTCCAGCACGACGAGGTGATCGTGCACTGCCCTGCGGAGCTGGCCGATCAGGTGGTGGCGGCCGTCTCCGGTGCGGCCCTGGAGGCCGGCCGACTGCTGTTCGGCGCGACCCAGGTCAGCTTCCCGATGACGACCGCCGTCGTGGACTGCTACGCCGACGCTAAGTGAGCCGGTGCCCGCCGGGGCGGGGACCGTGCGGATTCGGCGGTGCGGCCGCCGCCGGAGTGACCGGCGGGATCTCCGCGGTGCAGAACTTGCAGCGGGTGGCGGCAATCGGGATCTGGCTCAGGCACTCCGGGCAGCTGCGCTCGGTCGCCTCCTGGTTGCGCGTGGCGAGCGCGATGACCCGCGCGGCCGGCGAGACGATCAGGTAGTAGACCACGGCGGCGATGATCACGAACGTCAGCAGCGCGTTCAGGAACAGGCCGTAGTGAATGATGCTGCCGTTCAGCGTGAACGTGAGGCTGCCGAAGCTCGGCTTGTGGAAGATCGCGGCGATGAGCGGCATGACGACGTCGGCAATCAGGGCCTGCACGACGGCGTTGAACGCCAGGCCGATGACCACGGCTACGGCGAGGTCGATGAGATTCCCGCGGAACAGGAACTTCTTGAAGCCGCTCATGGACTGCGCCCTCCCTCACGGACTCCGGTCGCGGGCATGGCGGTACCGGCCATTTGCCAAGAAGCTATCAAACGGTGGTGGCGGCGGTGGAGGAAGTCAGCCCGGGCGAGCCAGATCGTGATCAAGCCGCGGCCCGCGGCGGCCGGCGGTCAGGCACGGCGGCGGCCGGCTGGCCCGGCGGTTACTTGCAGCTAGCCGAGATGTAGGTCAGGACCTGGTGGAAGGCGGCCGAGCTGGCGGTGTTTCCCCTGACCATCGACTGGCTGATCTGGGCCAGGCTGCCGGACCCGTGAACCGCCTGCTCATCCGCCTGGTAACCGCTGACGATCGTCGCCAGCGGCCCGCGCAGGCGGCTCGGTGCCTCGGCCTCCAGCCGGGTGAACCCCTCCACGGTGGACTGCAGCACCTCGGTCAGGTTGTCCCGGGCCAGGGCGGCCGACAGCTGACCGGCCGCCGGAGCCGCCGGGATCTGCCGCATGAACGACCCCGCGCTGGCGCAAAAACGCGCCGTCAGCTCGGCTGAGCGCGACTTCGCGGCCGCGGCCCCGGGGGCCGAGGGCCGGGAGCCTGCGCCGCACGCGCAGAGCGTCAGGCACGCCCCGGCGACGGCGGCCGACAGAACCTGCTGCCTGCGACGGGCCATGGGTAATCCTCCGTGCTCGTGCGCTGATGACTGGCGACCTGTGCATTCTTCCGCATCTGCCCCCATCGTGTTGCTGAATGTGACGACGCGACCGCGAATTTGTTACGACGGGGCTGGGCGCCTGCCGGAGCCCTATTGTCCGCACGCGGCCGGCGATCCCGGCACCGGCAGCCCGCTGACCGCGGTGTGGTAAGCAGGCGATATGACCATCGAGGTGACAGCCAGGGGCATCACCATCCCGCCCGATGAGCTGTCCTGGCGCTTCTCCCGGTCTCCGGGACCCGGCGGTCAGTCCGTCAACACCTCCGACACCCGGGCCGAGCTGTCCTTCGACGTCGCCGGGTCCGCCGCGCTGCCGCCAGCGCTCAGGGAGCGGGCGCTGCGCGCGCTGGAGGGACGGCTGACCGACGGCGTGCTCACCGTCACGGCCGCCGAGAACCGCTCCCAGCTGCGCAACCGGGAAGCCGCAGCCGCCCGGCTGTCGGCCCTGCTGAGCGCGGCGGTCGCGCCGCCGCCCCGGCCGCGGCGCCCGACCCGGCCCACTCGCGCGTCGAAAGAACGCCGCCTCGCCGCCAAGCAGCGCAGGTCGCAGACCAAGCGGCTGCGCCGTTCGACCGACGACTGAGCCGACCGACGGCTGAGCCGACCGACGGCTGGGCAGCGGGGGAGCCGCCCGCCCAGGTCAGTACCCTGGCAGGGTGTCCGCAGCAGCGCCCTCGCCCGCCGTGCCCTCGCCCGTAGCGCCCTCGCCCGCCGTGCCGGGGAGCGGGTCTCTTTGAGCCCGGCCAGGCCCGTGCGTACCGAGCGGGACCGGCGGCGCCGTGAGCTGTCGCAGAATTACCTGCGCTCGCCCGCCGCGGCGGCCCAGTTCCTGCGCGCCGTGGATCCCGACCCCGCCGGGCTCTGCCTGGAGGTAGGGGCCGGCGAGGGCATCCTGACCGAGCCGCTGGCCGCGATGTTTGGTGAGCTGGTGGCCTACGAGGTCGACCCGGCCCTGGCCGGCCGGCTAACGGCCCGCGCGGGCGACCACGCCAACGTCAGCGTGGTCATCGGGGACTTCCTAGCTGCGCGGCCGCCCCAGCAGCCCTTCCAGGTGGCGGGCAACGCGCCGTTCTCGCTGACCTCGCCGATCGTCGACTGGTGCCTGGGCGCGCGCACCATGACCAGCGCCACCCTGATCACCCAGCTGGAGTACGCCAAGAAGCGGACCGGCGCCTACGGCCGGTGGAGCCTGCTGACCGTCAGCACCTGGCCCCAGGTGCACTGGGACCTGCGCGGCACGATCGCCCGGACTCAGTTCCGGCCCGTGCCCAAGGTCGACGCCGGCATCCTGCATCTCGCGCGGCGGCCGCGCCCGCTGATCCCGGCCAGCCGGCTGAGCGCCTACCAGCGCATGGTGCGCCTCGGCTTCAGCGGCGTCGGCGGCTCGCTGCTAGCCTCCCTGCGCCGGGAGTACCCGGCCGCGCGCCTGGCCGCCGCCTTCCAGGCCGCCGGAATCGAGCGCGACGCGATCGTCGCGTTCGTCAGCCCCGCCCAGTGGGTGCAGCTATTTAATATCCTCGACCAGGCCGCCTGAGCAGGCCATTTATACCCTCTGTTACCGTCACGCACCGGATGTTACGTAAAAGTTACTTTGCAACAAATCTCCGCGTGCTTTCCGGAATGCTAGCGTCCGTCCTTGGGAATTGACCGGCTAGTCTCGCGCCGGCCGCCGGGCCTTGTGCTCGCTGGCTCTCTCCCGCGGCGCCCTGGCTGCCGCATGCGAGAGGCGATCATGGGAGCACGATTGGCAGGTGGCGCGCCAAAGACGGCCGCCATACGCAGAAGGCTCACCCTGGTGGCGGCGGCCGCCACCGTACCCACCCTGGTGCTCGGGCAGTCGGCGGTGGCGCTGGCCGCGCCCGCCGCCCCGAGCGCGGGTGCCCAGCTGACCGCGGCGCTGGCCGCTCGGCTGTCGACGAACGTGAACCGGCACGTCATCGTGGTCATGAAGACCCAGTTCCAGGCGGCTGCGGTGGGCAGCAGGGCGCAGGCGGCCCGCTCGGCCGCGGCGGCCAGCAGCCAGGCCTCCCTGCGCGCCGAGCTGACCAGGGTGCATGCCACCCACGTGCGCTCCTACAGCCTCGTGAACGCGATGGCCGCGACGGTCTCCCCCGGTGAGGAGGCCCGGCTGAAGGCCGATCCGGCGGTCAGCCAGGTCATCCCCGACGTGACGATCCATGGCGCGCAGGCCGGGCAGGCGCCCGCGGCGGGCAGGACCGCCGCCAGCAGCTCGCTCACGCCCCGCGTCATTCCCGGCGCGTGCGGGAAGAACGGCAAGGTGCTGCTCGACCCCGAGGGCCTCGCGCTCACCCACACCGTGAGCGACAACCCGCACGACAAGACCGCTCGCAGTCTCGGCATCTCCGGCGCCGGCGTCAAGGTCGCGTGGCTCGCCGACGGCATCGACACCCAGAACGTGAACTTCATCCGGCCCGGGACCAGCACCTCGGCGTTCGTCGACTACCAGGACTTCAGCGGTGACGGGCCCAACGCCCCGACCAATGGCGACGAGGCCTTCCTGGACGCCAATACCATCGCCGGCCAGGGTGCCCACGTCTACGACGTGAGTCACTTCTCCGCCCAGCCGGCTCCCGCGCCCTGCAACATCAGGATCGAGGGCGTCGCGCCCGGCGCCGGCCTGGTCGGGCTGAAGGTCTTCAGCAACGGCGTCACCCCCGAGTCCGCGTTCCTCCAGGCCATCAACTACGCCGTCCAGACTGACCACGTCAACGTGATCAACGAGTCGTTCGGCTCTAACCCGTTCCCCGACGTCACGGCGCTGAATGTCACCAAGCAGTTCAACGACGCGGCCACCGCGGCCGGCGTGGTGGTCAGCGTCTCCACCGGGGACGCCGGCTTCACCAACACGATCGGCTCGCCCTCGACCGACCCCAAGGTCCTGTCGGTTGGCGGCTCGACCGACTTCCGCTTCTACGCCCAGACCAACTACGCCGCGGCCCGTTACTTCGCGACCACGGGCTGGCTGAATGACAACATCAGCTCGCTGAGCTCCGGCGGATACAGCCAGACCGCCGGCACCGTTGACCTGGTCGCGCCCGGCGACCTGAGCTTCGCCTCCTGCGACGCCAGCCCCAACTACGCCGGCTGCATCAACTTCCTGGGCCAGCCCTCCGACGTGGAGGAGAGCGGCGGCACCAGCCAGTCCTCGCCATTCGTGGCGGGCGCGGCGGCGCTGGTCATCCAGGCCTACCGGCAGTCCCACGGCGGCGCCTCGCCGACGCCGGCGCTGGTCAAGCAGATCCTGGTCAGCAGCGCCACCGACCTGGGCACTCCGGCGACCGAGCAGGGCGCCGGCCTGCTGAACAGCTACAAGGCCGTCCAGCTGGCCGAGTCGGTCAACGCCCACCCGGTCGGCAACAACGTGCTCGTCTCCGGCGGCCCGCTGACCGCGATCGGCGCCGGGGGCAGCACCAGGTCCTGGCCCGTGACGGTGACCAACGCCGGGCAGGCCGGCCAGCTCGTGCACCTGCACGGCCGGACCTTCGGCCCGGACAAGAACGTCCAGGCCGGCTCGGTGACGCTGAAGGACGGCGTCAGCCCGCAGTTCGTTAATTACCAGGGGCTGGCCAACAACTATCGGGTCATCCACTTCAAGGTGGCGCCCGGCCAGCAGCGCCTGGACGCCTCGATCGCCTATCCCGCCAACCCCGCCAACGGCAATAACGCCCGGGTGCGGCTGATCCTGATCGACCCGCGCGGCCGGTTCGCCGCGCACTCCCTGCCGCAGGGCGTGGGCAACTTCGGCAACGTCGATGTCCGCTACCCGGTGGCCGGGACCTGGACCGGGGTCATCTTTGGTGACACCGCTGCGAACCACGGGACGAACGGCAAGATCCCGTGGCGGGTGGCCAGTCAGCAGTTCGTGCCGTTCGCGTCGGTGTCGCCCAGCACGTTCTGGCTGGCTCCCGGCCACAGCAAGACGGTGGCCGTGCGGGCCAGCCTGCCCGCGCGGGCCGGGGACTCCTCCGGATCCATCGTGGTGTCCTCCAGCCGGGACGGCGGCCAGTCGACGTCACTGCCGGTCACCCTGCGCAGCAAGATCAACGTCGCGGCAGGTGGTACCTTCAGCGGCGTCCTGACCGGCGGAAACGGCCGGCCGAATGGCGAGGGCCAGCAGGTCTACTACCAGTTCGCGGTCCGGCCCGGCGTCAGGAACGTCATGGCCGACGTCACGCTGGCCAACGACAAGACCGACCCGGTGGGCGCCTACCTGATCAGCCCGGACGGGAACGCGCTCGGGTACGGCCAGAACACCGTCGGCACCAGCGTCGACCCGACGACGGGGGCGATTAACTTCACTCCGCAGCGGTCGCTGACGGCCTACGCCCTCCACCCCGCCCCCGGCACCTGGACGCTGATCGTGGACTTCGCCGAGCCCGTGGCCGGCAACGAGATCTCCCAGCCGTTCTCTGGCCACGTCCGCTTCAACCGGGTCCGGGCCAGCGCCAAGGGGCTGCCCGACAGCGCGAAGACAGTGCTGACGGCGGGTCACTCCTACACCGTCCCGGTAAAGATCACGAATAACGGTGCCGCGGCGCAGGACTACTTCATCGACCCGCGGCTCAACGGCGCGGCCGTGCTGGCGCTCGCGCCGCTGGACGCGGCGACCGGCATCGCACTGCCGCTGACCGTGCTGCCGCCGCTGTACATCGTGCCGACGCAGACCTCGAGCATCGCGGTCTCGGCGAGCGGTTCCGCACCGATCATGTTCGACTACTCGCCGGACGCGGGTGACCCGGACCTGGCCAGCTCGGCCAGCGGCCCTGGCCCGCTGTGCACGACGACGCCGTCGTCGACGTACACGCCGGCGGGCGGCAGCGTGGCCACCGGCGCCTGGTTCGTGGTACCCGACCAGTGCGGGCCCTACCCGGGCCCGGCGCCGGCTGCCACCGCCAGCGTGGCGGTGGCCGCCACGGCCAAGCCGTTCGACCCGGCCGTGACCTCGCCACCCGGTGACTTCTGGCAGGTGGCGGTCAATCCCGCCACGGCGTTCGGCCTGTTCGTCATCCTGCCGGGCCAGACCCGGACGATCAACGTGACCATCAAGCCAGCCGGCCCGGCGGGCACGGTGGTCAGCGGGAACCTGTACGTCGACGTGTTCAACGGCAACATCCCGCCGTACGGCCAGGAAAGCGGGGACGAGCTAACCGCTCTTCCCTACACTTACAAGATCGGCTAGCAGCAGGGCCGGAAAGGCGTCAGCCCGCCCGCGGTGAGTTACCGCGGGCGGGCTGAGCGGGCGGGAACCTGGTCAGGTTCCCGCCCGATTGCTGCCCCGGCCCGGCCGGGCGGTCCCGCCGCGGGCCGGCCGGCGGCTGCCAGGTGCCTGCTGCCCGGAGCCGGATCGCTGACCGCCTGTGGCCGAACGCTGGCTTGAGGCCGGGCGCTGGCCGGAAGCCGGGCGCTCGCCGAACGCCGGGCGCGGGCGGCTGGTGCCGCCTGCGCTGCGGGACCGGCCCGGGTGACCGTCCCGGGACCGGCCGGGATGGCCGGCGCGGGACTGGCTGGCCGGAGCCTGCGGCGGCAGGACCGGCGCGGGCGGGACCGGCGTGCCGGAGGTCGCGATCTTCCGGACCACCTCGTGGCTGGGCGCGACCCGGTGCCGGGCCGGAGTGATGCCCGCGGACTGGTGCAGGCGCTCGACCTCGCGCACCTGGCCGTCTTCGACCAGGGCCACGACCATGCCGTCGGCGCCGGCGCGTGCCGTCCGCCCGGACCGGTGCAGGTAGTCCTTGTGGTCGTTCGGCGGGTCGAAGTGCACGACCAGCTCGATGTCGTCGACGTGAATGCCGCGGGCGGCGACGTCCGTCGCCACCAGCACGCGCGGGTGCCCGGCGGCGAAGCCGGCCAGCGCGCGCCGGCGCTGGTTCTGGTTGAGGTTGCCGTGAATGGCGGCCGCCTCCACGCCGACCCGGCTGAACTGCTTAGCCAGCCGGTCGGCACCGTGCTTGGTGCGGACGAAGAACAGCGTCCGGGCGGGCCTGCTGGCGATCTCTGCCGCGACCTGCACCTTGTCTCCGGCCGACAGCACCAGCATGCTGTGCTCGGCTGTGCCGTTCTCGATCTCCTCGGTGGCCACGGCACACACGGCCGGGTCCGTCAGGTACGCCATCACCAGCTGGCCGACCCCGCGGTCGAGGGTGGCCGAGAACAGCAGCCGCTGGCCGCCGGCCGGGGTGGCATCCAGGATGCGCGTCACGGCGGGCATGAAGCCGAGGTCGGCCATGTGGTCGGCCTCGTCCAGGACGGTGACCTCGATGTCCTCCAGCGTGCAGGCACCGCGGTCGAGCAGGTCGATCAGCCGGCCGGGGGTGGCGACCACGAGGTCAATGCCCCGCCGGATCCGGTCGATCTGGCGGCCGATCGAGACCCCGCCGTAGACCGTGGTGACGGTGACGCCGATCGAGCGGCCGAGAGGCTCCAGCACCTCGGCTACCTGCTCGGCGAGTTCCCGGGTGGGGACCAGGACCAGGCCGCGCGGCGCCTTCTCGCGGCGGTGCCGCGACGGGCCGGTAGCGGCGGCCTCGGTGCCCGCCTGGCGCTGGCTGGCCAGCCTGGTCAGCATGGGCAGCCCGAAGGCAAGCGTCTTGCCCGAGCCGGTCTGGGCCCTGCCCAGGACGTCCCGGCCGTCCAGGGCGTCCGGGAGGGCCCGGGCCTGGATGGCGAATGGTGCCTCGATGCCGCGCGCGGCGAGCGCGCTCACCAGCGGGGCTGGCAAGCCGAGGGCGGCGAAGGTCGTCGGCTCGGGCGCCGGGGCGGCCAGGGCCGCCGTCAGGGCGCGATCAAGCTCGGACGGGGGTGCCGGGCGCGCGGCGGGCCTGCTGCTCACCCGGGGTCTACCCCGGGCGGGCCGGCGGGGCGCACGCTGGCGCTGGGCGTCGTAACGCATGGTGGAACTCCATCTGTACTCGGGGCCGCGTCGCGAGAGAAACCATCGGCGACAACGCCATGATGAAGAGCTCACCGTGTAGCGAAGCGCTCACAACCGACCGCGCGGGCCGCTCGCCCGCGGGAGTGACGGCAGATCTCTGCCGCTCAGGGCGCAACGCTATCAGTACCCTCCTTGTTCCCCGGATTCGGGCCGCGGCCAGAAGATCCACTGTGATCAGGGGGGAGCGGCGCCCCGGGCCCGCTCTCTTCCTGCTCTGGCCGTCAGGTGCGAGACTGCCGTCATGCGGCACGTTCCGGAACCGGACCGCATCGAGTGGATCGCGCGGATGCGCGAGCGCGCCCGGCTGGACGCCGAAGAGCTCGTGCCCCGGCCGCCGTTCGCGGTCTTCGGGCTGGCCGTGCCGCCGCTGGGGCCAGGTGCCCTGGCCGAGCACGAGCAGGTGAACGGCGCGTGGAGCAGCATCGCCCTGGCCTACGGGGACTGGGCCGAGCCCGGCGGCCCGTGGGTCATTGTCACCACCGCCGCCGGGGAGACCGGCGCGCGTGACCTCGATGGTAAGGCAGGACTGCTCCGCGCGATCGACCATGAGCGTAACCGCATGGCCTCCCAGGCCGGCATCGACGAGGACGAACCCGGGGAGCCGCCGGACTACTACGGCACGGACCTGGCCGTCGGCGGCGAGACCGTCCGGGGCCTGGCTGCCCGGCACGGGAACGTCTGGGCGGCTCGGGTGCTGGCCGGCGGACTGACCGTTACCGTTGCTGGCCGCGGCGTCGACCCGGCCGCGGTACGGCTGGACCCGGTGCACGATCTCGCCCCGTACCTGCGGGGGCGCGGCGAGATGCTCGGCCAGCTGACTGAGCACCACCGGCGGCAGCCGCCGCCGGTCCTGGCCCCAGCCGAAGGCCTCGCGGCTTATCACGCGCTGGCAGAGGTGGCGCTGGGCTCTCAGGCGCAGCTGGTCGAGACGCTGCGCGCGGGCCGCTTGCCCCGGTACCGGGCTGATGCGGGCGCGACCTACCATGCCCTGTGGCAGCGCGCGGTCCGCGAGCAGGCGCGGCTGTCCGGGACCGACGAACGCCAGGCGGACGAGGTCGTGACCCGGGTGATCAACCATGTGACGCACCTGCAGGAGCAGGCCCCGTGGTTTACGGCCCGGGCCCGGCTGCGCGAAGCCGCGATCGACGAAACACTCCGTTACTCCGTCATGGGCGAGGACGTCCCGAGCTCGCCGGCCCAGCAAGCGTGGGCGCGCTACTGGGCGCGGCACCTGACGTTCCAGGAGCCTGATGCGGCGCCCCAGGCCGATCGCGAGGCTGGCGACCCGCTGCTGTCCGCCTGGCGGCAGGCGTGGGCCTTCTGGGCGGCTGGCCGCTAGCTGGCGAAGACCTGAAGCTCGGAGAGCTGGCCGGCGGGCCAGCCCGTGTTCGCGGTGAACGTCAGCCGCACGTACCGGACCGTGCTGGCCTGGAACTTGGCGGTCGCCGTGTTGCCCGAAGCCGGATCGAAGCGGTAGCCCTGCGAGCCGGCCAGCGTCGTGAAGGCCGATCCGCTGGTGCTGCCCTGGATCTGGAGGGTCTGGGTTCGTGCTCCCCAGGCCGCTGACGGCGGCAGGTCCATGACGATCCTGCTGATGCTGGTCGCCGTCCCGAGGTCGACCTGGAACCACTGGGGGAAGGCGTTGTCCGTGCTCTCCCAGTAGCTGCTGGTGTTCCCGTCCACGGCATTGGACGGCTGGTAGGTCTGGGTGTACCCGCTCGCCGACGCCGGCTTGCCCTGGGCCAGGTTAGGGTTCGGGGGTGGCGGCGGAGCGGTCGTGGGGGGCGTCGGCCGGGTGACGGTCAGCGCGATCTGGCCCTTGAGCATCCGCCCGCCGTCGGCGGTGAGCCGCAGGTAGTAGTCAGACGAGCACGCCGTGCCGTCCTCGTTAAGGGCGAGCAGGCCGGAGTTGACCGGCACCGTGGACGAATCCGGCGCCGTCTCCGCGATCTGGTTTTCCTCGCCGTACTCGTCGAACATGGAAATGTAGATGCCCTGGGCGCCGACCCGCACCATGTTGTAGAACTGCCGCCACATGAAGTCGCCGTGCGCCCGCTGCCGCGCCGACAGGTCGCCGGGCAGCACACAGGGCTGATAGTCGATGCCGTTGGCGTTGCAGTCCGCCTGGTCCGGCACGTTGACGTTGGCATAGAAACTGTCGGAGTCGGCCGCGGTGCCGATCCGCCCGACCATCCAGGGGGACAGCATGTTGAAGGCGTGATAGGTGCCGAGGTAGCCAGGCCGGGAGTCGTTGACCCCGGTTCGCCAGTAGGTCGGCACGCCGCCCATGACGTAGCAGCCCTGGCTCTTGAACCAGTTCACCACGCTGAGGCAGGCAGCCGCGCTCCACGGGTGATTGGAGTCGTTGAAGCCGAAGCCCCAGATGCCCACGACCGGCTTGCCGTTCTGGCGGGCGTAGGCGGGCGAGGAGGTGTACGCCGCCATGTTCGTGGTCCAGTCGGCCGGCATCTCCGACTGCATATTCGTCCAGCCGGAGGCGTCGTACATGATGTAGAACTTGCGGCCGCAGGCCTCGGCAGCTGACCTGACCTTGGCCGTGATCGCGTTGCGGGTCGGGCCCTCGGAGCCGTTCGGGTTGAACCGCTGCAGGGCCGCGGTGTCGCAGCCGTTCTGCTGAATCCACTGGAAGTGCGTGCTGACCGTCTGCTGGTCATAGGACGAGAAGAGGGTGGCGGGCGGCCCGTTCCCCAGACTGGCGTAGGCGGTCTGGTACCGGGCGCTGTAGGACGTCATGTCCGGCCAGGCCTTGATGGCGTTGTTACCCGGCGAGGGCGGCTGGGACCAGTTCTGGCTCCAGTGCCACCAGCCGTTGATCGGCGCGCCGTCGCCGATGCAGGCAAACCAGCCCTGAGCCGACGGTGATCTTCCCGACCACGTCACCCGGTGCGCTCGCGGCGTGGGCGGCGTGGGCGGCGCTGGCGGGCAAGGGCAGGAGTTCCGACGCCGCTAACGCGGCCAGGACCGATCCGGGTACCACGGAGGTGAGCTCGACGCTACAGGTTTTAGACCGTTGTCTGCAAGAGGCGTATTATCTGACGAATATTCTTGATCAGCGCAGTGATCTGGCGCTTCGGGCGAACGTCAAATTTCATGGTCCAGTTCAACGCTTGCTACGCGTGAGTCCCCGCCCGGGCCAGCGCGTCTTCGGCCTGGGCGGCGAGAGTGCCGACGAGATCGGCCGCGGATGGCAGGTCGTTGATGAGATCGATGGCCTCGCTGGCCCACACCGGCACCGGTGGCAGGTCGCCTCGCGCCACGCTATCCTGATACGCCCGCTGCGCATCGGCATCTGCGGTCAGCTCGGCTTCCCGGCCCCGCCACTGATCGAGGAACGGGTGGCTGAGCGTTCGGCCTGGGTACTTGGAGGGCCAGCGGGAGCCCCGGGCGATGTCCAGCACCGTGCTGCGCTCGGTGTCCTCCCCGCAGCCCTCGATGATCGCCTTACTGATCAATGGATCGACCAGCGCCTCGGCAGTGGCCTGGAACCGAGTTCCGATGAGCGCCCCGGCGGCGCCGAGAGCCAGGGCTGCGGCCACGCCCCGCCCGTCGGCGATCCCGCCGGCGGCCAGCACCGGCGTCGGTGCGGCCAGGTCCACCACGATCGGCACGAACGGCAGCGTGGACCGTCCGCGCCGGGCGCCATGGCCACCGCCTTCGGTTCCCTGCGCCACGATGACATCGGCCCCGAGGTCCACCGCTTGCCTGGCCTCCTCGAGGTCGGTGACCTGGATGATCAGCGTCGCGCCGGCCTGGCGCACAGACGCCGCCAGCGCGCTAGGGTCTCCGAAGGACAGCATGACCGCCACCGGGTTATACCGCAGCGCATGCTCGACCGTGCCGACGTCAATCGCCCAGCTCTGGAAGCCAACGCCCCAGGGCCTGTCGGTGCTATCGGCGACGATCGGCAGTTCGCGGGCCAGCCAGTCAGGATCTCCGTTGCCGCCGCCCAGCAGTCCCAGGCCTCCGCCGTCAGATACAGCAGCGACCAGCGCGCCGCCGGCCGATCCGCCCATCGGCGCCAGTGCAATGGGGTGCCGCACGGAGAAAAGCTCCGTGAACGCCGTGGACAACGCCATAGCGGCCATCATCGCTGTTCCCGGGAGCCGATGCCAGCGCGCGCGGCCGTGCCCGCTGTCCGCTACACCGAGATCGAGGGCGGCCTGGATTCACTGCGGGTGCTCATGGAGCGCTGGTGCCCGTCCGGCCGTACTTGTCATCCAGCCGCACGACGTCCTCCCGCCAGCCTGGCGCCGCGGTCGAGGCCTCGGCGAACGTGAGGTCGGTGATGGCCGTCACCCTGTGGCGGGCTCCTGCAGGCAGGTGGATGGTGTCGCCTGGACCAAACCGGCGCTCGGTGAGCTCATCGACGTCTGGCCCGTACTCGAAGAGCGCCTCGCCGGCCAGCACGCTGATGGTCTCGTCCTTGTCCCGGTGGTACTGCAGGCTCAGCGCGTGCCCGGCCCGCACCTGGATGATCTTTCCCGCGTACAGTCCGTCGACGGCAGCGAAGATGAGCTCGTGTCCCCACGGTTTGTCCTGCCGGGGAGCCGAGAAGACCTCGGCCTGCGCAGCGGCCGGAGCCGGGCTGCTGCCACTTTGCGTCGGAGCCACCGTGCCCTCCTGATCACCTGAAATCCACTGCCGTCAGGCCGCGTCGCGCGGCCGGGTCCACATTAGCGGGCTGGCCGGGGCCGGGCAGCCGGCGTAGGTTGACGGCAACGGCGCGGGAGGGCGCCGCCGGGTTCGCGGGCAGGACCTGAGTCCACCTCCAGCGCCATGAGGGTCGTGCTTACCGGCAGGATCGTCTTCTTATCGAGCCCACACGCGAGCCTGGGCGCGAGGAGACATCATGTCCGAGCTTCCCGGCCGCCTCGACCTTGACCAGCTTCGCCACCAGGCTCGCGAGCTGCTGCGCGCCGCCACTGACGGCGAGCCGCAGGCCCGCGCCAGAATGCGCGCGGTCTCCCAGCGCCGCACGCTGTCGGCCGCCCAGCTGGCCGTGGCCCGCGAGTACGGCTTCGCGAGCTGGCCTGCCCTGCGGACTGAGGTAGCCCGCCGGCGCCGCAGCTCGGAACCGGCGGCCACGCCGTCGGCCCTGGTCGGCCCTGCTCAGCCGGGGGCGGCCGACGACCGCTGGTCACTAGGCGGCGGGCTGGCCATGGAGACAGCAGCGGGAACGCTGTCCCCCAGGGCGCTGGTTGCCGGGCCGCGTCATGCCGCCCTCGAGGTCTGGCTGATGCCCTCGCCCGAGATTCAGCGCAGGCTCGCCGGGGGTTCCGAGACGGAAGGAACCGGGGCGCGATTCGCCGGTTCCCTCTTCACGCTGGTCTCGGACTTTTCCGAGGTCCTGCGATTTGATGATGTCGTCGTGGTCGATGATCGGGGAACGACATACACCCTCGCCTTCGAGTCGGGATCGATCCCGCAGGAATCGGTCCCGCTTGATCTGCGTTTCCGGCTCGATCCGGTCCCGCCGCGCGAGTGCCGCTGGCTGGAGCTGCGCGGCACCGACGGGTCAGCGGCCCGCCTGCTGCCCTCCGAGCGCCCGGTGGTGCAGATCAGCCAGCCCGCCCCGCCAGCAGCAGAAGCCGCCGAGCCGGATCGGCCGGAGCAAGCGCTGTCCCTGGTCGAGCAGCAGCCCCCGATCGAGCAGCAGCCGGTGCTGCCCGCGGAAGGTCCCGCGCATCACCTGGACATCGGCGCTGACCTGCCTCCCGTCGACGGCACCGCGGTGCGGCTCGACAGCCTCATCTGCGAGGCCGACGACTGGTGCGTCTACCTGCGCGCGAGACCGGGCTGGTGGGCCTACAGCGAGGACCGCACCCGCAAGTGGGCCGCCATGTCCGTGGACGCGCAAGACGACCTCGGCCGCCAGTATGTGAGCACGTTCGGCGGCAGCACCGGTCACGGCGACCACGAAGAACTGGTCCTCCGGTTCCAGCCCCGGCTCGACTCGCTCGCGGGCTCGGTGAAACTGGCCTTCACCGGCGCAGAGGATCAGGTGGTCGTCGACGTTCCCCTCGCGCCTGCGGCCACGTCAGGGCCGCTGCCCGGCACGTGATTAGCCGACGTTCTTGCTCAGCTGCCTGAGTCGCCTGGAGGCTTCGGTGAGGGTCTCGGGTTGCTTGCAGAAGGCGAAGCGGACCTGGGTGCGTCCGGTGGCGGGGTGGTCGTAGAAGACGGTGCTGGGGATGGCGACTACTCCGCAGCGCTGGGGCAGGGCGCGGCAGAAGGCCAGCCCGTCCTCCGGTCCGGTCCGGGCGGCCAGCCGGGTGATGTCGGTGGTGATGAAGTAGGTGCCGCCGGGCAGGAAGACCTCGAAGCCGGCCTCGGCCAGGCCGGCTGCCAGCAGGTCCCGCTTGCCGCGCAGGTCAGCGGTTAGGCCGGCGTAGAAGGTGTCCGGCAGGCTGAGCCCGGTCGCGATGGCGTACTGGAACGGGCCGCCGCTGACGTAGGTGAGGAACTGCTTGGTGGTGCGGACGGCGTTCACCAGGGCGGGGGTGCCGGTGACCCAGCCGATCTTCCAGCCGGTGAAGGAGAAGGTCTTGCCGGCGGAGCTGATGGAGACGGTCCGGTCGCGCATGCCGGGCAGGGACGCGATGGGGACATGCTCGCCGTCGAAGACGATGTGCTCGTAGACCTCGTCGGTGACTACGAGCAGGTCGCGTTTGATGGCGATGGCGGCGATGGCTTCCAGTTCCTGGCGGGTGGCGACCATGCCGGTGGGGTTGTGCGGGGAGTTGAGCAGGATGAGCCGGGTCCGGCTGGTCACGGCGTCGGCCAGCGCGTCCGGGTCCGGGCGGAACGCCGGCGGCCGCAAGGTCACCGGCACCCTGGTGGCGCCCGCCATCGCGATGCAGGCGGCGTAGGAGTCGTAGTAGGGCTCGAGCGCGATGACCTCGTCGCCTGGCTCCAGGAGCGCGAGCATGGCCGCGGCGACCGCCTCGGTGGCCCCGGCAGTGACCAGCACCTCGGTACCGGGGTCGACCTCCAGGCCGTAGAACCTTTTCTGGTGCGCGGCGATGGCCGCCCGGAGCTCGGGGATGCCGGGGCCGGGCGGGTACTGGTTGCCCCGCCCGGACAGCACGGCGTCAGCGGCAGCGCGGGCGATCTCGGCCGGCCCGTCGGTGTCGGGGAAGCCCTGGCCCAGGTTGATCGACCCGGTCGCGACCGCCAGCGCGGACATCTCCGCGAAGATCGTCGTGCCCGCCCCGGCCAGCCGCCGGTTCAGCAATGGTCGATTCATCCGCGCCCTTTCGCCGCCGCGCCGTGGGCGCTGGCCGACCGCCATTCCATGCTCATCCTGACGGCGTGACGATACCTCTCCGGCGCCGCCCCCGCGGCCCGGGTCTGCCGCTGCGCGGTTATCCGGCTAGGGGGCTGCGCGGCTAGGCGCGCACGCCGCGGCTTCCGGCCGAGGCGTGCCGCCCGGCCGAGCGAGGCTGGCGGCGAGCGCCGCGGGTCCGGCGCAGCAGGTGCAGCCCGGCGAGCCGGGACCACATCGACCCGCCCCGGGCCAGCTCATGGCGGGCCGTCATCCGGCCACCGTCCCGGCCCCCGGCGACGCCGCACTGGATGGCGCCGCGCTCGACAGGGGTGCGCCGGACGACCCTGGGCCTGACCGGGCCGGGGCCGCCGGGGCAGGGTTGGGTATGGCCGGCAGCAACCCGAGCGGGCTGGGGTCACCGAACTCCAGGCGGAGCATCACCTGACCGGCCCGGAGGGTCGTCACCGAGACGCTGCTGGCCAGGTAGGGCGGACGCTGGGCCCGCAGGAAGGCCGCGAGTGGCCTGATCGGGCCAGCCGCGGCCAGTTCGACGGAGCGAAGCGGCGCCGCGGGATCGGCACCGGGGCCGGCGTCGCCGAAGCTGATGACCTGCAGTGGCCGCAGCTGGGCCAGCGCGGTGATGGTGGTCAGCAGCCGTGTGTCCACCCGGCCCCGGGCCAGCGCGAGCCGCGCGGTCGGGGTCAGGCTGAGCCGTCCGTTACGGATCAGGGTGGCGCCTGCTGTCCGGCGCGCCACCTGGTCGGAGGCGAGGGCCTGGCGGTAGGCCACAGCGCCGTCGGGCGCGGCCGCCAGGACTTCGACGCGTGCGCTGCCGGTGCCGAAGCTAGCCAGCACGAGCGGGGCGTACACGCTCCCCAGCCGGGTGCTGAGCTCGCCGCGGACGGCTGCGGTGGCCATGACGATGTCACAGCCCAGCGGATCGGCTCCCGCGCTGGCCCCGAGCATCAGCAGGGCCCCGGCGGCCATCCCCCGGGCCCGAAGCGCGGCGCACATCGCCGGATCGCAGCCCACCACGGCGCTGTGGCTCGCCTGCCGGGCGACCCAGGTCGCGGCCTGGATCCGCTCAGCCGTCGCCATGTCGTGGCTCCCAGCCGCCCCCGCCGACGCCGCGTGGCCAGCCAGCTGGGTCATCACTATCGTCACCGACGCCACCACGACGGACAAGGTCAGCGCGGCCAGGACCGCTCGGGGTCCCCGCCACCACGGCCGGCCAGGCGGCGGGGCCTGCGCCGGGAGCAGCGGGGACGGCGCCGTGGGGCGCCCGGCGGGTCCGGTGTCTTCGGCCAGGCCGGGAGCCGGGGCGAAGGCGCTCGCATCCGCGCGGACCTCGGCCACGGCCGCCTCCCGGTAGCAGTGCTCCGCTTTCCGGTAGTCGCCGCGCGCCTGCGCGAGAACGCCCAGGCTCTCGTAGCCGCGAGCCACGCCGCCGGCGTCGCCGACCTCGGCGAACATCTGGACCGACCGCAGGTACCCCTGCTCGGCCGCGGCCTGCTCGCCGCGGGCCTGCGCGATCACGGCCAGCTCGTGCAGCCACCGGGCGCAGCCGGCCGACGGCGACGGCATGGCGGCGAGGGTTTCCTGGATCAGGTCTCTTTCCTGCTCGAGATGGCCCCATGCGCGCAGCTGGGCACATATGCCCGCCGTCAGGGTGGCGACCTGATCGAGGTCGCCCGCATCAAGGAGATGCTGCCGGGCCGTGAGCAGGTCATCGATGTCCGCCGAGCGGCCCTGCGGCCAGGCCGCGGCGCGCCATTGCCAGTACTCCGCGGCCCGCCGGTGCGCGACCGCCAGCTCGGCGCGACGGCCGGCGGCCGCGAGGAGCGCCTGCCACTCGGCGGCCAGCAGCCGGTCCATGAACAGCGCGGGGGCGTCGGCCGCCACGTCACCGGGCTGGCTCAGGCTCAGGAGGCCGCCCTGCTCGCAGGCGGTGATCAGCCCGGTCAGGCTGGCCGGGGCCTGGTACGGCGCAGTCGGGCCGTGCGTCCCGGGCGTGCGGGCCGCGGTCCAGTCATGCAGGCCGACCTGGAAGAGCACCGCGTTGCGGTCGGCCGGCTCCCGGTAGACGCTGACGCCAGTGAGCAGCGTTCCGGCCTCGGTCCCGATGGCCGCGCTGAGCCGGTCCAGCAGCGCCCGCTGCGGGTCGGCTTCGGTCGGCGCGGGCCCGGCCGTTGGCTGCGGTGACCCGCGCGCGTGCCGCGGGCCGGACGTTAAGCCGCGGTTCCTGGCGGACCGCGACGCTGGAGCAGCCTTCGTTAGCACCTAGCCCCCCTTTTAGGCATGCCGGACAGCTGCCATACAACGGATATATAGCACGGAGGACTGCGGCGGGCGTGCCTTTTCGCTGCGGCTATTCACAAGAATTTGGCCACTGCAGGAGAATTTAATTTCATTATTCTGCTTGGGCTACTATCGGAAATGCTAAACCTTTTCGGGCGCTTTCACCTGGTCTCCGGCTGCTCGCATGAGAAAGGGGCAGCCCCGGCGGGGCCGCCCCTTTCAGTCGCGCCGGGACCCGCGGCTGCGGGTCCCGGCGCGGTGGTCAGAGCGGGCGAACCTGCTCGGCCTGAGGCCCCTTAGCGCCCTGGCCGGCGGTGAACTCGACTCGCTGGTTCTCCTGAAGACTGCGGAATCCGTCAACCTGAATCGCGGAGTGGTGCACGAAGACGTCGGCGCTGCCGTCGTCCGGGGCGATGAAACCGTAGCCCTTGTCGGCGTTGAACCACTTCACGGTGCCCTGAGGCATGTGCCTTCTCCTACTTGGTGATCTACGGGATCCACGGATGAGGACCCCGGGTTGCGCGGCAGCGCGCCCCCCGGTACGGCAGGGGCCTCCCGGCGGAGGCTCCGGCGCCAGACTGTCTGGCGCGCGCATGCAGCTTTCGCGAAATGCGAATGCAACCACCACTATCAAACACCATCCGGCGAGCCAGTGGGTCAGGTCCCGCCCGGTTGAGATGGCCGCGCCGGGCAGACTGGGGGCAGAGCGGGAGAATTACCCCGCCTGCCGAGGCCTTGCTTCGGGCCGGTCATGGCGATAAGTAACGGTGAAAGACGAGAAGCTTGGATATTCCGTAATGAGGCTCTTGCTCGCTTTTGTCGGCCAACTCATCTGCGCCGCAACCGGCTCCGCCGCAGGAGGCGGTCCAGGCGGCGATCCCTGCTGAAGGCCAGCACCACGACCGTGGCCACGCCGCCGCCGAAGGCCAGCCAGGGCAGGAGCATCAGCATATCGGCACCGCTCACGCTGTCTCCTCCTGCGCCTGTGGCCATGGCCGGAACCGCCCAGCGCGGCGTGATCCGGTGCTGTCACGGGTATTCCAGCGGAACCGCCGGGTGGCGGCGTGCAGCCTGTGTGGCGGCCGTGTGGAGCCGAAGGCGGTCCAGGCGGCTGACATGGGCGGTCACCCGCGCCGCTGCTTTGGGGCCCGACGTAGCCTGGGGGCAGACCACGGGGGGAAGGGGCTGGTCCATGCCAGCGACGATTTTGCTGGTCGAGGACGAGCGCAAGCTGAGGGACCTGGTGCGCTCCTACCTGGAGCGCGGTGGCTTTACCGTGCTTTCTACCGGCTCGGGCGCGGAGGCGCTCGCAGTGGCCGGATCGGCCACGCCGGACCTGATTGTCCTGGATCTGGGGCTGCCTGATGTCCCCGGCGAAACCGTGGCCCGGGAGCTGCGCGCGGCCAGCGCGACCCCCATCCTGATGCTGACGGCCAAGTCCAGCGAGGAAGACCGGATCAGCGGCCTGGAGATCGGCGCCGACGACTATGTGACCAAGCCGTTCAGCCCGCGCGAGCTGGTGCTGCGCTGCCAGGCGATCCTGCGCCGGGGCGGCCAGGCCGAGGGCGCCGCCTACCAGAGCGCCAGCTACGGGCACGGCGAGCTCGTCATCGACGAGCAGCGCCGGACGGTCGATGTCCGCGGTGCCAGCGTGGCCCTGACACCGACCGAGTGGGCCATGCTAGTCGCGCTGGCCACCGTGCCCGGCCGCGTCTACTCACGGTTCGAGATCATCAACCGGACTCGCGGTTACGAGTTCGAGGGCTACGAGCGCAGCGTCGACTCGCACGTCAAGAATCTCCGGCGCAAGATCGAGGCCGACACCGCGCGCCCGGAGATCATTCAGACCGTGCTCGGCGGCGGCTACCGCCTGGGCCTGCACCGCGATGGCTAGAACGGGCGACGCCGCCTCGCTCGGGATGCGGCTGTCGCTGGCGTTTGTCGCCGTCGCGCTGTCGGCGGTTGCCCTGCTGGCCGTGCTCACGGCCGCATTGTCCGTGGCGGCCATCAGCCAGTCCGCGCAGGGGCAGCGCCTCCGGTTCACCCAGGCGATGGCGGTCGTCGCGGCCGCGGCGCGAAGCCAGGCTAGTAGCTGGTCCCGGGCCGACCTCATGCCGACCGTGGACCTGGCGGCCAAGCTTCATTCCGACGTGCAGGTGTCGGATAGCTCGGGCCGTCCGATAGCCGTCTCGGGTGACTTCGGCGCCGACACGGGCCCGGTCGAGCAGGCTCCCATCTTCGTGCGGGGGCACCGGGAAGGCCTGCTGGTGGCCCGTTTCCAGAATGGCCTTGGCCCGAGCGACCTCCGCTTGCGCTCCCAGTTCTGGAGTGCGATTGCCGGGGCCGGCGGGCTGGCCGCGCTAGTCGCGCTGGTGGTGGCGATCGCGATCTCGCGGCGCATTACCCGGCCCGTCGTACGGCTGATCGAGACGGCCAGGGCAGTCGGTGCCGGCGATCACTCGGCTCGGGTGGGCAGCATCCGCGCTCCGCCTGAGCTGGCCGACCTGGCGGAGACCTTCGACCAGATGGCGGACGCGCTCGCCCGGCAGGAGCAGCTGCGCCGGTACCTGGTCGCGGACGTCGCTCACGAGCTGCGCACCCCGGTCGCCGTGCTGCAAGCGGGCCACGAGGCCCTGCTCGACGGCGTGGTCCCGGTGACATCGGACCAGCTCGTGTCGCTGCACGATGAGGCTCTGCGGCTGGCCAGGATGGTCGATGACCTGCAGACGCTGGCGGCCGCGGAGGCGGCGGCCCTGCAGCTCAGCCTCAAGTCCTGTGACCTGGCGGAGATAGCCGCGGCGGCGGCCGGCAGCCTGGCCGGACGGCTGGAGTCCAGCCAGCTTGCCCTGAAGCGGCGTTTGCACCCGGCGCCGGCCCGCGCTGATGCCCGGTGGATGCACCAGGTCGTCACCAACCTGCTCGGGAACGCGGCCAAGTTCACCCCGCCCGGCGGCCGGGTGGTCCTCAGCACGGACCTGGACGGCGACCGCGCCACCCTGAGCGTGTCGGACAACGGCGTGGGCATCACTGCCGAGCAGCTGCCGCACATCTTCGAGCGGTTCTGGCGCGGGACCAACACCACCGGCGTGGCCGGCAGCGGCATCGGGCTGGCGGTGGTGGCCGAGGTAGTCCGCGGGCACGACGGCGACCTCCGGGTCACCAGCCAGCCCGGGCAGGGCACGCTCATCGAGGTGTCCGTGCCCCGGGCGTGACCGCTGCGATCTGGCTGCACCCACACCAGGCCACCACATTCACAGCATCCCGTGAGCATCCCGCCCAGCTTTCCTGAAGCCTGACCGGATCTGCTGGACAGCAGAACCGGAGCCCGCCCAGGGGACCGGGACAGGCGTTACGGGAGGAGCTCCAATGTCCGCAGACGTGGCGATGAGCTCGCTGCGCACCCATCGCACCAACCCGGCGGCCGACTCGCCGGGTACCCGGCCCGACAGCAGCGCGGTGGAGCTGGCCCCGCACTGGCGGGCTCTGCTCGAGGCACGCTGGCGGGCGAGCCTCGAGCGGGTGACCGAGCTGTCCCTGGCTTACTACAACGCCGAGGAGGCCAGTGCCCGCGCCGCGGCCGGGCATCTGGCGGACAGACGGCTGCCGGACAGGCGGCAGCGGCTAGCGGGCAGGCGGCAGGCGAGCACGCGCAAGGCAGGCTCGCGGCAGGCCAGGCTGCTGCTGCGGCGGGCGATCGCGGAACGGCGGGCGCTGGCTGAGATCGAGGTGGCGCTAACGCGGCTCACCAATGGCTGCTTCGGCAAATGCGAGCGATGCGGCGGCGCCGTCTCGACCGCGCGCCTGACCCGCACGCCCCAGGCACGGTACTGCCGGGCCTGCGACCAGGCGACCCGCTGACCGCGGATTTCCCTCCACGCGAATTCCCTCCACGCGAAGCACACACCGTCGGCAGCGCGACTGCACCTGCGCGGAGTCTTATGGATACGCGGCACCGTGAGCTGCGGGGGCGCTCATGAGGCCGAGCCGGCTCGCCCGCTAGCCGCCTGGCGGGCGAGCCGCCCGGAGCTAGCCGGGGAGCCACCCCAGGGGAGCTGGCCAAGAATGCCTGGACGTGCCTGGTCGACGCTGACCAGGCACCCCGCTGACCATAGTGGCGCGTCGGGCCGGCACCCGGCTGAAGAACAGGTAAAGGTCTAGTTACAGCTAGTTACCGTTATCGCTGGCCTATGCCGTGTCCGCGCCGAGACCGCCCCCTCAGACTTCCCCAGCTCCGTCTCGGAATGCCCTCGCCCGCCGTGCATCCTCACCCGTGCGGCCAGCGGGGTCCCGGAGACGGCAGAGCCGGATGTGATTCCTCTCATACCGGGATAATGCGCTGTCCGGTGGGCATTGCCGCGGCGGGTCCTGCAGGGTAGGTGAACGACAGCACCCTGCGTGCGCGATGGTTACCCTATGTGACCACGCCGCCCTGCCCTCGCGTCGAGTCCGCACGCCGCTGCCCAGGTCCGGCGTTTCGCCGGAGGGACGGCATGTGCCGGGGTGGTAGCCGAGCGCCGTGCCGCGCCCGACCAAAGGCTTGTCTTGTCTCCTAGCAGGACACCCAGCTTTGCCAACTCTTCCCGCTCATCCCGCTCGGTCAGGCTCAGGCTCGCGGTCAGCGGGCCGGCCCTCGCCCTGCTGGCCGTGACCGGCGGACTCCTCGGATCCGCTGGCGCCGCCCCGGGCGGCCACCTGGTCTCGGTGAGCGGCAGGCCGGCCGCCCGGCCCATCGCCCTGGACGCGTTTTTCTCGCCGCAGTCCCGGGCCGCCGTCAGCGCTAGCGCCAGCCGGCCAGGGCACAGCCCCACCCCGCGGCAGATCGCCTGGAAGATGCTGAGGCGCTTCCACTGGTCATCGGCCCGGCAGTTCCCGTACCTGAACAAGCTGTGGAAGCGGGAAAGCGGCTGGAATGTCCACGCCCTGAACCCCTACTCCGGTGCCGCTGGCATTCCGCAGGCGGTGCCGGGGTCCAAGATGGCCAGCGCGGGACCGGACTGGTGGAGTAACGCGTGGACGCAGATCCGCTGGGGCCTGCGCTACATCCGGGCTCGCTACGGGTCTCCGCGCAATGCCTGGTACCACGAGATCAGCGTCGGCTGGTACTGACAGCCTGGCCGGCAATCGCGGGAATGGGACCTGGTCCTGGCCTGGCCGGGCCGGGCCGGGCTCAGGGCCAGGTCTCGCGAGCCTGGATCAGGCCCAGGTCTCGCTGGCCACCCGGGCGATCAGCTCGCGAGACTGGTCTGGATCCAGCGACCCGGCGGTGAGGCGCTCGAACGCCACCCGGTACTGGTAGACCTCGTCCTCCTTATCGGCGTACACCTCATTGCGCACGAGCTGCTCGAGGTACACGGCGTCGGCGGGCGGCTCGACGGCGAGGACGGGCGGAAAGGCCAGGACGGTAAACGATCCGGTCCCGATGGGATGCGTGCCGGCCAGCGGCAGCACCCGCAGCGTGATGTTCGGCAGCCCGGAAACGCTGAGGAGATGCTCCAGCTGCCCGCGCATGACCCGGGCCTGGCCCATCCTGCGGAGCAGGACCGACTCGTCGAGGACCACCGACAGCTTGAGCGACCTGTCCTCGGTCACGAGCCGCTGGCGGCCGAGCCGCACCCCGATCAGGCGGCGGATCCTGCCCGACGGGGTGACCGGCATCCACTCGACATGGGACTCCATGGCCGCGCGCATGTAGTCCTCGGTCTGCAGCAGGCCATGCACCAGCTGTGCCGACCAGCACAAGGCCGTCTCGGCTTCTGCCTCCAGCTCGATATAGCCCGCGTACTCGGCCGAGACAACGTCGGCGTAGGCCTCCCACCACCCCTTGCTGCGGGGCGCCTGGGCCAGCCCGAGGAGCTCGGAGCGGTGCGCCCCGCCCACGCCGTAGAGATCTAGCAGCTTGGTCAGGTCGGTGGACTTGACGCCAATGCGATTGAGCTCGATCCGGCTTATCTTCGAGCCCGACCAGCCCAGCTGATCGGCAACGTCATCGCCGGTCAGGTTCGCAACCTCGCGTAGCCGGCGTAGCTCGGCGGCCAGCCGGCGGCGGCCAATCGTCAGGCTGCCGCGTTCAGGCATCTCCCGCCTATCTCTCTTGCTCGCTTGCCCCGGCTCAGGACACGGGACTCCTGAGCAGCGTACCGATCTGTGCGTCCAGACGAGGGCAGCCGGAAAGCTGCACCGCATCATGCACTGCACCTTGCAGTTTCTAAGATTTACCAGACAACCAAAGTAAAGGCCACTCCGGAGGGGAAAGGGAGACCGCCGGGCAGACCAGAAAATCTGATCATAAAGTGCGGTCGCATGGCGGGATCGCTCGCACCCGCGATTCACCCATCTGCGGGCCGCGTGCGGTCCTCCCGCTGGCCGCCGAATGGCGGGCAGCCTAGGAGCGCCGGCCATTATCTGCTGGTCGGCGCGACCGCGAGCGAGGCCCGGAAGGATGCCTCTGCAGCGGATGGCCACGGACATCGCCGGCACTGACCGACGCCGAGGCCAAGGTCCAGCCCCGAGCGACCAGGCGGGCCGGCAGCTCGCAGCCAGAACTGCTCCCAGCCGTTGCCCGGCTAGCCGGTCGGCCAGCGGCTGAGCAGCGGGCCGACCAGCGACTGCGCAGCGCTGAGCAGCGGCTGAGAGCGCGTCGCTAGCAGATCAGCTGGCGTCGAAACGGCCGGCCGTCATGGCGGAGACGAAGTCGCGCCAGGCGTCCTGGCTGAAGGCCAGGACGGGAGAAGCGGCGCCGATCTTCCCGTCGCGGACGCAGACATCGCCGCCTGCCAGGCGGCCCACCTCGACGCAGGAGCCGTTCATGTCACACCGTGAACTGCGCTGCCAGGCCGTTCCTGGCGCCAGCTCGCGTGACGAGTTTCCGATGGGCTGTGCGGCCATGAAGTCCTCCAGAAAATAAGCGCGCCCGAGATACGGACGTGGTTATAGAAGCCCCATCGGGCTGAACGGGCTGCAGTGATCACGTTAGTCCGGATGGGACGAAGGGACTCTATCGATCGCTGAGGTTCCAGGTATGACTGTTTACCAAACGGCGACGACATCCCCGTTGGGACGAAATGCGTAGTTCGGCGGAAAGGCGCCCAGCGGTGGCACCCTTGACGAGATGCGCACACTGTGCCCCAATTGTGAACAGAACCGCACAGCATCTCCGCCGCTGATCACGCAGATCACCGCAGGCTCCGAAGGCAGGCTCCGGCCTCCGCCGCATGAGGTGACCGCCCCGGCCAGCACCTTCGTCCAGCAGCCCAGCATCACGCCGGTGAAAGGGTCGTACTCGCTGACGGTGCAGCCGGGCTACATCTACACGCTGACCACCACCACAGGCCAGGGCCACGGCACCGCGGCCAGCCCGGCCCAGGGCGCCCTGTCCCTGCCCTATTCCGACAGCTTCGATAGCGACGCCATCGACCAGCAGCCCGTTACCTGGCCCAGCAGCAGGGCGCCTTCGAGGTCGAGCCGTGCGGCGCCGGCCGGTCCGGGCGCTGCGTCCAGCAGCAGGCGGCGGTCCAGCCGATCGAATGGGACGGCAACTCCAGCCCCTACACCATCGGCGGCAACCTGAGCTGGGCCAACTACACCGTCTCCGCCGACGCCCTCATCCAGCAGGCGGGCGCGGTGCAGCTCATCGGCCGCGCCGGCGGCCAGCACAGCTTCGGTCCGGCCAGCATCAACGAGTACTACCTGCAGGTCAGTAACACCGGCGCCTGGTCGATCGTCCGTAACAACACCAGCGACACCCTCACCACGCTGGCCAGCGGCACGGTGGCGGCGCTGGGCACCGGGACGTGGCATCACCTGGCGCTGACGTTGTACGGCACCGCCATCAGCGCGGCCATTGACGGCAGCACCGTCGGCAGCGTGACCGACTCGACATTCCCCTTGGGAATGGTCGGCCTCGGCACCTCCGGCTACCAGACCGATCAGTTCGACAACCTGTCAGTGACGCCGGTCGGCTCGGCGGTACCGACCGGCCCGATCGTGGCGGGCGACGACACGGCCAAGTGCGTCGACGACAACGCCGGCTCCGCTACCCAGGGCACGCACGTGCAGATGTGGGCCTGCAACGGCGGCGCCAATCAGCAATGGCAGGCAGTCAACGGAACCCTGGTCAATCCGGTGTCGGGCAAGTGCCTGGACGACCCGGGCTTCACCACCAGTAACGGAACTCAGCTGGAAATCTGGACCTGCAACGGCGGGTCCAATCAGCAGTGGCAGCTCCCCTGACCGCGGTCAGCCAGCTTCTGCCCTGGCGGCGCCCGGTTCGGCCCCGCCAGGGCTAGCCCGCTGTGTCGGCTAGTGTCAGCAGCGTGAACGAGGAGGATGGCGAGCTCGTCATCGCCTTCCGGAAGGGACGCAGCGACGCCCTGTCGCTGGTCTACCAGCGGTACGGGGCGCTCGTCTTCACGATCGCGCTCCGGTCGCTGAGCCTCCGGGACGACGCCGAGGACGTGACGCAGCAGGTCTTCGTGTCGGCCTGGCGCAGCCGGGACACCTTCGATCCCGACCGCGGCGGCCTGGCGGGCTGGCTCGTCGCGATCACCCGGAATAAGGTGTCCGACGCGCTCCGGGCCCGCCAGCGCGAGGCGGGCGCGCTCCGCGTGGCCGCGGGGCGGGTGGCGGCCGAATCCGGCCCGGAACCGCCGGACCGGGTCGTCGACCGCATCGTGCTGACCGACGAGCTGACCCGGCTCGGCGAGCCCCAGCGCATGATCATGATGCTCGCCTTCTACACCGATCTCACGCACGAGCAGATCGCGGCCGCGCTGCGTCTGCCGCTCGGCACCGTGAAAAGCCACATTCGCCGCAGCTTGTCGCGGCTCCGGACCAGGCTGGAGGCCGACGGTGTCTCATCTTGACCCAGACCTTCTCGCCCTGATCGCCCTCGGCGAGGAGACCGAGGACCCCGGTCAGCACCTGGCCGGCTGCGCCGAGTGCCGCGCCGAGGTCGACCAGTTCGCCGCCGTCGTGGCCACCGCCCGGCACGGCGGGGATCAGAGCGGGGAAGGCCGGACCGGGGCGGGCCGGGGCGGCCCGGTTCAGCTGACCCAGCCCCCGCCCGAGCTGTGGGACCGCATCGCCGTGGCCGCTGGCCTGGAGACTGGCCCGGACGCCAGCCGCCTCGGCCGCGTCCCGGACCTGGCCGCCCCCGGCGGGACGAGCCGCCCCGGCGGGCCCGGCGGGTACGCGCCGGCCCGGCAGGAGCCCGCGGGCCGGGCGGCCGGGGCCGGGCCGTGGTGGCGCCGCCACCCGCTGGCCGCGGGCCTGGCCGCGGCCTTCGCCGGGCTTATCATCGGCGCCGGCGCGGCGCTCGGCATCCACCAGCTCCGCGCGTCCCCGGCGACCCGGGTCGTGGCCAGCATCCCGCTGCGCCCGCTGCCGGAGTTCCCGCAGTGGCACGGCGCCAGCGGGACGGCGGTCATGCAGACCGGGCCGGGTGGCCGGCAGCTCAGCGTCTTGCTGCGGGCGCCGCGGCGCCCCGGCTTCTACGAGGTCTGGCTGCTGGCGCGCGATGGCGTCAGCATGATCTCCCTCGGTGACCTCCGCGCCGACCACACGGGCCGGTTCGCCATGCCGCCGGGGGTCGACCTGCGGAATTACTCGCGCATCGACGTCTCGTTGCAGTCCTTCAACGGCAGCACGCTGCACGCGAAGACCAGCGTCGTGCGGGGCTCGCTGCCCTGAGCGCGGCGCGGGCCAGGGCCAGCCGCGCGCGGGGGTCGCACAGGAAATCAGCGCCCGGCTGCATCTGTTTGGGCGGTCTCGCCCGTATCCCTCCCCGGAAGGCCGCGCACAGTCGCGGCCCAGAAGGGAGAACGACATGCGCGCATTCCGGCGTCTGGCCGCGCTCACTGCGGTGACCGCGTCCGCCGGCCTGCTGCTGGCCTCCGCCGGCGGGATTGCCTCCGCCGCGGCCAAGCCAGCGGCAAGCGTCCGCCTCACCAGCGGTCATACCTGGGTGACCACTGGCCCGGGGATCGCCACGGCGCTGATCAAGCACGGCATTATCCCGCTGGCGGCCGCTCCCGGCGCGCAGTGGCTGACCCTCAGCCCCGGCGTGGCCGCGCACTTCGCGTTCCCGGTCACCGGCGGCAAGGTGAGCCTCAGCCCGCTGGGCGGCCGGGTGTATCACCGCGGCGGGATCGTGTTCCTCAACGCCAGGACCGGCAAGCAGATCGAGGTGAGCAACTTCACGATCAGCCTCACCCATGGCGACCTCACCGGCATCGTCAACGGGAACCCTAAGGTCCGCGTCCCGATCTTCTGGCTCAACCTGTCTCACGCGGTCCTCAAGGCGGGCAAGCACGCCGTGTGGGCCCGGGGCATCGGGCTCACCCTGACCAAGGTGGCCGCTGGCGCGCTGAACGCGTCACTGGGCACGAAGCTGTTCGCCGGGGGCCTCAAGCTCGGCACGGCGGCCACGCTGCTGCGCTTCTAGACCCACTGCGGCCAGGCAGCTTCCGCCTGCGCGGGCGCGGCCCATCGTGGATGTCCCGTTGATAACGCCAGCACAAACGCCAGCGCGTTACCCACGGGACATCCACGATCTGACTGTCGGCCCAGGCGCGGGCGGTCAGAAGGGGAGGGGTTCGGTTCCGGTTACGCAGACCTGGTCGAGCTGCTCGGGCGCCAAGGCGCGCGGATCGGCGGTCAGCAGGGTCCGCCCGGCGGCCGCGTCGGTCATCGCCGCGAACGCCGCGGCCGCACTCAGCCGTGAGCGCGGCTGCGCGCTGGCTGGGGTGCCCAGGCCGGGCCGGTCCGACCGTCCCCGCACCAGCCGGGCCAGGCCGGCGAGCGGGTCCAGGACCTCGATCGGGTAGTCCGAGCCGGCTACCACCGGCACCCCCGCAGCCGTCAGGGCCGCCCAGGGATAGGCCAGCTCGCGTCGGCCGGGCGGCAGCGCCAGGCGGACCTGCGCCGAGTCGGTCACGGCGAAAGACGGCTGGATGCAGGCGGTCACCCCGGCAGCGGCCATGCGCGCGATCAGCTCGGCCGACAGCAGGCTGGCGTGCTCGATCCGGGGCCGGGCGGCGGCTATCCCGGCCAGGTCCCCGCCCCAGGCCAGCTCGTACCCGTCCAGCACCGCCGCGACCGCGCGGTCGCCGATGGCGTGCGCGGCGATCCGCCAGCCCGCCTCGATCAGCGGCGCGATCCGGCGGGCCAGCGCCGGGCCGTCCAGGAACAGCACGCCCTCTTCCCCGGTGTCGGCGAACCCCCGGCACACCGCGCAGGTCCGCGGCCCGAGCCAGCCGTCGGCGTAGAACTTGACGCCCTCCACCCGAACCCAGGGGCCGGCGTAGCCCGACCGCCGGGCGGCCAGGTCGGCGCCGGCCGCCTCGGCGGCCAGGCCGCTGGCCAGATAGACGCGCACGCGGGCCGGCAGCGGGCCGGCGGCCTGCAGGGCGGCGAGCGCATCCAGGTAACCCCAGCCGCGGACGCCCATCTCAGTGACCTCGACCAGCCCGGCCGCGGCCGCCCGGGCCAGCCCGCCAGCCCGTGCGGCGGCGCCGGGTCGCCGGGCATGGGATCCAGGACATCCATCGGGGTGCTGCCATCACGGGCGACTGCCTGGTGGAACGCGCGGACGGCGGGCGCGGCGACCAGCATCTCCAGCCCGGCCGAGTCTTTGAGCAGGTGACAGTGCCCATCGGCGAAGCCCGGCACGGCCGCCGGGCCCGGCCAGGTGGCCGGCTGCGGGGCCGGCGCCCGGGGCGGGCTGCTGGGCGGGCTCCGAGGCGGGCGGCTGAGCGATGGGGGTGATCGGCTGCATAGCTGTCCTCCGGCGTCCGGCCGCTAGCCTAGGGCGGGTGTGCCGCCTGCCCACTTCATGATCACGTCCGCTTCTCCGCGCTATGTGACGAAAAACCGTCGTGATCATGCCCGGCCCGAGCGCGGCAGCCTGCCTCCGGCGAGAGCGAGTGAGAGTTGCCCTACCAGACTCCCGACAGCGACGTTGTCTCCATCATCGACGCGCCGCCGACGCCGCTGGCCCAGCTGGCGCCCGGCGGGAACTACGTCGCGCTCGTGGACTACACGGCCTACCCGCCGGTCGCGGAGCTGGCTCGACCCTACCTGTCGCTGGCCGGACTGCGGATTGACCCGGTCATCGCCGGCCGCCAGCGCACTCGCCGGCTGACCGGCCTGTCGGTGATCAGCCTGTCCGACGGCCGGGAGCGGCGGATACCGCTGCCGGAAGGGGCGTCGGTCAGCGTGCCGACCTGGGCTCCTGACGGGCGCCGGTTCGCCTTCACCGTCGACGAGCCGGACGGCATCGGCGGATGGGTGGCCGATGCGGCCACGGCCACGGCCAGCCAGGTGCCCGGCCTGCGGGTCCGCGACATCCTCGGCGGCGACCCGACCTCCGCCGCCGCGGCGCTCCGGTGGTCGCGCGATGGCAGCACGCTGCTCGCGCTCGGCGCGCCAGACGGGCCGCCGGAGCTGCCGCCGGCCCCGATTGAGCCGCAGCTGGAAGAAGCCACGGGCAAGCACTCGCAGATGGCCACCTTCCAGGATCTGCTGCGGACCGAGGCCGACGAGAGCGCCTTCGAGACCCTGGCCACCACCGTTCCGCTCCGGGTCGACCCGGCGTCGGGCGCCGCCAAGGAACTCGGGCCGCCCGGGCTCTACCAGCAGCTGCGCGAGTCCCCGGACGGGGAGCACATCCTCGTGCACCGGCTGCAGCGGCCGTTCTCCTTCCGGGTGCCCTATCACTACTTCGCCCGGCGGGCGGAGGTGTGGTCCGCCGGCGGCATGGCGGAGCAGGTGCTCGCCGACCTGCCGGTCAGCGACGAGGTGCCCCGGCAGGGCGTGCCCACCGGGCCGCGCGGCGTGTCCTGGGCCGAGTCGGCGCCGGCCACCCTGCTGTGGGCCGAGGCCCTCGACGGCGGTGACCCGCTCGCCGAGGCCGAGCACCGCGACCGGGTCATGCGCCTGGCGGCCCCGTTCGCCGCGCCGCCCGCCGTCTGCGTCCTGGTCCGGCACCGCTGCCGAGGCTGGCTCGACCTGAGCGAGCCGGACCGCGTGCTGCTGACCGAGCACGACCGCGAGCGACGGTGGCTCACCACCTGGCTCTCCGACCTGGCCCAGCCGCAGGCGAGCCGGGTCATCTTCGACCGCTCGGCCGACGACTCCTACGCCGACCCGGGCTCGCCGATCATGACGCTGCATCCCGACGGGACCCGCACGGTGCTGCAGGACGGCTCGGTGATCTACCTGCGCGGTGACGGGGCGGGGCCGCCCGGCGACCGGCCGTTCCTGGACCGCCTGGACCTCGCGACCGGCGCGGCGACCCGGCTGTTCGCCAGTCCCGACGACGCGTACGAGGTGGTCCTCGGCTTCCTGGCCGGCGGCCGGGACCAGGTGCTGATCTGGCACGAGAGCCGGTCCGAGCCGCCGAATCTGCTCGCGGCCGACCTGCCCGAACCCGGCGCGCCCGTCGCCGCGCGCCAGCTCACCTCGTGGCCGGACCCGCATCCGCAGCTCACCGGGCTGGACAAGCGGCTGGTCACCCATGACCGGGGCGACGGCGTGCAGCTGACCGGGATGCTCTACCTGCCGCCCGGTTACGAGCGGCAGCGGGACGGCCGCCTGCCGCTGGTCCTGTGGGCGTACCCGCTCGACTACGGCGATGCCGCGACGGCCGGCCAGGTCCGCGGCAGCACCAAGCGGTTCACCCGGCTGCAGGCCTTCGACCCGACCTGGTTCGTGCTGCGCGGCTACGCGGTGCTGGCCAACGCCACGGTGCCGGTGATCGGCGATCCGGACACCATGAACGACACCTACGTCGAGCAGATCACCGCCGCGGCGGCGGCCCATATCGGCGCGCTCGACGCCGAGGGCATCATCGACCCGGGCCGCGTGGCGGTCGGCGGCGATAGCTACGGCGCGTTCATGACGGCGAACCTGCTGGCGCATACCGACCTGTTCGCCGCCGGGATTGCCCGCAGCGGTGCTTACAACCGGACCCTGACGCCGTTCGGCTTCCAGGCCGAGCGCCGGAGCTTCTGGGAGGTGCCGCAGGTCTACGACCGGATGTCGCCGTTCCGCTACGCCGATCGGATCAAGGCGCCCCTGCTGCTGATCCACGGGGCGCTGGACGCCAACTCCGGGACCTTCCCGCTCCAGTCCGAGCGGCTCTTCCAGGCGGTCCAGGGCACCGGCGGAACCGCGCGGCTGGTCGTCTTCCCGCACGAGAGCCACGGCTACGTGGCCCGCGAGTCGGTCCTGCACATGCTGGCCGAGCAGTTCGACTGGCTGGACCGCTGGCTCGGGGACCGCGGGCAGTAGCGCCGCGGCCCCCGAGACGGCTGGCCCCTAGTGGAGCAGCCGCAGCGTGTTGACCGCGTCGTCGACGTAGTAGACACCGCGCCCACCCGGCACCACGGCCAGGCCGAACAGGGCTCCGGCACCCTTGGGGCTGCCCGAGCTGTCCAGCAGCCTGGTGGCGATCTGCGCGCCGCCGGGGGTCGTCTCGACGATCCTCCCGTCGTTCCCGTTCACGGTGAGCACGTGACCATTGGGGGCGATGGCCAGGCCGAGCGGATTGGCCAGCGCTCCGTTGCGGGTGACGACCGCGCCGGTGCCCGCGCTGGTGCCGCGGACCGCCGCATTCGCGATGGCCGTGATCCGGTTCTCGCGCGTGTCGGCGACGTAGAGCGTGTCGTTGCGGCCCAGCCCAACCCCGGTGGGCCCCAGCACGAACGCGGTCGCGTTGGTCTGCTCGGCGAACCCAGAGCCGATCTTGGTCACGGCCTCCAGCTGCGGCGGCCGATTGCGGAAGACGTGCAGCAGCAGCCGCAGGACCGTGCCCCGGTGCACGACCGATCCATGCGCGGCCACCGTGCCGTTGAGCACGTTAGTCACGAACAGGTCAGCGCGGGTCGAGTTCAGGTTCAGCGACGTCGCGTCCCACGGGCCGTTGATGCCGTGTCCGGAGATCGTCTCGCGGACCCGGCCCCACCTGCCCAGGACGATCAGGCAGCCGGCCTTCGCGGTCGAAGCCTGCCCGTTGGTCGACGGCGTGCTGCCCACGACCACCCAGCCGCCGGGCAGCACCGCGAGCGCCGTGCTCAGCCCGACCCCGCCGGGGCAGGCACCCGGCAGCTTCCCGATGCGGGCGAACAGCGTCCGGTGCCCGCTCGGGCTGATCTCCACGATGGTCCGGCCGGTGCCCTGCAGGTTGGCCTGGTTATTGAAGTTGCTGATCAGCACATCGCCGGCGCGGAGCCGGCCGCGACTGTGCCGGATGACCACAGTGCCGTAAGGGTTGACGTCCCCGTTGCGCGGCACCGTGGAAGCGAGCGTACTGATCTTGTGGAAATGACCGATGAAAGATGCGGGCGAGCTAGCCAGTGCCTGCGCCGCTGGCGCGATGGCCAGTCCGGCAGCGGCCCCGGTCACCATGGCCGCGGTGCGTAGCCGATGAACTGACGACATAAGATGCCCTCTCCAGAGCAGGTCAGCTGGGTCGGGGCGGCCACGGGTGGCCTGCCGCGATTCAGCCGGCGCCCCGGCGGGGTGCCGGGCCGCTGCCCCTGGAACGGGCGCGCGAGCTAGCGGGTTCAGCTCACAATGCCGTTAACCGTAACCGCTGGTGGATCATGGTGCCCGCAAAGTGCCGTTTGCGCGGCGGCTGGCCGCGCGGACCGGTCGCGAGCTAGTGAACGAACTGCTCTCCCGCGGTCCGGTACTCGTGGATCTCGTCCTTCGCGAACCAGACCTCGATCTCGCGGACGGCCTCCTTCGGGTTCCCCGAGGCGTGCACCAGGTTGGCCACGGCCACGTGGTGACTGTTCGCGTAGGCCTTGCTCATATGAGCGAAGTCCCCGCGGATGGTTCCCGGGGCGGCCTGATCAGGGTAGGTGGCGCCGACGAGCTTCCGGGTGCAGGCGACCGCGTCGACGCCCTCGAGGATGAGGGCGATGACCGGACCGGTCTGCATGAAGGTAGCCATGGCGTTGTAGACGGCCGGCCCGAACCGGTCCTCCAGGTCGAAGTAGTGCCGCCGGGTCAGGTCGGCATCCATCCACACCATCTTGCTGGCCACGATCTTCAGCAGGGCATTCTCGAGGCGGGTCAGGACTTGTCCGACCAGGCCTCTAGCCACGGCGTCGGGCTTGAGCAGCACAAGGGTGCGCTCGACTCCCGTGACGTCACTCATGATGATCCTCTCGGTGGGCACCGGGCAGGCCGGCGTTAAGTCGGCATAGCTTAGCGACCTTGCCGCCGCCCGGCCGCCAGGCCGGCGTAGATGTGTCGCATCCCCACCGGTAAGACCATCATTATCGCTCCTGTGGGCTACTCTCCTATTTCGCCAGGCGACCTCGGCCCTCGCGCTCGCGGAAGCCACAGCACACAATCACAGGAACCTGCCCCCGCGCTGGTCAGCGGGACGCGGGGTTCCGGTTAGGCAGCATGCAGTGCACGAGACCTGGGCGACCCGAGAGCTGCCGGTGCTCGACGCGACCGTCAGCCTGCTCGAAGAGAGCTACATGGTCACGGTCAGCGATATCGCGGCCCGAACGCAGCTGGACGTGCCGAGCGTGGCGCGAGCTCTCGAGGCGCTCGACCCGGTCTACGTCGACTTCCGGAAGACCACCACCGGCGGCGACCCGACATTCTGGTACGTGCTCAAGGTGACTCCGCAGGCCCGCCGCGCCGTGGGCCAGTGGCCCACTCCCGACAGCTTCGTCACCCGCCTGGCGGAGGAGCTGTCGGCGGCGGCCGCCGCGGAAGATGACGTTGAGCGCAAGGGGCTGCTGTCGTATGCCGCCCGGCTGATCGGGGACACCCTGCGCGAGGCGGTGGTGCGGGCGGCCGCCCAGGTGCTCGCGCCGTCCACGGACCCGCCGCCCGCCGGGGAGGGCGGCTCCGAGCAGGCGCGGGACCACTAGCCGGCGCCGGTACTGTCCGCGCTGCTGGCGCCGGTACTGTCCGCGCTGCTGCCGTCGGTGCTGGACGTGTCCGCGGCGCCGGCGGTGCCGTCCTGACCGTCCTTGGAATCCTTGCCGTCGGGCGGGCGGCCGAGGGGCGGGCGGTACGGCGGGATGGCCTCGCCGGGGATGCGGCGCGGCCCGGACCAGAGGGCGGGCACCGCGTCGACGGCCTCGGCGATGGCGTAGGCGGCCTGCTCGTAGTTGATGCGCCAGCCCACGAAATCGGGCCAGGCGTCCGCCGGGTCCCGCTCGATCGGGAAATCCACCTTGCGCATCCGGGTCACGGCGTCGAGGAACTCCTGGTAAGTGATGCTGGTCCCGGCGCTCGTGTCGGGCTCCTCAGGCACCTCGAATCCCATGGCCCGGCCGACCTCGCGGAAGCACAGGAAGCCGCTGCGCAGGCACAGCCGGGCTGGCACGACCGGCGCGCCCTTCGGGGCCAGGGCCAGGAACAGCGCGGCGGAGTCCAGGACGGCCAGCAGCCCCGTGACCCAGGACGACAGCGGCCTTGGCGAGCGGAAACGCACGAGGGGCAGGTACGTCGTGTGGCTCTCGGTCATGTCGGCGGCCAGCCGCTCCCAGTCGGCGTAGATCTGCGGCAGCGTGTTGATAGAGGACACGCCCGAGCCCAGCGCGTAGTGCGTGCGGGCCAGCAGTTCCGGTCCCCACGAGGGCACCCCCGCCCGGGCGTTGAGCAGCGCGACCTCGGTCTCCCGGCGGTTGAACTCCGAGTACAGGGTCGGCAGGTAAGCGATCTGCAGCGTGACCGTGATGATGCCGGTCAGCGAGGCGATGTCCAGGATCGTCCGCACCGCGGCGCCGTTCTCGCTGGTTGAGCCGAACGCCCACAGCGCCGACCCGGCCGTGGCGAAGGCGGTGGTGACGCCGGCGTGCAGCAGCGGCCAGAGCATGAGGGAGTAGCCGACGAAGAACATGGTCAGCCAGACCAGGATCTGGCAGAGCAGCAGCGCCGGGGCCTGCCCGGACAGCAGCCGGTCGCGCCGGTAGTAGTCGGGCACACGCGCCGTGGCCATCAGGAACAGGGAGTTGACCAGCTGGTCGATCCGGCGGGTCAGCCAGCTGGCCACGGCCCGGGGCACGATCAGCGTGCCGATGACGCTACGGCCCGAAGTGAGCACCATGAGCAGGCCGACCACCGCCGCGATGTAGCGGGCGAACAACGGCACGACCATGGCTCTCCAGATGCGGGAGGTACCCGGGGACTCAGGGACGGGCAAGCAGTGATCATGCCCTACTCTGCACTGCTTGTACCACCGGACGCAGGCGCTCGGCGGAGTGAAGCAGCCGAGCCAGCATTGCCCGCGACGCACTTGCGCCTACGGCAGGCGACGTGCAATTCTCATTGTGCACGAAACAGCCCCTCTCCCTGGCTGCGATCGGGAGCGATCAGAGCTGGCCGCCGCGGCGCCAGTGGCTGGCTGGAGGTTGTCCGGTGAGCACCCTGGAAGACCAGCGGGTCGTCGGGCGCAAGGTGGCCCAGGAACGCCGCCTGGGTGACCGGCCGGACGGCACGAGGCCCGTGGTGACCGCAGCGCGCAGGAGGCACAGGACGGCCGGGAAGGCCGGGAAGGCCAGGGTGGCGGTCAGGAAGGACAGAGCAGCCGGGGCGGCGCCGCCGACGGGCTGCGGGTGATCCTGGCCGGGGCGCATTCGCTGTGCGCGATGCTGGGCGACCAGCCCGCGCCCTCCCCGGGCTGGCTCCGGGCACGAACCGACCAAGCCTGCGCCCTGGCCCGGGCCGGACGTTACGGTGACCTCACCGAAGTGCTGGCCGACCTGCTGCCGGGCCTGGAGGCGGCGGTCCGCAAGTTCCCCGCGGCCAGCCGGTCCGACGCCTACGATCTGATGGCCCTGGCCTACCAGTCCTGCTCGGCCGCGCTGGCCAGGCTGGGCGAGGCGGAGGCCGCGTGGATCGCCGCCGATCGCGCCATGGCCGCCGCCGAGCGGGCGGGCAACCTGCTGCTGATGGCCGCGAGCGCGCACCGGCTGGCGTCGGTCTTCCTGAGCGCGCACCGCGACGCCCTGGCCGAAGAGACCGCCCGGACGACCGTCGCCGCCCTGCAGGGACTGGCCGCGCTCGGCGATCGGGACGCGGTGGCCCTGTGCGGCGGACTGACCCTGCTCCGCGCCGTCGTGGCGGCCCGGGCCGGCCGCCAGGGCGCCGCCTACGGCCAGCTGGCCCGGGCTCACTATCTGGCCGCCCGCCTCGGGCCGCAGCGGGCCGGCGGGGCGCCCGAGTTCGGCCCGGACTACGTCGCGCTCTACGAGATCTCAGTCAGCGTCGACCTCGGCGATGCCGGGCACGCCCTGCGAGTGGCCGCGACGGCGGACACGACTGGCCTGTCGCCCGGCCGGCGGGCCCGGATGCTCATCGATGTCGCCCGCGCCTTCGCCCTGCGCGAGCAGGTCGACGAGGCGGTCAACGCGCTGGCCCAGGCCGAGGCCATCGGCGCGGCCTACGTCCGGGACAGCGACCGCGCCCGGCGGGTCATCGCGGACCTGCTGGCGGCCGCTGATCAGCCGCCAGCCGCGCTGACTGCTCTGGCGGGCCGCCTGGCGACTGGCTGACCAGGGCCTCCCAGTCCGCCAGCGGCCCCAGGTGGCGCAGCTTGTCCGGGTTGATGACCGAGCGGACGGCCTGCACCTGACCCTCAGCGATATCCAGCGCGATAACGGTGATCAGGGCCCCGTCACCGTCCAAGAACAGCGCACCCGGCTGGCCGTTGACCTCCACCGGGCGCAGCACGGCCCAGGTCGGGCGGCCCCGTTGGCGCAGGCCGGCGAGCAGCCGCCCGACGCGGTCGCGGCCGACAATCGGGCGCCGCCACGAATACCGCATGCCGCCGCCATCGCCGTAGACCGTGACATCCGCGGCCAGCATCGAGATCAGGCCGTCCATGTCGCCGTCTCCGATCGCCGCGAAGAACCGCCGCGCAAGTTCCTCGCGCTGGCCCCGGGACGCCTCATAGCGCGTGCGGTGCTCGCTGACGTGCTGGCGGGCCCGGCGCGCGAGCTGACGGCAGTTGTCCTGCGTCCGGCCCACGATCCTGGCCGTCTCGTCGTAGCCGTAGCTGAAAACGTCGTGCAGCAGGAAGACCGCCCGCTCGACCGGTGACAGGCGCTCCAGGACCAGCAGGAATGCCATGGACAGGGAGTCGGCCTGCTCCGCCGCGTCGGCCGGGTCCGGAGCGGGGACCGGGGCAGGGAGAGGCGGCGCGAGCCCGGCCGACGGCCCGGTCAGCAGGGGCTCGGGCAGCCACCGGCCCACGTAGGCCTCCCGTCGTGCCCGCGCCGAGCGACAGTAGTCGATGCACAGCCGGGTGGTGATCGCGGCCAGGTAGGCCCGGGGCGACTGCGGCTCAGCGCCAGTGTCCGCTCCGGCACCGCTGGCCGGCCCGGTGCCGCTGTCTCGCCCGGGGCCGTTCGGCAGGATCCGGTAGTAGCGCAGGAACGCCTCCTGCACGATGTCCTCGGCCTCGCTGACCTGGCCGAGCATCCGGTAGGCGATGGCGAACATGAGCGGCCGCAGCTCCTGGTAGGCATCCATGGTGCTGAGATCAGCGGAACTCATGCCTGCCTCCTCCTGTCGCTCTTGCCCCGTCAGCTGGGGCCGGCCAATCGGGCCGCCGGCCGGTCACCAGTCAGGCCACGGGCGAATCCATCCCGCCAGCTTGCCCACGCGGGCTGCCAGGTAAGCTCCCGCTTCGCCTTAGCGTTCGACGAACCGCGGACCTGCGTCATCATCGACACGCCGGCCTCGCCGACGGCCAGCCGCCCGAGCCAGACCGGAATACGGCGCGGCGGCTTCCCGCCGACGGACCGGGCCACCGCCGGGAGCCACTCGGCCACGGCAGCCGGCTCGTCATCGGTCACGTTATAGAGGCCGGGGGAGCCGCGGTGCACCGCGGCGACCGTCGCCGCGGCGGCATCGGCCACGTGCAGGAAGGACCAGATCCCGCTGCCCTCGCCGATGACCGGAATCCGCCGCCGCCTGATCAGGGCCACGAACTCCTCGGACGCGCCCGGACCGTAGAGCAGCCCGTACCGCAGCACGATCCCTTCCAGCGGGGCACCCGTGACCGCCCGCTCAAGGTAGCCGATCGCCGCCAGGGTTTCGCGCTGCTCGCGCGGCGGATCGGGGTCGAGCGGATCCTCCTCGGTTTTCACCGGGCTGCCCTCACGCATGCTGGGCCAGCCCGCGAAGCTCTGCACGATCACGCGCGGAACGCCCGCCGCCGCCGCGGCGGCCAGCAGGTGATCGGTGCCCCGGGTCCGCAGGGCGTTGGTCACGGCGAAGGCCCGGTCCAGGTGCCGCAGGCTCAGCAGCCCCGGGATCGCCGTCATCTCGTGGATGATCACCTCCGGCTCCACTCTGGCGACGGCCTCGCCGACCGCCAGGGCATCCAGGCCGTCCACCACCACCGGCTGCGCCCCCGCACTTCGCAGCCGGTCCACCTTGGCCGGGCTCCGGGTCGTTCCGATGACCTGATGGCCGGCCGCCACCAGGGCGGGGACCAGTTGCTGCCCGACAGCGCCCGTCGCCCCTGCCACCAGCACTCGCATCTGAGTTCCTCCTGTCCGTCCGGATCCAGCCTCTGAGACGAGACAGGCGTCCCGTCTGTGACACGACCCGGCTCATGGGCGACTCCGGCGGCCGTCTAGCCGGGCTCGAACTCGGCGCGCACGCCGAGCAGCCGGACCGGCTCACGTTCGGTGAACCGGTCCAGCGCCGCCAGCGCGCCCGCCTCGATGACCGCCGGATCCATGGTCGGCTCGGCTAGCAGGTGGCCGCGGGTAAACGTCCGGAATGGGACATAGCGCACCTTCACCACGATGCGGGTCGCCGGCCGCTGCTCCGCGTCGACGTCCTGGGCCACCCGCCGCGCCAGCCCGCGGATCTCCTCGCGGACCCGGTCCCAGTCGCCGATGTCGTGCTGGAAGGTCGTCTCGCGGCCATGCCCGCGGGCCTGGTACGGCTCGTCGGTGACCTCGGCGGAGCTGATCCCGCGGGCCGTCTGCACGAGCCACGGGCCGGTGGCCGGGCCGAAGGCGCCCGCCAGCGCGGCCGGGTCGGCCGTGGCCAGGGCGGTGACGGTATCGATGCCCAGCCCGGCCAGCTTCTGGGCCGTCTTGCGGCCGATGCCCCACAGCGCGTCCGTCGGCCGGTCACCGAGTACCTCGAACCAGTTCTCGCCGGTCAGCCGGAAGATCCCGGCGGGCTTCCCGAAGTCGGTGGCCAGCTTGGCCTGCAGCCGGTTGCGCCCGATGCCGACCGAGCAGTTCAGCTCGGTCGCGGCCCTGATCGCGGCCTGAATCTGCCGTGCCGCCGCCTCCGGATCGCCCGAGTCCACGGCGACGAACGCCTCGTCCCAGCCCATGACCTCCACCATGTAGCCGAGGCTGCGCAGGGCCGTCATCACCGCGTCCGACGCCGTGTCGTACGCCGTCCTGTCCACCGGGAGGAACACCGCGTCCGGGATCCGCCGGGCAGCGGTCCGCAGCGGCAGGCCACTGTGCACGGATTTACTTACCGGGCCGTCGAGTCCGCGCGCCTCGTAGGACGCGCTGGCCACCACGCCGCGCTTGGTCGGGTCGCCGTCGCCGCCGACGACGACCGGCAGGCCGCGCAGCTCAGGGTGACGCAGGACCTCGACCGCCACGATGAACTGGTCGAGGTCCATGTGCAGCACCCATCTGGCCACACTTCAGTGTCGCAGGCAGAAGGCCTCCAGCCGCAGCCGACGCTCGCCCCGGCGACCCTGGCTAGGCCTGCCTGAGGGCTCTGGCTCGGGTGGTCTGGTCGCAGGTTCCGAGCTGTGATGCAGGCGCCAGCCAAGGGGCCGACACCGTCAGCATTGTCAGCATGCACTGCCGAATCTAGCCGTAATGGATCA
>DATCEO010000086.1:0-3756 GCA_036510065.1 Streptosporangiaceae bacterium | reverse complement strand
AACTCCGAGCGACGCAGAACAACGCCCGCAGACGCCGATCTGCTACCCGGTGCGCTACCCGCAGGCCAGAGCAATCGATCCCCTCCCCTGCGCCAGGACCGCTGCATGGCCAGACCATACAACTCTGCCGGGGACGTCCGCTGCGGCCGCCAGGCTGACACGTCCGGATCTGCCGAATTGAGCATGTTGCGCACGCGCATGACTATGCGATGCAAATCACATGTATTCACCGGTCCATGCTGCTGCAGGAGGTCGGGCCAAGTGCAGCGCAGCATCGCGAGTTGCGCTCTCAGTTGCGTCCCTGATAGTGGTGTAACGCGGTCAGCGTGATCGTCGCCCGGCGTGTCTGCCGGACGAAGGCGCGGCCACCGCGGGATCTTTCGAGTGAACCTTCCACAGCACTCTCGAAAGGGAACCATCGCGATGACCGCACCTCACATGATCGACCCTGCCCGCGTGCTGGGCCAAGCCCTGTCGGACGCGTCGCCTGATCTGATGCGGCACCTGCTGGGCACGGTGATCAACTCACTGTTGTCGGCCGATGCCGACGCTGTCTGCGGTGCCGGGTACGGCGTCCCCTCGCCCGAGCGGGTGAGCCAGCGCAACGGCTACCGGCACCGGGAGCTGGACACCCGGGTCGGCACTATCGACGTGGCGATCCCCAAGCTCCGCACCGGCTCCTACTTCCCGGAGTGGCTGCTGGAGCGGCGCAAGCGGGCCGAGGCCGCGCTGATCAGCGTGGTCGCGACCTGCTACCTGCTCGGGGTCTCGACCCGGCGGATGGACAAGCTCGTGCAGAGCCTCGGGATCACCAGCCTGTCCAGGTCGCAGGTCTCCCGGATGGCCGCCGACCTGGACGAGCAGGTGGCCGCGTTCCGCACCCGCCCCCTGGGCGAGTCCGGGCCGTTCACGTTCGTGGCCGCCGACGCGCTGACGATGAAGGTCCGCGAGCAGGGCCGGGTGGTCAGCGCCGTCGTGCTGGTCGCGACCGGCGTGAACGCCGACGGGCACCGCGAGGTCCTCGGCGTCAAGGTTGCCACCAGCGAGACCAGGGAAGCCTGGAACGTGTTCTTCGCCGACCTCGTCGCCAGAGGGCTCGCTGGTGTCCGGCTGGTCACCAGCGACGCCCACCCGGGGCTGGTCGAGGCGATCGCGGCGAACCTGCCCGGCGCCAGCTGGCAGAGGTGTCGTACTCACTGAAACCGTAAAGGATCAAGGTGGTGATTGTGGCGTGTCCGGAGTTTCTTGCTCCCGTGTGACGGCTGCGAGGAGCGCGGTGGCTGTGGGATAGCGGGTTTTGGCACGGGTGATGTCGTATCCGTCTTGTTCCAGGAGCGGGCCTACCCGTGCTCTGGCGCTGCCGATGGTGCGCCGGCTCACCTGGAATAGTTCAGCTACTGCGTCCCAGCTGCAGTTCTTGCGCAGGCCGAGGATGGTGGCCAGGACGCGCTCGGCGTCGGTGATCTTCTCGTGGAAGATTCCGCCGCGGGCTGCGGGCTGTCGCTGTCCGCCGCGCTGCCGGTACTTGCGTCGCTCGGCCTCAGCGGCCTGCTTCACTGCCAGTCGCCCGGTCAGCTTCGCGAGGTCTTCCCGGCTCATCCCGGTCAGCACTGGATCGCCGAGGGCTGCCAGCCGGCGCGGCCGTGCCGGCGTCGTGGCGGTGTCCAGGAATGCGCGCAGCGCGGTCGCGCTGGTGAAGCGCAGGACGGCGGGCGCGACGGTGTGCTTCTGCTCGGCCAGGACCTGGCTGGTCTCGGTGATCGCCTTCCCGATCGGATACGGGCTGACCTCGAGCATCTGGGCCAGGACCTGCTGGGAGCAGATCTGCCGCTGGTAGATGACGGTGATCAGGACCTTGCCGGCGTCAGTGAGCAAGGGCCGGCCGTGGCTGCCTCTGGCCTGGCGGCGCGGGCCGCCGCGCTGCTCGAAGAAGCGCTGCTCGGCCCGGGCCGCCTGCGCCGGGGCCAGGGAGGTGGTCAGCGCGTCCAGCTCGTCGCGGCTCATCCCGGTCAGGCGCGGGTCGGCCAGGGCGCGCAGGGCCAGGGCGCGGTTCTGATCGCGGTCGCTGATTTCCCCGGCCTCCGGGGTGTTCGGGCCGTCCGGGCGGATCGTGTAGTTCCACGTGCCGTGCCGGACATGCGGCGTGATCGGCAGGGTGCTGACGTACTCGGCGCTGACCGACACGCCCAGCGGGTAGGCGCGGGTATCCAGCGCGGCCTCGACGCGCAGCCCGGTGCGGGTGCGGGTGGCGGCGATGGTGCTGACGACCACTTCATGGCTGGTCAGGGGCCGCCCGCGCCAGTTCATCGTGATGTGGGAGAACAGCCGGTGCTCGATCTTGTTCCACTTGCTCGTCCCGGGAGGGAAGTGGCAGACCGTGACGGCCAGCCCGGTCTCGGCGGCGAAGTCCGCGAGCTCCGCCTTCCACATCCGGTAGCGGTAGCTGTTGGAGCCCCCGGCATCCGCGGTGATCAGCAGCCGGGTCGCGGACGGGTAGTCACCGCGGCCCCGGGCCTGCCACCACCGGCGGATCGAGGCAACCGCGAACGCCGAGGTGTCATGGTCCACCCCGACGTTGACCCACCCCCGGTCCGCGGCCAGGTCGTAGATGCCATAGGGGATCGCACGAGGGACATCGGGCCCGGTGAAGAAGAAGCTGTGGTCCTCCACCTGGACCGGATCGCCTTGCGGGCGCCACTGCCGCCCGGGGTTCGGCAGCTGCCCGAGGTACTCCTTCTTCTTCGTGTCAACGCTGACGACTGGCTGTCCGGCTGCCTGGTGCTCCCCGGCCTGCTCGCTGATATACCGGAACTGGGCATCCCGGCCCGGGTGCTGCCTGCCCTCCAGCGTCTTGGTGCTGGCCTGCAGGCTGAAGCCGTTCTTGCGCAGCAGCCGCCCGACCGTGGGCGCGGAGACCGGGTGGCCCTGCCGGGTCAGCTCCCCGGCCAGCGTCCGCAGCGACTTGGTCGTCCAGCGCAGCGGTGACATCGGGTCGCCGCGCTCGTCCGGTTCGACGAGCCCGAGCAGCGCCGGCACCAGCTGCGGGTCCTGGTCCTCCGCGGGGCGCCGCCCTCCGCCGGGCCGCCTGACCCGCCCGCCCGGAAAAGGATCACCGCCGGCCTCCAGCTCGAACACGCCACTGCGGACCGTGGTCTCGCTGACCCCGGACACCAGCGCCACCGCCCGCACCCCGCCATGACCCAGCAGCCGTGCCTCCTGCGCCAGTACTAAACGCCGCTGACGCTCGCCCAGGTGCGGCAGAACCACTTCAAGCCGGGCCGTCAGCTGATCCGTTACCTCATCAGAAAACCGCATACCAGGCCAACGAACCCGTCACGGGAAAAGATCATGTTGTTCTTTTACGGCTTCACTACGCCGCGAACCTGATGTCCGCCTGCCCGAAGTCGGCGTGGCCGGCGGTCAAGACGATGCTGCACTCGGTCTATGACCAGCCCGACGCCGAGGCCGTGCACGCCCAGTTCGACAAGCTGCTCGACTCCATGACCGAGAAACTGCCGGCCGTGGCCGAGCATCTGGACGCCGCCCGCGCCGACGTGCTCGCCTTCACCGCGTTCCCGAAGGAACTCTGGCGGCAGATCTGGAGCAACAACCCGATCGTTATCTGGAGTCCGGTGGTCGGTCAGGTTCGTGAGCTGGGCTGCTGTGTCGAGGACAGTGCCCTTGACACAGCAGCGTGAGGGGCTCGCAGCTGGGTCAGCGGGGGCTGATCGTTATCGGATAGCGAGGCTTTCCCGG
>DATCEO010000085.1:0-39201 GCA_036510065.1 Streptosporangiaceae bacterium | reverse complement strand
ATCGCAACGTCGTAGATGCTGCTGAAGCAGGCGCCCATCCCGGCGCCGAGCACCAGGATCGACGGAGCCAGGGCCCACACGCTCACCGCGGTGCCGTAGGCCAGCACCGTCGCCCACACGCCCGCGGCGCCGGCGAGGGTGACGCCGAGGCCGGCGACCACCAAGACCCGGCCGAGCTTCCCGATCAGCGGCCGGCACACCACGGACGCGACGATGATGCCGGCCATAAGCGGGCTCAGGGCGAGCGCGGCGTGGGACGCCGACAGGCCGAGCGCAGTCTGGAAGAACAGCGACAGGACGTACGCCAGGCCGTTGACCGCGGCGAAGAACGCCAGGCCGAGCACCAGGCCGGCGGTGAATCCCCGGTTGGCCAGGAGCGAGGGCAGGATGAGCGGGTCGGGGGCCATCCGCTGCCGCACGCCGAATCCGGCGAGCAGGACGAGGCCGGCCAGCAGGCACGCGGCGGGCAGCGCGGTCCAGCCCGCGGTCGAGCCTTCGATCAGCCCGTAGATCAGGGCCAGCATGCTGGCACCCAGCAGGCCGGAGCCGAGGCCGTCGATGGGAACGGCGCTGGCCGGCCCGTCGCGGGGCAGCAGCCGCAGCGCGGCGATGAACCCGGCGGTGCCTGCCGCGATGTTGATCAGGAAGATCGGCCGCCAGGTCAGTCCGGCGACGTCGGCGCTGATGAGGAAGCCCGCGACGATGGGGCCGAGGACGGCCGAGGCGCCCAGCACCGGCCCGAACGCGCTGACCGCCCGGGTCATCTGCTCGCGGGAGAGCGTGCCGATCAGGATGCCGATGCCCTGGGGGATCAGCAGGGCCCCGAAACCGCCCTGCACCAGCCGCCCGGCGATCAGCATGGCCGGGTCGACGGACAGGCCGCACCACAGTGAGGCGACGGTGAACCCGGCGATGCCGGTCAGGAACATCCGCCGCCTGCCGTACCGGTCACCGAGCCGGCCGCCGACCACGAGCAGGATGCCCATGGCCAGGGCGTAGCTGGCCCCCAGCCACTTGATCAGCGACTCCCCGCCGCCGATGTCCCTGACGATGGACGGGGCAGCGATGTTAGTGATCGTCGAGTCCATCAGGTCCAGCACATCGGCGATCAGCACGATGGCCAGGATCGCGCGCAAGCGGCTGGTCAGCCGATCTGAGCCTGGACCTCCTCCAGGCTGGGCCCTTCGAAGATCCCGATCACCCCCGGGCCGCCGGTTCGCCGGAACGCCTCCCGGACGACGCCTTCCGCTCGGAGTTCGGCCAGGACGCGATCCTCATCCTCCCGGTGCGCCGCTATCTGCTCGGGCCGCGTGACGGTCCCGGTCGCGAAGAAATAGATCTCGGATCTCCCTCATCGAGGTGGTAAGTGACCGGGGCGGTCAGATCGCCATGTCCACGAAGCGCGAGTAGTGGCCCTGGAACGCGACGGTGACGGTGGTAGTCGGGCCGTTCCGGTGCTTGGCGACGATGAAGTCGGCCTCGCCTGCCCGCGGCGACTCGCGCTCGTAGGCATCCTCCCGGTGCAGCAGGATGACCATGTCAGAGTCCTGCTCGATGCTGTTGTGGGCGAAAATACCGTCAGCGATGAAGTTGTGCGTTCCCTTGACCGTGGCGTCGAAGACCGGGCAGGGACCGAGTGGCTCGATGCTCTCGATCCGGTCCCAGAAAACATCGCTGGTAGCGGCTGCTTCAAGGAGCGGGGAGGCAAGTACCGCCGCGCACCGCAGCAGTCGTTCCCGGGAGGGACAGCTCTTATAAAGAGTCGTACCGCAGTAATGGGTGCCCATGGCCGCCTGGAACTGACGCTCGGACATTCCCGCCCGCGCTCGCTCGGCCTTGACCAGATCCCATACCTCGATGGGCAGAGTGTCGGCATTGGTGTTAACTGCACGACCCTGGAGTGCGGCCAGCAGCTCACGGGCGGTCTCGCCGCGGCGCCCGTGGACTCCTACCTCGGAGCAGAACGTGCGCAGGCTGGGCCCGTCGGCCACGATCACGTGGTAGCCGGGCCGGTAGCCGACCTTTTCCACCCGGCGGATCCGGGCCACGATGCCGAGTCGCGCCAGCAGCAGCGCCACATCATCAGCCAGCTGACGGCTGGATGATGCGTAGTAGACCTTCGGGGCGGACGTGGCACTAGGGCGGGGGTTCCAGACGCACCCGTCGGTGGCCCACAGATGCCGCAGAAAGACGGCTATCTCCTGGTCGCTGCCGGAGAACAAGGCTGCCGGTATGCGCTTCTCATAAGACCGGAGGTTCTCGATACCCAGCTCGCGGAACCACGTATGCAGGGGGTTATAGCGACCGTGGGTGCAACGGTATGGGGCCGGCAGGTAGCTATGCCACCAGCTCTTCTGCAGCACCCGGCGCGGGGTGATGCCGAACTCAGCGGCAGCGGCACTCTCGACGAAGTCGAGGTTGGCTTCATCGTTCGAGGTGTAGTGAACGGGCTGACTGCGCAGAACGCAGCCGTCCCCGATGAGGTGAGCGAGCAGGCCCAGCCGGCCCTCCGTCCACCCCAGGCCTGCGCCGATAGGCTCCGGGACTCGCCGCGGGATGGCAATCCGGCCGCCGGCCGCCAGCTCCTCCAGCGGTCGCCATCCGGCGAAGGTCAAGAACGGGTGATTGCCGGATGCCTTGACCTCACGCCCGGACGCCAGCTTGAGGCGGTACGTCTCCTTGACCCCTGAGGGGAACATGGCGGTGACCGGAGCGGCGACAATACGGTTCTGCTCGTCTACGGACCAGACAGAGACACCCTGGTGTCCGTTGTCGAGCAGCTCCCGCATCGTGACCGGAGCCCCGGTGTCAGCGCGAAGCAGGGTGGTGTCCGCAGTCAGGCACCCGCTCTCGCGGAGATCAGAGAGCATGGGCCGCTTGTCGGTCCGCTGCTCGGGTCCGCGGTTGAGCTGGGAGAGCGCGACGACTGGCACGTTCAGCTCCTTGGCCAGTAGCTTGAGCGACCGGGATAGCTCGGAGACCTCCTGCTGCCGGTTCTCCACGCGCTTGGGCGAGCTCATCAGCTGCAGGTAGTCGACGATGACCAGCCGGAGATCGTTGCGCTGCTTCAGCCGCCGGCACTTGGCCCGGATCTCCATCATGGACATGTTCGGCGAATCGTCGATGAACAGCGGGGCATCCGCGACCTCGCTCATCCGGCGCGCCAGGCGGGACCAGTCGTCGTCGCCCAGCTGACCGGTTCGCATGGCATGCAGGGCGACTCGCGCCTCGGCCGACAGCAGCCGCATGGTGATCTCATTCCGGCTCATCTCCAGGCTGAAGATCACGGTGGTGAGCGAGGAATGGACCGCGGCGGCCCGCGCCAGGTCCAGCGCCAGGGTCGAGTTGTGTGTCGGTATCCATGACGGGCCAGCGAGGTACATATGGTCCGCGGCGTCCACCTGAACACATCGCACCGGCACAGTCGGCACGGGCCGGACGTCGGTGATAAGGCGAGAGGGCGCCGTGGGGTGAGCCGGGATGCTCTGCCGCGCCAGCTTGCGCGTCACCCGGAACACCTTGTCCTCTGGCGTGAACGTGACCAGGTGACGAGCGGGGCTGCCTGCCGCACCGGTGCTGCTGCCCCGCCTGATCAGCCGGGCCGGGTACCCAAGGCTCTGGACAAGCTCCAGCGTGTCGGCGGCAAGCCGCTTCCCGGGCGCCGCGAACCGGACAGCGCCATTGCCGGCCGCCTGTCCGCGGGTGTCGAGGAGACCGGCCAGCAGGGCTCGGCGCTGCGCCTGGGACGTCCGCAGGTACTGCGCCGGGATGTGCTTGCGACCGAGCACGCCCAGGCCGCCAAGAACCTCCAGGGCCATTTGCTGCCCGGGCAGGTTCATGTGGTAGCGCTGCCGTCCTCCCGGCGCTGGGGTCACCCGGAGACCCTCGGCCTCCATCTGCAAGATGATCTCCGGGTCGGCCGTGGCGAGGACTGCCGCATGGCTCAGGCCGTTACCGAGCCAGGCGCCGAGGGCGTACGGAGGGAAGGGAACCTCCCTAGATGGCAGGTCAGCGGCCTGCGCGACCGCAACTGCGTGGGCCACCTGCCTATCGGGAGGCGTCCGCAGCGTCATGGCCAGCTCAGCGGTGGTCACGACGCCGCCGCAACCGGCTGGCGCCCCGCCATCCCGCGAACGCGCAGCGCTGGCCCTGCCGGAGGTGCGCCACTGATGCTGGGCATCGGCCACGATTACCGTGCCGTCGTCGAACTCCACCGCAAAGCACGGCCGACTAGTCATGACCTCAGTAGCCGCGATCACCCGGGCCGACTTGCCGTCCGCCCCCAGGAGCTGGTCGCCGACCTGAACCTGACCCATGGTGGTCCAGCCGGTGGGCGTCGGCAGCGGAGTATCCAGCGCGAGGGCCTTGCCGATCGCGGGCCTGGCCGCGATGACGACCATCTGGCCGGGGTGCAGGCCGTTGGTCAGCGCGTCCAGGTCCGCGAAACCGGTCGGCACCCCGGTCAGCGAGCCGCCGCGGCTGCCGATGGCCTCAATCTCGTCCAGCGCTCCGGGCATGATCTCCGACAGCGGGGCGTAGTCCTCGCTGACCCGGCGGTCGGTGACGCCGTAGACCTCCGCCTCCGCGCGGTCCACGAGGTCGTCCGCGTCTCCGTCGCCGGAGTAGCCGAGCTGGACGATGCGCGTCCCGACCTCTACCAGGCGGCGCAGGATGGCCCGCTCCCGGACGATCTTGGCGTAGTAACCCGCGTTGGCGGCCGTCGGCACCGACGCGATCAGCGTATGCAGGTAGGGCGCGCCACCCATCCGGCCGATGTCGCCGCGCCGGGTCAGCTCGGCAGCGACCGTTACGGCGTCGGCCGGCTCCCCGCGCCCGTACAGGTCGAGGATGACCTCGTGGACGATCTGATGGGCGGGTCGGTAGTAATCGGCCCCCTTGATCACCTCCAGGACGTCCGAGATGGCGTCCTTCGACAGCAGCATCCCCCCGAGCACGCACTGCTCCGCGGCGATGTCGTGCGGCGGGGTGCGCTCGAACTCCTCACTACCGCGTGGCGTGATCTCAGCAACGCTCACCCAGCGCACCTCCCCGTATCCGATCCGCCGTTTCGCCGCCGCCACCCGTGCGGGACCCACCACCGTTCTATCGAACGGCTCCGACAGTCTCCCGCTGGTTGGGGCCGGCAGCTAATCGCTGTGTGCACAGGCCTGTGGACAGACTGTGCAGACACGCCGCTAGCACTGTGCGCAGCATGGGGACGGAGCTGTGGAAATGACCGGGATAACTGGCTTCGAAGGGCTTCTGCCTGCGGAGATGCCCTTCACTCCCTGTGGGAAAGAAATATTTCTGCCGTGCCGGTCGGACGTCGATGCCCGAAAGTTATCCACATTGAGAAGTTAACGTCGAACGTTATATGTCAAGTCGGAAGCCATAACGGCTTCGGCTATCCGATCTCGTCAAACGACGGGCGCGCGACGGCCCGGCTGCCTAGGGTTCGAGTATGTGTTCGATACCTGGCGGGAGGCCCGCTCCGGCCGGCGGCCCGGGTGAGCTCGACCGGCTGGGCCGCGCTATCGACGAGCTCGCCGCCGCGGCGCAGGCCCGGGACGCCACGGTCCGGGACGTCGCGGCGCGCCTGGCTAGGGTCTGGGAGATGGTGGCCGATCTCGATCCGGAACTCGCCCGGCGGCTGGCTGGCTACGAGAGCTGAGGACCGGGGCCAGCGCCTGCCCCGCAGACAGGTGATCCCCCGGCGGAATCTCCCGCCGGGGGATCACAGTCTGCGCAGCCGCGCGGCGCGCCCGGGCCTGGCTAGGCCGCGGACACCTCAAGGCTGAGCGTCGCGCTGATCTCGGGGTGCAGCCGGACGTCGACCTGGTGCGCCCCGACTGTCTTGATCGGGTTCCTGACCTCGATCTTGCGCTTGTCGAGCGCAGGACCGCCAGCGGCCTTGACCGCGGCCACGATGTCCGAGGTGGACACCGAGCCGAACAGCCGGCCGCCGCTTCCCGCCCGCGTCTGCAGCCGGACGGTCATCGAGGCAAGCCGGGCTGCGGCCTCCCGGGCGTCGTCGAAGCCGCGGATCTCGCGGGCCGAGCGGGCCCGCCTGATCAGCTCGATCTGCTTCTCAGCGCCTCGGGTCCACTGCATCGCCAGGCCGCGCGGAATCAGGTAGTTGCGGCCGTAGCCCGGCGCTACCTCCACCACGTCGCCGGGGGCACCCAGGCCGGAGACCTCCTGGGTCAGGATGAGCCTCATGGGCGTACCGCTCATCGGTTCCTACCTCCCCGGTCTCAGCGAGCCGTGCTCGTGTAGGGCAGCAGCGCCATCTCGCGCGCGTTCTTGATCGCCGTGGCGACATCGCGCTGGTGCTGCGTGCAGTTGCCAGACACCCGACGGGCGCGGATCTTGCCGCGGTCGGAGATGAACTTCCGCAGCAGCCCGGTGTCCTTATAGTCCACGCGGGTGATCTTCTCCTGGCAGAACAGGCAAACCTTCTTCTTAGGCTTGCGGATGGGTGGCTTGGCCATCTTGGTGCTCCTTAGCAGAGCCCCGCCGCTGGCGGGGATGGTCGGTTAGTGAATGTCTGGTCGCTGGTAACGGAAATCGTCGTAGTCCTTCGCGGTACCGTCCCGGCTAGAACGGCGGCTCGTCAGCGAACGGGGCGTCCCCGCCGCCGGCATCCGAGGCCCACGGGTCATCGGCTGCCGCCGGGCGTCCGCCGGCCTGACCGCCGGCCTGACCGCCGCCCGACGACGATCCGCCGCCGCCGAAGCCCCCGCCGCCCCCGCCGCCGCCAGCCCCGGACCGGGTAGACCGGGTGACCTTGGCCGAGGCGTTGCGCAGCGAGGGGCCGACCTCGTCGACCTCGATCTCGTAGACGGTGCGCTTCTCGCCCTCGCGGGTCTCATAGGAGCGCTGCCGCAGCCTCCCCGAGACGATGACACGCATGCCCCGCTGCAGGCTCTCGGCGACGTTCTCCGCCGGCTGCCGCCAGACATTGCAGGTCAGGAAGAGGCTGTCGCCGTCCTTCCACTCGTTGGTGGCCCGGTCCATGAACCGGGGCGTGGAGGCCACCCGGAAGTTGGCCACCGCGTTTCCCGTGGGGGTATAGCGAAGCTGTGGGTCGTCAACGAGGTTGCCGACGATGGTGATCTGGGTGTCGCCTGCTGCCATCGGGGTGCTCCCGGTCGGTTGGTTCAGTCAGCTCAGGGTTGCCGGAAGGCGCTAGTGCACGTCCGGCCGCAGGATCTTGGTCCGCAGCACAGCCTCATTCAGGTTGAGCTGACGGTCCAGTTCCTTTACGGCATCCGGCTCCGCCATCAGGTCGACGACGGTGTAGATGCCCTCGGACTTCTTGTCGATCTCATAGGACAGCCGGCGCCGTCCCCAGACGTCGACCTTGTCCACGCTGCCGCCGGCGTTCGTGACGACCCTGAGAAACTGGTCGAGCGACGGCTGGACGGTGCGCTCCTCAAGCGAGGGGTCGAGAATGATCATCATCTCGTAGCGGCGCATGCGCTTACTGCCTCCTCTGGACTCACGCGGTCACGGTCTCTCCGTGACAGGAGGGGCCACGAGCCAGCCGCCGAAATCACTCGATACGGGCGGCCCGCTGGTGGCTTAGCCAGACTACCAGCCGGGACGGACAGTCCGGCCGGCCGATGATTCCCTTCGGGCGCCAGCGGGCAGACACTAGGAACAGCCAGGACGGGCACCTGAACCCGGCACTGGCACCTGAACACCAGGCACTAGAACTGCGTGTCAACGATAAAGGACTCGTCAAGGTGGTGGCAGTCATGCCCGAGGCCGTCCAGGCCCAGTCACGCAGCCAGCCCTACCGGCTGACCCTCAACAGCGACGGGCAGGCGCACCCGGTGCTGAATGTGCTCGCGCTGTTCACCCTCGTCGTCGGCATCGCGGCCTTCGCCCTTGGCCTGGTCGTCCAGACGCACCTGGCGGCCACGATTCTGGGCATGATCGGTTTCGGGGTCGGGCTGGCAGCCCAGCTGAACTCCGCGACCAGGGAAGAGCGGATCGTCCTGGTGACCGGGATCATCGCCGCCTTCGTCGGCATGGCCCTGGGCATCGGGCACGGCGGCTTCGCCTAGCGGTCGCTGATCCTCCGAGACTGTCGCCAGCCGGCGCTAGGCTCGGGGAATGACCGCGATCGGAGCGCATCTGCACGACGGCAACCCGCTGGAGAAGGCGCTCGGCATGAGCGCCGACCTGGTGCAGTTCTTTCTCGGTGACCCGCAGGGCTGGAAGGCGCCCGTTTTCCCCGGCGACCCAGCCGAGCTGCGGGCATCCTTCGCTGCCGCCGGGGTGGGTGCCTATATTCACGCGCCGTACGTCGTCAACGTCGCCTCCCCCAACAACCGCATCCGGATCCCGAGCCGCAAGCTGCTGGACCAGCAGCTCAAGGCCGCGGCGTCCATCGGCGCGCGCGGCCTGATCGTCCACGGCGGCCACGTCACGGCGGGCGTGGACCCGGCCGACGGCTACGACAGCTGGCGAAAGGCCATCGAGCGGATCGAGCGGCCGCTGCCGATGCTGATCGAGAACACGGCCGGCGGTGACGGAGCGATGGCCCGCAGCCTCGAGGCCATCGCCCGGCTCTGGGATGCGGTGTCAGGCGCAGCCCTTGGCGGTGGCGAGGTCGGCTTCTGCCTGGATACCTGCCATGCGCATGCCGCGGGCGAGGACCTGGCCGACATCGTGGACCGGGTCAAGGCCATCACCGGCCGGGTTGACCTCGTGCACTGCAACAACTCACGGGACGAGTTCGGCTCCGGCCGGGACCGGCACGCCGGGCTGGAGTCGGGCCAGATCGACCCGGCCCTGATCGTCGGCGTCGTCCGCGCCGCCGGCGCGCCAGTCATCTGTGAGACGCCGGATCCGGCGACCGACATCCGCTGGCTGCGCGGCCAGCTCGGCTGAGCCGCCGGCGCTACACCGCCAGGACCGCCTGGGCTCGGAGCAGTCGGCGGGTCCGGCTGGTCCCGGCGGCGGTCTGGATGACGGCGGCGACGGTATGGCCTTGCTGACCCGGGGGCGTGGTGACCTGGCAGGGCTGCGGCCCAGGCTGTGGCGTGCAGGTCGGCGACGACGTCGCTCCTGGGGGTGCGGTGGACACCGATGGCGGCGAGGGACTCAGGCTCCCGGCCGGAGTACAGACGAATCCCGGCGCAGGCGTACAGCCCGGCGTCGGGGTTGGCGTCGGCGTCTGCGTCGGCTGGGCGTTTGCCGAGGGCGTGGGCGTGGGCGTCGCCGACTGCGCCCCGTTGACCTGGTCCCACAGGGCGAACCCGTTGAAGTTCGGCGTCGGCAGCGGCTGGGGCGCCATCGTGGCGAACTCATTCATCATGAACGTGTGCCAGATTGCCGCCGGCCACTCCCCGCCGTAACCGCCAACGGGATTGCCGCCCGGCAGGACAGGGAGGACGTCCAGGGTCTGCGAGCCCGGGCTCAGACTGCTGTTCTGCCGGTTGGTGAAGATCGTGACCCCCAGCGAGTAGCCGGGGATCGCACCGACGAACCAGGCGTCCTGGGCGGTCTGCGTGGTACCGGTCTTGCCGATCACCGGCTGGCCTGGCCAGGCCGCATTGGGGTAGGCGGTGCCACCGGGGACGTTGTCGAAGGACAGGGCGTAGTCCACGTCGGCTGCCTGGTCGGGCTGGAGCACCGTGTGCGACACGACCCGGAGGGGAAGCGAGCCGCCACCCTCGACGATCCTGGCGATCACGTGCGGCGTGTGATAGACACCGCCATCGGCCAGCGTGGCGAAGGTGCTGGCCTGCTCGACGGCAGTCAGGTCGCTCTCGCCCAGCGCGATGGCCACCGAGCCCCCCGTGCTCAGCTTGCTGGTCTTACCGAACTGGGCGTTCATCGCGGTCCAGTCGTTGGTGGTGCCCTGGGTAAACGGCGTCTGGCCCACCCCGAATTGCTTTGTCATGTCGATCACGTTCTGCACCCCGTCGCGATGGGCGAGGTCCTCGAACGCCGGGTCAGAGGAGATGGCCGCGGCAGTGGCGACCGTAAGCGGGTGCTTGCTGTCCTCGCTGGGCTCGTTGAAGGGGAAGTAGTACCGCTGGTTCAAGTCCTGGCTCGTCGGCGGCGTCCGGAGGGACAGCGCGAGCTGGTCGGCCGGGGTCTGGCCCACCGGGATCCACAGCGGCGAGTACCCGTTGAGCTTGCTGGTCTGCACGTTCATGCCCTGGGACACCGCGGTGGCCAGGACGTAGGGCTTGAAGGAGGATCCGACCTGCTTGGGATCCTCGGCCATGTTGAGCTGGCAGTCGACCCGCAGGCAGGCCTGGTAGTTCGAGGTATAGCCGGGCCCGCCGTAGACGGCCAGGATCGAGCCGTCGGTCGGGCGCTCCAGGACGGCCCCGATGTAGGCGTAGGACGGCAGCGGATGCCCGTCCGCGGCCATCTGCGCCTTGTTCGCGGCCACCGCCCGGTAGAGCCCGTTCATCTTCGACTCGCTGAAGGTCGTGTAGATCTTCAGGCCGCCAGTGGTGATCTGGGCCTGGGTCAGGTGATAGGTGGAGGTCAGCTCCTGGTTCACCATCTGCATCAGGTAGCCCTTGTAGCCGTTCAGGGAACTGCTCAGGTGGAAATGGACCTTGGGGAATGCCTCATGTGCCTTCTGTGCCGAGGTCAGTGCGCGGTCGCGCACCATGTTCGTCAGGACGTAATCCCAGCGCGCTACCAGGTCGGTGTAGGCCGAGCCGGCGTGCGGGTCCGGGCTGAAGTAGCCGGGCTCGTTGACCATCGCGGCCAGCATGGCGGCCTGGCTGACGGTGAGGCTGCTGGCCGGCTCATTGAAGTAGGCCTGCGCGGCGGCGCCCACGCCGTAGGCGTTCTGGCCGAAGTAGACCGTGTTGAGGTACTGCGTCAGGATCCAGGACTTGGACTTGGTGTGGGCCAGCTTGATCGCGACCAGGATCTGCTTGAACTTGACGCTGGCCGATCCGGTGCTGTTGCTGGCGGTGGCGAAGCCCGCGTAGTAGTTCTTGACGAGCTGCTCGGTCAGGGTCGATCCGCCCTGGCTGACGGCGCCGCCCTTGAGGTTGTGGTAGGCGGCCCGCAGGATGCCGGTCACCGAGATCCCGCCCTCGCTGTAGAAATGCCGGTCCTCCGCCGCGATGACGGCGTTGCTCATGACGGCCGGGATCTGCTGCGCCGTCAGGATCTGCCGGTTCAGGCCGCCATCGGAGAACGAGGCGATCAGGTGCCCGTTCCCGAAGTAGACCTGCGAGGGCTCGGCGGTCGCGGTCGCCTTCGTCGCGGTCGGAAGCGGCGTCCGGGTGTACTCAATGATGAACGCCACCAGAAGCAGGACCGGTATGCCGACGATTATCGCGGCGGCGACCCCCAGTGCCTTCTTCCAGGTCCAGCGGCGCCACCAGGTGCCGGACAAGAACCATTCCTTAAGACCCCTGCGTCCGCCGCCGGGACGGCCAGGACCACCAGGACCGCCGCCGCCGCGCCCCGCGCCGCGGCCGCCATTTCCGGAGCCGGACCGGCGTCCCGGGCCTTCGGCCCGCGGGTCGTCCTCGCCATCGGGCCAGGCCGGGCCGCCCGCTGCGCCGGGACGGCCGCGCTGCAGCGTCCGGCCGTCATCATCCTCGGCGTATCCGGTCGCCGTGCGGCCGCCTCGGGAGCCATAGCCCTGGCCGGTCCGTGAACCCGCGCCGTTGCCGCCGGCCCCCTTGAGCTCCGCGCCGCGCCCGGTGCCGTGACGCCCGCCGCTCTGGGCCGCGCCATTCAGGGCGGCCCCGTTGGCCCGCGCGCCGCGACGCGCTGCACCGTTGACGCCGGGCCTGTCCTGCCCCCGCTGGTCATTGCCATCCCGGGCATAGCCGGCCCCGTTATACCCCGCATACCCCGCGCCGTAGTTGCCGGCACCATTGTTGGCGGCACCATTGTTGGCGGCACCATTGTTGGCGGCGCCGTTGCTCCGGGCGGGACCGGGCGCGGGAGCCGGGCCGCGCTCGTTACGCGGTCCCCGCAGGCCCAGCCGGTCCCGGAGGTCCTGCGCCACCTCCGCGGCGCCCGATTCCCGCTCGGGTCCGTACCCGCGGTCACGGCGCGCGCCCTGCGGCGAGCGGGGGGCGGGACCGGGCGGCTGGCTGCCGCCCCGCCGTGACCCGCCGCGGCCCCGGCCATCGGCCTCGCGGGCGACGGGCTCGGGCCGCGAGCGCCGGCCGCCGCCGCGGCCACGCTGAAGATCCCAGGGATCGCCGCCACCGCGCGCGTCCTCCGATGACCGGACGGCCGCCGAATCCCATCCGTTCGCCCGGCCATCGGCCCGGCTGGCACTACCACCCTGGCTGGCACGGCCGCCATCGGCCAGATAGCCGTCCCGGCCGCCGCCGCGTCCGTTGCCGCCATAGCCGGCACGGCCGTAGTCAGCACCAGCCGGCTCTTGCCAGTAGGGGCCGGGCACGTCTGGGTTACTCACGCGTCCTCGCTGGTCGGGGGTGTGCGGTCGCAAACGGGCTGCTATCCGGGAACACGTTACCCGGCGGTATGAGTCATCTCGGCATAAACCGTGAGCTGTCCCTCGCGCTGCCAGAGCGACCGCCATTGGCCCGCTGAACCAGCTGACCTGCCCGCTTACTCGCCGGCTCGAGCTCGCCGACCTCGCCGGGAGGACGGCTCGCCCGTGCCGAGAACGTAGGACGACGCGAGGTGGTTCCAGGCACAACTCTGACAGACCTCGACCACGTAGACCTGGAACTCTGCGTATTCCGCCGCCATTTCGTCCAGTTCTGGCCCTTGCTTGACACGCCCCTCATACCGGCCGAGCTCATCGCCGTACACGTACGTGACGTGCGTGAGCTTGACCTTCCGGCAGATGGGGCACTTAATGTCGGTCGGCTCGCCGTGGAATTTCGCAGCGCGCAGCAGGTAAGGGTGGGCGTCGCAGACGTCGGTGACCGTCGTGCGGCCGGCGAACACCGAAGCGAGCGTCGCCCGCCGCGCCAGCCCGTAGTCCACCACCGATCGCCTCATGCCCGACAGGTTACGACGGAACGGCGCCCAGGCCGATACCTGACCCGGTTTCCGTTGTCCTGACCTGGTGATTGGCATCCTGGCCGGCATCGGCCAGAGTGCGCTGGGTTGCGCCGTGGCTGCGCTGCGCATATCTTTACGATGTATCGACTCGATACATCGAGCCGTACGGTCAGCTAGTTAGTCCCGGCAAGTCGGGGAGGTGCAGGCGGGCATGAGCGGCCAGCGCTCGGGAGTGCTCGAGCTCGCAATTCTCGGACTGCTGCACGAGACTCCGCTGCACGGATACGAGCTGCGCAAGCGACTGAACTCGCTGCTGGGAGCGTTCCGCGCCTTCGGCTACGGGTCGCTGTACCCGTGCCTCAAGGACCTGCTGGCCAGGGGCCTGATCGCCGACGATGCCGTAGGCGGTCCGGCCAAGCCGCTGGCCGGGCGCCGGTCAAAGATCGTCTACCGGCTGACCGCGGATGGCAAGGAGCGCCTGGAAGACCTGCTCGCTCAGTCGGGCCCGGCTTCCTGGGAGGACGACGGCTTCGGCGTCCACTTCGCGTTCTTCGGCCTGACGCAGGCCGACATCCGGATGCGAATCCTGGAGGGCCGCCGCAGCCGGCTGGAAGAGCGGCTGGAGGCATTCCGGGCTGCAGCCACGAGGACCCGCGAGCGCGTGGACAGCTACACCCTCGAGCTGCAGCGGCACGGATTGGAGTCAGTGGAGCGCGAGGTCCGCTGGCTGAATGAGCTCATCGCGTCGGAACGGCAGTCGGGCGCTGCACCCGGCAGCAGCACGGGGGATCACACAGAAGGCGGCGGAGCGACCCCGGCCGGCTAGGGCCGGTCGGGACGTTGTCGTAAACGCGGCATAGATAAGGAGCAATCCACATGGGTTCGGTTCGGGTAGCGATCGTGGGCGTCGGGAACTGTGCAAGTTCCCTGGTCCAGGGCGTGCATTACTACAGGGACGCCGATCAGGGCAGCCGGGTGCCGGGCCTCATGCATGTCCAGTTCGGCCCCTATCACGTACGCGACGTCGAGTTCGTCGCCGCGTTCGACGTTGATGCCAAGAAGGTCGGGCGTGACCTCGCCGAGGCCATCGTTGCCAGCGAGAACAACACCATCAAGATCTGCGATGTGGCGCCGACGGGCGTGACCGTGCAGCGCGGTCCGACCATGGACGGCCTGGGTGAGTACTACCAGGAGATCATCACCGAGTCAGACGAGCAGCCGGTTGATGTCGTTGAGGCCCTCCGGGCCGCGCGGGTCGACGTGCTGGTGTCCTACCTGCCCGTCGGCTCGGAGCAGGCCGACCGTTTCTACGCCCAGTGCGCGCTCGACGCGAAGGTGGCCTTTGTGAACGCCCTCCCGGTGTTCATCGCCTCCGACCCGGCCTGGGCCCAGAAGTTCACCGACGCTGGCATCCCGATCGTGGGTGACGACATCAAGTCCCAGGTCGGCGCCACCATCACGCACCGGGTGATGGCCAAGCTGTTTGAGGACCGCGGCGTCGAGCTGCTGCGCACCTACCAGCTGAACTTCGGCGGCAACATGGACTTCATGAACATGCTGGAGCGCAAGCGCCTGCAGTCCAAGAAGATCTCCAAGACGCAGTCGGTGACCTCCCAGATCCCGCACGAGATGGCCAGGGCCGACGTGCACATCGGCCCGTCGGACCACGTGCCGTGGCTGGACGACCGCAAGTGGGCGTACGTCCGCCTCGAGGGCAAGTCCTTCGGCGACACCCCACTGAACCTGGAGTACAAGCTCGAGGTCTGGGACTCGCCTAACTCCGCCGGCGTGATCATCGACGCCGTGCGCGCGGCCAAGATCGCCCTGGACCGCGGCATTGGCGGCCCGCTGCTCTCGGCCTCGTCCTACTTCATGAAGTCGCCGCCGGAGCAGTACAGCGACGACAAAGCCCGGGACGCGGTTGACCAGTTCATCCGCGGCGAGGTCGACCGCTAAGGCGGCCCTCTGCTCGCGCGTGCCGTGACGGTCGGCGGCTCTGGGAAATCAGGGTCACCGGCCGTCACTGTTGTCACATCAGTGCGGCCCGCCCGCCATGCGCTCCGCGCCGCAACGTCATCGCTGGGTCCCTGCTGTCGCTGTCACGACAGCTCTGGCCCTGCCATGACGTCCGCCCCTGGCCGGCGGCCCGACGTCCGACCTGGTCCGGTTTCAAGGCGGGGCTGGAGTGACTAAGGCAGGGCTGGGATGACTAAGGAGGCACCTGGGTCCTGAGGGATCTGCTGGGCCGCACCCGTCGGCCGGGCCGGGCATCAGCCCAGCCGCGCCGGACTGAGCCGACCCGGAGGCACCGCGCCGGGGCGGGCCGCAAGCTACCACCCAGCCGCACCGGGCCAGTGGCTAGCCGGGGATCTCGGCGCCGCCGGGAGCCAGGATCTGCGGTTCCGGGCCCTCCTCGGGCAGCCCGGCTGCCTCCTCTGCCGCCTCGGCCTGCTGCTCCGCGCGGGTGAGCGGCCCGTGGCCGGTGGCCAGCACGCCCACGCCTAGCATCACCGCGACCGCGCCGACATAGAACGGCAGGTGCACGTTGAAGCTCGCGGCTATCCGCGCGGCGAAGTACGGGGCCAGGCCGCCGCCGATGAAGCGGACGAACCCGTAGGCGGCCGACGCGATCGGTCGCTCAACCGGCGCGACGAGCATCACGGCCTGAGTGGTCAGGGTGTTGTTGAGGCCGATGAAGGCACCCGAGACGATGACCGCGACGACGAGCGTGGCCTGCGAGTTCGTGAAGACCGCGATGACCACCAGGTCGGCGGCGAGCAGGGTCCGGTTGACGTACAGGGTCTTCGGCGTGCCAAACCGGCGCTGAAACCGCGGCGCCACGAACACGGCAAAGATGGCCAGGATGATGCCCCAGCAGGTGAAGACGTAGCCCAGCTCGTGGATGCCCAGGTGCATCGGGAACGGCGTGTAGGCCAGGAGGGTGAAAAAGCCCCAGTTGTAGCACAGCGCCGTGACGCTCATGGTGGCCAGGCTGCGGTGCCTGAGGGCCCGCAGCGGCTCGGTGATCGAGGTGCGCCGGGCCGGCGGCGGCGTCCGGTCCACGAACGCGATCGTGGCGATCAGGGCGATCGCCATCAGCACGGTGACCCCGAAGAACGGCCCGCGCCAGCTGATGCCGCCCAGCTCGCCGCCGATCAGCGGGCCCAGGGAGATGCCCAGGCCCAGCGCCGCCTCGTACAAGATGATGGCCCCGCTGAACCCGCCGGAGGCGGCGCCGACGATGACCGCCAGCGAGGTGGCGATGAACAGCGCGTTGCCCAGGCCCCAGCCGGCCCGGAAGCCGATGATCTCGCTGATCGAGTGCGAGGAGCCGGCCAGCGCGCTGAAGGCAACGATCAGGACCAGGCCGGCCACGAGGGTGCGCTTGCCGCCGATCCGGCTGGACACCCAGCCCGTGATCAGCATGGCGACCGCGGTCACGACGAGGTAGCTGGTGAACAGCAGCTCGACCGAGCTCGGCGTGGCATGCAGCTGCTTGGACAGGGCCGGCAAGATCGGGTCGACCAGGCCGAGCCCCATGAACGAGACCACGCAGGCGAAGGCCACCGCCCATACCGCCCTGGGCTGGCGGAACGGGCTGGGCGCGCGCCCGTGGTTGGTAGCACCGTGCTGCCTAGCACCGTGCTGACTGACCTGGTGGCTGGTACCACTGTGGCTGCTCGTCACAGCGTGGCTCCTTCGCTTTCCCTAGCGGTCTTGCTGTCCTGGTGGGTCTTTCCGTCCCTGAGCACGGTCCGGCGCCGGATATCGAGGTCGCGCAGGCTGACCATGGCCGGGACCGCATCCGCGAGCGCGGCCGCCTGCGCGGCCGGAAGCTGCCCGATCAGGTCGGCCAGCTTCGCGGCCCGGGCCCGCCGCCGGGCCCGCAGGTAGTCGGCGCCGGCCGGGGTCAGCGCCACGAGCACCACCCGGCCGTCGTCCGGGCTGGGGCGGCGCTCGGCCAGCCCGGCTCGCTCCAGCCCGGTGACGAGCGTGGTCATCGACGGCTGGGCCACGCCCTCGATCTCGGCCAGGTCCGTCAGCCGGCAGGGGCCGCTCCGGTCCAGCGTGGCGAGGGTCGAGGCGGCGGTCAGGCTGATGTCGCGGGGGGCGCTGCGGATGGCCACGCCCGCCAGGCCGTCAATGGCCGCGGCGATGGCGTCATCAGGATCCGGCTGCCCGGCGGCGATTACTCCCAGATGCACGTCCACCAGAGAACTATAGCTCATCTATATAGTCTTCCTATGTAGATGGGTAGCGCAGATGAGTCGCCTAGGCTGGGCGGCGTGTCCCTTCAGGCGGATAGCCCGACCGGCCGGGCCCCTGGCCAGCAGGGGATGCGCGGCCCGCGGTCGCGGTCATCGTTCGTCGCCGACCTGCGGTCCGTCCTGGCCGAGCCCGACTTCCGCCAGCTGTTCGCCACGCGGCTGGTTTCCCAGGCTGGCGACGGGGTCTTCAACGCCGGGCTCGGCGCGTACGTCTTCTTCAACGCCACCAGCTTCCCTAACCCAGGAGCGGCCGCGGCGGCCTTCGCCGTCCTCTACCTGCCGTACTCCCTGGTCGGACCGTTCGCCGGGGTCTTCATCGACCGCTGGTCACGGCGGCAGATCCTGGTCTGGTCAGCGCTGCTGCGCTTCGCCTTCGTCATACTGACTGCCGTCTTCGTGGCGGCGGGGGCGCTGGGGATCCCGCTCTACGTCGGAGCCCTGCTGGTCCTCGGCGTGAACAGGTTCTTCCTGTCCGCGCTCTCGGCCGCGCTGCCGCACGTGGTCAGCTCCGACAAGCTAGTCATGGCCAACTCGGTCGCGCCGACGTCGGGCACCATCGCGTCCTTCATCGGCGGGATTACCGGCATCGGCGTGCACCTGGCCACCGGCGGAGGCCAGGTGGGCTCCGCCATCACGCTCATCGCGGGCGGCCTGTGCTACGTCGGCGCCGGGCTGCTGGCCACCCGGATCCCGCGGCAGCTGCTGGGACCATCGGCCGACCTGGGCGACCCCGCCCCCGGCGGCCTGCGCACCGACCTGGCCAACGTGGTGCGGGGCCTGACCGCCGGGACCGCCCATCTCCTGCGCCGACGGCGGGCCGTTGGCGCGCTGGTCGCGACGGCGAGCCACCGGTTCCTGTACGGAATCCTGCTGCTGATGTCGGTCTTGCTGTACCGCAATTTCTTCTACCGCAGCAGCGGCGGCAACACGGCGCTCGGGCACTACCTGGTGATCATCGTGGCCTCAGCGCTTGGCTACGGGGCCGCCGCGCTAGTGACGCCTATCGCGACCCGGCGGATGACCAAGACGACCTGGATTACCGTCCTGCTGGCCGGGGGCGGCATCGCCAGCGGCGCGCTGGGCGCCGGCTACCGCCAGCCGGGCTTCCTGGTCATCGGGTTCCTGCTCGGCGTGGTCGCGCAGGGGGTGGCCATCTGCACCACCACGATCGTCCAGCAGGAAGTCGCCGACGAGTTCCTCGGCCGCGTTTTCTCTATTAACGACATGCTCTACAACGCCGCCTTCGTCCTCGGCGCCGCGCTCAGCGCACTCTTCATGCCCGCCACCGGCCGGTCCTACGCAATGCTCGCGCTGGTGACCGTCGGCTACCTGCTCGCGGCCGGGGGCTACTGGCTGCTCAGCCGTCAGCCAGCGGACGAGTCGCCGGGCGGCTCGGGCTCGGACGGCGCCGGCTCGGGCCCCCCCGGCTCAGAGGACGATGGCTCGGGAGGCGATGGCAGGGGCAGTCCCTCCCCCGCGACCCAGCCCAGCAGCTCATGAGTGGCGCGGTCCCGGCCGAGCGGGCCGTACTCCAGGCGGAGGTCCAGCAGGTAGGCCAGGGCCCGGCCGATCACCGGCCCGGGCGGCACGCCGAGAATCTCCATGACGTCGTTGCCGTCCAGGTCCGGCCGGATGGCCGCCAGCTCCTCGCGCTCGGCGAGCTCGGCGATCCGCTGCTCCAGGCTGTCGTAGGCGCGCGCCAGCCGCTGGGCCTTGGCCTGGTTCCGGGTGGTGCAGTCGGCCCTGGTCAGCGCGTGCAGCCGGGGTAGCAGCGGCCCCGCGTCGGTGACGTACCGGCGCACTGCCGAGTCGGTCCACTCTCCCGTCCCGTATCCGTGGAACCGCAGGTGCAGCTCGATGAGCCGGGAGACGTCCGCGACGACCTCGCCGGGAAAACGCAGCTCACTCAGCCGCTTGCGGGCCATCTTGGCTCCGACCACCTCGTGGTGGTGGAATGCCACCCGGTTGCCCGGCAGCCTGGACCGGGTTTTCGGCTTGCCGATGTCGTGCAGCAGCGCGGCCAGCCGCAGGACCAGGTCCTGCCGGAGGCCGTACTGCTCCTCCAGCTCGATGGCCTGGTCCAGCACTGTCAGCGAGTGCTGGTACACGTCCTTGTGCCGGAAATGCTCGTCGGTCTCCAGGCGCAGCTTCGGGGTCTCCGGCAGCACCTGATCGGCGACGCCCGTGTCGACCAGCAGCCTGATCCCGGCGGACGGACCGCGAGGCAGCGGCGACTGCAGGAGCTTGGCCAGCTCCGCCGAGATCCGCTCGGCCGAGACGATGGCCAGCCGCGGCGCCAGTTCGGTCATGGCGTCGCGAAGCCCGGGCCGCGGGATGAAGCCGAGCTGGGCGACGAACCTGGCCGCGCGCAGGATGCGCAGCGGATCGGCATCGAAGGACTCCTGCGGGCTCGCGGGCGTGCGCAGGACCCCCGCGCGGAGGTCGGCCAGGCCGCCGAACGGATCCACGAGCTGGTAGCCGGGCAGCCGCGCGGCCATCGCGTTCACGGTGAAATCGCGCCGCGACAGGTCCTCCTCCAGCGACGCGCCGTACTCGACGTCCGGCTTTCGCGAGCCGCGGCTGTAGTGCTCGCTCCGGTAGGTCGTGATCTCGAAGACGGTGCCGTCCCTGGTCATCCCGACGGTGCCGAAATCTATCCCGATGGTCCAGACCTGGTCGGCCCAGCCGCGGGTGATCTCCAGCACCTGCTGCGGCGTGGCGTCAGTCGTGAGATCGAGGTCGCCGGGCCGGCGGCCGAGGAACATGTCCCGCACCGGGCCCCCGACCAGGGCGAGTTCATGTCCCCGGCGGGCAAACAGGCGCCCGAGATCATCAGCAAGCGGAGATACAGTAGCCAGCAGTGCGGCGGCTGCCTGCAGTTGCTGCTTGCTCATCGGCGCTGAATCGGGCACGGGCATTGAGGGTAAGCCCTGACTATGAGCTGGCGAAAGCCGGGGAGGCCGGAGAGGTGATGCAGGACATTCTCGCGGCAGGGTGCGGCTGCGACCGGCTACGCGCCAGACTGCCCGATGCACCCGCCCGACGGCAATAGCATTTCCGCCATGCCATCTCGCCGCGCGGCAGCCACGCGACTGATGCTGGCCGGCGGCGTCCTGGCCGCGCTGGCGCTGCCCGCGGCGCTGGCCGGACCGGCTGCGGCCAGCACCGAGCAGGCCGGCACAGGCCTGGCGGGGCAAGACGCCGCTATCACGGCCAGGGAGCACAGCGGCGCGCAGCACAGCGGATCGCAGCACGGCGGATCGCCGGTCTCGGTGGTCATTACCTCCGTCAGTCCGGCGTACGCCCGGCCCGGGCAGAAGGTCACGGTCCAGGGATTGGTGACCAATGCCTCGCCGGCGGCGGTGACCGGCCTCCGGGTCCAGCTGGGCTCCTCCAGCGCGTGGTTCATGAACCGGGATCAGCTTCAGCAGTTCGCCGGCGGCAGCGATCCGGGCGCGGCGTCGCCGGAGCGGGGCGCCGTCGCAGTGATCCCGGGGACGCTGCCGCCGCGCGCCACCGTCAGGTGGACGGCAGTGCTGCCAGTCAACGAGGTCCACATGACGGTCTTCGGCGTCTACCCGCTGGCCGCGCAGGCCACCAGCGCGGCGGGCACGCTCGGAGCCAGCTATACCTTCCTGCCGTTCTGGCCGACCGGCAAGGGCAAGGTGCGCCCCCGGGAGGACATCTCCTGGATCTGGCCGCTGATCGACGTTCCCGACCAGGGCCCGTGCGCGGGCCTGCTGAATAACAGCCTGGCCGGCAGCCTGAGCAGCGGGGGACGGCTAGCCGGACTGCTCAGTGCGGGCAGCTCGGCCGCGGGCCAGGCCGCGCACCTGACCTGGGTCCTGGACCCGGCTCTGCTGTCCAGCGCGAAGGTGATGACGGCCCAGAACGCCGCGCACACCTACACCGTGGGCGCGAACGCCAGCTGCCACCAGGCCGCCACCAGGCCGGCCAGCGCGGCCGCCGCTGCCTGGCTGGCCCGGCTGCGGTCGACGGTGTCCGGCCAGCCGGCGTTCGTCACCCCGTACGCGGACGTGGACATCGCCGCCCTGACCCAGGACAACCTCTATGGCGACGTGGACCGGGCCTTCACTGTCGGGCGCTCGGTCGCGGGCAGGATCCTGGGGCGCAGTTTCATGCCGACCACGCCCGCGTCGGGCCCACAGTCGGCGGCGGGCCTGACCAGCGCCGCGGCCTGGCCCGCCAGCGGCCTGGCCAACTACGCGATGCTGGAGAACCTGGCCGCCGTGGACGGCATCCGGACGGTGGTGCTCAGCACCGCAGCCATGCCGCCGGTCTCGCCGCAGCCGGCCACGCCGAGCGGGGTGTCGGCCACGGCGGACGGGGAAGGCGGCAACATGCATGTCCTGCTCGCCGACGCCACCCTGACCGCTCTGATCAGCTCGCTGCCACCGGGCTCGGGGCCGGGCGCCACGTTCGCGACACGGCAGCGCTTCCTGGCGGAGACCGCGATGATCGCGGCGGAGGAGCCTAACCTGCCGCGGGCCATCGTCGTGGCCCCCCCGCGGCGCTGGAATCCGGCGGCCGGCCTGGCCGCCGGCCTGCTGACCGACACGACCACCGCGCCGTGGCTGTCGCCCGTCAGCGCGGGCAGCCTCGCTGCCCAGGCCCGCGTACCGGGCCAGGTGCAGCGCAGCGACCCCGCCGCCATCGGCCCGCGGCTGCTCAGCCAGTCGCTGCTGCGGGGCGTCCAGGCGGCCGAGCGGGGCGTCCAGCTCCTGCAGAGCATCCGCCCCAGCTCCGCACCGCAGCTGGACCGGGCCATCGCCGGGATCGAGTCGTCGGCCTGGCGGGCCGGCCCCGCGCAGCAGCGCCGGGCCCGGTCGCTGCTCAGCCGGGTCAACGACTACGTCGCCCGCCAGGGCAGCGGCGTGTCCATCATCGGGCCCGGACGGGTCACTCTCGGCGGCCAGACCGGCCTCGTCCCAGTCCCCATCGACAACAAGCTCCATTATCCCGTCCGGGTCCGCGTGCAGGTCAATGTCAGCCACGCCGCGGGCGGGTTCACGGTAATCGACAAGCCCGCAGTGGTGCAGATTCCCGCCGACACGATCGTCACCGAGAAGGTGAAGGTGCGGGCGGCCGACGTCGGCTCGACGACCATCGGCCTGAGCCTGGTCGCCCCCGATGGCCAGGCGCTGACCAGCAGGCCTATCACCATGACGGTGACGGCCACGCACTTCGGCACGCTCGGGCTCACGGTCCTGGCCCTGGCCCTGGGCGTGTTCGTGGTCACCTCGGCCATGCGCGCCATCCGCCGGGGCCGCACCCCGCCAGGCGGCGGCCCGGTGGGGGCCCCCGGCCAGGACGCGCCGGCCGGAACCGGCACAGCGGGGCACGAGCAACCCGAAGAAACCGATAACGTCGGTCATGACCGCGCCGAGTCCGGGGAGGCCGGCACCGACCACGTTCTGACGGAGGACGCGGATGACTACGCCCGGATCCCAGGCTGGGCAGACCGCCGCTGACGGCGGCTCCGGGCCCAGCTCTCCGGACCGGGCCGCGCCAAAGGGCCTCGCCAGGCCCTACGCGGACCCGGCCCGCGGCTACGTCACCGCTGGTAAGCCCGAGTACAACTACTCGCCACCCGGCCAGGACCCCGACGGCTTCGGCTATGCGCCGCAGCTGCCGCCCGGCTGGCCCGGCGTTCCCGGCGACGGCCCTTCCGGCGACGGCGCCCCCGACCACGGCGTCTCCGACCACGGGGCCCCCAGGTCGGCGGCCGTGGGCACGCCGGTAGCCGGCGACGAGCCAGCGGAGCTGTTCCCGGCCGACAGCCAGGGCACGGCGAGCTGGCCGGAGCCGGATCTGGGCAGCGAGGAGCAGATCGCCGCCACCGAGGGCACCGGCCCCGGCTGGTCCGGACCAGGGCACGCGGCATCGCGCGCAGCCGGGCCGGATGAGGTCGCGACCGGACCGGCCCAGGCCAGGGCGGACCGCCCGCCGCCAGCTGACCCGGATCAGGCCGGCCCGAGCATCATGCGATCCAGCGGCGTCATGGCCATCGGGACCCTCGCCTCGCGCGGCAGCGGGCTGCTGCGGACCCTGGTCCAGGCCTACGCCCTGGGCGCCTTCGCCCTGGCCAACGCCTACAACAACGCCAACACGCTGCCGAACGCCGTCTACAACCTGGTCATCGGCGGCATCCTGACCAGCGTCATCGTGCCGCTGCTCGTGAACGCCGCCAAGCGGGACACCGACCGCGGCGAGGCCTACGACCAGCGGATGTTCACGCTGGTCACGGTCTCGCTCCTGGTCCTGACCGTGGTGGCGACCGGGGCGGCCGCGCTGCTCGTCGACCTGTACAAGGGCGCCATCAGCGGCCAGGAACTGCACCTGATGATGATCTTCGCCTATTTCTTCATCCCGCAGATCTTCTTCTACGGGGTGAGCTCGCTGGCCGGTGCCATCCTGAACGCGCGGGGCAGCTTCGCGGCGCCGATGTGGACGCCGGTCGTCAACAACATCGTCGTGATCGTGGTCCTGCTGATGTTCATCGGCGTCGCGGGATTCCACTCGAGCCCCCAGACCATTACCGGATCCCAGGTCGCGCTGCTGGGCCTCGGCACGACACTGGGCATCGTGGCGCAGACGGTGGCTCTGGTCCCGTCGCTGCGCCGGGTCGGCTTCAAGTGGCGGCCGCGATTCGACTTCCGCCGCGACGAGGTCAGCGAGATCGGCCGGATGGCAGGCTGGATGTTCGGCTACATCGCCTCGACCCAGATCGCCTTCCTCGTGACGACTCGCGTCGCGAACACCGCCGGCGTGGAGGCCGTCAAGGCCGGCGTCCACTACGGCGCAGGCTTCACCCCCTATACCTACGCCTGGCAGCTGTTCCAGATGCCCTACGCTATCGTCGGCATCTCGGTGATTACCGCCCTGCTGCCGCGGATGAGCGCCCACGCGGCCGAGCGGAAGGTCGGCCTGGTCCGGGACGACTTCTCGGTCGGGGTCCGGCTCTCGTCGGTCATCGTGGTCCCGTCGGCCCTGGTCCTGGCGGCCCTGGGCCCGGCGCTGGCCGAGACGTTCCTGGCCTACGGCTCCACGAACATCGCCGATGCCCACTACCTGGGCGAGGTCTTCGCGGTCTTCTGCCTCGGGCTGCTGCCCTACATGTTCTTCCAGCTGCAGCTGCGGGTGTTCTACGCGATGCACGACAGCCGCACCCCGGCGCTGATCGGCCTGGCGGCCATGGTCACGAACATCGCCGCCAACGTCATCGCGCTCAAGATCCTGTCCCCCGGCCAGGTGGTGGCGGGCCTGGGAGTGGGATTCGGGCTGGCCAACGTGGTCGGCATGGTGCTGGCCTCGCGCGTGCTCGGCCGCCGGATCGGCGGCCTCGACGGCAGGGCCGTCACCCGCAGCCTGGTCCGGATGCACGCGGCCGCGATCCCGCCGGCCCTCTTCGCGCTGGCCGTGTCGGTGACGGTCGGCGTGGTGCTGCCGGCCGGGCATCTCAACGCGGCGGTGACGGTGGTGCTCGCCGGGGCGGGCGGGCTGCTGCTGTACGTGATGTTCGCCAAGGCGTTCCGGGTGCAGGAACTGGCCGACGTGACCGACTCGGTGACCCGTCGTTTCCGGCGCTAGGGGGCCGCGGCCGTCCGCCCGGCAGCGACCGGATGCGCGCGGCACTGGCCGGACCGCGGCCGCGACGTGACATCCTGGAGCAAGTATCCGAGGGGTAACGGTTTGCGAAGCTGCGGTGTACAGGACTGCCGGCGGTTCGCGCGCCGCCTAGCATGTTGTGCAGCATCATTGTCTTATCTGGTCTTGTTGATCACTTACGGCCCAGGAGGGAGTCAGGGGTCAGTCGGCCGGCCCTTGAGTCGCGACGTATGAGCACGTTCACTTCTGAACCGGGCACGAGGCTGGGCGGCCGCTACCGTCTTGAGGACAGAGTCGCCGCTGCCAGTGGCTGGGCTGCCTGGAAGGCGATCGACGAGACGCTCGCCCGGGCCGTGACCGTCGTCACCTTCGCGGCCGGGTTCCCGCGCATCCGTGAGGTGCTCACCGCGGCCAGGGCCGCGAGCCGGCTGACTGACGCCCGGCTGGCGCAGGTCTTCGACGTGGAAGACGACTGGGATAACGCCTACATCGTGATGGAGTGGGCGGCCGGGGAGACGCTGGACGACCTGCTCGCCAACGGCCCCATCGAGCCGGTCGCGGGGGCCCGGATCATCGCCGAGGCCGCAGCCGCCCTGTCGGTGGCCCACGCCGCCGGCCTGCCGCATCTCTGCCTGACTCCCGAGTCGCTGCGCTGGACCTCGGGCGGCGGCGTGAAGGTGACCGGGATTGGCATTGACGCGGCACTGTCCGGGACGACGGCCGAGGACCCCGCCCTGGCGGATACGCACGGCCTGGGACGGCTCCTGTACGCCGCGATGACCGGCCTGTGGCCAGGCCCCGACTATCCGGCGCTCCCGCCAGCGCCATTCGCCGACGGCCAGCCGCGCAGGCCGCGGCAGATCCGGGCCGGCGTCCCCGCGGTACTGGACGAGGTGACCTGCCGGGCTATGCAGATGCCCGGCCGCGATGGGGGCATCCTGGCCACGCCCGGCCAGCTGGCCGGCGCGCTGGCGGCCGAGCTCCCGCCCGAGGAGGTCCCGCCGGCCGGCCCGGCTGACGAGGGGTCGAGGTCCATGACCCGGCCGCGCCAGCAGGCGAACGGTAACTACTGGAGTCCGGAGCGGACCTCCCCGGCCGGGCCGCCGCAGGACTGGCGGCCCCCGCGGCGCCGCCGGGCGGCATCCAGGGGCCGGGCCGCCATCGTCGTGCTGCTGGCCCTGGTCGTGGTGGCCGGCCTGGCTGCCGCGAGCTACCCGCTGTGGCACAAGTCGGCCGCCCCGGTCCAGGCCAAGGGCGGCAGCCACTCAAGCTCTCCGCCCGCGCCGCAGTTCACCCGCCTGACGCCGACCTCGGCGCAGGGCTTCGACGCGCTCAACCTGGCCGACAGCGGCGACGAGAACACCAGCCAGGCCCAGAATGTGCTCAACGGCAACCCGCAGGGCTGGAGCTCGCAGGAATACGCCAGCGCCGCGCTCGGCAACCTGAAGGCGGGCACGGGCCTGATCCTGGACATGGGCCGCGTCATCAAGATGCACTCCATCACCGTGCAGTTCGCCCCCGGCGTGGGCGCGGACGTGCAGATCAAGATGGGAAATTCCGCTACCCGCAGCGCCGCCAACCTCAACTCCATGGCCACCGTGGCCAGCGCGAGCAATGTCGGCGGCACCCACGCCTTTGCCGCGAGCAGCCGGGCCACCGGGCAGTACGTCGTGATCTGGTTCACGAAGCTGCCGCTGGCTACCAGCGGTCACTACATGGCACAGATTTTCACTATCATCGTGCAGGGCGCAGCCGCGTCCAGCTAGCCGGGCCACCCCGCTACGGCGCGAGCCGGGAGGGGAGGAGCGACGGAACGCCATGATGCGGGCGGCCCCCGTACCGGAGCTCCGCAGCCTGACCGATCACGGCCGGATACCGCGGTCCCGGAGACCACGATGCCGGAGCCCAGAGGGGCAGAGGAACCAGAAACTACGCTGCCGGACGCCGAGCTCCTCCGCCAGCACGTGGCCGGCGACCCGGATGCGTTCGGGCAGCTCTTCCGCCGCCACCGGAACCGGCTCTGGGCCATCGCCATCCGGACGCTCGGCGACCCGGAGGAGGCAGCCGACGCGCTGCAGGACGCCATGATCTCTGCGTTCCGGCGCGCGGGCAGCTTCCGCGGTGACTCGGCGGTGACCACCTGGCTGCACCGGATTGTCGTGAACGCCTGCCTGGACCGGATGCGGCGCAAGGCCGCGCGGCCCGCCGCGGCCGGCGGCGACCAGCAGGCGCTGGAGAACCTGGCCGGCACCCGGGACCGGCCCGACCCGTCGGCGGACAGCGATACCTCGCTGGACGTGATGTCCGCGCTGCGCAGGCTGCCGCCCGACCAGCAGGCGGCCCTGGTCCTGGTGGACATGCTCGGCTACCCGGTCGCGGACGCGGCCGAGGTCCTGGGGGTGTCGGCCGGCACGGTCAAGAGCCGGTGCTCACGGGGCCGGGCCCGGCTGCTGCCGCACCTGGCCCACCTGCGCCAGCGACCGGGCGGGGACGATTCCGGCCAGGGAGGCCGGAACCGATCAGCGGCCCGGCGCGTCGAACCTTCGCAGGAGGGGGGTAGCGACCAGTCATGACGCGCCATGTCAGCACCGAGAAACTGGCCCGGTTCCGGGACGGCGACCTGCGTCCCGCGGCCGCCAGGCGGGTCACGGCGCACCTGGCGGGCTGCACTCGCTGCCAGGAGGCCAGCGCCGCCCTGGCCGAGCTGCCTGCCCTGCTGGCCGCGGCCGACGTCCCGCCAATTCCGGCACACCTGGCGGCCAGGATTGAGATGGCGCTGGCCACGGAGTCGGCGCACCGGGCCGCGGGCTCGCCGTCGATGCGGACGGCCAGCCCTCGGTCGGCCGGCCATGCGACGCAGCGGCGGCGCCGGGGCCCGCTGCCCTTCCCGGCCCGGCGGATCCTGGCGGCGGCCGCCGTGCTCGTGGCCGTGGCCGGCGGCTACGAGCTGGTGAGCCGCGTGGCCGTCCCGCGCACGACGTCGGGAGCCTCGTCCTCCTCCGCGGGCCGGGCGCGCTCGGCGGCAGGCCAGCCGGCGGCAGGCTCAGCGGCAGGCTCGGCGCGATCGTCGGCAGTGGCCGGCCCCGCGGTGCCCGGCGTAGCCGGCGTCCCCGCGTTCGGGCCGCCGCTGCGCTACCAGCATGCGGGCCATGCCGCCGTTATCAGGCCGTTGCGCTCGGCCACGGACTACCAGCCCGCGCTCCTGGCTCAGCAGGTGTCGGCCGCCCTGGCCAGGAACGGAGTGGCGGCGACCGCGGCTCCCGGCCGTCAGGCCGGAGTCAGCCCGCAGCATCTGGCCACCTTCGGGCCGGCCCAGCTCACCCAGCTGGCGGGCTGCGTGAGCCGGGTCGCGGACGGACGGCTCGTGCTGCTCGTCGATGTGGCCCGGTACCGCGGCGCGCCCGCCACGGTCATCGTCACGGCCGGCCCGGCCCGGGCGGCCACGCCAGGCTCCGCAGCCACCCCGGGTGCGCTGCCGGGCTCAGCCACGACGCGGGCCTGGGTGGTCGGTCCCGGCTGCTCGCAGTCGGGCCGCGACATCCTTGCCCGGCAGGCGCTCCCCGGTCGCTGAGGTGCGCACGACGGGAATCTCCCAGCCCTAGGATCGGTTGACGCCGTTGCAGCCAAGAGGGGCAGGAAGCACGTGACCGAGGTTCGGGACGTCATCATCATCGGGTCGGGGCCGGCCGGCTACACGGCGGCGCTGTACGCGGCGCGGGGCAAGCTCAGCCCGCTGCTGTTCGAGGGCTCGGTCACGGCGGGCGGCGCCCTGATGAACACCACCGACGTCGAGAATTTCCCCGGCTTCCCGGACGGCATCCTCGGACCGGAGCTAATGGACAGCATCCGCAAGCAGGCCGAGCGCTTCGGCGCCGTGCTGGTCCCCGAGGACGTCACCGAGGTCGACCTGACCGCCAACCCCAAGGTCGTCCGGGTCGGCGACGACACCTACCTGGCCCGCACCGTCATCATCGCGACCGGCTCGCGCTACCGCGAGCTGGGCGTTCCTGGCGAGAAGCGGCTGGCCGGGCATGGCGTGTCCTGGTGCGCTACCTGTGACGGGTTCTTCTTCCGCGAGACCGACATCGCGGTGATCGGCGGCGGCGACTCCGCCATCGAGGAGGCCACCTTCCTGACCCGGTTCGCCCGCAGCGTTACCGTCGTGCACCGCCGGGACAAGCTGCGCGCATCCAAGATCATGCAGCAGCGTGCCTTCTCCAACCCCAAGATCAAGTTTGCCTGGGACAGCGAGGTCACCGAGGTCCTCGGCCAGGACCGGGTGTCCGGGGTGCGGCTGCGCAACGTCAGGACCAGCGAGGAGAGCGAGCTCCCGGTGACGGGCATGTTCGTGGCCATCGGCCATGACCCGCGCAGCGAGCTGTTCACCGGGCAGCTGCCCGTGAACCCCGAGGGTTACCTCCTGGTGGAGCACCCGACGTCGCGCACCGCCGCGGACGGCGTCTTCGCCGCCGGCGACGTGGTCGACCATATCTACCGGCAGGCAGTGACCGCCGCCGGGACTGGCTGTGCCGCCGCGCTTGACGCGGAGCGGTGGCTGGCTGATCACGAGGCCTAGATCCGCGCCAGCGCACGCCAGCACCGGCGTGCAACCTATGAGGGAAGGAAGTCCTGAACGTGGGCGTAACCAAGACCGTGACCGATGCGACCTTCGAGGTCGACGTGCTCAAGAACTCCAAGCCGGTCGTCGTTGACTACTGGGCCGAGTGGTGCGGGCCGTGTCGGCAGGTCAGTCCCGTGCTGGAGGAGATCGCCAGCGAGCACAGCGAGATCGACGTGGTCAAGCTGAACGTCGACGAGAACCCCGCGATCACCCAGCGGTACGGAATCATGAACATCCCGACCCTGAGCGTCTTCAAGGGCGGTGAGGTGGTCAAGGAGATCGTAGGCGCGAAGCCGAAGTCCGCCCTGCTCCGCGAGCTGGCTGACTTCCTGGCCTGAGACCGCTAGCAGGCCGGCCGGCCCCGTTCCCCGCCCACGGCAGGGGGACGGGGCCGAATCGTCTGCTCCTTCTGTCATAACGGACTTACGGGCTGTCTGATAGCCATGAATCGATTATGAGTTCGATCTGGCGGCCGACGCGCGCCTACCGGTACGGTCAGCTTCCGGCAGCTACGCCAGGCGCAGGGCTCGCTCCGGGGACATCGAGCCCAGCAGCCGCTCCAGGGCCACCTCGACATCCTCGCGCCAGGACAGCGCGGTCTTGAGCTCCAGCCGCAGCCGGGGGTAGCGGGCGTGCGGGCGCACCGTCTTGAACCCGACGGCTAGCAGGTAGTCGGCCGGCACGACGCAGGACGGTCCCGACCACTTGAGGTCCCCGAAGGCCTCGATCGCCTTGATGCCACGCCGCGTCAGGTCCTTGGCCAGTCCCTGCACGAGCATCCGCCCCAGGCCGCCGCCGGAGAACTCCGAGAGCACGTGGGCGGTCATGAGCAGGACCGCGTCCGCGCTGACCGGGCTGGTCGGGAAGGCCGCAGACCGGGGCACGTACTGCGGCGGTGCGTACATCATGTGCCCGGACGGGATGCCGTCCACGTAGATGATCTTCCCGCAGCTGCCCCACTCCAGCAGGACCGAGGAGATCCAGGACTCCTTCTCCAGGGCCGGGTCGCCCTCTTCCAGCGCCCGCGTCTGGCTGACCGGATCGAGTTCCCAGAAGACGCAGCGGCGGCATCGGGGCGTGAGGTCATCGAGATTGTCCAGCGTGATGCTCGCAAGCCGGCGCGACACGTGGCACCCCTATGCTCGAACCCGACTGACCCAGCATGGCCATAGCGACCTGGCCCCGGCCAGGGTCGCGGCTCTCGCCGCGGCTGGCCACGGGGGACATCGTACCCATCGTGGCCCGTCTGACTCCCGCGGATCCCCCGGGCCATCAGGCGGCCGGACACTCGCTAGGCTCGCCTCGTGACAAGCCCGCAGCGCAAGAGCTTTGGCAGCGATAACCATGCCGGCGCCCACCCGGCCATTCTCAGCGCCGTGCTGGCGGCGAACGCCGGGGATGCGACCGCGTACGGCGATGACCCGCTGACCGAGCAGACCGTCAGCCGCCTGCGCGAGGCGTTCGGCGCGGCAGCTGCATTCCTGGTCTTCGGCGGCACCGCCGCCAACGTGCTCGGGCTAAGCCTGCTGGTGCGACCCTTCGAGGCCGTGATCTGCGCCGAGTCCGCTCACCTGAACGAGAACGAGTGCGGGGCGACCGAGCGGGCCCTCGGCAGCAAGCTGCTGGCGGTGCCCACGCCCGACGGCAAGCTCACGCCCGGGCTGATGGCCGCCCGGCTGGCCGGCCGCGGTGACGCTCACCATGCCCAGCCGCGCGCGGTCGAGATCGCGCAGGCGACCGAGGTCGGGACCTGCTACACGCTGCGCGAGCTGCAGGAGATCCGCGAGTTCTGCGACGAGCACGACCTGCTGCTGTACATGGACGGCGCCCGGCTGGCTAACGCCGCGGCCCACCTGGGCTGCACGCTGGCCGAGCTGGCCGGGCACGCGGACGTGCTGAGCCTCGGCGGTACGAAGAACGGCGCCCTCGGGGCCGAGGCCGTCATCGTGATGAACGAGGCCCATGCGGTGGCTGCCCCCTATCAGCGGATGCAGCTCATGCAGCTCGCCTCCAAGATGCGCTTCCTGGCGGCTCAGTTCGGCGCGCTACTCGATGACGGGCTCTGGCTGCGGAATGCCAGCCAGGCCAATCGCATGGCCCGGCGGCTGGCGGACGGGCTGGCGGGGATGCCCGGGTTCCGGCTCGCCTACCCGGCTGAGGCGAACGGGGTATTCGCGGTCCTGCCCGCAGCGCAGGCCAGCCGGCTGCAGCAGGACTGGAACTTTCACGTCTGGGCCGACCTCCCTGGCGGCGAGTGCGTGGCACGCTGGATGACGGCATTCGACACCACCGAGGCGGATGTCGACGAGTTCATCGCCGCCATCCGGGTTACCGCCGGGCACGGTCATCCCGTGGCCTGACGATTCATCAGCGATGGCGGCCGCCGCCTCGGCCGGTCAGCCCAGGCGCAGGGCTGGCGGGAGCTGTTTCACGTGAAACCAGGCCGCCCAGGACCGGGCGGGCGGCCTGGGCTCGCTGGCTAGCGACGGCGGTCAGGCTCCCCGGCCGCGGGTGATGCCCGGGGACATGCTCCGGACGATGCGCTCCAGGTCGTCGAGTGAGGCAAACTCGACCACGATCTTGCCCTTGCGCTGTCCGAGCTCGACTTTGACCCTGGTGTCGAAGACATCGGAGAGCTTGTCCGCCAGGTCCTTGAGGGCAGGCGCGACCGGCGCCTTGCCCGTCCGCCGCCGGGACGAGGGGGCAGACTGGTTTCCGGAGGTGCCCAGGGTCACGATTTCTTCCACGGCCCGGACCGAGAGTCCCTCGGCCACGATCCGGTGCGCGAGATGCTCCTGGACCGCGGGGTCATCCACCGACAGCAACGCCCGCGCGTGCCCGGCGCTCAGCACGCCGGCAGCGACCCGCTTCTGGACCGCGGCGGGCAGGTTGAGCAGCCTGATCGTGTTGGAGATGTGCGGCCGGGACCGGCCCACGCGCCGGGCCAGCTCATCGTGCGTGGCGGAGAAGTCGTCCAGTAGCTGCTGGTAGGCGGCCGCCTCCTCGAGCGGGTTGAGCTGCTCGCGGTGCAGGTTCTCGATCAGTGCATCGCGGAGCAGGTCAGTGTCGGCCGTCTCCCGGACAATGGCGGGCACGAACTCAAGCTGGGCTAGCTGGCAGGCCCGCCAGCGGCGCTCCCCCATGACGATCTCGTAGCGGCCCTGGTCAACCTTGCGCACCACCACGGGCTGCAGCAGGCCCACGATCCTGATGGAGTCCGCGAGCTCGGCCAGGAGCTCAGTGTCGAACACCTGCCGGGGCTGGCGAGGGTTAGGGGTAATCGCCGCGACCGGGATTTCCTCAAAGTAGGCGCCCGGGACCGGCTCCGCCTGCTGGTTTCCCAGCAACGCGGATCCGGCCGGGTCGTCGGGTGCCGATGCCGACGGCAGTGTCGTCGGCGGAGCAGTCGGGATCAGCGCCCCGAGTCCCTTGCCGAGTCCTCGCCTAGGTTGCGGCATCTTCTCTCCTCGCCTCGCGCTTCGCCACGCCGGGCGCTGGACAACACTGGCTGGCGCGGCAAAGCCTCCCGCCCGTCCGCCGGGCGTGCGACACCATCCTGCCAGCTACGGCGGTCCAGGCGAACAGGATCGGCGGGCGCTCGCCGTTACCGAGAATGATGGGACGTCACCGGATGCGGCGGCCGGCCGGTGTGGGGGCCCCAGTGCCGCGTCACGTAGTGTTTCGCCCTGGCGACGACCTTGCCCGGGCGCGGATCGGTGATGCGTCCGTTGCGCCAGGCGACGTAGCCGCGGATCATGCTGGCTTGCACCGGTGGCTGGGGGTTGGTCGGCGCCGCCCAGGGCGAGGTACCGCAGCGCGGTGATCGATCTCCCGGACCTGAACCCCTGTCGGCCATGCCGGCCAGTGTGCGCTGAACGCGCCGGCCGGGAGGGGGGTCCCGGCCGGCGCGTCACGGACGACAGGGGTATCAGCCCAGGTGCCGGGTGAAAAACCGCAGTGCGCTGTCCAGCTCGAACACCGGGAGGTCCCCGTGCTTGCCGGGGTTGGCGTGCAGCGTCTTCTCCGCTGAGGCGAAGGCGTCGAACAGCGCCAGACTCGCCGCCCGCGGCACCTGTTCATCGTCCCACTGCACCAGGAACTCCACCGGGACGGTGATCTGCGCGGCGGCCTCGGCCGAGGTCTCCGCCCCGTTCAAGCCCAGCACCGCCGCGCGAATGCGAGGCTCGGCGGCGATGAACGGAACGCCGAGTCCGCAGCCCATCGACATCCCCCAGTAGCCCGCCGGACCGGCGCCGACGTGGTCGAGTTGCTGGACCGCGTCCAGGACCGCCCGCCATTCCGGGACGGTCTGGCCGGCGAGGAGTGCATGGAACCCGGCGACCAGCGGAGTCAGTTCCCCTCCGGTCTGCGCGCGGGTCCGCATCTCGGCGATGATCCGGCCGTGTTCCTCATTCCCCGGCCGGTCGCCATGGCCGGGCACGTCGACGGCCGCCACCGCGAAGCCGCACTCGGCCGCGAAGCGGCGGGCACGCGCCACGATGCCGGGGGCCTTCTTGTGCTGCCCGCCGCCGTGTCCCATCAGGATCAGCGGGCGGGCCCCGGCGGCGGCGTCCGGCGTCCACAGCACGCCGGGGATCTCGCCGGAGGTGAAGGTGAGGGTGAGGGTGAACAGCTGCTCGGTGACGCCGTCGGACGACGTCCGGGAGGTGAAGCGCATTGCGTTTTCAGGCCTTTCGGGATGCCTTCTGCGGGCACTCCCTAGGCCATGCGAAGGAGGGAGCCCCGACCTGTCACAGCGTTGATCGGTCTCACCTCCTCAGTTCGCAGCACCGCACTACGACGATGAATGTATCAGAACGGGCTTCACCCGCATCTCGCCAGGGCGAGCGTTACCTGACACGGCACTAGCTCACGGCGAGCTGGCCGTCGCGGTAGGCCAGCTCCCGCGCCGCCTCCAGGTAGGCCTGAGCACCGGAGGAGCCCGGATCGTAGGTCATCACCGACTGCCCGTAGCTGGGCGCCTCGGACACCCGCACACTGCGCGGGATCACGGAGGTGAGCACCACGTCACCGAAGTGCTGGCGAACCTCGTCGGCGACCTGGGCGGCCAGCCTGGTGCGCGCGTCGTACATCGTCAGCACGATGGTGGTGACCGTCAGGCCCGGATTGAGGTGGCTCTTGACCAGCTCCACGGTGCGCAGCAGCTGCTCGAGTCCTTCGAGCGCGTAGTACTCGCACTGAATCGGGATCAGCACCTCGGGGGCGGCCACGAGCGCATTGACCGTGAGCAGGCCGAGCGAGGGCGGGCAGTCGATGAGGATGTAATCCAGGCCGGAGGCGTCGTACTGCGCCAGCGCCCTGGCCAGCCGGGACTCGCGGGCCACCAGGGGTACCAGCTCGATCTCCGCGCCGGCCAGGTCGATGGTCGCGGGGGCGCAGTACAGGTGCGGGAAGCCCGCCACCCGGCAGACCACCGTCGACAGCGGCTGCCCCTCGACCAGCACGTTGTAGACGGAGCCGACACCAGAATGATGGTCCACGTCCAGCGCCGTGGACGCATTGCCCTGCGGATCAAGGTCCACCACGAGCACCCGGGCCCCGTGCATGGCCAGGCTGGCCGCCAGGTTCACGGCAGTGGTGGTCTTCCCGACGCCGCCCTTCTGGTTGGCGATCGTCATGATCCGGCAGGAGCCGGGCCGGGGCCACTGCTGGCCGCCCGACCTGGCCACGACAGCCGCCTGCGCCGCCCTCGCGATCGGCGTGTCCGCCGAGCCATCCGGTCCAGCCGCAATGGCCACATCGTCCTCGCTCTCGCCAGCTTCATCGTGTGCTTCGCCCGTGCTCGGCCCGGCTGACCGGGCCGCCTGCTGCCGACCGTCCGCTGCTGCGGTCGCCATCGCCAGGACCGGTGCCATGCGCGTGACGAGAGGCCCGCTGGCCGGAGCCGGGCCGGTCATGAGGTTCCCGGGCGGGCGCGGCGAGGCATCAGCGACCCGAGGCCGGCCAGCAGCCGCCCCAGGAAACTGTGTTTCACGTGAAACGGCTGCCACCGCCTGCCGGAGCCGCTCGGGCGGCCTCGACGGACCGGGTGCCTGGTCCTGCGCACCGGGAGCCGGCGGCCAGCCCAGGCCGACCGTCACGGCACCTGCCACGGGCGGGCCAGCGGTACCGGCGGTCAGATCCGGTCGCGGGACCTGGGCTGCCCGATGTGGCCAGCCCAGGCCGGCCGTGGCCGCCATCATCAGCAGTTCACCTCATCCCCGCCGCTTCCGCGTCCCGGCCCGCCGCATCCCACCGCGCCCCATCTCCATCATGAGTCCTTGCCGGGCCGTCCGCACCCCGACTGCCGCGACTAGGTCGTGCCTAGCCGTCACCCCGTCGTTTCTCCGGCTCGCGGCTTCGCCCTGAGCCGCCCGGCGCGCCAGCCGCCCCGTGTCCCGACAGCTTCCGGCCCGAGCGCTTGTCGCCCGCTCGCGGCCCGCGGCCCCCTACAGCGAGGCGCTGTCGCGCCGGGGCGGCGAACTTCACCACCGTGACCGGCGGATCGACCTTCCCGCTGCCGACCTCGACCAGCGCCACATCGCTGACCCCGAGTCGCCGGAGTGCCAGCCGGGCCTGCGCCACCTCGTCTCGCGCGCTGGCCCCCTTGATGGCCAGCACGGTGCCACCCGGGCGGCACAGCCCGACCGCCCACCCGGCGAGCTTGCCGAGGGGGGCGACAGCCCGCGCGGTCACGATGTCGGCGGATAGCTGGCCGGCCAGGTCCTCCGCTCGCCCGCGGACCACCCGCACCCTGGCCAGGTCGAGGGTGTCCACGCACTCCTGCAGGAAGGCCACCCGGCGAGCCATGGGCTCCACCAGCGTGATGTCGGCCTCCGGCCGCAGCAGCGCGAGCACGATCCCGGGCAGGCCGGCACCGGAACCCAGGTCGATGAGCGTGCACCGGCGCGGTACCAGGTCGGCGATCGCCGCGCAGTTGAGGATGTGCCGGTCCCAGATCCGCCCGGCCTCGGCTGGCCCGACGAGCCCGCGTTCCACGCCGGGGCCGGTGAGCAGTTCCGCGTAGCGCACCGCGGCGGGTAGTGCGTCACCGAACATCCCGGCCGCACCCGGTGGGGTCACCTCCGGCACCATCTGCTCCGTTCCGGGACGTCAGCCAGCGGGCAGGACGACGACCCGGCGATCGGGCTCCTCGCCCTCGGACTCACTGCGCAGGCCGGCCGCCGCCACCGCGTCGTGCACGATCTTGCGCTCGAACGGGTTCATGGCCCATAGGCGCTTGGGCTGACCGGTCCGCTTGACCTCGTCCGCGGTGTCCTTGCCCGTCTCGGCCAGCTCGGTGCGCCGCCGCCGCCGGTACCCGCCGACGTCCAGCATCATCCGGGTGCGCACGCCCGTCTGCCGGTGCACCGCCAGCCGGGTCAGCTCCTGGAGCGCCTCCAGGACCTCGCCCCGCTGGCCGACGAGCTCGTCCAGGGTGGCACCGACCACCGAGACGAACGCCCGCTCGCCCTCGACGTCCATGTCGATATCGCCGTCCAGGTCCGCGACGTCCAGCAGGCCCTCGATGTAGTCGGCCGCTATCTCGCTCTCGGCCTCGAGATCGGCCAGGCTCGGGCCGCGCGCGGCCTCCGCGTCCGCCAGGTCGGCCTGCGGGGCGCCATTGTCTGAGCCCTCGTCCTCGAACTCGTCATCCCCGGACTCAGTGTCGTCCGCGGACTCAGTGTCGTCCGCGGACTCGCCGCCCGCATCGGGTGCCTCCGCGACCATCACATCACCCGGGTCGGCTGGCTCGGCCACGGCCTGGGCCGACGCCTCCGACTCGCCGGACACGTGACGCTCCTCGTCAGGCTCGGCCACCACATTCTCCCCTTGCCTCACGCCAGGCCCTCCTCAGATCTGCATCTCCATGTGCTGGCCACCTCCGCGCGCGCTCACAGCCAGCCACGGCTGTCGGCAGGAGAGCGAAACTCTCCGCCGTCAGCCAGCTGGCCGGCCAGCGCCTCAGCGCTTGCCAGATCGCTTGCTGCGAGACTGGCGCTGCCGCTGCTGCCTCACGAGCTTAGCTTCGGGTGCCTCCGGCGGCGGCTCGGGCTCGGAACGACCCCGGCCAAGCTTGCGGAGCATCCCGCCACCCGAGGTACCGCCGCCGGCAGTCGCGCCGCCCGTGGCCGCACTCGGGGTCGTTGCGCCCTGCACCTTGCTGCTTTGCACCTTGCCGCCCTGCGGCTTGCCACCCTGCACCTTGCCGTTCTGCACCTTGCCGTTCTGCACCTTGCCGCCGGGGGCCTTGCCATCCTGGGCTACGCCGCCATTGTCGCCGGCCTGGCCTGCTCCGGACCCGTTGACGGCCGGGGATGCCCGGCCTGCGCGGGGCGCGAGCGCCCTGGCCCCGACGCCGCCCACCGCGGGGGCCGGGGTCACCGTGCCGTCGGCGGACGGCGGGGTGTAGGGGTAACGCTTGAACAGCGCCCACTGCTGGACCAGGGTCCACAAGTTGGTGGTCACCCAGTACAGGACCAGCCCGAACGGCCAGTACAGACCGGTCAGCGCGAAGAACGGCATGATGTAGGCCATGTACTTCTGCGACTGGCCCATCGGGTTGTCCGGGGTCGCAGCCGGCATCATGCCGCGCTTCATGCTCTGGCGGACGGTCAGGTAGGTCGTGATCATGCTGACCACGACCGCGCCGACGATGACCACCTTGGCGTGGAAGGGCACGTACAGGCCATGCGCGAACAGGACCTTGTCGGCGATGCTGACGCCCAGGATCTTGGCCTGCTTGGCGCTGCGCACCATGGCCAGCGGCATGCCGTACTTGGGGACCTGACCCGGAACCCAGTAGGCGATCGCCCGCAGCACGCTGAACAGCGAGAAGAACAACGGCAGCTGCGCCACGACCGGGAGGCACCCCATCAGCGGGTTGACCCCCGCCTCCTGGTAGAGCTTCATCGTCTCCTGGTTGAGCGTCTGCTTGTCGCCCTTATATCGCTTGCGCAGCGCCGCCATCTGCGGCTGCAGGGACGTCATCTTCCGGGTGGTGTGCATCTGCTTGATGAACAGCGGCACCATGATCAGCCGCATGGCGACCACGAGGATGACGATCGTCAGCGCCCAGGTCCACCCGCTGGTCGGACCGAAGATGGGGCTCAGGAAGTTGTAAATCTGCGTCAGGACCCAGGCAACGGCCTGATACAGGGCGTTCAGTGGATTACCCACCTGCTAGCTCCCTTGCGCTCTGTTCAGAAAATTCCGGGTCCGCAGCGTCCGCGCCGGCGGCGGCCCGGCCCCTGGCCGGCCTGGCGGGCGGGACCGGATCAAGGCCCCCGGCGTGGAACGGGTGGCAGCGGCCGAGCCGCCGGGCCGCCAGCCAGGAGCCGCGCAGGGCGCCGTGCACCTGCACTGCCTCCAGCGCGTAGGCGCTGCAGGAGGGGTAGAAACGGCACGATGGCCGCAGCAGCGGGCTGATCAGGCGCCGGTACCCCGTGATCAGCAATACCAGCACCCAGGCCGCGGCGGACTGCCTGCCTGGCGCCTGCCGGCTGCCTGTGCTTGTCCTGCCTGCGGTCGTCACCGACACAGTGCCCTATCCTGCCGCCGGAGCAGTGCTGTGATTACCAGGTCGAGTTCGGCGGCGAGATCCTCCTGGCGTGCCGTCGCGGCGCGGGGATTAGCGCGCAACACAAGCAGGCTACCTCCCGGAAGCGACGCCAGATGACCACGGGCCAGGTGCCT
>DATCEO010000084.1:0-18323 GCA_036510065.1 Streptosporangiaceae bacterium | reverse complement strand
GTTCATCCCCAGGCGGCGCCGCAGCTCGGCGTTCTCCGCCCGTAATCCAGCGTTCTCGGTCTCCAGCCCATCCACACGGCCCGCCAGGGCAGCGACCAGCCCCGCAAGCTCCTCGGGCGAAGGCGAGGGCTGGGCGTCCGCAGGCACGACCACGATGATCGACGATCAAGGACGGAAGATCAAATCAGACATGCCCCCGCGAACCCGCCAAGCTCAGCCAGCCTCAAACGCCCAGCTCAACCGACCCCGTGAATGGACACCCGCAACACTGGTTATCCGCATCCATCTTAACGCGTTTGCCCGACGCATTTACTGCGACAAGAATCGGTCACTAACTACGGCAGTAAATCTCCTGCCTGCGACAACATGACGAAAGTCGCTTGGCCGAGCCGGCCAAATATGCAAATCTCAATTCCGTGCCAGGAATGAAATGCCCCGCACTAACTAAACGCAGTAAATACCGTCGCTCGCGGCACGCCGGTATCCCGGCCGGGCTGCCCGCGCGCCGCCTGGCGCTCCTGACCGATCACAGCTCCCGCAACTTCCGGATCTTCTACGTGGGCTACCTCACGTCCTTGCTCGGCTCGGCGATGTCCCGGATAGCCCTGACCTTCGCCGTGCTCGGCGCCGGGGGGAGCACCACCGACCTTGGCTTCGTCTTCGCCGCCTCGGTCGTGCCCACTGTCGTCTTCCTGCTCGTCGGCGGCGTGCTCGCCGATCGCCTGGGCCGGCGGCCGGTCATGCTCGGCACCGACGCCGGCCGCCTCGCGGTGCAGGCCAGCCTGGCGGTGGCGCTGTTCACCGGCAGGCCTGCAACGTGGCTGTTCGCGGTGGCAGCCGCCCTGCTCGGCGCCGGTGACGCCTTCTTCACCCCGGCCCTCGGCGGCCTGACGCCGCAGATTGCGCCGGCGGGCCGCCTGGCCGGCGCCAACGCTCTGCTCAGCGTCGCCCAGTCCGCGGCCAATGTCGCGGGTCCCGCGCTGGCCGGACTGCTCATCGCCGTCACCAGCCCGGCCGTGGTGGTAGCCGTGGACGCGGGCACGTTCGGCGTGAGCGTCATCGCGCTTTCCCTCCTGCGAGTGCCGCCGACGGCTCCCCGCGCACCTCAGGCCCTCCGCGCAGGCCAGGCCCTCCGCGCAGGCCAGACACCCCGCGCACCCCAGGCCCTCCGTGCAGCCCGGCGCGATCTGGCCGACGGCTGGACCCAATTCCGGGCCCAGACCTGGCTCTGGGTGACCACCCTCCAGTTCGCCCTGTTCAATTTGCTGAGCTGGGCGCCCTATCTACTGCTCGGGCCGATTATCGTCCGCGCCTATCTCGGCGGCGCCCCGGCCTGGGGCAGCATAACGGCGGCCTTTGCCGGCGGAGCGATCCTCACGGGCGCGATCGTCGTCGGGCGCAAGCCACGCCGGCCACTGGTGGCAGCCAACATCGGCAGCTTCGGCTACGCGGCGCCGTGCCTGGCCCTGGCGCTGCACGCACCGCTGGGGCTGGTGGCCGCGGCGGCCGCGCTGGCCGGCGCGGGCTCGACCACGTTCGGCACCTACTTCTCGACGGTGATGCAGCAGCGCGTGCCCCCCGACATGCTCGCGCGCACCACGGCCTACGACCTGACCGGCGCCTACGCCCTGGGCGCCGTCGGCTACGCGGTCATCGGCCCGATCGCCGGCGTGCTCGGGGCGAGAACACTGCTCGGCGTAGCCGCCGGATACGCCGTGCTCAGCAGCGTGACGGTGCTGGCGATGCCCGCTATCCGTTACCTCACCTGGCGGGAGCCACCAGACTGGGGAGCGCGACAAGGAAAGGCGCGGGAAGGCGGAGGCGGATGAGCACGCACGCGGAGCTGGTCTTCACCGGCGGGCCGGTGTACACGGCGGATGCGGCGGGGCGCCGGGTGGTCCGGGCCACCGGTCCCGGCGGGCGTCCGGCCACCGCCGTGGCGGTTGTCGGCGGACGGCTCGCGGCGATCGGGGACGCGCAGGACGATCACGTCCGTGAGCTCACGAGGCCGCGGACCGAGGTCGTCGACCTGCGCGGGCGCGCCCTGCTGCCGGGGTTCCAGGACGCCCACGTGCACCCGGCCTTCGCCGGCGTGACGATGATCGGGTGCAACCTGATCGGCGCGCGCTCCCTGGATGAGGCCCTGCGCCGGATCAGCGCCTATGCCCGGGCGCACCCGGAGAGGGAGTGGATCGCCGGCGGTGGCTGGCGGATGGAGTGGTTCGAGGGCGGGACCCCCGACCGGCACGCGCTCGACGCGCTGGTCGGCGACCGGCCCGCCTACCTGCTGAACCGGGACTGCCACGGGGCCTGGGTCAGTTCCCGGGCGCTCGCGCTGGCCGGGATCGACGCCCGCACTCCGGACCCGGCCGACGGGCGGATCGAGCGCGAGCGCGGCGGCGGCCCGCAGGGCAGCCTGCATGAGGGTGCTGCCACCCTGGTCGGCGACCTGGTCCCCGACCTGGCCCTGGAAGAGCGCGTGGCCGGGCTGCTGCTGGCCCAGCAGCACCTGCACGAGCGCGGCATCACGGCCTGGCAGGACGCGATCGTCGGCGAGTACCTCGGCTCGCTGGACCCGCTGCCCGCCTACCTGGCCGCGGCGGCCAGCGGCCGGCTCACCGCGCGGGTGCAGGGCGCGCTGTGGTGGGATCGCCGGCGGGGCGACGAGCAGTTGCCCGACCTGCTGGCCCGGCGCGAGCGCGGCCAGGCAGGCCGGTTCCGCGCCACCACGGTCAAGATCATGCAAGACGGCGTCGCGGAAAACTTCACGGCCGCCATGCTCGACCCCTACACCGATCCGGCCGGCGGCCACGCTCACGACGCCGGCCTGTCCTACGTCGAGCCCGAGGCCCTGCGCGAGTACGTGACGCGGCTCGATGCCGAGCACTTCCAGGTCCACCTGCACGCCATCGGCGACCGGGCCGTCCGGGAGTCGCTGGACGCCATCGCGGCGGCGCGGGCGGCCAATGGGGTCAGCGGCAACCGGCACCACATCGCGCACCTGCAGGTCGTGCACCCCGATGACGTGCCCCGGTTCGCCGCCCTCGGCGTGACCGCCAACATGCAGGCCCTGTGGGCCGCGCACGAGCCGCAGATGGACGAGCTGACGATCCCCTTTATCGGGCCGGAACGCGCCGCGCGGCAGTACGTGTTCGGGGACCTGCTGGCCGCCGGGGCGCGGCTGGCCGCCGGCAGCGACTGGTCGGTCAGCAGCGCGAGCCCGCTGCGGGCCGTTCACGTCGCGGTGAACCGGACCCTGTACGGCGCGACGGGCGCCGGCGCGGAGCCGCTGCTACCTGGCCAGAGCCTGGAACTGGGCGCGGCCCTGGCCGCCTACACCCTCGGCTCGGCCTACGTGAACCACCTTGACGATGTAACGGGATCTATCGAGGCGGGAAAGCTTGCCGACCTGGTCGTGCTTGACCGGGATCCGTTCGAGCACCCGGCGGCCGAGATCGCGAGCACGCGGGTACTCCAGACTGTCGTGGAGGGCGAAACGGTGTTCCGGGCCTGAGAGCCTTGGACCGATAGCCTGTAATCAAGTAAGCGAGCCTGGCAGCCTGGATCGGGCGCCAATCGGGCAGAGGAGCGTGGAGTCGATGGCGGTAGGAACAGTCGCGCTGGGCGCCGGCGGACCGCAGGTGTCGCGGGTCGGCCTCGGGCTGATGAGCATGTCCGGGGTCTACGGGCCGGCCGACGAGGCCGAGAGCATCGCCACCATCCGGGCCGCGCTCGAGGCCGGCGTCACGCTGCTGGACACCGGTGACTTCTACGGCATGGGACACAACGAGCTGCTCCTGCGCGACGCCTTGCGCGGCGTCGATCGCGAGAGCGTGTTCATCCAGGTCAAGTTTGGCGGCCAGCGGGACCCGGGCGGCGCGTTCATCGGGTACGACGCCAGCCCGGCCGCGGTGAAGAACTCGCTCGCCTACAGCCTGACCCGGCTCGGCACCGACTACGTCGACCTCTACCAGCCCGCCCGGCTGGACCCGCGGGTGCCGATCGAGGACACCGTCGGCGCGATCGCCGAGCTGATCCAGGTCGGCTACGTCCGGTACCTCGGCCTGTCCGAGATGGGCGCGGAGACCATCCGCCGCGCCCAGGCCGTGCACCCGGTCAGCGCCCTGCAGATCGAGTACTCGCTGATGAGCCGGGGGATCGAGGCTCAGATCCTGCCGGCCGTGCGGGAGCTGGGCATCAGCGTCACCGCCTACGGCATCCTGTCGCGCGGCCTGCTCAGCTCGGCCAGCGCCCGGGCTATCGGCGCGGGCGACCCGCGGTCCCGGTTCCCCCGGTTCCAGGGCGAGAACCTCCAGCGCAACCTGAGCCTGCTGGCCGCGCTGGAGCAGATCGCCGGCGACCAGGGCGTGTCCACGGCGCAGCTCGCGGTTGCCTGGGCGCTCTCGCGGGGCGACGACATCATCCCGCTGATTGGGACCAAGCGCCGCGACCGGCTGGCCGAGGCGCTCGGCTCGCTCGACCTGCGCCTGAGCCCGGCCGAGCTGGCCAGCCTGGAGGCGGCGGTGCCCGCCGAGCAGGTGGCCGGCACCCGGTATGAGCAGGCCCAGATGGGCGCTCTGGACAGCGAGCGGAGGTAACCAGAATGCCGGCGGCGGCGTCGGGACGGTCGGCCGCGGGGCAGCTGATCACGGAGCGGTTCAGCGCGCAGCTGCTCTCCGGCCCGCCCGCCCGCAGCGCTGTGGCCGTCACCGAGCGGCTGCTGGCCGTCCAGGGACAGGACCCCAGGGGCGCCCGGCTGGCCATCCGGTCCCGGTCGGCCGGGCTGACCGCCGCCGACGTCGACCGGGCCCTGACCGTCGACCGCTCGCTGCTCATCACCTGGCTCAATCGCGGCACGCTGCACCTGGTCCGCAGCGAAGACTACTGGTGGCTGCAGCCGCTCCTGGCGCCGCAGCTGCTCACCGGCAACGCCCGGCGGCTGGCACAGGAGGGCGTCTCGCCCGCCGGGGCGGAGAAGGCGGTCGCGGTCATCGAGGACTCGCTCGCGGCCGAGGGCCCGTTGACCCGGCTGCAGCTGCGCGACCGCATCGCCGCGGCCGGCGTGCGCACCGAGGGCCAGGCGCTGGTGCACCTGCTGATGCTGGCCTCCCTGCGCGGGATCGCGGTGCGCGGGCCGATGGCGGGCGCCCAGCATGCTTACGCGCTGGTCCGCGACTGGCTCGGCCCGGGGCCGGCGCAGGCGCCCGGCGCCCAGGACCCGGACGGCCGGGACAAGGCGCTGTCCGAGCTGGCCCGCCGGTTCCTGGCCGGGCACGGCCCGGCCAGCGACCGCGACCTGGCCAAGTGGGCCGGGCTGCCGCTGCGCGATGCCCGACGCGGCCTGACGGCGATCGCCAGCCAGCTGGCCGAGCGCGACGACGGCCTGGCCGACCTGGCCGGGCTGCGCCGCGACCGGCAGCTGCCGCCGACCAGGCTGCTGGGCTCGTTTGACCCGCTGCTGCACGGCTGGGTCTCCCGCGAGCCGGTGCTCGGCCAGCACGTCGGCCTCGTGACGGACAACGGCCTGTTCCGCCCGTTCATCCTGGTGGCCGGCCGGGCGGCGGGCACCTGGGGCCTGCGCGGCCAGGCGGTCTGGCTGGACCGGTTCGGCGAGCTGCGCGACGATGTCGAGGCGGACCTGGCCGCCGAGGCCGCGGACGTCGGCCGCTTCCTGGGCTTAGCCTGACTCCGCGTCCAGCTCGTCCAGCTCATCCAGGTGCACCAGGCCGACCTCCACCACCCGCTGCGGGGTCGTCCGGTACAGATAGATCAGGTAGATCACGCCGAGGATCATCCACACCGCCACGGCCGGGCCCATGTAGGAGACCGGCGGGGCCAGCGGGGCCACGAACGAGAAGACCTTGATGCCGGCCGCGGTCAGCCATGCGGGGATGAACGTCACGATGCCCAGCACTGGGATGAGCACGTGCGACACCGGGTTGAGCCGCCCGGCCCTGGCGAAATAGCCGATGCAGGCGGCGTTCATCAGGATGTAGATCGCCGCCAGGACGATGACCAGGCCGGTGCCGACCATGAAGAACGCGCTGGTCGGCCCGTAGCCCAGGCCCAGGCCCAGCGTCACCGCGACGGTGACGGCGAAGGCGATGAGGATGGCCGGCACCGGTGACCGGTGCCGGGGGTGCACCTGGGCCAGCAGGCGGGGGAACGCGCCGATCCGGCCCATGGCGTAGGCGGTCCGGCTGGACACGTTCATCCCGGCATTGGCATTGGCGATGGTCGAGTTCACGATGGCCAGGAAGACGAAGAACCAGAAGAAGCCATACAGCTCGCGGGCCAGCCCGACCCACGACGCGTGCCCGCTCTCGGCGGCGAAGGCGGCGAACTGATTCGGGCCGAAGGCGACGTCGACGGCGTAGGTAGTGAAGACGTACAGCGCGCCGATGAGCAGCGTGGCCAATAGCACCGCCCGCTGGATCGTCCGGCGCGGGTTACGCGCCTCCTCGGCGAGCGGGGCCGCGCCCTCGAACCCGCCGAAGGCCAGGATCGTGTACACCGAGCCGCCGATCACGCCCGCTATCCCGCGGAACCCCTTCGGGGTGTAGGACGTGCCGAACACGCTCAGAGTGTTGTGGCTGCCCGCGTGCACGACGAAGAAGACGGCGAGCACCAGGAACACGCCGATCTCGAACGCGCCCAGTACCGTCCCCAGGCGCGTGGAGCCCCTGACCCCGTAGAACCCCGCCGCGAGCACGATGACGGCGCCGGCCAGCGACCAGGGCCACCACAAGGTAGCCGGGTAGCCCGAAAACTCGGTATTCAGCGTGCTGGCCGTCGTGAAGCCGAGCTGGAGCAGGACCAGCGGCGGGATCAGCAGGCCGACGAATGCGTAGCCCCAGGCGACGAGGAAGCCGACCGAGGGGTGCAGGCCCCGGGCGGCATAGGTCGCCAGCGAGCCGGCCGAGGGCATCTCCCGGGCCAGCAGGCCGATCGACCAGGCGCAGAACAGGCAGGCCACCAGCGCGAGCAGCACCGACAGCGGCAGCGAGCCGCCCGCAAAGGCCGCCCCGGCCGGGATGGAGGCCGCGATAGCCGCGCCCGGCGCCATGTCGGTAATGCTCTGGAAGGTGACCTCACGCAGGCCGATCGCGTTCCGCCGGAGCCCGGGAGCTTCCGCTGCGCGCGCTGGGATCGCCATTGTTACCTCGGATAACAGAGGGATCATTGTTGCCCGAAGCATCCCATGTCGGGTGGGCCGGCGACAGACCCGATTCCCGCGCCGGAGCAGGGGTCGCCGCCGGGGCGCGGGCTAGGGCCCGGCGGCCCGCGGCCTGGACCAGCAGGACCAGCCCGAGCAGGCCGGCGGCGACGATCCCGTCCAGCCAGAAATGGTTGGCCGTCACCACCACGGCCAGTGTGGTCAGGGCCGGGTAGAGCAAGGCCAGCCAGCGCCAGCGGCTGCGCAGCGTGCCGATCACGGCCACGGCCACCAGGACCGCCCAGCCGACGTGCACCGAGGGCATGGCCGACAGCTCGTCCGGCTCAAAGCCCGCGGTGGCCGCGTAGACGGACTGGTGATACTGCACTGCCGTGTCCACCAGGCCGGTGCCGGGCAGCATCCGCGGCGGCGCCACGGGCACTAGCTGGATGAGCAGGCAGGCGCCGGTCAGGGCGACCAGGGTGGTGCGCAGCCGCCGGTAGGAGTCCCGGTGCCGGACGAACAGCCAGATCATGCAGGCGATCAGGACCGGGAAGTGAAGGCTGTCGTAGTAGAGGTTAAAGAGCTCGACCAGGAGCGGATGGGGCAGGAACAGGCGCTGCACCCATTCCTCGCTGGGCAGGTGCGAGAGCCGCTCAGCGTGCCAGATCCACCGGGACCGGGCCAGGGCGCCCCCTGGGCCCATGATCGCGAACGAGCCCGCGTACTGCCAGAGCGCGAACAGGGCCAGGACCAGGGCCGTTTCCTGGGTGAAGATGCTGGCCGACTGCGGCCGCGGCCGCCGGACCCGGCGCAGCGCGACCGTGGCGACCGCCAGGCCGCCGGCCGCCGCGGCCGCCTGCGGCCAGGAAAGCTCGAGGTTGATCATGGCAGCGCCGCCCGGACCTGCTGGTAACTACGCCGCGGCTGGCCCACGCGATCAGATTACGGCGCGGCGAACGGCCGGGATTCTGCCGGGAGTCAGGGAAGCTCGGGACGGCTGAGGGACGACGGGTCGGGTTCCTGGCGCGGCAGCAGCACCTCGGCGCTCACGTCGGCGCCCAGCCGGACCACATCGCCATCGGCCAGCCGCACCGCGGTCCCCGGCAGCACCCGGTCGCCGTTGACGTACGTGCCGTTGGTGGAGTGCTCGTCGCGGATGGTCGCATGCCCGGCGTCGTCCACCGTGACCGTCGCGTGCCGCCGGGACACGTTCTCGTAGCGAGAGAACGCAGCGGCTACCAGCGACTCGCCGGGGTCCCGGCCCAGCAGCAGTGACGTCCCGGCCGGCACCTCGACGTTGCCCGTCGGGAAGGTCAGGCGCAGCACCGAGGCCGAGATCGACCCGGACTTGTCCTCGCGCTTGAGGTACTCCTGCATGATCGTGGCCGACGCGGGCCGGTCGTCGTCCCAGTTATCCGGGCGCGGCAGGTTCGCTCCGCAGGTGAAGCAGATAAGGTCGGCTGGCTTCACCGTGGCCGCGCAGGTGGGGCAGGTCAGAATGGCCATGGCGTCCTCCAGGACAGTTCTACGGGCTGCGTGCAGGCCGCCGCGGTCGGCCTTTCCGACACGGCACCCGCACGAGAGAGTAACGCGCGATGCCCCGCGGGTGGTGCCCAGATTCCCGACCATAACGATCACGGCTCCGCTAAGCCGGGGCTAACTGGCCGGTAGCATCGCTGGCATGGTCGGCTTCACGCTCAATGACGAGCAGGAGACGCTCCGCTCCACGGTCGCGGATTTCGCCCGCGAGCAGGTCGCGCCGGTGATCGGCGACTACTACGAGCGCGGCGAATTCCCGTACCCGGTGATCGCCAGGATGGGGAAGCTGGGCCTGTTCGGGCTGCCCTTCCCCGAGGAGTACTCCGGGATGGGCGGCGATTACTTCGTGTTCTGCCTGGCCCTGCACGAGCTGGCCCGGGTGGATTCCTCGGTGGCCATCACCCTGGAGGCGGCGGTCGGCCTGGGCGCGATGCCGATCTACCGCTTCGGCTCGGCCGCGCAGCGTGAGCGGTGGCTGCCCGCGCTGTGCCGGGGGGAGCGGCTGGCGGCCTTCGGCCTGACCGAGCCGGGCGGCGGGTCTGACATCCCCGGCGGGATGCGCACCACCGCGCGGCTGGTGCCGGCGGATGGGGAGGCGGGCGGGGGGGAGTGGGTGATCGACGGCTCCAAGGCCTTCATCACCAACTCCGGCACGTCGATCACCTCGGTCGTGACGGTCCTGGCCATCACCGGCCCGGGGACCTCCGGCCCGGGGACCTCCGGCCCGGGGACCGACCGGGCCGAGATCTCCGCGATCATGGTTCCGGCCGGGACGCCGGGCTTCACGGTCGGCCCCGAGTACTCGAAGGTCGGCTGGCGGGCCTCCGACACCCGTGAACTGTCCTTCTCCTCGTGCCGGGTGCCCGCTGACTACCTGCTGGGGGAGCCCGGCCGCGGCTACGCCCAGTTCCTGCGCATCCTGGACGAGGGCCGGGTGGCCATCGCCGCCCTGGGCGCCGGCCTGGCCCAGGGCTGCGTCGACGAATGCCTGCGTTATGTAGGAGAACGCAGCGCCTTCGGCCATCAGCTCGGGCACTACCAGGCCATCCAGTTCAAGATCGCGGACATGGAGACCCGGGCCCACCTGGCCCGGCTCGCCTGGTACGACGCCGCGGCGCGGCTCGTGGCGGGCGTGCCGTTCAAGAAGGAGGCGGCGATCGCCAAGCTGACCGCCTCGGACGCCGCCATGGCCAACGCCCGGGACGCCACCCAGGTGTTCGGCGGCTACGGGTACATGAACGACTTCCCGGTGGCCCGGTTCTACCGGGACGCCAAGGTGCTGGAAATCGGCGAGGGAACCTCGGAAGTCCAGCGGATGGTGGTGGCCAGGCAGCTCGGGCTGAACCGGCTGGCCTAGTTCTCTAGGCAGCCGCGGGGGTTCTCTAGGCAGGTGTAGGGCCAGATGCCCGAATCCTCGTGCTCTACAGGCAAATCCCCGGAGGATCCAGGCAGTTTACCGAACCCGCGTTGCGCCAGAGAGTACCCTGAAGCTGTCAGCAGTTAAGGCAAACATACCCTTACACCGCTTTTTTCCGGTTCGTGCCCCTATTGATGCGCGATACCTGGATTAACAGCTAAGGTTGCGCCTGGCTGCTAGCTGTACCACGATGCAGGCTCGTTATCCGGGAGGTCCGCAGTGTCGATCGTGGCGCCGACCGCGCCGACCGCTGACCTCATCACGGTAACCAGGTAAGGGGTACAGAGGCTGTGCCGTCCCGAGACAAGCCCCGCGGGGGTGTCGCGCTGCAATCGGCTGCCGTTCGCGACGCCGGCCCGCCCAAGGCCGAGGCCGCGCCGCCGCCTCCGCCAGCTGCGCCCAGGGCTCCCCAGCAGCCGGCCAGCAAGCCGGGCGGGCAGTCCCGCCGCGCCCTGAAGAACTGGCGGGTGCGCTCGCGGCTGCTGCTGCTCATCACCATCCCGACACTGACCGCCGTGGTGCTGGGCGGCTTCCGCATCGTGACCTCGGTGCAGAGCGCGCTGACCTACCAGCGCATCGAGCAGCTGGCCCACCTGAGCTCGGATGTGACGAAGCTGGCCGCCGGTCTAGCCGACGAGCGCGACCAGACCACGGTGTACTCTGCCGAGGCCCAGGCCACCCCGGGCAGCCCCCACGTTGCGGCGCAGCTGGCGCTCGTCCACCAGCTGCAGCTGAAGACGAATGCCCAGCTGGCCAGCGTCCGGCGCGGGGTGGCGACCATCGGCGCCGCCTATCCGGCCCAGATCCGCCAGGACGCCGCGGCCGTGAAGTTCGTGGTGCGCAACCTTCCGGTCATGCGCAAGGCGGCCCTTAACGAGAACCTGGGTCCCCTGGTGGTCATGGAGGCGTACGGGTCGTCCATCGACTACCTGATCGCCGTCTCCGAGGACATCGCCCTCGACAGCGCCGACCCGACGCTCTCCAGCGACGTCCGGGCGCTCGGCCTCGTCTCGCGGATCCACGAGCAGTCCTCCCAGCAGCGTGCCCTGCTGGCCTACGCGCTCGCGCAGCGGAAGTTCAGCCCCGACGTGCTGTCGGCGTTCATCACCGCCCAGTCGCAGGCGGCCAGCTATTTCCACCAGTTCACCGACTCCGCGCTGCCGGCGCAGACGGCCCTCTACGACAACACCGTCTCGGGCGGCGCCGTGGAGCTCGCCGACGGGTACGAGCAGCAGGCCGTGGCCCACAGCACGGACCTGCCCGCCAGCATCACCGAGCCGGGCTGGTACAGCGCCATGTCCGCCGAGCTCGGCAAGATCCGGCAGGTCGAGAACAAGCTGGTCGCCGGCGCCGTCGCCCGGGCCAGCACGCTGCGGCGCAACGCGATCATCGACGCGATCGCCGTTGGCGCCGCGGTGATCATCGTCCTCGGCCTGGCCCTGGTCCTGACCAGCCTGGTCGGCCGCTCGATGGTCCGCCCGCTGCGGCGGCTGCGCGCGGGCGCCCTGGAGGTCGCTGGCCTGCAGCTGCCCGAGACCGTGCGCAGGATGAGCGAGAGCGACGGCTCGGGGGTCCCGGTCACGGCCGCGCCGATCGATGTGGACTCTGTCGACGAGATCGGTGAGGTGGCCCGGGCCTTCGATCAGGTCCACCGCGAGGCGCTTCGGCTGGCCGCCAACGAGGCCGCCCTGCGCGGCAACGTCAACGCGATGTTCGTGAACCTGTCTCGCCGCAGCCAGTCGCTGGTCGAACGGCAGATCCGGCTGATTGACGAGCTGGAGCAGGGCGAGCAGGACGCTGAGCGCCTCGGCAGCCTGTTCCAGATGGACCACCTGGCCACCCGCATGCGCCGTAACTCTGAGAACCTGCTGGTCCTGGCCGGTCACGACTCCTCGCGGCGCTGGAATCAGCCGGTGGCGCTGGTCGACGTCCTGCGGGCCGCGGTGTCCGAGATCGAGCAGTACGAGCGGGTCAGCCTCAACGTCCAGCCCGGCATCTCCGTTCGCGGTCACGCCGTCAACGACGTCGTGCACCTGCTGGCCGAGCTGGCCGAGAACGCGACCTCGTTCTCCTCGGCGGAGACGCCGGTCACGGTCTCCGGCCACCTGCTCAGCAGCGGGGGAGTGCTGCTCGACATCACCGACCAGGGCGTCGGGATGGGCGCCGAGGAGATGGCCCACGCGAACTGGCGGCTGGACAACCCGCCCGTGGTCGATGTCGCGGTATCCCGCCGCATGGGCCTGTTCGTGGTCGCCCGGCTGGCCGCCCGGCATGGCGTCCGGGTCCGGCTGCGCCCGGCGGCCTCCGGTGGCCTGACCGCGCTGGTCTGGCTGCCGGACGAGGTCGTGAGCCGGGAAGGCGCCAGCCCGTCCGGATCCCGGCTGCCCGACGCTCCGGCCGAGGCCATCAACGTGAGCATGCCCGGCCCCTCCGGCCACAACGGCGAGGGCACCGACGAGCGCTGGGCGACGGCCCAGGAGGTCAATGCGGCCCGCACGCCCAAGTTCGCCCCGCTGGAGTCCGCCGGGGCGGAGAACGGCGGCTCCCTCGGCCCCCTCGGCCCGCAACGAGTGCCCGGCTCAGGTCCGCGCCCCGGCGCGAGCCCCTGGGACGCCTCGACCACCGGGCCCCAGTCCGCCTTCCCGACCAGTCCGCAGCCGGCGGGCGAGGCAGCCGGGGAGCCGTTCGCTACGGCGCCGCAGCCAGCCGTGGGCAGCGGCGCGCCAGGCGGCTACGGCGGCCAGGACCAGCCCGTCCGCGAGCCCGCCGGCAGCGACCTGTCCAGCAACGGGTTCTCCGACCCCGACTTCGGCAGTGGCGGGTTCAGCAGCCCTGGCCGGGGCGCCCCGCCGGGACTAGCCAGCACGGGGCCGCTGCCCGCGGTCGACCGCGAGACCTGGGGCAGCTGGCCCGAGCCGCCCGCCGCGACGTCACCGGCCGGCCAGGGGACAGACTCCCAGCCGTCGCCGGCCGAGCCCGTCGCCGCGGTCGAGCCCGCCGCCGCGGCCGAGCGCGCCGCCGCGCCGCTGGCCGAGGCTCAGCTCTCCGACAGGCAGGCCGCGGATTCCCCGGATTCCCCGGCTTCCGCCGCCTCCCCGGCCGATGGGTCCATCGGCACCGGGCAGAAGCTGCCCAAGCGCAAGGTGGACCGCGACGGCGACTCCCGCGACATCGCCACGCCGCGGACCGCCAGTACCGACATGTTCAGCGTCGGCGGCGGCCGCGGCTCGGGCGGCTTCCTCCGCGCCGGCTCGCAGCCAGGCGCCCTGGGCGACTCGGCCGGACCGAGTGACCCTGGCCAGCCTGCGGCGGCCGAGCCGGCCGAGCCGGCCGAGCCGGCCCAGCCGGAGGTCCTGGCCAGTGGGACCACGAACGGGTCTAACGCCGCGAACGGCTCCTTCGGATCTCATGGCAGTAACGGATCCAACGGTGCCGGCGGGGCTTCCGCAGCCAGCGCTTCCGGCGCGGCTGCTTCCTCAGCTGGGGCTTTGGGTGCTTCCAGCGGATTCGGCTGGGATGCCGGGTCGTCCGCGGACCAGGTGGTCGTCCCGCCCGCCGAGCTTGGCACCGAGTACCGGCTGCCCATCTTCGAGGCGGTCGAGTCGGACTGGTTCCGCCGCGGCCGCAGCTCGGTCGGCTGGGCGCCGCAGGAGCAGGAGCAGGAGCAGGAGCAGGAGGCCAGCCCGGAGCAGCCCGCCTGGACGTCCCCGGCTGACGAGGGCTGGCAGGCCGCCGCCGCGGCGGTCGCCGCGCCCTCCTCCAGCGGCGTGACCCCAGCCGGACTGCCCAAGCGGGTCCCGAAGGCCAACCTGGTGCCCGGTTCCGCCGGTGCCCCGGCCGCCTCTGAGGCGTCCGCGGCGCCCCCGCCGGTCAGGTCGGCCGCTGCGACCCGCGACAGATTCTCGAGCTTCCAGCGTGGGATCAGGGATGGCCGGGCCGCCGCCGGCGGCGACAACCCGGCCGGAGAGGACGACGGTTCCCGATGACGGGTGGCACGAAGTGCCTGGGATGGTCATGCTTAGTGTCGGAACGCCATCCGGCTGGCCGTCGGTTGCTGACATGACCGACGGGTTGTCGTGCCCCCGGCCTGAGGATGGCCGTCTCAATAGGAAGGAGCGCCTGTGAGTCCGCTAGTGCGCCCGGCGCAAGATCTTAACTGGCTGATCACGAACTTCGTCGAGCGAGTGCCGGCGGTCGCGCACGCGATCGTGGTCTCCGCCGACGGGCTCCCGATGGCGTTCTCGCAGGGATTTCCCGCGGACCGCGTCGACCAGCTGGCTGCGGTCACTTCCGGTCTCACCAGCCTCACCCAGGGCGCGGCCCGGGTGTTCGAGGGCGGTGCCGTCACCCAGACCGTCGTCGAGATGCAGCGCGGGCTGCTTATTGTTATGGCTATCAGCGACGGCTCCAGTCTGGCCGTCCTGGCATCGGCGGATTGCGATATGGGCTTGGTCGCCTACGAGATGGCGCTGCTCGTCGAGCGCGTGGGCAGTGCCCTGACACCGGAAGTACGCGGAAGCCTGCCCCCAGGCTGGCCGGATGGTGGCCGACAGTGACAGGAGGCTGCGGTGGCTGGACCTGGTCGCGATAAATGGGAGCCAGCCGAGCACGCGAACTCGGTCGGACGGGGCAGCGCTCCTGCCCCCAAGTTCGAGTTCGCCGCCGGCTTTGCTCCGCCCCCCCGCGATCCATTCGTTCCCGATGCGGCGGCGGCCGTCACCGGTAGCTCACTAGTACGCCCGTACGCTGTAACCGGCGGACGCACCAAACCTAAATACCAGCTGCAGATCGAGGCCATGGTTGCCGCTTCGCATTACGAGGCGCGCGATCTGTCGGTGCTCAGCCCCGAGTGCCAGGCGATTCTCGGGTTCTGCCGCGACTGGCGTTCGGTCGCGGAAATCTCGGCCGTGCTCAGGATGCCCCTGGGCGTTGCCCGTGTCCTCATCGGCGACATGGCGATGGACGGACTAGTCCGGGTCCACCAGATCGACCATGAACAAGGTCGCCCGGATATGAACCTGCTTGAAAGGGTGCTCAGTGGACTTCGCAAGCTCTAACGTCGCTGCGGCGCAGACCGCAGAAGCCGCGATGACATCGGTAAAGATCGTCGTTGCGGGGGGCTTCGGCGTGGGCAAGACCACCTTTGTCGGCTCCGTGTCGGAGATCACGCCGCTGACCACCGAGGCCGTGATGACCTCAGCCAGCGATGGCGTTGATGACCTGTCACATACGCCAGACAAGAAGACGACCACGGTGGCCATGGACTTCGGTCGGCTCACCCTGGACGCGGGACTGATCCTCTACCTGTTCGGCACCCCCGGCCAGCACCGTTTCTGGTTCATGTGGGATGACCTGATCCAGGGCGCGATCGGCGCCGTGGTACTCGTGGATACCCGTAGGTTGGCCGACTCCTTTCCGGCCGTCGACTACTTCGAGTCCGCGGGCCTGCCGTTCATCGTCGCCATCAACGGCTTCGACGGCGACTACCCGCATGCCGTCGCCGACGTCCAGGAGGCGCTGTCGATCAGCCCGCACATCCCGATCGTGCAGTGCGACGCCCGCGGCCGGACCTCCACCAAGGCGACCCTGATCGCCCTGGTCGAGCACGCCATGGAGATGCAGCTCAGCACGCGATAAGGTACGTGCCTGCGCTGGTGGCGGCTTCGGCGCGAGCCGTGCCGATGGTCACGTCACCCTCGGGGGCGGTAGCTCAGCCGGTTAGAGCAGCGGACTCATAATCCGCCGGTCGTGGGTTCGAGCCCCACCCGCCCCACTCATGATCATCTGCACCCTGACCTGGCCTTTTACCCGTGCCGTGGGGATCATCGGCGACCTGTGAGCGGATCTCTGGTTGCAGTTCTGGTTGCAGTTGGGCTGAGGTGGCCTGCCGCCACAGGGCGCCTGCCATTCGGGCGGCGGCATCCTTGCCGAGCTGTGTCGTGACGTGTGTGTAGCGCTCCGTCTGACTAACCTGGGAGTGGCCGAGGATCTGCTGGACCACGCGGATTCCGACGCCCTGTTCCAGCAGGAGCGTCGCGGCCGTGTCGCGGGCATCGTGGACACGAGCCTTCCGGACTCCGGCTTCCTTAAGCAGCTCGTGCCAGTCGGCCCAGTCAGAGCGGGAGTCGATAGGACTGCCAGTAGGCGTGCTGAAGACCAGGTCCCAGTCCTGCCACGCCAGACCGGCGGCGAGGCGCTCGGCCGCCTGTCGCCTGCGATGTGCGCGTAGCTCGGCGATCAGCGGGCCGGGTAGCACGAGCAGGAGCTTGGCCTTCCCCTGACCGGCCTTGACGCCTTTCCGGCGGCTGAAGCGCCAGTCGCCACCGACCCGCTGCGGGCATTCCCGTCCGTGGCCGATGCATCCGGGCTGGCACGGTCGCTTGACCGGCGGGCAGCTGTGGCCGTGCTTGGCGCAGTCGCTGGGGCAGTCGTCGCAGCCGCTGACGGCCGCGACGCCATCCTGACCGCCCCGTCGCTGCCCCCAGCCCCGCCCGGGAACCACCCTGACGCCCCGCCCCCCCAGCCCGGCCCAGAGCTCCGGCGAGATCACGGCCGGCGTGGCCGCCCTGAGCGGGTTACTCGCCGCCCGCCTAACACAAGCCGCCAAGTCCGCCGAGTCCCCGGCCGATCGCGCCGCATGCCGCCACGCCGCACACTCAGCCCGGGAGATCCGCGACCTGCTGGCCGGGACATGACGATGACCGGCCAGCCCGTTCTCGGCGATTTCCTGACCGCCGCGCACCGTCACCTGGCCTCCCCGCTCGCCTGGACCGCCACAGCCGCCCCCGGCCGGGACATCGAAGAAGTCACCAGCAGCCTGCTGCGCCTTATCACCATCATCGGCCGCTACACCAGCGACATCACCACGGCCTTCGGCGACCAGCCCGACCGCGACGCCCAGCCACGAGGCACCTGGTCCCGCGCCGCCATCCAGACCCTCGACGACCTGGCCAGCGCATCAGCCACCCTCGCCTACCAGAACCCCACCGCTCAGGCCGCCGCCCAGGCCACCAGCATCCTGGCCCGCCGCATCGACGCAGCCGCCATATCCCTTACTGCTGGCCGCGATCTCCTGCACACCCACTTCACCCCGCACCTCGGCGGCAGGTACCGGCACCGATCCACCTGGTCAGCCGTCATCGCGTCCCCGCCAGTCAGCCGGGCCCTTCTAGCCGACCTCACCTCGCTGGCCGCCCGGACAGCATCCCTCGGCACCCAGATCCCCGCGATCCCCGGCCTCAGCACGTCAGCCGCCGAAGGAGCCCGCCGACTCCGCCTCGCCTGCCACTGGCTGCAACTGGCCGACGCCCCGGCCCGGACCGCGCACCAGCGGGACCCAGTCCCCGGCACCGACCGCGAACTCCTGCACGCCATCCCCGCCAGCGCCCTGCCCCCGCGCCGCATCCCCGACCCCGCCGACCCGGTCCCCGGCCTGTGCGCGGCCATCATCGCCACCGCCCAGCGAGCCGGCCACGCCGCCTGGACCGCCGCCGGAACCCCGCCAGGATCCCCCGCCATCTCCATCGACTCCTGGCGCAAGATAGCCGCCGCCAGCACCGCCACCAGCCACAACTGCTACCTCCTGCTCACCACCCTCGCCGACAGCACCGCCCAGCACGGCCAAGCCGACGCCACCGAGATACTCAAGCCCGCAGCCGCCGCAGCATGGCTGGCCCGCGGCGCCTGGCTCCGCTCCGCCCGCCGCCTCGACGAGGTCACCACCGACGTCCGGTGGCGCATCTCCCGCGCCGCCGCCGAAGCCACCGACCTCACCCTCCTGACCGGCAGGCTCGCCTACGCCGACCCCGCCTGGACCCTCGCCACCGGCCCCGCCCAGCCAGCCCGCCCCGCCGCCAGCCTCACCCCCGCCGCCAGCGACATCCCGCACGTCATCGCCGCCGTCCACCACGCATCCGAGAGCCTCGCCCTCCTGGCCATCGCCAACCTGGAACAAGCCCGCGGAGCAGCCCGCCACCAGCGCATCCTGATCCCCGTCCGCTCGGGCACCGCCCGGCCCGGCGCCGTAGGCCGCTTCGCTCACGCCCCCCGCGACCGCACAAGATCCCTTGGAGTGTTCCCGCTTTTTTGGACACCGGATTAGGCTGCCAATTGACTGAGCTGCCTATATCCTAGTTCGTATTCCCCGGGCGTCAAGTACCCGAGCGTCGAATGCCTCCGGATGGGGTTATAGTAGTTATGCATCCAGTC
>DATCEO010000083.1:0-25733 GCA_036510065.1 Streptosporangiaceae bacterium | reverse complement strand
CCCGGCGCTGCCGCGCTGCCGGCCGCCATCGAGACGGCCACGCGCGCGCTCGACCAGCTCGGCGTCGGGAGCGGCAGCACGCTGCTCATCAACGGCGCCTCCGGAAGCGTCGGCAGCGCCGCGGTTCAGCTCGCCGTGGTGCGCGGTGCACGCGTGATCGGCACCGCCAGTCCGGCAAACCACCAGTACCTTCGCTCGCTGGGGGCCGAGCCCGTCGGCTACGGCGCGGGCCTCGTCGAGCGGGTTCGCGCCCTCGCGCCCGACGGCGTCGACGCCGCGCTCCACGTCGCCGGGAGCGGCGTCCTGCCCGAGCTGATCGGGCTCGCGGGCGCCCCGGAGCACGTCGTGACGATGGCAGACTTCGTCGGCGCGCAGGAGCACGGGGTGACGTTCAGCAGCGGGGACGCTGGCCGCGCGGTCCACGCTCTCGCCGAGATCGGCGAGCTGATCGGGTCCGGGCGCTTCTCGCTCCCGGTCGCGCAGACCTTCCCGCTCGCCGAGGTCGCGGAGGCGCACCGCGTCAGCGAGGACGGTCTCGTGCGCGGGAAGCTCGTGCTGGTGGTCGGCTCCCCTAGGTACGGGTCCAGGTGATGCACGCGGACGGCAACAACGGCTCGGTCCGCTCCCGCTGCTCGTCACTCAGCGCGCGAAACCGCGATCCAGTCCTCGTGACCCGTCCCGGCTGCCGCCCGCCACGTTCACAGACAGGGGAGACCCGCTCTAGCTGCCGACCGACGAGCACGGGCGGCCGCGCAGGTCCGCCACGTAGTCGGCGGGCGCGCCGGCCGCCTCCGCCGCATCGGCCATGATCCCGAGGTAACGGGCCGAGGGGAGGCCGCCCTCGTAAGCGTTGATCACGTAGAGCCAGGCGACCACGTCGCCGTCCAGGGTGGCCACCCGGACCATGGACTTGCGGTAGTAGCCGAGCGTCGCCCCGTCCCAGCTGTCCAGCGCGTCCTCGTCGGCCTCGGACAGTTCGTAGAGCACCACGAAGACCCGTTCGCCGGCGTCCTCGACCACCGTGCCCAGGGCGCCTTCCCAGCTCAGGTCCTCGCCGCCGAAAGTCAGCCGCCAGCCGTCCAGCCAGCCGGTGCCGCAGTAGGGCGAGTGCGGGCACCGTTCAGCCATCTGCGCCGGGTTCATGTTGCTGCCGTAGGCCGCGTATATCGCCACGATTGCCAAGCGTACGAGCCTGACGGCGACTGCAGCCGGGTAACGCGAGGGTGTTATCAAGCAGACATCCAGCGGCGCCCCAGCGGCGCCCCAGCGGCGCCCCAGCGGCGCGCCAGCGAGGGCTCGGGCGGAGACCCGGCGGGAGCCGGGGGCAGGCACCGTCCGGTGCCCTGGCCGGGGCGCGATCACCGGGTGCGACACAATGGGGCATCGTGAGTCATCCGCAGCCAAGGATCGTCATCATCGGGGGCGGGCCAGGCGGATATGAGGCCGCCCTGGTCGCCGCGCAACTGGGTGCCGCCGTCACCATCATCGAGCGGGACGGCCCGGGCGGCGCGTGCGTGCTCACCGACTGCGTGCCCTCCAAGACGCTGATCGCGACCTCCGGCCTGATGACCGCCCTCGAAGGGTCGGCCGCGCTGGGCATCCAGGTCGGGGCGGCCCGCGCCACGGTCGACGCCCCGCGCCTGTACGCCAGGGTCCGCTCCCTGGCCCAGGCTCAGTCGGCCGACGTGTCCGCCCGGCTGTGCGCCGAGGGCGTGGAGGTCATCGCCGGCACCGCCCGGCTGGCCGGGCCCCGGTCCGTCGTCGTGGGGGACCGCGAGATCGCCGCTGACGCCGTGCTCATCGCGACCGGCGCCCAGCCCCGGATCCTGCCCGGTGCCGAACCGGACGGGGAGCGCGTGCTGACCTGGCGCCAGCTCTACGACCTGCCGGAACTGCCAACGCAGCTGATTGTGGTCGGCTCCGGGGTGACCGGCGCCGAGTTCGCCGGCGCCTACCAGGCCCTCGGCTCGCAGGTGACGCTGGTCTCGTCCCGCGAGCACGTCCTGCCGCACGAGGACACCGATGCCGCGGTCGTCATGGAGGAGGTGTTCCGCCGCCGCGGGATGAACGTCCTCGGCCGCTCGCGGGCCACCGAGGTCCGGCGCACCGGCAGCGGCGTCTCGGTGATCCTGCAGGACGGCCGGACGGTCCGCGGATCGCACTGCCTGCTCACCGTCGGGATGGTGCCGGCCACCAGCGGACTGGGCCTGGCCGAATGCGGAGTTACCGTGGATAAGCGCGGGTTCATCCCGGTTGACCGGGTATCCCGGACCTCGCTGCCCGGCGTGTACGCCGCCGGTGACTGCACCGGCGTCCTGATGCTGGCCTCCGTGGCCGCCATGCAGGGCCGCATCGCGATGTGGCATGCCCTGGGCGAGGCCGTCCAGCCGCTGCAGCTGAGCCACGTGGCCGCGACGATCTTCACCGAGCCCGAGATCGCCACCGTGGGGATCACTGAGCAGGACGTGGACAGCGGCGAGGCCCAGGCAGTCGTGGTCAAGCTGCCGCTGGCCACCAACGCGCGAGCCAAGATGCAGGGCTTCCGGGACGGCTTCATCAAGCTGTTCGCCCAGCGCAGCGGCGGTACCGTCCTGGGCGGCGTGGTGGTCGCCCCCCGCGCCAGCGAGCTGATCCTGGGCGTGTCGCTGGCCGTGGAGCAGATGCTGACCGTGGATCAGATGGCGCACACCTTCGCCGTGTACCCCTCCCTGTCCGGCAGCCTGACCGAGGCCGCGCGCAAGCTCATGCGCCCCTCCAGCCGGTAGCGTCCCGCCTGAACGGCTCGGCTGGCGGGCCGCGGGCTAGTGGGAGGGGTGGCCGAGGTCCGGGTCGTCGGGGGCCTGGAGACCGTGCTGGCGCAGCCGGGACGTGCGGATGTCATCGGCGTAGGCCGCCACCGTGAACAGGCTGCCGGACAGGATCAGCGCGATGGTCATCAGGATGAGCCAGACCGGGGCGGGCAGCAGCAGGCCGGCCAGGACCGCAAGAACGGCACAAACCGGGATAATAACGGCAAGGTGGCGGAGCACGGTCCGGCCCCGCCAGCCCGCGTCGGTGAGCTCATGCCGGACCCAGTCCTGGTTCTCGCGCGGGAGCCGGAACCCGACCGCGAACCGCAGCCACCCGGCCACGCTGGGATCGCCGGGCAGCCGGGCCATGGGCGCTACTCGCCTAGCTGGCAGATCACGGCGCCCGCCGAGACGGTCTGGCCGACCTGCACGGTCAGGCCGCTGACCGTGCCGTCCTTGTGCGCGGTGAGCGGCTGCTCCATCTTCATCGCCTCCAGCACGACGATGGTGTCACCCGCGGACATGTGCTGACCGTCGGCGGCGACGATCTTGACGATCGTGCCCTGCATCGGGCTGACCAGGGCGTCGCCGCTGGGCGCGCTGCCGCCGCCGCCGCCGCGCCGCCCGCCGCGCCGGGGCCGCCCCGCCGCGCCGCCCGCGCTGCGTCCGGCCAGGCCCCCGGCCTGGTGCAGGCCGGCGGGGATGGTGACCTCCAGGCGCTTGCCGCCGACCTCCACCGTGATCCGCTCGCGCGGGCCGCCCGCGCCGTCTCCGTCCTCGTCGCCATCCGGGCTGCTCGTCCCGGCATACGGCGGGATGTCCCCGGCGAACTCGGTCTCGATCCAGCGCGTGTGCACCCGCAGCGACGAGGAGCTCGTGAAGGCCGGGTCCTGGACCACCGCCCGGTGAAACGGCAGCACCGTGGGCATGCCCTCGATCTCGAACTCGGCCAGCGCACGGCGCGAGCGCTCGAGCGCCTCCGCCCGGGTGGCCCCGGTCACGATCAGCTTGGCGATCAGGGAGTCGAACGCCTGCGGCACGGTCATCCCGGCCGTGTAGCCGGCGTCCAGGCGGACGCCGGGGCCCGACGGCGGGCGCCAGGCCGTGATGGTGCCCGGCGCCGGCAGGAAGCCCCGGCCGGGGTCCTCGGCGTTGATCCGGAACTCGATCGAGTGCCCGCGCGGCTGCGGGTCGGGAAAGTCCAGCGTGCCGCCTTCGGCGATGGCGAACATCTGCCGCACCAGGTCGATGCCGCTGACCTCCTCGGTCACGGGGTGCTCGACCTGCAGCCGGGTGTTGACCTCCAGGAACGACACGATGCCGTCCTGGCCGATGAGGAACTCGCAGGTGCCGGCGCCCACGTACCCGGCCGCCCGCAGGATCGCGGCCGAGGATTCCCGCAGCACCTTGTCCTGCTCGGCGGTCAGGAACGGGGCGGGCGCCTCCTCGACCAGCTTCTGGTGCCGGCGCTGCAGCGAGCAGTCCCGGGTCGACGCGATCACCACGTTGCCGTGGGTATCGGCCAGGCACTGGGTCTCGACGTGCCGCGGCCGGTCCAGGTAGCGCTCGACGAAGCACTCCCCGCGGCCGAAGGCCGTGACTGCCTCCCGGACCGCGGCGTCGAACTGCCCTCCGATCTCCTCGGTGCTGCGGGCCACCCGCATGCCCCGGCCACCGCCGCCGTAGGCGGCCTTGATCGCGATGGGCAGCCCGTACTCGGCGGCGAACTCGGCCGCCTCCGCCGCGCTGGCCACCGGCCCGTCCGTCCCCGGCGCCAGCGGGGCGCCGACCGACCGGGCAATGTGCCGGGCGCTCACCTTGTCGCCCAGCGCCTCGATCGCCGCGGGCGGCGGCCCGATCCAGGTCAGCCCGGCGGCGATGACCTCGCGGGCAAAGTCCGCGTTCTCGGCCAGGAAGCCGTAGCCGGGGTGCACCGCGTCCGCCCCGGAGTCGGCGGCGCCCTTGAGGATCTTGCCGATGTCGAGGTAGCTGTCGGCGGCGGTCTGGCCGCCCAGGGCCCGCGCCTCATCGGCCATCGTCACGTGCAGCGCGGCCAGGTCCGGCTCCGCGTAGACGGCGACGCTTTCCAGGCCGCTGTCACGGCATGCTCGGATGATCCGGACGGCGATCTCGCCGCGGTTGGCGATGAGCACCTTGCGCACGCCCTGACTCCTCTCAGCTGGCCCAGGGGACGGCCAGTCGGCCCCCGGGTCCGCAAGCGGCCGCGCCGCCGGCCGGGCAATTCGGGTGCCGCCGCCCAGATCCGTGAGGGGTTACTGCCCTGGAGTCTAGTGAGCTGCCGGCCGGGCGTGCCGCCCGCGCCTGGTCACCGGGCGCGGGGGGCCCGGACGGCTCGCGGAGGCCGGCCGGCCGGCCGGGCTGCGCTGGCTGCGGGCTAGCGGGGCAGCCCGCTGGCCCGCCAGGCGCCGGGCCCGGCCACCACCGGGCCGCGCAGCAGCCGAGATCTCGCCGACCACCGCGACCGGCTGGGGCGGACCGGGTCAGCAGGCCCGGACCGCGCGGCCAGCGCGCTGAGCACGACCACCACGGCGGCCGTCTCCTCCGCCGTCGGGCGCCCCGCGACGATGGCCAGGACCGGGGCCGGGGCTGGCGTCGTGCCGGCCGAGCCGTCGGGCACCGCGGTCACCCCTTCGACTTTCCGACGCCGATGCCGAACTCCCGGTGCACCCTGGCCCAGAACGCGTCCCGCAGCCACTCCCGCGCCTCCTGGTAGGAGCGCAGCGACAGCCCGAGTTCCTTCTCGGCCTCCACCAGCAGTTCCTTGTCGATGACCGGAGGCAGGATCGGGCCCGGCAGCAGGTCCCGGATGTTGTCCTCGCCGCGGGTCAGGATCCATTTCTGCGCGACATGCTCGCCGGCCTCTTCCACCCGCTCGCGATCGGGGCCCAGCCGGGCGGCGGGCAGGTGGCTGACCGCCGACGGGAGCGGCGCCGGGGCCGGCGCGGGCCGAACCGGCTGCTTGGGGAAATGCCGCTCCCCGAAGACCTGCGCCGGGGAGGGCGCGACGGTACTGCCCGGCACCGGTACCGTCTGCCCGGCCACCCTGACCTGCGTGCCGCTGGCGCCCTCGGCCAGCGGCTGGCTGAAGAACGGCTCGATGAAGGCGCGGTCCAGCACATCCACGGTGTCGGACTCCCAGACCAGCCGCTCGGCCTGGTTGGTGCCGTACGGCGGCTCGACGCCCCACAGGTGGACCCGGACGCCGTAGGCCTGCGCCGCCTCCACGGCGGGCACCATGTCCTCGTCGCCGGCCACCAGGATCGCCTCGGTGATCGCGCGGTGGCGGGCCAGCGCCTCCATGTCGGCCCGGATCTGGGCGTCGACGCCCTTCTGCTGGCCGCGGGCGTTCAGGTTGCCCAGGCGCAGCTTGACCCAGGGCATCTGGGCGATGACCCGCTGGTCGATGGTCGGCACCCGGTCCCGGGCGGCGTCATACCAGTAGATCCGCAGCAGCTCGCCCCGGACCTGCTCCTCGGCGTGCCGGGTCAGCGCCGGGATGAGCTTGTCCGCGTCGACCCGGTACTCGCGCCTCGACCCGGCGCTGAACAGCAGCTCGCCGGCGGACGCGTAGATGTACCCGACGTCCACCATGATGGCGTAGCGGGTCAGCAACGGTAGCGGCGAACCGGATTCGGTCATAGTAGAGACGACTCTAGTGGCACCAGCGGAGCCGTCGATGCCCGTATCACTAGGTAACTCGATAATTACAGTGAGTTGCTTGGTTGTCCCCGGCGTCTTCTTCTCGTCACTGCAGTGCTCCTGGTCACTACAGCGGGATGTTGCCGTGTTTCTTGGGCGGCAGCGTCTGGCGCTTGGTCCGCAGCGCGCGCAGTCCGCGGATCACCTGCGAGCGAGTTTCCGCGGGCCGGATGACGGCATCGACGTAGCCGCGCTCGGCCGCGATGTAGGGGTTGAACAGGGTGTCCTCGTACTCGGCGGCCTTCTGCGTGCGGACCCGGGCCCGCTCCTGCGGGTCCTCGATGGCGGCCAGGTCGCGGCGGTACAGGATGTCCACGGCCCCCTCCGCGCCCATCACCGCGATCTGGGCGGTGGGCCAGGCCAGGTTGAGGTCGCCGCCCAGGTGCTTGGAGCCCATCACGTCGTAGGCGCCACCGTAGGCCTTGCGCGTGATCACCGTGATCTTGGGCACCGTGGCCTCGGCGTAGGCGTAGATCAGCTTGGCGCCGCGGCGGATGATGCCACCCCACTCCTGGCCGGTGCCCGGCAGGAAGCCGGGCACGTCCACGAAGGTGAGGACCGGGATGCTGAAGGCATCGCAGGTGCGGACGAAGCGCGCCGCCTTCTCCGAGGCGTCGATGTCCAGCGTGCCGGCCGAGTGCATCGGCTGGTTGGCCACGACGCCGACCGGCGAGCCGTCGACGCGGCCGAAGCCGACCACGATGTTCTGGGCGAACCCGGCGTGGATCTCCAGGAACTCGCTGTCGTCGAGGACGTGCCCGATCACCGTGTGCATGTCGTAGGGCTGCCGGGGGGAGTCGGGGATCAGCGCGTCCAGCTCGGCGTCGTAGTCGGTGACGGCCAGGACGGCGGCCGGGTCATCTGCCGGGCTGGCCGGGCTGGCCGGCGGCTCCTCCAGGTTGTTGGACGGCAGGTAGGACAGCAGGTCCCGGGCGAAGGCCAGGCAGTCCTGCTCGTCGGACGCCTGGTAATGCGCGACTCCGGACTTGACGTTGTGCGCGTGCGCGCCGCCCAGCTCCTCATGGCTGACGGTCTCGCCGGTCACCGTCTTGATCACGTCCGGGCCGGTGATGAACATGTACGAGGTCTGGTCGACCATCAGGGTGAAGTCCGTGATGGCCGGGGAGTAGACGGCTCCGCCCGCGCACGGTCCCATGATCAGCGAGATCTGCGGGATGACCCCCGAGGAGATGACATTGCGGTAGAAGATCTCGGCGAACAGGCCCAGCGCGACCACGCCCTCCTGGATGCGCGCGCCGCCGCCGTCGTTGATCCCGATCATCGGGCAGCCGGTCTTGAGCGCGTGATCCATGACCTTGACGATCTTCTCGCCGTAGACCTCGCCCAGCGAGCCGCCGTACACGGTGAAATCCTGGCTGAACACGCAAACCGGCCGGCCGTCGATCGTGCCGTAGCCGGTGACGACCCCGTCGCCGTAGGGCCGGTTCCGGGCCATGCCGAAGTCAGTCGACCGGTGCCGGGCCAGCTCGTCGAACTCGGTGAACGACCCGGGGTCCAGCAGGGCGTCGATGCGCTCGCGCGCGGTCATCTTGCCCTTGGCGTGCTGCCGCTCGACTTGCCGCTCGGTCCCGGCGTGCACGGCCTCGTTCCGGCGCCGGTCCAGGTCGGCTAGCTTCCCGGCGGTGGTGTGCGGGTCGGGCGGCGCGTCATCGAGCGGCGGGAGTGCATCGGTGGTCATGGCGCACAGGTTAGGCCAGCGGGGCACTACCTGCCGAGCCTGGCATCCGCAGAGCCGGCCGGGCCGGCCTCGGCGGCGGCGGTCCCCGGGCGGGGGGCGGTCACGGGTTCCGGGTTAGCGGCCGGGGCCGGGTCGGCGGCCGGGGCGAGCCCGAATCGGCGGCCCGGTACCAGCCGCGCGAAGCCGAGCCCGGCGGCCAGGCAGGCCAGCGGGATGGCGACCACGGCGTAGCGGTACAGCGACTGGGTCAGCAGTGCGGGGGACAGCAGGCTGACGACGGCCAGCGCCCAGGGCAGCGCCGGCAGGCCGCCCCAGCGGCGCCAGTTCCGGACGACGGCGACCAGCCCGGCCAGCACCACCAGCGCGAACACCAGGCCGGGGAAGATCACTGGCTGCTGGTAGGCGAACATGAAGAACGAGTAAGGAGCCACCGCGTGGGTGTTGGTGGTAGTCCTGGCGTAGGCCTTCAGGTCGCGGCGGTAGTACGACGGCAGGACCTGAATGCGCGGCTGCGCCGTGAAGCCCAGGCTGGCGGTGCCCTGCGGGCGGTCGGTGGCCAGGAACGTCAGCAGCGTGTCGCGGCCGACCACCCGCAGGTAATCCAGCGGCTGCGCCTCGATCGCCCGGATGGCAAAGCGCTCGCCCAGCTTGTTGTTGGCGGCGTTGATGCCCGGATGAGCATCGGTCCGCCACCACACATCGTGGGCCCACAGGTAGGTCGCCGGAGCCGGCTCGCTCAGCAGGCGGGAGATGGACCAGCTCCGGGGCGGCGGGACGGTGACCGACTTCTCCAGGGCCGGGCACAGGGGCCGCAGGTCCGCCGGCGGCTTGATGATCGCGCAGTTGGCGAAGCTGGTGGTGCGCGACCACAGGAAGAGGCCGTCGCTCTGGGTCAGGTTGACCGCCCCGTACTCGGCGTGAAACGCCACGGCATATCCGAGCACGGGGAGCACGAACGCCAGGCTCCCCGCCGCGAAGGCCCTCCAGCCCACCCTCCGCACGAGCAGGAACGCGGCGACGATGACGACCAGCGGGATGCCGTTCCCGCGCAGCACCGAGGCGTAGGCCAGTAGCAGCCCGGCGCCGGCGCACTGCCAGCGCCGGGGCACGGCCCTGGTCAGCAGCAGCGCCACCGCGAGCAGGATCACGAAGCAGAACACCGTGTCCGGCAGGATGTAGGACTCCAGCGCGATCTCGCGGGTGTCGAACAGGGTCGGCACCGCCGCCAGCGCCGCCCCCCAGCCCGGCAGCCCCCAGTACCGCAGCAGGCTGTAGACGATGATCGCGATGCCGATTCCCAGCAGGTGCTGGAGGGCCGTCACCGCCAGCAGCGTGTGCGGCAGGCCCTGGAAGACGCTCAGGAATAACGAGTACCCGGCGGGCCGCAGGTTGCCGAGCCGGCCGTTCACGGCGTTCTGCAGGTAAAGGAAGGAGTCGGCGGTCAGCAGGGCCGGGCGGAACGACGCGGTGGCGAGGAGCCGGGGCAGCAGCGAGAGCAGGACGAGGAGGGTGAGCACCCGGTGGCCGCGCCACAGGGCCCGCGGCGTGACCGCCCGCGCGGCGCCGCGCAGCGCCGTACTTGCCCCGTCCGCCACGGCCGGCCTTCCCCGCCGCCCCTGGCCGGAGCCAGCCGCCAGCCGCTCCCGGCCGCCAGGATCCCCGGCGCCGGGCCGGCGACGCAGCGGGCGGGTCTTGAGTTCAGCCACTGCCTTCCTCGGAATCGCACAGCGAGCCCCGGCGCCGGCGGCCGCCGCGGCCACCCGCGACCGGCCCCGCGGCCTTGAGGCACGTCAGGCGCCGTCCGGCTATCATCGGCCCCTGACGATAGCGGTTAGCGGCGGGGCGAACACCCAGGGTGGCGAAACTTTCCGGCGCCGTCGCGGGCTCATAAAGCACGAGGTCATCCCCATCGGGGCATACCTCCAGGCAGGCCGAGGCGGCCGGACGGGACGGGACTGTGCACGGCGAGGCCGAGACCGGCACCATGGCGCTCGACGAGGCTGGCCTGCGGCTAGCCGTGCTGACGCCCGGCAGCATCTGGTCGGCCCTGGACGTGGTGGCCCAGACCGGATCCACCAACGAGGACCTGCTGGCCGCCGCGCGTGCCGGGTCGGCGCAGGGTGCCGTGCTGGTGGCCGAGGACCAGACCCGCGGTCGCGGGCGGCAGGGCCGGACCTGGGCCAGCAGGCCGGGCGCGGCGCTGACCTTCTCGGTGCTGCTCCGCCCGGTCGCCGTCCCTGCGGCGGCCCGGGGCTGGCTGCCGCTGCTCACCGGGGTCGCGCTCAGCCGGGCGCTGCGGGCGACCACCGGGATTGACGCCGTCCTCAAATGGCCCAATGACGTGCTGGCCGGCGAGGCCAAGCTGGCCGGGATCCTGGCCGAGCAGGCCGGCGACGCCATCGTCGTCGGCCTGGGGGTCAACGTCGGTGCCGTCCCGGACGGCCTGTCCGGGGCGCGGGCCGGCGCGCTGCCGGCGACCTCGCTCGCCGGCCTCGGCGTCCGCGCCGACCGCGGCGCGCTGCTGGTCGGCGTGCTGCAGGAACTGGAGCACTGGTACCGGCGCTGGATCGCGCCCGCCCCCGGTGACGCCGACGGCGGCGGGCTGCGGGCCGAGTACCTGCGCTGGTGCTCCACGATCGGCCGCGACCTGCGCGTGCAGCTCCCCGGCGGGAACGAGCTGGCGGGTGTCGCGTCCGGGATCGACCGGGCGGGGCGCCTGCTGGTGCAGACAGCGGCCGGCGTCACGGCCGTCAGCGCCGGTGACGTGATCCACGTGCGCTCGCCAGCCTGACGCGCGCCTTGGCCGGATACATGCCACTATGAGGCCATGGCTGGTGGAGGTGGCCTGTCCGAGGGCGAGTACGTGGTCCTGCGGCTGCACCCGCACTGGAAGACGGTGCTGGCTCCATTCCTGATCCTCGCGCTGATCGTCGCGGCCGCCCTGGTGCTGCTGGCCTTCCTGCCGGCGGCCGCGGACACGGCCGTGGTCCGGCTGGTGATCGCCGTGCTCGCGGCGGCGGCCGCGATCATCTGGTGCGCGGTCCCGCTGCTGCGCTGGCGCACGACCAGCTATGAGCTCACCAACCGGCGGCTGCGGCTGCGCTCGGGGATCGTGACCCGCACCGGCCGGGATTTCCCGCTGTCGCGGATCAGCGACGTCTCGTTCTCGCTCGGACCGCTCGATCGCCTCGTGGGCAGCGGCCGCCTCGTGGTGGAGTCGGCGGGCGAGCACGGCGAGCTGGTGCTCACCGAGATCCCGCGCGTGCAGGAGGTCCAGGCCGAGCTGTTCCAGCTCGTGGAGGACGAGCGGACCCGGCTGGAACGCCCGTCAGGCTAGCCTCGTAGCGTGGCTCCAGACAGCGTGATCGGCCTGCGCCCCCACCCGCCGGGCGTCGCGGAAGTCCGCCTCAGCCGGCCGGCGGCGATGAACGCGCTCAGCACCACGATGCTCGTCGCCCTCGCCGATGCGTGCGCGACGGTCGCCGCCGACCGCGAGATCCGGGCCGTGGTGCTCACAGCGGCCGGAGAACGCGCGTTCTGCGTCGGCGCCGACCTCAAGGAGCGCGCCGCGATGAGCGACGCGCAGCTGCTGGCGCAGCGGCCTGCGTTCCGGGCGGCGTTCGGTGCCCTGCTGGGCCTGCCCCAGCCGGTCATCGCGGCCGTGCATGGCTTCGCCCTCGGCGGCGGCTGCGAGCTGGCCCTGTCCTGCGACGTGATCGTGGCCGACGACACCGCCGTCTTCGGGCTGCCCGAGACCACCGTCGGCCTGGTCCCCGGCTGCGGCGGCACCCAGCTGCTGGCTCGCCGGATCGGCCCGGGGCGCGCCGCCGACCTGGTACTCACCGGCCGGAAGGTAAGCGCGGCCGAGGCCGAGCGCATCGGGCTGGCCGACCGGCGGGTGGCCGCCGGGGCCGCGGCCGACTCGGCCCTCGGGCTGGCCCGGCAGATCGCCGCCAACTCGCCGGTCGCCGTGCGCGCGGCCAAGCAGGCCCTCCGGCTCGGCGCCGGGCTCGGGCTCGCGGCGGCGCTGGAAGTCGAGGACGCCGCGTGGCGGACGGCGGCCATGTCCGATGACCGTCGCGAGGGGATCGCCGCCTTCGTGGCCAAGCGGCCGCCCGCCTGGCCCGAGCCGCCCGGGCCGCCGGACGGCCGCCGCGCCAGTCATCGCACCCAGGAAACGGAAGCAGCCCGTGACTGACCTGCCTAGCCGTATCTCGATCCGGGAAGTCGGCCCCCGGGACGGCCTGCAGAATGAGGACCCGGTCCCGACCGCGGCCAAGATCGAGCTGATTGACCGGCTGTCAGAAACCGGCGTGCAGCGGATCGAGGCCGTCTCCTTCGTCCGGCCCGAGGCGATACCGCAGATGGCCGACGCGGCCGATGTCTGGGCGGGCATTGCCCGGTCCCCGGCGGTCCGTTACTCCGCCCTGGTCCCGAACCTTCGCGGCGCCGGCCGTGCCCTGGACGCGGGCCTGGCGGAGATCGAGGCCGTGGTGTCGGCGTCCGATACGCACAACCGCAAGAACGTCAACCGCGGCACGGAGGAGTCCCTCGACGACATCGCGGCCATCATCGACCTGGCCCACCGCCGCGGGGCGAGCTGCCAGGTCATCGTGTCGACCGCGTGGGGCTGTCCCTTCGAGGGGGACGTGCCGGTCGAGCGGGTCGTGCGCGTCGCCGCGCGGGCGGTCGCCGACGGGGCCGACTCCGTCTCCTTCGGCGACACCACCGGCATGGCCACCCCCGGCCGGGTGCGCAGCCTGGTCGGCGAGTTCCGGTCGGCCTGCCCGGATACCGCTCTGAACCTGCACTTCCACAACACCAGGGGCGTTGGGCTGGCCAACGTGCTGACCGCGCTGGAGCTGGGCGTCGCCGACTTCGACGCCTCGGTCGGCGGCCTGGGCGGCTGCCCGTACGCGCCGGGCGCGACCGGCAACATCGCGACCGAGGAACTGATCCACATGGTGGAGGACATGGGCGTCGCCACCGGCATCGACCTGGAGGCCATGATCGAGGCCGCGGCCGACGCCGAGCGGGTCATCGGCCACAAGCTGCCCTCCCAGGTGCTCCGCGCGGGGCCGCGGACCCGCAGGGTCCTCGCCTGAGGGCGTACCGCCCTACGCCGGTTCGTGCCGATATCCGAGCCGACACACCGATATTGCCAATCATGTGGTGTTTGACGACTGATTGCCGGGAGACTTAGCCGCCAGTTCGTCAGCAATCAGCGTGATTCGGTCTGCGGTTCAGATAGGAGCAGGAGATCGTGTTTACAAGACGTCGGCGCTTCAGCCTCATCGTATTGATTTACATCATTATCGGGATCGTTGTGGCCTGGGAACGCGGCTATATCACTCTTGCCCTGCTCAAGGCGGTGCTGTCCGCCATCCTGGCCATCCTGCTGTGGTGGCTGGTGCTGCTCGGGGTGAACCTGCACGTCGGCTAGGCCGGCCGGCGAAATGTCAGCCTGGCTCACCCCTGCGGCCGGCGCCCCGAGACGGGGCGCCGGCCGCAGGTGGCGAGGCCTGAGTCGGGCGGGCGAGTCAAGCTGGCGGGTAAGTCAAGCTGGCGGGGCGTCGACCTTCTTGAAGGCCTGGCCGGGGATGGTCGGCACCGCGCCGGCCCGGAACAGGCCGACGCTGCCGTCGGTGGAATTCGACGGCAGCGCGAACCAGGCGTAGCGCCACACATAGGGGAGGCGCTGCAGCATGGCCGTGGCTGCCGTAACGAAGGCCGCCTGCAGCTGCGGGCTGGGGAAGGCGGTGGTGGCGCCGAACCTGATCAGCGCGAACTCGGTGAGCCAGATCGCCTTGTGATAACGGTTCCAGACCGCCTGTAGGTAGCTTCTCAGCTGGCTGACGGCGTCGCGGGTGGTGAAGTCCCCGCCATACCAGTGCAGCGCGATGAAGTTGACCCGGTAGTGGCGGGCCGCGGCGCCGCGCAGGAACTGGTCGAGCCAGCCGCCCGGAGTGTCCCCGCCGTAGGCGACGGCCGGGCTGCTCAGCCGCATCCCGGTCGCCATCAGCTGCGGCCACAGGCGCAGCGCCTGGTCGACGGTCATGTTGGACTGGCTGCCCATGTCGGGCTCATTGAACGTCAGCAGGACGTGACCCGCCTGCCTGGCCTGCCGCAGCCCGGCGGCGGTCACGCTGCCAGGACCCCAGATCATCGGCACGAAACTGACGCCCCGCGGGGTGGAGATCCCGCCCGGGCCCGTCGCCCAGGTGTAGTACCAGTGGACCCCCGACTGGGCCAGGGCGCTGCGGACGCCGGGGAACGCCCATGCACTGACGCCCTTCTTGAAGTTCCTGGCCTGGTGGGCTGAGCCCGCTGCGCCCGCGGCGCTGCCGGCCGTCGGCCGGGCCGCCTGGGCCGGCCTGGCAAAGGCGGCCAGAGCCGCGGGATGGGGGCGCCGGGCCTGGCCCGCGCCGGCCACGCCGCCGGCCGCGCACCCCACGGCCAGGACGGTAGCGGCCAGCCGGAGCGGCAGCCTGCTGCGTGTGGACATGTGCATCGCACCTCACGTCTCGTCGCTGGTCACGCGGCCCAGCATTGCGGGCCGCGCTCGTGATGGGAGACCGGCGACAGCGGCGCAGATAACGAAATCTCCTTACCTGGGTTTGTGTTATCCGGCGCTCGGTCGCGTCGTCTCCTAAGCGGGGGCAGCGCACTCGCGGCCTGCACGGGCAGGCCGCCGCAACTGGACTGGGACGTACCGGATGGTTCTGATGAGGAAATCGCGATCGCGCCTGGCCGGCGCGGTTGCGGCCATAGTGCCAGCCATCGCGCTGCTGGCCGGCGGCGCGGCCAGTGCCGGTGCCAGTGCCAGTGTCGGCGCTGGCCCGGGCCTGGTCCCGGTCGCGGACGTGCAGCCGGCGGTCGGCACGCACGCGCAGGCGGGTAGCGCCGTAGCGAACGGCTCGCGCCAGGTGACCTTCGTAAACAAGGTCAGGCAGACGATCTGGGTGGCCGCCTCGCCGGACGCCAGCCATCCGATCGCCCGCACCGGCTGGGTGCTGCGGCCCGGCCACAGCGTCACCATCACCATCCCCAATCACTGGAACGGGCGGTTCTGGGGGCGCACCGGGTGCGTCTTTCACGGCGGCCGCGGCCACTGCGCGACCGGTGACTGCAACGGCAGGTTCCAGTGCCCGGGCTACGGTGCGATCCCCGCGACGCTGGCCGAGTACAACCTGGACGCCTGGAACAATCTGGACTTCTACGACGTCAGCATGGTCGACGGGTCCAACCTGCCGATGTATATCTACCCGACGTCCGGCCACGCGACCAAGAAGGTCGGTAAGCACGGCTGCGTCCCGGCGGGCTGCACCCATCCCGTCGCCTGCCCCAGCGCCCTGAGGATCGACTATCGCGGGCAGTACGTCGCCTGCGAGTCGGCGTGCGCCAAGCTCGGCGGCGACCAGTACTGCTGCCGCGGCAAGTGGGCGCCGCGGGCCATGTGCAACCCCGCCAGGTGGCCCGTGGACTACGCCAGGGTCTTCAAGCGCGCCGAGCCGTACGCCTACTCCTACGTCGATGACGACGCGACCAGCGTCTACGTCTGCACGGGCCGGTGCAATTACCAGATCGTCTTCGGCATCACGCCCCGGAAGTAACGCCTCCCCCAGACGGGCGCCTGGCGCATCATCCTCCCCTCCCCGCTGGGAACGCGCCAGGCGCCCCCGCGAGGGCACCCCGGGTCTTGGGCCCGGCTGTGTCCTCGCCCGCGCCCCCCGGCCACGCCCCCCCCGGCCGGCCGGGGGGCGCCCCCGGCCCGCTGGCGTACGCTCGCGACCGTGACGCAAGCATCGAGCGCTGCCCCGCCGGAGCCGGGCGGCCAGGGACACCCCGAGCTGGCCGCCGTCCGGGCCCGGATCGAGCAGGGCGGCACCGCCAAGTACCACGAGGCCGCCGCGGCCGCCGGCAAGCTGTTCGCCCGGGACCGGATCGCGCTGCTCGCCGACGAGGGCAGCTTCACCGAGGACGGCGCATTCGCCAACGTGCTCGCCGACGGGCTGCCGGCCGATGGTGTCATCACCGGGACCGCGACGATCGACGGCCGCCCCGCGGCCCTGATGGCGAACGACTCGACGGTGAAGGCGGGCTCCTGGGGGGCGCGCACGGTCGAGAAGATCATCCGGATCATCGAGAAGGCCTACGCCGACGGCATCCCGATGATCTACCTGGTGGACTCGGCCGGGGCCCGGATCACCGACCAGGTGCAGATGTTCCCCGGCCCGCGCGGCGCCGGGAAGATCTTCCACACCCAGGTCCGGGCGTCCGGCTCGATCCCGCAGGTCTGCGCCCTGTTCGGGCCGTCGGCGGCCGGCGGTGCCTACATCCCCGCGTTCTGCGACTTCGTCACCATGGTCGAGGGCAACGCCTCCATGTACCTGGGCAGCCCCCGGATGGTCGAGATGGTGGTCCGGGAGCGGACCACGCTGGAGGAGATGGGCGGCGCCCGGATGCACTGCACCGTGTCCGGGTGCGGGCATCACCTGGCGGCCACCGAGCGTGACGCCCTGGAGGCGGTGCGCCAGTACCTGTCCTACCTGCCGTCCAGCTGGCAGCAGCCGCCGCAGGCCGCGTCCGCGCGCCCGCCAGAGCCCGCCGACCTGCGCGCGCTGGTGCCGGCCAGCGAGCGGCAGGCCTTCGACATGCGACGCTACGTGCGCGGGCTGGTCGACGAGGGCTCCCTGTTCGAGGTGCACGCGCTGTGGGCCCGCGAGCTGACCGTCGGCTTCGCCCGGCTGGACGGCCAGCCGGTCGGGATCGTCGCGAACAACCCGATGTTCAAGGGCGGCGTGCTGTTCGTGGACTCCGCCGACAAGGCGACCAGGTTCATCCAGCTGTGCGACGCCTTCAGCGTGCCGCTGCTGTTCCTGGCCGACGTGCCCGGCTTCATGGTCGGCACGGCCGTGGAGCGGCAGGGCATCATCCGGCACGGGGCCAAGATGATCAGCGCGGTGTCCGAGGCCACGGTGCCGAAGATCTGCGTGATCGTCCGGAAGGCGTACGGCGCGGGCCTGTACGCGATGGCCGGCCCCGGCTTCGAGCCGGACGCCACCCTGGCGCTGCCCACCGCCAAGATCGCGGTGATGGGCGCGGAGGCCGCGGTGAACGCCGTCTACTACAACCGGCTGGCGGCCGTGACCGACGAGGCCGAGCGCGCGGACCTGACCCAGCGGCTGCGGGCCGACTACGAGGCCGACATCGACGTGCTGAGGCTGGCCAGCGAGCTGGTGATCGACGACGTGGTGCAGCCGGAGGACCTGCGGGCGCTGCTGATCCGGCGATTTGCCGCCGCCCGCGGCAAGGATCGCGGCTTCTCCCGGCGGCGACATGGCGTGACACCGGTCTAAATCTCCGGCATGCGCCGGGCTCCGACATGGCCCCCGTGCGTGTAGGGAGCAGGAAATGGTCGCCAGTCGCCATACGATCGTTGCATGACCAGCGTTCTGCTCGCCGAAGACGACCCCGCCATCTCGGAGCCGCTCGCCCGTGCGCTCCGCCGTGAGGGCTATGAAGTCGGCGTGGCCGCCGACGGACCCGGCACGCTTGAGGCCGCCCGGGCGGGCGGCATCGACCTCATCGTGCTCGACATCGGGCTGCCCCGCCTGGACGGGCTGGAGGTGTGCCGGCGCATCCGGTCCTCGGGCCAGTCCGTGCCGGTACTGATCCTCACCGCCCGGGCTGACGAGGTGGACACCGTCATCGGCCTGGACGCCGGCGCCGACGACTACGTGACCAAGCCGTTCCGGCTGGCCGAGCTGCTGGCGCGGGTCCGCGCGCTGCTGCGGCGCGGCGCCTCGGAGACGAAGGTGGTCCAGGGCGTCCGCATCGACACCGACGCGCGCCGGGCCTGGCTGGGCGACGACGAGATCGAGCTCACCTCCAAGGAGTTCGACCTGCTGGCGCTGCTCGTGGCCGAGGCCGGCAAGGTGGTCACCCGCGAGCAGATCATGCGCCAGGTCTGGGACAGCAAGTGGTGGGGCTCGACCAAGACCCTGGACATGCACGTGTCCTGGCTGCGCCGCAAGCTCGGCGACGACGCGCACAGTCCGCAGTTCATCACCACGGTGCGCGGCGTGGGCTTCCGCTTTGAGCGCGGTGAGTAGCCGCCGCCACCACCGCAGCGGGCTGCTGACATGCCAGGGGACGTAGGAGCCGAGCGATGCAGCGCAGGCTGCTGATCTCCACGCTCGCCGTGGCCGTGGCGGCGGTCCTGCTGCTCGGCCTGCCGCTGACGTTCGTGCTCATCCGCCTGCAGGTGAGCGAGGCATCCGATCAGCTCAGTCGCGATGCCACCACGCTGGCGCGCGGCCTGCAGGACCGGGTGAACTCCGGCCTGCCGGCCGATGCCGCCCAGCTGGGCCGGTCCCTGGCCGACCGGTACGTGATCATCCGGCAGGACGGGGGCAGGCCGATCGCGATCGGCACCCGGCCGCCCTCGCACCACACCACGTCCGAGCAGGCGTCGACGACCGATTTCACCGTCACTGTCCAGGCCAACGCCTCCTACGTCGCGGAGAAGGTGTACGGCGCCCTGCTGCTGATCGGCTCGCTGGCGCTGCTGGCCATCGCGGTGGCCGTCGTGCTGGCGCTGCTCCAGGCCAGGCGCCTGGCCCGGCCGATGGAGGAACTGGCCCGGGCGGCCGACCGGCTCGGCTCCGGTGACGCCCGGCCGCTCGGCCGCCGGTACGGCGTCCAGGAGCTGGACCGGGTAGCCGAAGGCCTGGACGGATCGGCACAGCGCATCACGGACCTGCTCTCGGCGGAACGTGATTTCGCCGTCGACGCCTCCCATCAGCTGCGCACGCCGCTGACGGCCCTGTCGATGCGCCTGGAGGAGATGGTCGCCGCCGCGGACTATCCCGACGTGGTCCGCGAGGAAGGGGCGGCCGCCCTGGCGCAGACCGAGCGGCTGGCGGAGGTGGTGGGCCAGCTGCTCGGCCGGGCCCGCCGGTCCATCACGGGCGCCCCGACGCTGGCCAGCGTCGACGAGATCGTGGCCCAGCAGGTCATCGAGTGGGAGCCGGCATTCCGGCGGGTCAGCCGGAAGCTGGAGGTCACCGGCACGAAGGGCCTGCACGCCTACGCGACTCCGGGCGGCGCGGCCCAGGTGATCGCGACACTGCTCGACAACGCGCTCGTGCACGGGGCCGGGGCGGTCACGATCAGGACCTCGCAGACCCGGCGGTCGGTGGTCGTCGAGGTCCGGGACGAGGGCGCCGGAGTGCCGACGGACCTGGTCCCGAGAGTCTTCGAGCGGAGCGTCAGCGGGGCACCCGGCGGTACCGGGCTCGGGCTGGCCCTGGCCCGGACGGTGGCCGCCGCCGACGGCGGCCAGGTGGTGCTGGTCCGGCCTCGGCCGGCGGTTTTCGCGCTGTTCCTCCCGCACGCGGTCGCCGAGCCGCCGCCGCGCCCGGCGGTCACCGGGCCGGCCTAGGACCTCGTAGGCTACGGCGGGTGAGCGTTTCAGGTGAGGCAGGCGGGCAGGGCCCCGGCGGGCAGGGCCCCGGCGGGCAGGGCCCGGGCGCGCCGTCGGCGCCGGTGGTCGGAATGGTGGGCGCGGGCCAGCTGGCCCGGATGACCAGCGCGGCGGCCGTGGGCCTCGGGATCAGGTTCAGGGTCCTGGCGGCGGCGCCGGACGAGAGCGCCGCCCAGGTCTGCGCCGGGACCGTGCTCGGTGACTATCGCCGGGCCGCGGACCTGCTGGAGTTCGCAGCCGGCTGCGACGTCGTGACGTTCGACCATGAGCACGTGCCCGGTGACCTGGTGGCGGCCATGGAGCAGGCCGGGACCGCGGTCCGGCCCGGTAGCCGCGCCCTGCGCAACACCCAGGACAAGCTCGCCATGCGGCAGGCCATGGTCGCGCTGGGCATCGGCTGCCCGCGGTTCGCCGCGGTCAGCGACCTCGCCGACGTGACCGCGTTCGCCGAGCAGGCCGGCTGGCCCGTCGTCCTCAAGGCCATCTCCGGGGGCTACGACGGCAGGGGCGTCTGGGTGTGCCAGACGCCGCAGGAGGCCGCCGCCGTGCTCGGCCACGGCCTCGGCCTGATCGCCGAGGAGCACGTGCCGTTCGTGCGCGAGCTGGCCGTGCTGGTGGCCCGCGCGCCCAGCAAGCAAGGGGCCGCCTACCCGGTGGTCCAGACGGTGCAGCGGGACGGGGTCTGCCGCGAGGTGATCGCCCCGGCGCCCTGGCTGGATCCCGATCTCGCGGTGGCGGCCGAGCACCTGGGCCTGCGGATCGCGGCCGAGCTTGACGTCACGGGACTGCTCGCGGTCGAGCTGTTCCAGACCGACTCCGGGCTGCTGGTCAATGAGCTGGCCATGCGGCCGCACAACAGCGGTCACTGGAGCATCGAAGGGTCCGTTACTTCCCAGTTTGAGCAGCACCTGCGGGCGGTGCTGAACCTGCCGCTGGGCGCCACGACGGCCACCGCGCCCTTCGCGGTGATGGTCAACATCCTCGGCGGTCCCGATCCCGACCTGCGGTCACGGCTGACGCACGTGATGGCGGCGGACCCGGGCGTCAAGATCCACCTGTACGGCAAGCCGGCCCGGCCCGGCCGGAAGGTGGGGCACGTCACGGTGCTCGGCGTGGACCTCGACGAGCTGGCCAAGCGGGCTCGCGCTGCCGCGAGCTACCTGGCGCTGGGAGTCGAGGAGGCGTAGCGTCGGCGGGCCGGAGGGAGCAGCCGCGAAGGGAGCGGGATGACCAGTCAGCCGCAGGTGAGCGTGGTCATGGGCAGTGACTCGGACTGGCCGGTCATGTCGGCGGCGGTCACCGTCCTGGCTGAGTTCGGCGTGCCCTGGGAGGCCGACGTGGTCTCCGCGCACCGGATGCCGGAGGACATGCTCGCCTATGGCCTCGCGGCGGCCGACCGCGGCCTGCGGGTCATCATCGCCGGTGCGGGCGGCGCCGCCCACCTGCCCGGCATGCTGGCCTCGGTGACGCCGCTGCCGGTCATCGGCGTGCCGGTGCCGCTGGCCCACCTGGACGGGCTGGACTCCCTGCTGTCGATCGTGCAGATGCCGGCGGGTATCCCGGTCGCGACCGTCGCCGTCGGCGGCGCGCGCAACGCCGGGCTGCTGGCGATCCGCATCCTCGCCGCCGCGGACGCGTCGCTGCGCCAGCAGATGACCAGCTTCCAGGAGCAGCTGCGTGCCACCGCCCGGGAGAAGGGCGCGGCCCTCAGGGCCAAGCTGCCCCCGCAGCCGTGACGATGATCACGACCGTTTTGCCGCGCCATGAGCGGCAAAACGGTCGTGATCATGGCGGGGACACCGGCCTAGTCGTCCGGGGAGGTGCAGATCAGGCCCCAGGGCCGGTCCTCCCGGCGGGTGAGCACGATGGTGGCGCGGCCCTCGCCGCGCAGGCCGAGCCGCCGCCTGATCAGGTCCACGTCCCCGGCCAGGCCGCGGCGGCGGATGTCGGCAGCGCCGATGCCCAGCTCCCGGAGTCGGCGCGCAGCCTGCTTCTCGTTCCACGGCATGGACTCCAGGACCCGCAGCGTCCGGGCGAACGGTGTCCTGATGTCCCGGTCGGCGGCCAGGAACGCGATCATCGGGTCGATCTTCCACGCGCCGAGGATGCGGGCCAGGTCCTCGACCAGGCCGGCCCTGGTCACCGCCGGGCTGGGATCCAGCAGGAACGCTCCGGGCGCCCCGACCGGCACAGGGGCGCCGGGGTGCGGGGTCAGGGTGTTCCCGCCGGGCAGGATGGTCGCGCGGCGCGGCGCCGAGGCCAGGGCAGGCGACCAGAGCAGCGCCTCCTTCAAGTCGCGGCCCACGGCCAGGAACTCGGCCTCCCAGCCCGGCGGGATCAGCTCGCGCGGCAGGCCGGGCGCGGCCTTGATGCCCACCGCCGGGACCCAGTCCGTCAGCCCCAGGCACCAGTCCAGCGGCGGCTCGCTCCGGCCCGCCCGCAGCCGCCGGTCGCCAGCTCGCCGGGCCGGGTCGATGAAGGCCGCCTCGACGCCGGGAACGGGCCGCCGCCCCGGCCCCGCCGCAGCCCGCCGCACCGCCGGCCCCCGCCCTGCCGCCGGGGCGGACGCGAGGCCGGCGACCAGCTCGCGGACATCGGCGCAGACGGCCAGGACCGGATGCCGCGCCTCGCACGCCGCGGCGTTGTGCCGCGCGAACTCCAGGGTGGCCAGGTCACGGTCGACCGCCAGGACCCGGCTGCTGGCCGCCAGCGACGCCAGGTTGCCGCCGATCCCGCAGCACAGGTCAGCCACCGTAGAGAAGCGGCTGAACCGGCGGGCGCTGTGCCGGGCGGCCAGCTCGGACGAGGCCTGCTCCAGCCCGGCCCGGGTGAACAGCATCGAGTCGGCCCGGCTGAACTTCTTCCGGCCGCTCATCCGCAGCGCCTGCTGGGTCAGCGCCGCCGCGACCAGCTCCGGGGGATAGCTGGCGCGCAGTTCCCGGGCCAGCCGCAGCGCGTCGCCGGGGCTCACCTCCTGGCCGCTGAGCCGGGCCAGCAGCTCCTGACCCGGCGGCGACAGCAGCGCCGCCCGGGAACGCTGCTCCGCCTGGGAGGGCACGCCCGCCTCGGAGGTCACCGCCGCAGGCTACGCTCGGCGCCCGCCGGGAACCCCGGCCGGGTGGCCAGGGACCCCGGCTGGGTCCGCTCGCCCAGACCGGGCCGCCCACCGGGACGCAGCGATGGGCTTCAGCCGGGATTGCTCCTACGATCAGGAACATGAGCACTGATTTCCCGGCGTTCGCCCTCACGCCGGAGCATGACGCCCTTCGCGAGTCCGTGCGGCAGCTCGCTGACGACAAGATCGCCCCGCACGCGGCGAAGGTCGATCAGTCTGCCCAGTTCCCGGCGGAGGCCTACGACGCCCTCGTCAAGGCCGACCTGCACGCCATCCACATCCCCGAGGAGTACGCCGGCGCCGGCGGCGACGCGATCGCGACGGCGATCGTGATCGAGGAGGTGGCCCGGGCCTGCGCCTCGTCCTCGCTGATCCCCGCGGTCAACAAGCTGGGCACCGTGCCGCTGCTGCTGGCGGCCTCGGAGGATCTCAAGCAGCGGTACCTGCCGCGGGTCGCCAGCGGGGAGGCGATGTTTTCCTATGCCCTGTCCGAGCCCGAGGCCGGGTCCGATGCCGCGGCCATGCGGAGCCGCGCCGTCCGCGACGGCGATAACTACGTCCTTAACGGCACCAAGCGGTGGATCACTAACGCGGGCGTCTCCAAGTTCTACACCGTGATGGCGGTCACCGACACCGGCGCCGGCCCGGACGGGATCTCGGCGTTCGTCGTGGAGGACGGGGACGAGGGCTTCTCCTTTGGCGCGCCGGAGCACAAGCTCGGCATCAAGGGGTCGCCCACGCGCGAGCTCTACTTCGACAACTGCGTGATCCCGGCCGGCCGCATGATCGGTTCCGAGGGCAGCGGCTTCCGGACCGCGCTGGCCACCCTCGACCACACCCGGATCACGATCGCCGCGCAGGCGCTCGGCATCGCCCAGGGCGCGCTGGACTACGCCGCCGGGTACGTCCGGGAGCGCCGCCAGTTCGGCAAGGCCATCGCGGAGTTCCAGGGCATCCAGTTCATGGTGGCCGACATGGCCATGAAGGTCGAGGCCGCCCGGCAGCTCACCTACGCCGCCGCGGCCAGGTCCGAGCGCGCCATGGCGGGCACCCCGGCCCCCGACCTGACGTTCATCTCCTCGGCCTGCAAGTGCTTCGCCTCGGACGTGGCCATGGAGGTCACCACCGATGCCGTCCAGCTGCTGGGCGGGTACGGGTACGTCAGCGACTTCCCGGTGGAGCGGATGATGCGGGACGCCAAGATCACCCAGATCTACGAGGGGACGAACCAGATCCAGCGGGTGGTGATGGCGCGGCAGCTGCTCAAGTAGTCATTCAGGCCGTCTGACCTGCGATTTCTCCGGTTCCCCGGCGGGCGGCGGGGGCCGGGCTAGTGCCTCCAGCGACTCTGGCTCATGCCGGGATTGTCCGGTTAATGCTGGTTGCTTCCGGTCGTTTCCGGCCGCTGTGCTGAATCGGTGCTGACCCTGCGTCCCCGCGGCGCGCGGGCGGGCCGGTGTTGCCTTGACGCGGGCCGGCGAGCGGAGCATGCATGGGTCCGGGTTACCCGCCGGTCCTGCGCTAACGGCCCTCCTGGGCGGCGCTTGCCGGCGCGGGAACGGGAGGCGGCTGCGGAAGGATGGTGCCGGCATGGCTGGAGCGGCTGCTTGCGAGAGCGTGACTATCGCCGGGCGCCCAGAGCGGGTCGCGGTGGCCCGCGCCTTCGCGGCGGCGGTGCTCGGCCGGCAGCATCCGGCAAATGAGACGGCGGTGCTCCTGCTCAGCGAGCCGGTCACCAACAGCATCCGGCACAGTGCTTCCGGGCTGCCCGGCCGGACGGTCACGGTGACCGTCCTCAGCCGCGGCCAGGTCACCCTGGTTCAGGTCACGGACATGGGCGGTGCCACTGTGCCGGCGTTGCAGCCTAGGGCCTGCGGCATGGCGGGCGGCGGCCGCGGACTGCACCCGGTGGACTCGCTGGCCGCTCGCTGGGGGTTCGAGCAGGATGGCGGTCACACCACAACCTGGTTCGAGCTTCAGCACGGCTGACCACCTGACCGCAAGGCAGTGGCCAGGCTTGTAGGGATCGCGTGAACTTGAACACCGTGAGCTGGGTGTCTCAGTACCTGGGCAGGGCCCTGGCGCCGGGCGCTGCCGTCATCGCCGCGACCGGTGCGCCGTCGTCGTGGAGACTACTGTGGGCTCTAGCCAAGCCTGGCAGCGAGCTGGCCAGAACTGGCCGCTCGCCCGTAGTCGTCCCCGGAGGTCGCATGCGCCTCAGCCTCGGTGATGTGTCCCTGTGGTTCGACGTATCCGGCCCGTCCGTCATCCCGCAGGGAGATACGACGGTGGAGCGCCCGGTCCTGGTGGCCGTCCACGGCGGCCCCGGCCTGGACCACATGACGGTGAAGTCCGCGCTGGAGCCGCTGGCCGCCGATTTCCAGGTCCTGTACTTCGACCTGCGCGGCCATGGCCGCAGCGACCGCGGCAGCGCCGAGTCCTGGAACATGCGGACCTGGGCCGATGACCTGCGGCGGCTGTGCGACGCGCTCGGGCTGCGCAAGCCGGTCATCCTCGGCAGCAGCTTCGGCGGGCACGTCGCGCTCACCTACGCGGCGCTGTTCCCCGATCACCCCGGCGGCGTCATCCTGGCCAACACGACTGGTGGCCACTGGGACGACCCGCGAGTCATCGAGGCGTTCGGCCGCGTCGGCGGCCCCGAGGCGGCCGCCATCATCGAGCGCATCCGCACATACCGCCGGGGCGGTTACGCCGCGGACGCCGAGGATCTCCAGGCTGAGTTCACCCGCGTCTGCTACCCGCTTTACAGCGCCACGCCGGGCTGGGCCGAGGAGTCCCGCCGGTTCCTGGCCCGGATGATCAGGAACCCGGACGTCGCCGCGCACTACGACAGCCACGAGGTCTCAAGCTTCGATCCCTGGAGCCTGCTCGGCGCCGTCCGGTGCCCCATCCTGGTCCTGG
>DATCEO010000082.1:0-5825 GCA_036510065.1 Streptosporangiaceae bacterium | reverse complement strand
CGACCTGGCCGCCGACCTGCGCCGCCCCCGGGAACGCCCAGCGCCGCCCGGCCGGCTAACCCCCGCCCGGGTCCGCCGCGGATTTCGCTACCTCCGCGCGAAGACCACCTGCCCGGCCGGTGCACCAAAACCCGGCAGGCCCGGCCCCGGGCGGCCGCCCGGGGCGAACAACCGCCGCCCCGCTACCCGATACAACGTGGGCAAGACCACCAAGAAGACATAGCCAGGGCCACCAGGAACAGCCCCGCGCGCAACATCAGACAGAAGATCAAAGGTTAAACGGCAAGCTAAGCGGCCGGTACTAAATGGGGCGGTGCTGGGGGCAGCGTTCTAGGGGCGGCGCTAGGGCGCAGCGGCTAAGACCGGGCGATCGGGGCGACCGCCGCCCCGGCGGCCCGGACCAGGTCGCCGGGGGCGATCTCGATCTCGACTCCGCGCTGGCCCGCGCTGCAGAAGATGGTGTCGAAGTTCAGTGCCGATGCGTCGACCACGACCGGCAGCGGCCTGCGCTGGCCGAGCGGAGAGATCCCGCCGGTCACGTAGCCCGTGGCCCGCTCCGCGAGGGTCGGATCGGCCATCCGGGCCCTCTTGCCGCCGGCCGCGCTGGCCAGGGCCTTGAGGTCCAGGCTTCCGGCCACCGGGACCACGGCCACGGTCAGCTGCTCGTCCACGTCGGCGATCAGCGTCTTGAACACGCGTTCGGCCGGCACCGCCAAGGCCGCGCTGGCTTCCAGGCCGTAAGACCCGCGCCGAGGATCGTGCACGTAACGGTGCACGGAGTGCGGGATGCCCAGCCGCGAGAGCAGCTCCGTCGCCCTGGTGCCCCGCCCCGCCACGCTCGGTGAGCCTACGCCAGACGGCGTATGAGCCCGCTTGACCCAACCAGATCTCGGCTTTCGCGGAGCGGCTCAAGCTCGGCTGAGCCTCGCGGCCTCTTGGTGGTCGGCCAGGATCGCGGCAATGACATTCGTGGTGGAGGCAGCATCCCCGGGGTCGGCCTGCAGCGCGGAGACCAGGACCTTCATGGCCTTCCAGATCGCCCAGCCCCGGCCGCGCGTCCAGGTGACGGCGTCGAACGGCAGGCCGGCCTGGAAGGCGCGGCGGCTCTCGCCGGACAGGAATGTCCACGCGATCGTCGTGTCGCACGCCGGGTCGCCGACGCCGGATGTGCCGAAGTCGATGACGGCACTCAGCCTGCCGTCGCGGACCAGGAGGTTGCCGGGCTGCGCGTCACCGTGAAACCAGACTGGGTCGCCCGGCCAGGTCGCTTCGAGCGCGGCTTGCCAGACCTGGCTGGCGAGCTCGGTATCGATGTGACCCCGGAGCGCTGCGAGCGCTTCCTTCGTCTCGCCGTCGTAGACGGCGGGCGGGCCGCCCCGGAAGAAGTTGTGCTCCCCCGGCGGAGGGCCGCCGGCTGCGTCGACCCGGTACAAGGCGGTGAGGAAGCCGGCCAGGTCGGTGGCGAACCGCGTCAGGCTGTCGATAGAGCCGACTTCGGCGGTCTCGCCCTCGATCCAGCGGTACACCGACCACGGCCAGGGGAACCCGCAGCCCGGCACCCCCTTGGCTAGCGGCTGCGGGATGGGCAACGGCAGGCTCTGGGCGAGCACGGGCAGCCAGCGGTGCTCCTTGTCCACCTGCCTGGCGTAGGCCGCGCCGCTGGGCAGCCGGAGGGACATGTCGGCCCCGAGCCGGAAAGTGGCGTTGTCCCAGCCGTCGACGTCGGCCGGCCTGACCGGAAGGTGCGCCCACCCAGGGAACTGAGCGGCGATCAGGTCGCTCACCAGAGCCACAGTGATGTCCGCTTTCTCCACGGGCGGGATCGTGTCACAACCCCGGACAGCCTGACACCGGGTTTTTGTCGGCAGCCGAGCCGGGCTTTGCGGCCGAGCCCCGGCGGCTGCCCGTGCTGCAGGACACCCCGCCGCAGCACGCGTTCGCCGAGTTCCGCGGTTCCTATGGCTACACATCCGGCGTTGCTCCGGACGGCGCCGATGATCCGGGCCGGGCGCTCGTGGCGGTCGCCGATGACGTCAAGATGCGGTCATGGCAGCGCTAGGCACAGCCTGGCCGGTGTGCCCGGCACTGGAGTGGTTAACGCCCACCACCGGATGAGCTGATAGTGCGATGTGCCCCGCCGCCGGGCGGCCGCAGGACTGGTCCGGCCGACATGCCTCCCGGCTGCGACACTGGAGTGTGGCCAGGTGGGTGCTCCACATGGACCTCGATCAGTTCATCGTGGCGGTCGAGGTCCTGCGCCGACCCGAGCTCCGGGGGCGCCTGGTCATCGTCGGCGGGGACGGCGACCCGGCCAAGCGCGGCGTGGTCTCCACCGCCTCTTACGAGGCCCGCCGGTACGGGGTGCACTCCGGCCTCGGCCTGCACACCGCCGCCGACGTTCACCACGGACACGCCGCGGCCATCCGCGAGCAGCGTGCCGCCGTCCTGCTCACCGCTTTCCAGGCACATCCCGAGCGATTCGTCCGCCAGCCCCCGTACCACCAAGAATCCCCGCCCACTCCTGGATCAATCCGCCGGACCACACGGAGACCATGACTCAGTAATATCCGCCAACCGGCGCCCCATTCAGGTTGACAGATTCCGTCGGGCCATCACGGGTCGCCCAGTCGTGGCCGCGACGGCACAAGATCCTTACCACACTCGGCGTGATAGCCGCGCTCATCATTGTGGGAACCATCGCCAGTACCGTCGGCGCCAGCAGTAGTGGCCGGACCGGCAGTAACAGTTCAGGCGGCGCGCAGCCGGTGGAGGCAGCATCGGGTTCACCAGCGGCGCAGCCGACCTCTATGCCAGCTCCGGTCCCAAGCTCAGACGGCAAGTATTCGGGGTCCTGCGACTACACCCTGGGCAGCGACCCGGTCGGTGGCACTGCCGTGTTTGTAGGGGAATCGACCTGACCAACACTGGCAACGTCGGGACAATCGTGCGCACCAAGATCACCTGGCCGCAGGAAGGCTACGCCCCCATCACCATGAAGCGCACCGTCAGGGCGCTGTTCGGGCAGACCAAGGCGGTCCGGTTCCATTACTACGCCAGCGGCAACCAGGTAGACCTGCTGCAAGCCTGGCAGACGGGCCACAACTACGAGGATGGCCGCACCTACCACGCCAGCATCACCGGCACGTACGGCAGAGCGCACTAAGGTCCTGGCGCCGCTCCCAAGAAGGTGCTCTTACCTGCCCCCGAGTACAGTCTCCAGGGTTGGCTGGTCAGATGACCGTAAGATCATCCCGCACATATCCCGTGAGGCTGAACCTGCTCAGGACCGCGAGCAGCCATACTCTCAGCCCCGCCGACGTCCAGGCAGTCGTCTCCGCGCGGCTGACACCGGTCAGGAGACCGATGCCATCGGACCGTGGCGGTGCATCTCTCCGACAGGAGTGAACCACTCGACCCGCGTCGGCGGGGGAACGCTGGCCTTCTCGAATGCCGCGCCCAGCTGGGTCATGAATTCCTCATGGGCCGCCTTTGACTCCCAGACCTCCACGACGATCAGCTTGTCACCCGAGGCTCCCGCGACGTGGCTGAGCAGGGGCGCAGGCCACGGGCCCAGATCGGATGAGCCCACCTCCAGCCCGAGAAGGCGATTGACCGAGCGGTAGATCTCGGCGGCCTCCGGCGCGGTGAATTCAAGGACGATAATCTCAGGCATAGCAAGCCCCCCTTGGCTTCTTTACCCCACCCTGTGCACCGCGACGTTACAGGTCAGGGCCCCGTACAGCAAGAGAGCATCGAGCCGATGCCTGCCTCCACGCGGGCGGCAGCGTGCGCTCACTGAGACGGCAGACAAGTTGCTACGGAAGACGATGCCTACCGATGATTACTGCTAGATGGTCTGGTACGCGACTCGTTACCGACCTCGGACGCCCACCGCTCGGGCACGGCAGGCACGGGCTGATAGCGAGCCTCTTCGTCCCGAACTAGCGGCAGCGCTGGGACGTTGGCTGCCGTCCCAGGTAGCGGCGGCCGTCACTGGAATTGCAAGCCGGTCGCTGTCAGGGGCCGTTGCTGTACTTTGCTGCTGTACCGGGCCGGTCTGATCACCTGCTTGCAAAGATCGTTGACGCCCGGCTCTGACATGGCCCGCTGCTGGTCGTCGCTGTGCTTGGCTCTCAGCAAGCGACCGCGATTCACCGGTTGCCACCACTCGATCGGGCACGCAACGGGCACGCCACCGGCGCCCGGCGCGTCCCGATGGTCCGGGGGGCGTTTGAGACCTCTTCGTCCCGAACTATGGGCAGTGCTGGGGCGTTACGTGGCGGCCCAGGCTGCGCAGGGTGTGGCCGATCGCTCGGGTGGGCGGTTGTGAGGGGCTGTTGCTGTACTTCGCTGCTGTACATCGCCGCCGATCCCCTGCTTGCAAATCGCCGTCTCGACCTGCGCAGTTAGTGCGGACCTGCGCGTCTGGGCCTCGGGCAGTGTCCGCGAGTGACCGCAGTTGACCGGGCCTAATGGCACGCTAATGGCACGCGGGCTAGCTGCCTGACCCGGCTACGGCGGCGGTTTTCAAGACCGGTCGGGCAAAGTCTATGGCTCAGCGCCTGACCCGTGACTGAGCCGAGCAGGTCCGGTCAGACTCAGCTTGGTCCGGGCGGGCGTCGCTGAGCGCATGCTCAACCCAGACGTTGGGCTCGACGTAGACAGCATGATCGTGTTCTGCGTCGCAGTGCACGGGGACCAGCGCTTCGGGCACGATCACGTCCCCGGTGCGGTCGAAGGGCAGCCCAGTCCATTCCCGCCACTGCGAGAGCGAGCCAGCCATGACCATAGATGCTGGCGCTACCTGCCTGATCTTCCCTCCGGCTCGCACGTGTACCCGTAGCCACGGGTCGGCGGGCAAGCCGTCTTCTCGGACCATCGTGATGTACCTGGCCATCGGCAGGTCCGGGTACCGGTGCTTCCCGTTGGGCCGCACGGGGGCCACCAGGTGGGTTAGCCCGGCGTCTCTGGCCGCGTCACGGAGCGCGGCCAGCATCCGCTGGGACAGGCCGCCTCCCCGATGATCCTGCCCGATCGCGATTTCCACGGCGGAGGCGGTGTCTGGCGCGCGCCCGGCCAGCCGGTCGCTGAACGCCCATACCATCACCCGGTCCAGGCCGCCGCCGGGCAGGGCGCCCCGACCCGGCAGGTCACGCGCAAACGCCACAGCCCGGCCGGTGGCCACGACCGCGTCGCTGGCATCCGTCGCCACGGCGCACAAGTGCGGAAAGGTGCGGGCGACTTGCCCGAAGAAGGCGTTCACCACCGGATCAGTTCCCATGAACTCCGGCCAGCGAGGATCAACCTCGTGCATGCGGTCAAGCAGGTCGGGTCGTTCACTGAGACGATGAATAATCATACCCAGTCCTGATGAAGTGGCCTGTAGCTGGTAGCTGCTGCCGGATTCTCCTACCCTGCCCCGTCCTCCTCGTAGGCGCCAAAAGCAGGTGAGTGGCTGCCGGGTCCAGGGGCAGCGTAGCCGATCGCGTGCGACGTCCCGCAGGGCCGCCCTGGACGCGGTGGCCGCGATCCGGACAATTGAAGCCGAGGAAGACGGAGCCCAGCGTAGCCATGCTAGTGAGCCCTCTGGACCTGCGCTGCCATCGGTCCGGGACGGCGCGGGCGCGCTGGGCGGGCCTCCCAAGGCAGAGCCCGGCGCGGGGAGCGCCGGACGCGGCGCCGCAGGCGCCGCCTTGATCCATTACGGCTAGATTCGGCAGTGCATGCTGACAATGCTGACGGTGTCGGCCCCTTGGCTGGCGCCTGCATCACAGCTCGGAACCTGCGACCAGACCACCCGAGCCAGAGCCCTCAGGCAGGCCTAG
>DATCEO010000081.1:0-12629 GCA_036510065.1 Streptosporangiaceae bacterium | reverse complement strand
TCGGGAACAGTCGGTCCGCCCCGATCTTCTCGGCCAGGCCGAAGGCCTCCAGCCTGACCAGCAGGTCCTGCTTGACGCGCGCGAGTGCGAAGATCGCCCCGCGCTGGGTGATCTCCTCGCGCAGCGCGTCGAGCGACTCCATGGCGGTGAAGTCCACCTCGACGGTGGCCTCGACGTTGAGCACGAACCATCGCAGGCCATCCTGCTGGTCGGCGGCGGCCAGCGCCCGGCGGCGAAAATCCTGGGCGTTGGCGTGCGGTCAGCACGTCATCGCTGAAGCCGACGATCAGCACGGTGAACGCGGGGAGCAGGAGCCGCTGCAGGTCGGCCGGGTGCAGGTGCGGCAGCGCCGGAACGGGCAGGCCGTTGGGATCGGGCCGACGATGCCGACGTGGCTGGTCAGCCCGAAGAGCGCGGTGGCCAGCAGGACGGCCAGCAGCGGGCCCGGTGCCCGTGGCCGCCAGGCGTGGAGCAGGAGCAGGAAGGCCAGGACCGCCGCCGCGACCGCGATCGTCGCCGGCCGGACGTGGCCGAGCCGGGCGGCAAATGAGGTGATCTGCCTGGGAAACGCCTGCCCGGTGACCGGCACGCCGGTCACCCGCCGGAGCTGATCCGCGATCATGATCAGCGCCAGGCCCGCCATGTAGCCGACCAGGATCGGCCGCGACAGCAGGTCAGACACGAAGCCGAGCCGCAGCACCCAGGCGACCATCGACATCAGCCCGACCAGCAGGGCCAGCGTGGTGGCCAGCTCGGCGTACCGCGTGGGGTTGCCCCCGGCCAGCGGCCCGATCGCGATCGCCGTCATCAGCGCGGTCGTGGCCTCGGGCCCCATCGACAGCGACGTCGACGAGCCGAGCAGCGCGTAGATCACCAGCGCGGGCAGGGCCGCCCACAGGCCCGTGACTGCGGGTACGCCTGCCACCGCCGCGTAGGCCATGACCTGCGGGACCAGGTAGGCCGCCACCGTGACGCCGGCGATCTGGTCACCGCGCAGCCAGGCGCGCCGGTAGCCGCGCAGCATGGCCGGTCTAGTGATCACCCCGGATACCTACCCCGCAGGCGGCGCCCGCCCGGCGGGCATGCTACGTACTTCGTATGCCGACGCCTACGCGAGAGATCCAGCTGGCGGCCCGGCCCCACGGGCTGCCGACGGCCGAGGACTTCCGGCTCGTGCCCACCGAGCTGCCCGATCCCGGAGCGGGCGAGGTCCTGGTCCGCAACCTGGTCATGTCGGTCGATCCCTATATGCGCGGCCGCATGAACGACGTGCCCTCCTACGCGCCGCCCTGGAAGCTGAACGAGGCGGCGCAGGGCGGGGCGGTCGGCGAGGTGCTCCAGTCCGGCGTCGCCCACCTGGAGCCGGGGACGCTGGTGGTGCACAACTCCGGGTGGCGGGAGCATGCGCTGGTACCGGAGCAGGCGCTGCGCGTGCTGCTGCCGGCCGGGGGCCTGCCCCCGTCGCTCTACCTGGGCATCCTCGGCATGCCGGGCCTGACCGCCTACACCGGCTTGCTGCGTATCGCCCGGTTCGCCCCAGGGCTTCGGGCCCGGGCCGGCAGGCTTATGGGCAGGGGCAGTGGTCTTGCGGGCCGGCCGGGCGGGCTTGGGGGCCGGGGCGGCCTGCTGCGGGTGCGCACCGAGCTCGGCCAGGCCGTGGCCGATGCCGTCGATCATGATGTCCAGATCGGGCAGGAAGTCGTAATCGGTGGTGATTCCGAATGAGATGGTGTCGAGGTAGGAGAACATCGCGACCGAGATCCGCACGCTGTTGCCGATCGGCACGTAGGGGTAGGCCGCCTCCATGCGGCGGCCCAGGATGTAGAGCGGATAACGCGGTCCCGGCACGTTGGTGGTCACGGTCTGGACCAGCGGCTGGGGAATCCGGAACGCGGCGCGCGAGCCGAGGGCGAGCCACATCGGCGCGGCGAAGCCCAGCATCCCGGTGAGGATCTCGGCGCTGACCGCCTGGTAGGTGTGCTTGAGGCTGTCCATCTGCTCGCGGATCAGCTTCAGGCGCTGCACCGGATCGGGCTCGCTGACCGGAAGGTTGGCCAGGACCGCCGACACGCGGTTGGTGACCACGCCCCGCTCGTCCTGGCCGCGGATCGAGACCGGCACCAGGCTCCGCACGACCAGTTCCTCGGTTAGCTCGCCCCGCTTTTCCAGCAGATCACGGAAGGCGCGGCACGTCATTGACCGTGCCGCCGTGGGCGCTGCGGATCTCCTTCACCTCGCTGAGGCGCACGGTGGTCCAGTCCCACCGGCGATGCGGGCCGATAGGGCCGTTCAGGGAGGCGGCGGACGGCTGGCTGAGCCGTTTCGCGCTGTCGGTCAGGCCGCTGCCATAGCCAGCCAGATCGCCGGACTCGGATAGCCGCCGCAGCAGGTCCGGGGCCGAGGCGAGCTGCCGCAGCGGCCAGGTAAGGACATCGCGCAGCCCATCGGCCACCTGGCTCGCGACGGACGGGACGGGCTCGGGCTGCCAGTCGGCCGGCTCCGGCGGCGTGGTATCGGGCTCGGTGTCAAAGACCAGCGTCATCAGGTCGGTGCCGCCGATGCCATCCACCATGCAGTGGTGCACCTTCGACAGGAGAGCCCAGCGGCCGTCCTCGAGCCCTTCCAGGAGCCACTCCTCGAACAGCGGCCGAGCCCGGTCGAGCCGCTGAGCGAACAGGCGCGCCGCCAGGGCCCGCAGCTGCTCCGGCCCGCCGGGCGCCGGAACCGCGGCGTGCCGCACGTGATAGGTGATCTCGAAGTGCTCGTCGTCGACCCACATGGGACGGAAGACCTGCAGCGGCGTGGTCCGCACGACCTGCCGGTACCGGGGTACCAGCGGCAGCTTCGCCTCGACGAGCGTGATGAGGTCGTCGTAAGCCGGAGCAGGTCCCTCGAACACGGCCAGCGAGCCCAGGTGCATCGGGACGTTGTCGTGCTCGACGAAGAAAACCCTGAGTCCAGCGTGTTCATCCGCTCCATGGTGGCCTCCCTTCCTGCTCATCCCTGCGCGGGCCTGATGTACGGCCTCAGGAGACCAGTTCGTCCTTGAGCACCTTGCCGAGGGTGTTCTTCGGCAGCTCCAAGCGGAACTCGATAATCCGCGGGTACTTATAGGCCGCCATGCGTTCCCGGCAGTAGGCCGTCAGCTCGGCTGCCCCCAGGAGTCCGCCGGCCCGGAGGATCACGACGGCCTTGACCTCCTCGCCCAGCCGCTCGTCGGGGACGCCGACGACGGCCGCCTCGGCGATGTCCGGATGGGCGTGCAGGACGTTCTCGATCTCGCTGGGGTACACGTTGTACCCGCCGCGGATGATGAGCTCCTTCCTCCGGCTGACGATGAACAGGAAGCCGTCCTCGTCGATGTAGCCCAGGTCGCCGGTGTGCAGCCAGTCGCCGGTGAAGGCCTCGGCCGTCGCCTCGGGGTTGTCCAGGTAGCCCTTCATCACGTGCATGCCGCGGGTGACGACCTCGCCCACGTGGTCCTGGCCGCGCGGCAGTGAGTTGCCGTGGTCGTCCCAGACCTGAGTCTGGGTGCCCCAGATGGGCTTGCCGACGCTGTAGGCGCGGCGCTCGGTCTCGCTCTGGTTGAAGGTCGTGGTCGACGCGGTCTCCGTCATCCCGTAGCCCTCCAGGATCACGACGCCGAAGCGCTTCTCGAAGGCGTCCAGGACCGGGGCCGGGATGGAGGCGCCGCCCGAGATGGCCACCCGCATCGTGGACAGGTCGTAGTCGTCGATGCCGGGGCAGGACAGCAGGCCGGCGAACATGGTGGGCACGCCCTCGAAGATGGTGGCCCCGTCGCGCTGGATGGCGGCCAGTACCGTGGCGGGGTCGAAGCGCGGGATCAGCGACATGGTGCAGCCGAACCGGACGCAGACGTTCAGGATGCTGGACAGGCCGAACACGTGGAACAGCGGCAGCGCGGTGATAACGACGTCGTCGGGCTGCACGTGGAACAGCCGCCCGGGGATGTCGGCGTTCATGTACAGCTGGATATGGCTCAGCTCGGCGCCCTTGGGGCGGCCCGTCGTCCCGGAGGTGTAGACGATGACGGCGGTGTCCATCGGCTGCCGGGTGGCCATCTGGTATCCGGCGACGGGCTCGGCCAGGAGCCGCTCGAACGGGCGGGCGTCGCTCGCCTCGCCTTTGTCGCCCGCATCGCCCTGGTGGCCGACGGCGTAGATCTGCGTCAGGCCGGCGGCGGCGGCTCCCTTGGCCGCCTCGGCCAGTATCCCTTCCCAGGCAATGAGAATCCCGGCCCGGCAGTCGCCGAGATGAAATGCCATTTCCGGGGCCTTGAGCATCACGTTCAGCGGCACGACCGCGCAGCCCGCCTTGAGTATTCCGAAATAGGAAATCAGGAATTGCGGGATGTTAGGCAGCTGCAGCGCGACGGTGTCGCCGGGCTGCGCGCCCGCGGACGTCAGGCCGGCCGCGAGCCGATCGGATACCTCGTCCAGTTCGCCGTAGGTGAGCTGGCCGCCGGTGAAGACCACCACGGGCTTGTCGGGTGACGCCTGCGTCGTCTCGCTCAGCATGACCGCAAGATTGAAGCTCATCTGCTCGTTCCCTCCACCTGCGGGTCACCTGCACGGCAATCTCCCATTCCGGGATCTCACAGGCGGGCGCCGCTGACTACAGGCGTTGTTCCCGAAGAACATGGGACCTTTAGTACTCCAGCCGTAGATCGTGATCTTGCCGCGTGTCGGTGCTGGACGTGAGACGGCCACCGCCTGATCATCCCGGGTTGTGTCGACTCTGGATGATCTTGCGGTGGCCGCGGGCCATAGCGTAGACCCCGGCCGGTGGCTGGGGATGCTCGATGAGCTGATGGGCCGGGTGGCTGGCCGGTTCAGCCGGGTGGAGCCGCGGCGGCGGGCGCGGGCGCTCGTGCTGGGCCTGCTGTCGGACTTGCCGCGGAAGAACTGCTGGACTATCGCCGAGGCCAGCGGCGATGCCACCCCCGACGGGATGCAGCACCTGCTGGCCCGGGCCCGGTGGGACGCCGATGATGTCCGTGATGACCTGCGTGATTACGTTGCGGCGCACCTGGGCGATCCCGCCGCGGTGCTGGTGGTCGACGAGACCGGCGACGTGAAGAAGGGCACCGCCACGGCGGGCGTCCAGCGCCAGTACACCGGCACCGCAGGCCGGATCGAGAACGCCCAGGTCGCGGTCTACCTGGCATATGCGGCTCCGCGCGGGCACGCGCTGATCGACCGGGAGCTCTACCTGCCGCGGTCCTGGACCGATGACCCGGGCCGCTGCCAGGCGGCCCGGATCCCGGAGGAGACGGAGTTCGCGACGAAGCCCGCGCTGGCCCGGCGGATGATCGCCCGCACCCTGGACGCGGGGGTGCCTGCGGCCTGGGTGTCCGGCGACGAGGTTTACGGCGCTGACCCTGAGCTGCGCGACGACCTGGAGGAGCGCCGCGCTGGCTATGTCCTGGCGGTGGCGTGCCGCCACCAGGTCAGCGCGGGACGGCGCAAGTACCGCGCCGATGCCATCGCCAGCCGCCTCCCGGCCCGGTCCTGGCAGAGGTACTCCGCTGGCCACGGCGCCAAGGGCCACCGCTACTACGACTGGGCCCTGATCAGCCTCGACCCCGGCAGCCGGCCCGGATGCCGCTGGCTGCTGATCCGCCGCAGCCACCGCACCCGCGAGCTGGCCTTCTACCGCTGCTACGCACCCCGCAACGTGCCGCTGGCCATCCTGGTCAAGGTCGCCGGGCGCAGGTGGACGGTCGAGGAATCCTTCCAGGCCGGCAAAGGGCTGACCGGGCTGGACGAGCACCAGGTCCGGACCTGGTGCTCCTGGCATCGGTGGACCACCCTGGTCATGCTCGCCAGCGCATTCCTCAGCGTCACCGCAGCAGCCGAGCACGCCCGGAACCCAGCCCCGCCCGGGCAGATCCCGCTCACCCGCAACGAGATCGCCCGCCTGCTCGCGGGCATGGCCATCAAGCCAGCCCGCAGCATCCCGCACCAACTGCGATGGTCTGCATGGCGACGCCGACATCAGCACCGCGCCCGCCTCTGCCACTACCAGCGGCAAGAGGCCCGACCATGAAGGTCACGATCTACGGCTGGAGTATTAGCCCAATGAGCAATCGCGGGGTTTATGCGTTAAAAGCGGTGAATCGGGCTGATTCGGCGGCGGGGCGGCCGGCTGAGCCGAGCCAGTCGGTAATCAGCCGGGCGGTCTCGCGCGGTGCCTCCAGCTGAGGAACGTGCCCGATCCCCGGCAGCACCTGGAGCGACCAGGATGGGTGCGCTCGCGCGGTGGCTCGGGCCACCCAGACCGGAACCAGCCGGTCGCGGTCGCCGTGCACGACCAGCACCGGACAGATAACGGAGCGCACCGCCCGCCGGTACGACTGCCCGCGGCCGTGCCCGACGGTGGACATGACCGGGCGCATCGCGATGGTGAAGTCGTGGGTCACCTCGGGGAACGCGGCGCGCTGCCGCACCATCGCCACATGCTGGGCCACGACGTCCCCCGATACGCGCGAGGAGTCCGCGCAGCACAGGGACATGGTCGAGGCGACCGCGGCTTCCGGGGACATCGCCCGCCGGCGGTTCATCATCAGGCCGCTCAGGCCGGGCGTCGCGTTCAGCGCGAACATCGTGGCGACGAAGGGGTCCGGCCACGCGGGAACGAACGGCAGGGCCGGGTCCACGAGGATCAGGCCGGCCACCGAGCTCGGCGCGGCACTGGCCTCCAGCAGCGAGATCATGCCGCCTATCGAGTTACCCATGAGGATGACCGGGCCCTGCGCGCGGGCCTGGACGAAGCGGTGCAGGAGGGCCCGGTTGGCGGCCACGTCGACGCCCCGGCCGGCCGGCCGGGTGAGGCCATGTCCGGCCAGGTCCGGGGCGAGCAGGCGGTAACGGTCGGTCAGCAGCGGCGCGATCCCCGACCAGTTCACGGCCGAGCCGCCCAGCCCGTGGACGCAGACGATCCCCGGCCCGTTCGCAGGGCCGCCGAAGTCCATGTAGTGAACGGGGCCATCGAGATCGATCCACCCTGAGCGGCCGCCGAGCGGTCCGGTCACGTCCTGCGGCGTAGCTGTCCCGTCGCCATGCATGATCATCGGCCTCCAGACTGACTGACTGTACCCGCGCCCGGCTGTGGTCAGCTGGCTGGCTAGGGCTGCAGCGGTACCCGCCAGGTGAGCTCGGTGCCGCCGCCGTCGGCCGGCTGGGTGCGCAGCGTCCCGCCGAGCAAGCCCGCGCGCTCTGACAAGTTGGCCAGCCCGCTGCTGCGCCCGGTGTCCCGCAGACCCGCGCCGTTGTCCCGGACCACCAGGATCAGCTCCCGGCCGGCTTCGACCGTCACGTCCACCTTGCTGGCGCCGGCGTGCCGGGCCGCGTTCGACAGCGCCTCGCGTAGTGCGCTGAGCAGGTGGTCCGCGGCGTCGGCGGGCACCTCTTCATCCACGCGGCCGGCCATCCGCAGGGCGGGGGCGAAGCCGAGCGACTCGGTCGCCTCGTCCACGACCGCCAGGATCCTGGCTCGCAGGCCGACCTCGTCCGCGGCGGGACGGGAGTGCAGCGAGAAGATAGCGGACCGGATTTCCTTGATCGTCTCGTCCAGCGCGTCCACGGCGCTGCTGACACGCCGTCCGTTGTCGGTCTCGCCGAGCCGCGCGGATACCCCCTCCAGCGACATGCCGGTGGCATACAGCCGCTGGATCACCAGGTCGTGCAGGTCACGAGCGATCCGGTCGCGGTCCTCGAAGACCGCGAACCGCTCCGCATCCAGGCGGTGCTCGGCCAGTTCCAGGCCGATGCCGGCCTGCGCGGCGAAGGTAATCAGCACCTCGACCGCCTGCGGGGCCAGCGGCAGCGAGCCTGGCCGCAGCCCCGCGGTCAGGATCCCGCGGACGTTGCCAGGCGCGCCGAGCGGCACCGCGACGGCGGGGCCCAGGTGCAGGTGCTCGCGGGCGGCCGGCGCCGCGCGGTTGTCGTGGCTGAAGTCCTCCAGGGTCAGCGCCTTGCCGCCGCTGAGCACCAGCCCGGACACCGAGCCGGCCACCGGGAGCACGATGCCGACGGCCTCCGCCGCGCCCGCGCCCGCGGCATACTCGATCACCAGCTGCCTGCGGTTCCCGGCGGGCAGGGCCAGGACCACCAGGTCGGCTCCCGATATCTCCAGGGCCCGCTCGGTCACCAGGGCCAGCACTTCCTTGGGCTCCGCGCCCGACAGCAGCCGCTGCGTGGTGTCGGCGCTGGCGCGCAGCCACCGCTGCTGGCGTCGTGCCTCGTCGTACAACCGGGCGTTCTCGATGGCGACGCCCGCCGCGGTCGCGATGGCGGCCAGGACCGCCTCGTCCTCCTCGTCGAAGTCGGCGCCGTCCCGTTTCTCGGTGAGATACAGGTTGCCGAACACCTCGCCGCGGATGCGCACGGGCACGCCCAGGAAGGTCTTCATCGGCGGATGCCCGTCGGGAAACCCGTAGGACCGCGGGTGAGTCGACATGTCGGCCAGGCGCAGCGGCGCGGGGTTGGTGATCAGCTCGCCGAGCAGGCCACGGCCCTCCGGCCAGTGATGGATCCGCGCGATCTCGTCATCGTCCAGGCCGACCGGTACGAACTCCGTCAGCCGGCCGCCCTCCCCGATGACGCCCAGCGCCCCGTACTGGGCGTCGACCAGCGTCACCGCCGCCTCGACGATCTGCCGCAGCACAACATCGAGGTCGAGGTTCCTGCCGACGGCGACCACCGCGTCCAGCAGCGCGTGCACGCGGTCCCGTGTCTTGACGGCCGCGCCCAGCCTGACCTGAAGTTCCGCAAGGAGGTCATCGAGCCGCAACTGCGGCAGCAACGGCCGCCCTGGGGTAGTTTCTGCGCCGCTAACCGAGGACACCTCCTACGACCTCCCGATCTTATGCCCGCGGTCCCGCCTGGTCGACGGCCGGCGGGCGGCCGGCGGGCGAAGCCCACGTGCCGGGCCGGGTGGCGGGCGGGCGGGTACGGCAGGGCCTAAGGTCCTGGTCGCAGAGGCAGGACGCCCCTCCGCACGAGGCCATGTCCCGCGCGACTCTAGAGATAGCTGATCACGGTGACGCAGCGTGGACGCGGTGATCGTCTGGGAGTACCCGGCCGCCCGGGGCGGCTACGGCATGGCACCGGTCCCCATGTACGACGACAATGACTTCCCCGCGATAGCGGAGAAGACCGTGACCGAGGCGATCAGCAACGCTGTCGATCCCGCCAGTCCCGTACGGGTGCGGCCGCAGGTCATCGAGGGTAGCGCCGCCCTGGCGCTGCTGAAGGCCGCCGAAGGTGCCGACCTGCTCGTGGTGGGCAGCCGCGGACACGGCGGGTTCGCCGGACGCTGCTCGGCTCGGTCAGCCAGCACTGCGTGCATCATGCCCACTGCCCGGTGGTCGTGATACGCGGGCACCGCGAGGGCTGATCAGCAGTACCCCCTTGTCAGCAGTACCCCCTCGCCGGAGTACTCACGGACTTACTCAGCAGCGAATGAGTAGTCGGGCTCAGGCCCAGCTCCGGCGCGCCGAAGACGACGGTGACAGGAGCAATCGCAGATGACCGCGGCCCACGTCCGGGCTGGCCGTCAGGGCGATATCCACGTCAGCCTGCGCGACGTCCGGCGCACGAGGGAGGAAATACGATGGCTCACTTCAGTCGGCGGGTATCGGCGGGTAACAGCTGCGCTGCCGCCTGCCAGAGCACCAACGTCATTCACCCGCTGATGCTGCGCTGGAACGGCACCAGGTGGTCGGCCAGCTAGCGGGCGCGAAACCCCCTGGTCTCCCAGGCGCCGGGAGTGTGAGGATCGGACCCCGGCGCTAAGTCAGCGCTGGTCGGGCTCAGCTTCCGCCTTCGCTCGGGAGGCATCGTGATTTTCCGTCCCGCTGCAGATCCGGACCTGGACCGGCTGATGTCGTGGCTGGTCCCGGACCCGGCGAGCACTCTGACGGCCGACCAGTACAAGATCAGAAGCGGCAACCGCGAATACCGGCCCGAGTGGACATGAGTCGCGTAGGAAAGCGCCGGTGATCCGCCGGTCGCGGGCAAGGCGACCTGGAGGCATGGCTGGCCAGTGCGCAGGCCAGCCACCGCACCGACGCGGGAAACTTCGTCCGCTGGGCCCGCAAGCAGAAGCTGACCAGCATGGACTTCGCGGCCGTCCGATGGGGCGGGCCGACCGGCGTGATCGACACCGAGACCCGCTGGGAGCAGGCGCGATGGCTCCTTCACGACGACGCCCTCAAGTCCGAGGACCGTGTCGCGGGGCTGCTCATCCTTCTCTACGCACAAACAGCAGCCGCAGTCAGCCGTCTTACCACCGCCCACATTCAGGCCAGCGGAAGCAACGTCTCGATCCGGCTGGGCCGCGAGCCATTCGCCCTCCCGGAGCCGCTCAACGTCCTGGCCCTGCAACTCGTCGCCGCCCGGCACGGCCATGCCGCCATCGGCGGCCAGGAAACCTCCCCGTGGCTGTTCCCCGGCGGACAGCCAGGACGCCCGATCAGCGCCTGCCAGCTCGCCGAGCGGCTCCGCCAGCTCGGCATCCACTCCGGGCAGTCCCGTTCCGCCGCGCTGTTTCAGCTCGCCACCGACCTGCCCGCCGCGCTGCTCGCCCGGATGCTCGGCATCCACATCAGCGTCGCCGTCGCATGGCAGCGCGCCTCGGCCGGCGACTGGATGGCCTACGCAGCCGACGTCAGCCGCCGCAGCACCAGCCCGGCTCAGCACGCAGCAGACACCCGGCCCACCCCAACCTGAGGGGCATTCAGACAGTTGCGATATCCGACGTCGCCAGAGCACTTGTCGCCGGAGACGCTGGCGGCTGAGTACGCCCGGGCCCGGGCAGCAGCCCGGTGAGCGCGCCGGCCGCCGTCATCCTGCGCCGCCAGGGCGCGCCGGATCTGCTGGTCGCCTACGCTGACGCGCTCGCAGCACTGGCGATCGGCCCGGATGCCCGGCGGATCCGGCGCAACGCCGCCGGGCGCCTGCTGGCGGCCTATCCGCAACTGGCGGCGTGGATGAGCCGGCCGACTCCGGCGCGGGTGGCCGACCTCAAGCGCACCGGGGCGTGGCTCTTCCTGGCCTGGTGTTTCACCGAGGAGCACCTCATCCCTGATCTGGATCTGCTGCTGGCGAAGAATCCCGGCGGCCTTTACCGGCAGTGGGCTGCCCGGCATCCTGGTGACGTGCAGCAGGTCACTGAGGGGCGCAGCGGTTCGGGTGGAGCGCGAACTGGACCCGCGATGTTTCCCGCGGCGGGCTCGCTCTGCTCTGCCTGACCGCAGGCAAGACCCTCAGCCAGCTTGACGACGGCGACTTCACCGTCTTCGCCGAGGCCCTCGCGGAAGCGCCCAGCGCAGGCCATCACACCTGGGTGCACAATTCCTCCCGGGCGTTCAGCCTGCACCAGGCCTGCTATGAGCTGCGGATCTGCCAGGAGCCGCCGCGGATGGCCAGGCCGGGCAAGGCCACCATCGCCGAGCGGGTGCAGGCGATCAGCCAGCCCGGCATCCGCAAGGCGGCGCTGCGCTACCTGACCACTGTCGCTGCCACGCTCCGGCCCGGCACGGTGGACCTGCGCGCCGACAGCCTGATCGTCTTCGCCGAGTACCTGGCCGCCGCCTGCCCGCAGGTCCGCAGACTGACCCAGCTCACCCGCGCTCACACCGAGGAGTTCCTCGCCTACAACCACAAGCGGCCCTGGCGCGGCCGGGTAGCCCGCGACCAGCCCGTTTCGCCGGTGGTCAGCAAGCGGACCGTCATCGACCTGCGCTGCTTCCTCGACGACCTGGCCCTGTGGGGCTGGGCCGAGCGGCCGCCACGACAGCTGCTGTTCCATGCCGACATCCCCCGCCTCGACAAGCCGCTGCCCCGTGCCCTGCCACCGGACACCGACCGGGACCTGATGGCCGCCATCGGGCAGCTGGCTGACCCGTTCGCGCGCACCGGACTGACCTTGCTGCGCGGCACCGGCATCCGCCTGGGCGAGCTCCTCGACCTCGAGCTGGACTGCGTGTGGGACTCGGCCAGCCACGGCAGCTGGCTGAAGGTGCCGCTCGGCAAGCTCGCCACCGAGCGGACCGTGCCGCTCGACGCTTCCACCCTGGCTGCCCTCGACGAATGGATTGCCCAGCGCGGCCCGCAGCGAGCCCTGCCCCACCCGAGGCTCAACCGGCCAGCCGACTTCCTGTTTACCGAACGAGGCAAGCGGCCGACCGCCTGGCGGCTGCGCCGCGGGCTGGATGACGCCGCCACAGCAGCCGGCCTGCACGGCCGCGACGGGCAGGCCCTGCACCCCACCCCGCACCAGCTCAGGCACACATATGCGACAAGCCTAAAAATGAGCGGAGTTGCATCTGATGCATCATTCCCCGGAAGGTGCGATGACGGTGCCGTAGCGGCTTGAGGTCTGTCGCGGGCTGGTGCCGCCGGGCGGGCGGGGCCTGGACACGCGATATCCACGGGGTTTCTCGTGTCCGGTGGCGCTGGATGTGGAGTGTTCCCGCTTTTTTGGACACCGGATTAGGCTGCCAATTGACTGAGCTGCCTATATCCTAGTTCGTATTCCCCGGGCGTCAAGTACCCGAGCGTCGAATGCCTCCGGATGGGGTTATAGTAGTTATGCATCCAGTC
>DATCEO010000080.1:0-24481 GCA_036510065.1 Streptosporangiaceae bacterium | reverse complement strand
GAGGCGCCGATGCTGTTCATCATCGGGTTCATGGTGACGTTCCTGTTCGGCGGGCTGACCGGGGTCATCCTGGCCTCCCCGCCGCTGGACTTCGCCGTCAGCGACTCCTACTTCCTGGTCGCGCACTTCCACTACGTGCTGGTCGGCACCGTGGTGTTCACCATGTTCGGCGGGTTCTACTTCTGGTGGCCCAAGCTCACCGGGAAGAAGCTCAGCGAGACCCTCGGGAAATGGCATTTCTGGACGCTGTTCACCGGCTTCTGGATGACGTTCCTGGTCCAGCACTGGCTGGGCGTGATGGGCATGCCCCGCCGCGTCGCCAACTACCCCGACCTGCCCGGTGACATCACCACGCTGAACCAGATCTCCAGCATCGGCTCCTGGATCCTCGGCGTCTCCACGTTCTTCTTCCTCTACAACGTGTACAAGACCTGGAAGTTCGGGGAGAAGGTCACCGCCGATGACCCGTGGGGGTACGGGAACTCGCTGGAGTGGGCGACCTCCTGCCCGCCGCCCCGGCACAACTTCACCAGCATCCCGCGCATCCGCTCCGAACGGCCCGCATTCGACCTGCACTACCCCGGCATCCAGTCCGGCCGGACCCGGACACGTGTTTCACCCGGCGCCGCACTGCGAAACGGTGAGCTGCCGTGAACCGGCCAGCTTGAGCTGCTCAACCACCAGGCCCGCGCGATCACAGTCAGGACCCGCGAGCGACTGGCACAGCACCCCGGCGCGGCTATCTTCCCCAGCTTCCCCGGCAGGGGCGAGATGACCGCCGCGATCATGCCCGCCGAGATGGGGAAGACCGCGGGCGTTTCCCCTTCTGCCGACGTGCTGCTGCCGGAAACTGGAACCGCTCCCGTGACCAGGACCAGCGGGCGCAGCCGCAGCATGCGGTTCCGTTAGCCGGCGAACAAGCGGATGCGCCTGGGCGTATTCCCCAGCACACGGCGCATAGCTGGCTGATCTGCTTAAGGAACAGCACCTCCCACAACGTGGTGTGCGAACGGGTCAGCCGGCGCCGGGGAGGCAGACCTCGACGGTCCCGTCGAGCACCCGGGTCTGAAACTTCGGCTGGGGCGAGGTCGCCGGTCCGTGCACCACCTCACCGGTGCGCAGCGAGAAGACACTCTGATGCCACGGGCATACCACGCACGGGTCATCGTCGCCGAGCACGGTCCCGTCATGCAGCGGTGCCGAGAGATGGCTGCACACCCCAGCCAGAACCTCAACCCGGTCACCGCGACGGAATATCAGCAACGGCACCTCGCCGAGCATTCGCTGCTCAAGACGCCCCTCGACCAGCTCGCCGAGGCCGGCGATCACATGCCAGCCGGGAGGTACCCGGTGCGGGACGCCCTCCACATGGTTAGCCCCCGATGCCTGCCGGTAAGCCAGGTGACCTCCCAGCACGCCCCCGGCCAGAACGGCACCCAGCCCGGCCAGCCCGAATGCTTTCGCCCGTGACTGCCGCCCAGCGGAGCGATCCGCCCAGGACGCGATGTAGCAGCTGGTGGCCACCACGTTCGCTGTTGAGTGCACCAGCCCCACCCGCAGCTGCTGCTCATGTGATCGCGACCAGTCGGTGTAACCCGACAACACCGCCGGCAGCACACTGAGCACTCCAGTGCCGACGAGTATCCGGGCGGCCCGTTCCTGTCCCGGCACCAGATCCAGAACCGTGGCCGAGACCCAGGCCCCGATCGGTACCTGCACGGCGAGCGGGTGCAAGGGGTGACCGATCGGCACGCCATGCAGGACGTCCCGCAACCATTGCGGGCGGATCAGCATGTTGACGGCACGGCGCACCCGGCTGGCCGCCGGATCCAGCCATGTGGCGTCCTCAATCCGCGCGACGGAACCAAACGGCGGGAGCGCCTTCATCTGCCTCTCCTTATGTTCACGGTGGGCGGGTCTGAGCCCGGCGCGAGCTCATCTTCGGCCGCATGTTCGCTGACGTCATCACCGGCCATCCAGGCATCCGGCCTCACCAGCCGACGCTACCGCATGCCCACCTGCGCCGGCATGACCAGGAAAACCCGCTCGAAGCCCGCGGCGGCGAGCAATGCAGTTCCCCGATTCTCGCTGCTGATCAATGCAAGTGCTCGGCGAAGAAGGCCCAGGTTCGGCGCCAGGCGTCCTGCGCAGCGGCAGGTGCGTACCGGCGTTCTGCGGGGTCCAGAGCGAAGGCGTGTGCCGCGCGCGGGTAGCGGACGATCTCAGCGGGTGCCGCGGCCTTGTCAAGTGCGGTTCGCAGTTGCTCGACCTGTGCGACGGGGATACCGGTGTCTTTGTCTCCGTAGAACCCGATCCATGGCGTCGAGACGTGAGCTGCAAGCTCGATGGCCGGTGCGATTCCGGGCCAGCGTGGCCGGCGGATGCCGCCGCCGTAGAAGCTGACGGCCGCCGCGACGGGCGCGGTGGCGGCGGCCCAGAACGCGATGGTGGCTCCCATCGAGAAGCCGAGGACGCCGATCCTGTCCGCGCCGGTCCGGGTGAGGTAGTCGATCGTGCTGAAGATGTCCTGCTCGATGCCGGCGGCGTCGAGTGTGTGCAGCAGATGCTGAGCGCGGCGGACGTCCCCGTCCGTGACCGCCTGCCCGATTTGCCGGTGGTACAGGTGCGGCGCGGCGGCCGCATATCCGGCCGCGCAGAGTTGCGATGTGATGTCACCGATGCTGGCCGTCACTCCCCAGATTTCGTGCAGCACCACCACCGCGGACTGCGCCGGGCCAGCCGGAATGCACGCCGTCAGCGGTGTGCCGTTGTCCGCTCGCGCGCTGGGGACCGGTGCGGAGTTGGCGGGTGTCACGTGGCCGGGCCGCGAAGCGCATAACGCAGGAACAGGTAACCGTCGCCTTCGAGCACGGTGACCAGATCAAGGTGGAGGCTCCCGGTCAGTGCGGGCCCGTTGGTGATACGGGGCGAACTGCCGGCCAGCACGAGGGGGCTCAGGGTGAGGCACAGTTCGTCCAAGCACCCCGCCTGAGCGATCTGGGCGAGCAGCCGTGGGCCACCTTCGCAGGAGACGCGCCGGTAACCTCGCTCGGCGAGGCGGTCGAGTGCGGCGGACGGTTCGACTCGATCACCGCCCGCCACGATCACCTCGGCGACGCGGCTGACCGCGCGGCGGCGGGCATCCGGCGCGCCCTGGCAGGTGAGCACGATGGTGCGTGCTCGATCTGGTGCCGCGGCGAACAGTGGTCCGGACAAGTCGAATTCCAGCGTGCGGGAGACTACGGCGACCGGCGGGGCCGGCGGTCGGCCGTCGCGCAGCTTGTCCCATAGCGGTGTGGGTTCGATCAGGCCGTAGTGTTCCACGCGCACCGTTCCTGCGCCGACGAGTACGACATCGGCCAGCCCCCGCAGAAGAGCGAAGATTGTTGTGTCGGCGGCGTTGCCCAGGCCGCGGGAGCGGCCGTTCATGGTGGCCGCCCCGTCGACGCTCGATACGAACACGGCGCGCACGCACCTGCGCGTTCCGTCCGGGAAGGCGTAGGCCTCGGCCAGATCGACTTCAGCAACGGCTGCCGGAAACAGCTGCCGCAGCGACATCATGCCGGCTCTGGCTGTTCATCGGCTGATGATCCACGCGGAGAGCGCATACGTCGTCGGGCCCTCCAGCCGCCGCGCAGGAATCTGCCACCGGTTCGGCAGGCCATGGCCACCGCCTCTGGACCTGATCGAAGTTACGGACGTTGCCGCACGGGCAGGCAGGGTCGCGATCCGTGCGGGCAAGACGCACAGGTTAGCTTCTGAGGAGCCTACACTGGTGCTGCTGGGGACTCAGATGCCTGGTCTTAACCGCGGTGGCGAGCCGAGGGCTGGGATTGCTGAATCGAACCCGGCGACGGACGGGGTTGTTGTCGGGGGTCTTCAGCCGGCGAGGCATCCGGCCGTCAGCCGGATCCGGCTGGGCCATCATCGGGGCCGAGGACAGCGGGCTGGCGCCGTAGTCCGGCGAAACGGTCCCCATGGCCGTAGACGCTGCCCGTTGCGAGCTTGGACGCTGCAGCGGGAACCCCAAGCCCCATCGCGGGGCGAGGAATGGAACGAGATCAGAGGCTGCAGAGCAGGAAATGGGCGAGGAGCGGGCCACGACGCGGTTACGTGCCGAGCCAGCGGACGTGGGACGTGGGACGTTTGCATGAGGGAGGACATGGCGGCCGGCAAGCGAGACCGCGCCTGGGAACGGGAGGCCGGCGACGCAACCGACTCCGCGCGGGCTTTGAAGCAGACCGGGTTGGCGAATCGAAGAGCCGGCAAGGGTATCTGCCAGCAGCGCCGGCCGGGCGCCGCCGACGCACCCGGACTATTCGCCCGCCAGCACCTCACTGCCGCCCGTCCTGGACGGCTTGTCCGAGCTCAGCACCGCCGTCATCGAGCCCGTATGAGGCACTCACACCTCGGATTGTGCCCAGACCCGGCGATTGCGTGGCCCCGCCGCGGCACGTCCTTCTGTGATTATGCGGCGAGATTCTGGGCTCTACCCAGGCGCCGCGACCTGACACAGGCCGGACGTCGTGCCAGAACTACCTGAAGTAGAGACCCTACGGCGGGGGCTGGCCGCATCGACGCTCGGCAAGAGGATTCAGACGGTGACCGTGCTGTGGCGGCCGAGCGTCGACGCCGCCGAGAACGCGGTCAGCCGGCTGGGGAACAAGATGATCAACGCGGTCAGGCGCCGGGGAAAGGCGCTCGTCCTCGATCTGAACGGCGGCATGCACCTGCTGCTGCACCCGATGATGACCGGCCAGCTGGTGGTAACGGAACAGGCCGTGACGGTGTTCGCCGGAGGTCACCCCTCGCGCAGCATGCTGGACGCGATGCCCAACGCGACCACCCGCGTCATCCTGGGCTTGAGCGAGAACACCGTTGTTTTCTTCAACGATCAGCGCAAGTTCGGCTGGATCCGGATCCTCGACACCGCCGCGTTGCGCGGCGACCCGTTTCTGGCTCGCCTCGGCCCGGAACCGCTAGGTGACACGTTCACCGTCAACGGCTTTCGTGAGCGACTGGCCGCGCACTCTAGGGCACCGATCAAAGCCGTCCTTCTCGACCAGTCGACCGTTGCCGGCCTCGGCAACATCTACGCCGACGAATCGCTGCACCTCGCCCGCATTCATCCACGCCGACTGGCTGGCAGCCTGAGCATGCGCGAGTCCGCAGCACTGCACGACGCGATCAGAACCGCACTCAGCGCAGCAGTGAGCGATGGTGGCACCAGCTTCGCCGAGTACGTCAATGCCTTTCGCGGGCAAGACAACTACCTCGCATCGGCCGGCGTGTTCCGCCGGGCGGGCCAACCATGCCCAGTATGCGGCGCGACCATCGAACGAATACTGGTAGCCGGGCGAGGCACGAACTTCTGCCCACAATGCCAGTCGTAACTGGCATCCAATCCCAGCAGCCCCTTCTGGACGAAGCCGTGGTGAACTGACGGAAATCCAGCCGGGTTGCCAGCTGCCCGGTCGGCGGCATGGCTGGGCGCCGGCGTATAACTTCGGCTTGGCCGGCGACGTCAGCCCGTCCGGGAGCTGCCCGCCGCTGACCACTGCACCCGGCCGTAAATAACCCTCCGGCAGCGGGGGACGGTCGTAGGGGCGTTCGGTCTCCTCGCCGGGCAGCATGACCCGGCCGGTGAAACCTTCCGCGCGCGTCCGAGCGCAGCTCTTGTGTCACAGGGTGCCGCTGCCGATGGCCGGACCTGCTGATCGGGTCATCGCGGACCCGTCAGATGGATTGCCGGTAGCCGAAAAACTCGTGGTCTTCGTTGTAGCCGCCGTACCCGCCGCCGACCTCGGAGAAATGCGCCACGAACTCGATTCCCTTGATCCACTTCACCTGTTTGAATCCGAGCTGGGTTTCGTTGCGCAGCCGCAGCGGCGCGCCGTGCCCGAACGATAGCGGCTCGCCGTTCATGTCGTAGGCAAGCATCGTGAGGTGGTTGCTCATCTGCTCGATGGGGTGCGCGTCGTAGTAGATGCCCGCGTCGGGACCGTCACCCAGGGAGTAGAACACCACCCACTTCGCCTCGGGCTGCGGGTGGACGAGGTCGAGGATGGTCTGCATCGACACCCCGCCCCACTGGGCGATGCCCGACCAGCCCTGGATGCAGAAATGCTGGGTGATCTGCTCATGGCGCGGCAGCGCCCGCAGCTCGGTCAAGGTCAGCTCGGCGGGCTGGGCGACGAGGCCGTTGATCCGCAGCCGGTAGTCCGCGAAGTGCCCGTCGAACAGCGCGGTGTATTCCGGGGAGTCGGGATACTGGCCGTTATGCCAGAAATAAGGGGAGATGTCTTTTTCGCTGTACTGGCCGGGGGTGGCGTCGAGGTGCTCGAACAGCCGCTGTGCCGGCCCGATCAGCGCGAAACCGACCCGCTGCACCACCCGGGGATGGCGCAGCGTGAACGGGGTGGCCGCCACCCACGCGAGGATAACCACCACCATCGACGCGGCGAAGATCGCAAAACCCACCCAGTCGGTGGCGTTGCGGGCAGTGTAGATGTGGTTGAGGTTGCGCAGCAGGCCCGTCGTGAACACCAGCGCGACGTGGATGGTGATGAAGAACAAGAACCAGGCCAGCACCAGGAAGTGCAGGGAGCGGGCCAGCTGAATGCTGAGCATTCTGCTGACCGGCTTGAACCGGGTCGACAGCGCCGGGGACATGCCCAGCCCGGTCAGGAACGCCAGCGGGGCGGCGACGAAAATTGTGATGAAGTAGGCGATCAGCTGCAGGCTGTTGTAGGCCACCCAGCCGTTCTCCACCGGCCAGTGCAGAGACAGGTACTGGATCAGCACCGACACCGAGTTGGGGATCACCAACCAGCTGGTGGGCACCACGTGCCGCCACTGCCCGGTCGTGAACAACAGCACATAAAAGACCGCGCCGTTGACCAGCCACAAGGTGTCCACGCCCAGATGCCACCAGCGGGCCAGCCCGATCGAATGCCGGATCCCGGGCAAGCCCACGTTCGCGGGCAGGCTGATGGAGTCCTTCTTCGCCGTCCACAGCGGATCGGCCGGGACAGGTTTCTGGATGCGGAACCAGTCCCGGCCCGGGGTACTGTGCCGGGTCCAGTACAGCCGCGGATGATCACTGAGGATCTGCAACCCGGAGCGGATGATGAAGATCATCAGGAACAGGTTGAAGAAATGCTGCACCCCGACCCAGATCGGCAAGCCCGGGTGGCGCACGGCGCTGGCCGATGCGACGGTACCGGGGTAGCGGGCGATGAAACGCTGCACCGAGGCGGTGTCACGCAGCCCCTTGCCGGCAGCGACCGCGACGATCAGGACCACGAATCCGATCGGCAGCAACCACAGCAGGTTGAACCACCTGCTCTGGCCCACCCGGACCCGGGGCGCGATCCCGTGCGCGACCGGCACCGACCCCGCCCACGTGCTCGGATCCACCACATCCTCACCGATCGTGAGCTGCGACCGGAAGCTCGCCACCGCCTCCGGGGTCACCCTCGAGGCTGGGGCAGCAGGCAGCTCCGCCGGCTGGTGTCCGCGTGGCGGCAGCCCATCGCCGCCACCCCCATCAGGGCGGCTGGCGGGGTTGTGTCCGGTCATCAGGGCTCCGTGTGCTGGAGGGTGTTCAGATGGCCAGATCGACGACGACTTTGGCGCCGTCCTGGCTTTGTGCAGGGCGACCGCGATCTCGCCCGGCGGCCAGGGCCCCGGCCATGGCACCGATGAGCAGGACGCTGCTCAGCAGTTCCTTCTGCGCCGAAGACATCCCGTGAAAGTCCCCTGCATAGCCGCGTCCCGCGGGCGAGCGCGAAGCCACGGCGTGCCGCTAGAGATTGCGGCCGTTGACGATCGCGAACGCTAACGCGCGCAGAATGTCAGTGGTTAGCGTGACGCCGTGTGACTCCAGCTTGCTGCGCAGGCGTTCTTCGACATCGTCGATCCCTTGCGGGCTATGCAAGCGAACTTCGTGGTACACGCCCTGAAGCGTGGCCGCGAACGTGTCATGGCCCTCGGTGTGATCAGTCATCGCGTGATCCTCTCCACCGGCGTCGCTTCGGCGGGCGGCTACCGTACTCGCCGGCCTGAACGGCCCGGCTCGGGTAATCAGCAAGCATACTGAGAACCATGCAGCGGATCTCACTCGATGCCCTGGCTGCCCAGCAGCTCGAACTGGCTGCCGTCCACGGCAGCCGCCCTGCCGCCGGCACGGTCGTCGGCGGTCACGAACGGGTGCTGCGCCAGACCGTGGCCGGCATGATCAAAGGCACGAAATGGGTGAGCACAACAACCCTTGGCGGGACGGTGTACGTTTTGCGGGGGCGGGTCCGCTTGATATCTGAATACAGCACCCCTGCCCGCTCCGCTGGACAGCATCAAAGAGGACGTGGCGGAGCGGACCGTCATCCAGGCCGACACCGAGAGCATCACCTGGCCCGGACCCGGCGGCCCTGCCACCCGGCGCATCCCTGAACAGGTCCTCACCGAGGAGGAGGAGCACGCCGATGGCATGCTCACCCGCTTCTACAGCACGTCAGCTGACGCCGGATCCGTGGCCAGCGGGGCAGCGCTGTCCAGCAAATGCCGTCCGCCAGTGCCGCGCCGTTCCCCGGACCGCGTCCACAAGTGCACGCCCGCTCCGGCAAACGTGCCGGTGCCCGGCCTGCCCGGCATCCAGGACCGCCGTCACAAGCGTCTGGCTCTCGCCGAGCATCCCGCCCGCCGCGGCGAGGGGAGTTGCCCGATAGACACTGACGAAACCTCTGGCGTGCTGCTGACGGTCGGCCATGGCAACTTGGACCGCCGGGGGCTGGGCGGCCTGCTGACCGGCGCGGGCGTCGGCATGCTGGTGGACGTGCGGCGATTCCCCGGCAGCCGCCACAACCCGGACGCGCGACGTGAGGAGCTGACGCGGTGGCTACCCGATCTCGGGATCGGGTATCGGTGGGAGCAGCGGCTCGGCGGGCGGCGGCGCCTGCCGGCCGGTGAGACGAGTGCCGATCTGTGGTGGACCGTGCCCGCGTTTCGCGCCTACGCGGCCCACACCCGCACCGCCGAGTTCGCGGCGGCCCTGGACGACGTCGTGACCCAGGCCGAGTCGCGGAGAGTCGCGGTCATGTGCGCTGAATCCCTGTGGTGGCGCTGCCACCGACGGCTGATCGCCGACGTGGTAGTGCTGACCCGCGCCCGCGCGGTCCGGCACGTGATGCCCGACGGGCGTCTGTCCGAACATCGCCTCGCCCCGGGTGCCAGGCTGGCGCGCACCGGGATGGTGCTGTGGGACGGCGCCTAACCGCCGGCGGCCACCGCCGCTGATCCCGGGACTCAAGCCGGGCGAACCCGAACCCGCTGACCGGTCACCGGCCCATGCCGCCTCCTGGCCGCGGCTCGTCGTTCACGCCGGGCGCAGGCGAGACCCCCAACTCGCGCTGTGTGACTGGCCGGAGGACAGGCGGATCAGCCCCTCGCCGCTGCGCAACGCGTTCGGGTGCAGGTCACCGGTTCCGCACCGACGCCGCAGCGCCGGTACGGCCCGGGCTGGGTGTAGGCGATGTAGATCTCGGGGGACGGGTAGGGCCTTACCGGCCCACAGCGCGACGCTGGCACCGGGAAAGCCGCATCCAGGCCCGGCCGCCTCGTCGCGGACGAGGCCGGTGAACGTGTAGTCGACGTCCTGCTCGCCGATCACTGGTCCGCTGCGATAGCCATAGTCCGAGCCGGCGGCCGCAGCGTGGCCGGTGGGCAGGCCCCGCTCGCCGGCCGGGAGTCATCGTCCGGCGGCTGGGCCAGGGGATCAACGGCAGGCCCCGGGCGCCAGTGGATCGCTGGTCGCGGACGTAGCCGTCGGGCAACTCACGCCCGGCGGCGTGGTAGCGGCGCAGCCCGCCGCCGGCTTCGACCACGGTCGCGCGGTGCTCGCCGTGGCTGATCTGGAACTGCTGCCCGGACGGTGGGATCCACCCGGACTCGGCTTGGTCCTTGATCGTGCCGCGTGTCATCGTTTGTGCACCTGTAGTAGTCGGGATGCCGGATATGCCGCTGCGCGCTCTGTTGGCCCGGGGGTCTTCCCGGCTGCTGCTCCCGGACATGCTTGCTGCGGTGGGGGCATTGGCCGCGATCACTATCTGTCACTGACTCCTTTCGTTGCTGGCAGCGGCGCCGGGATCGGGAACCGCCAGGATTCTGCCGATTCCGGCGGAGCGGCCGGTGGGCTTGTGAGCGGTGTCGCGGACTCTGGTCAGAGGCCCGGGAACGGTTCGGTGAGGGAGCCCAGGACGTGGTCGGCTTTGGCTGCCTGTAGCTGATCGGCGTTGTAATGGCCGCTGGCGACGCCGACCGCGGTCGCGTCCGCCGCGTGCGCGCCCTCGATGTCACGTGGCGTGTCCCCGACGACGTACACGTCGTCTTTGCCGAGGTCGTGTCCGTGCAGGCGGGCGGCCTTGGCGATGCCCAGGCGGGTCAGCTCGGCCCGGTCGGAGGAGTCTGAGCCGTAGGAGCCGAAAATGAAGTACCGGTTGAGTTTGCCTGGCTGCATCTTCAGGTGCGCCGCGCCTTCCATGGCGCCGGAGATCACCCCGATCAGCACCCCGGCGTCGCCCAGGCGGCGCAGCAGATCCTCCGCACCGTCGAGGACCCGGTAGCCCGGTGCGGTCCAGATGTCCTCGGCCAGATGCCACAAGTACTTGGCGTACAGGCGGGCTAGCTCATCGTGGGACGGGTTACGGTGCAGCACCGCGCGGAAGGTTTCGCGCCCGACCTGCGGGTCGGTCTCGCCGGCGGAGGTGTGGGCGCCGATGTCGGCGGGTACGCCGTGCAGCTGGTCGAACGCCCACGCCCAGCTGCGGGCACCGGCGCCGCCGGTGTGGACGAGGGTTTCGTCGATGTCGAACAGCACTGCTTTCGGTTGCGCCATGGTGTTCCTTTCCCGTGTCGTGCGGTGAGTGCCCCCCGGCGCGCCTGTGGCGGGTCAGGCGGAGGGTTTCTCGTCGTGGCCGCCGAACTGCTTGCGCATCGCCGACAGGGCCTGGTCGGCGAACTCGTCCAGGTGGCGGGAGGCGAAGCGGGAGTCCAGTGCGGCGGTCAGCACCGGCGCGGGTACGCCCTCTTCGATGGCCGCGATGGCGGTCCAGCGGCCTTCCCCGGAGTCAGACACCCGCCCGGCGAAGCCGGCCAGGTCCGGTGACTGCTGCAGGGCTGCGGCGCTCAGGTCGACCAGCCACGAGCCGATCACGCTGCCGCGCCGCCACACTTCGGCGACCTCGGCCAGATCGAGGTCGTAGCGGTAGTATTCTGGATCGGCCAGCGGGGCGGTCTCGGCGTCGCTGGCCTGGCTGTCAGCGCCGATGTTGGCCTTGTGCAGGATGTTCAGCCCTTCGGCGATGGAAGCCATCATCCCGTACTCGATGCCGTTGTGGATCATTTTCACGAAGTGCCCGGTACCGCTGGGACCGCAGTGCAGGTAGCCCTGCTCCGACGTCGCGACCTTCCCGGCCCGGCCGGGGGTGCGGGCAGCGGCGTCGACTCCCGGGGCCAGCGCGGCGAAGACGGGTTCGACTTGCGCGACGGCGTCGGCGTCGCCGCCGATCATCAGCGCGTAGCCGCGCTCCAGTCCCCACACGCCGCCGCTGGTGCCGCAGTCCAGCAGCCGGATGCCGTGGGCGGCCAGCTGTTTCGCGTGCCGGATGTCGTCGCGATAGTAGGAGTTCCCGCCGTCGATCACAGTGTCTCCGGAGTCCAGCGTCTCGGCGAGCTCGTCGATGACGGACTGCGTGGCGCCGCCCGCGGGCACCATTACCCAGACCGCCCGCGGGGCGGTGAGCTTGCCCGCCAGCTCGCTCAGCGAGCCGGCGCCGGTCGCGCCCTCGGCGGTGAGAGCCTTGACGGCGTCAGCGTTCGGGTCGTAGACGACGCACTCGTGGCCGTCACGCGTTACGCGACGCACGAGGTTGGCGCCCATGCGCCCCAGACCGATCATTCCCAGCTGCATGGTGCATCTCCTTCGTCATGGCCGTCCAGTGCGCCGGCTGGCGTGTCTGGTGAGGTCGGTGCCGGATCAGCCGTGGGTGTCAAGCCAGGGCTGTTGCCAGTGCTGATGGCCGGGCAGCAGGGCATCTGCGTTGCCCGGCCCCCACGAGCCGCTCGGGTAGGCGTGGATCGGGGGCAGGTCATCGAGTAGCGGTTGCACGATGCGCCAGGTCTGCTCGACCGCGTCCTCGCGGGCGAACAGCTGGTGCTCGCCGATCAGCGCGTCGTGCAGCAGCCGTTCGTAGGGCTCCAGCGGCTCGCCGAGTTCGTGGCTGAACTTCGTGTCCAGGTGCACGACGCGCCACGAGTCACCGCCCCGCGCGGCGATCTGCAGCCTGAGGCCCGGGTCGGGGTCGATGCGCAGCACGATCTGGTTCGCCTCGACCAGGGTCGGGCTGGGCAGGAAGGCCAGCCGGGGGGTGTGGTGCAGGACCAGGCGGACCTCGGTGACCCGGGCCGGGAGCGCCTTGCCGGCCCGCAGGAAGACCGGCACCCCGGACCACCGCCAGTTGTCGATCTCCAGGCGCAGCGCGACGAATGTCTCGGTGCCCGACCGTTTCGCGACCCCGGGCACGCTGGTGTACCCGGGGTACTGTCCGCGCACGCAATGCTGCGGGTCGGCTGCGGGGATCGACCGGAACACCTCGGCTTTTTTGTCGCGCAGCTCGTCGCCGGTGCCGCCGGCCGGTGGCTCCATCGTGACCAGCGCCAGTACCTGCAGCAGGTGGTTCTGCACCACGTCACGCAACGCCCCCACCGCGTCGTAGAACGCGCCGCGGTCCTCGACGCCGAAGTCCTCGGCCATCGTGATCTGGACGCAGGACACGCTGCGGCGGTCCCAGACCTCCGCGAGCGCCAGGTTGGCGAAGCGCAGGTACTCCAGCTCGATGACCGGTTCCTTGCCCAGGAAGTGGTCTACCCGCAGGATCTGCTTCTCGGCCAGCACCTGGTGCAGCCGGGCGTTCAGCTGGCGGGCGGAGTCAAGGTCGTGGCCGAACGGCTTCTCCACCGCGACCCGCGCGTCCTCGACGAGGCCGGCTTTGCCGAGATGCTCCACGATCGGGCCGAACAGCGCCGGCGGCATCTCCAGGTAGTACAGCGGCCGCCGGTGGCTTTTGACCTGCCCGGCCAGCCGCTGGTAGAGCGCATCGTCGGTGACATCACCGTGCAGGTAGGACAGGCGGCCGGCGAGCCGGCCGAACACCGCATCGTCGATCGTTTCGCCGGCTCCAGCGATCGCCTCGCGGGCACGTTTAACCAGCTGCCCGGCCGGCATGTCGTCGGCCGCGACGCCGATGATCGGGCAGTCGAGCAGCCGCCGGCGCTCCAGCCGGTACAGGGCCCGGAACGTCATCTTGCGTGCCAGATCCCCGGTGATACCGAAGATCACCAGTAGGTCCGCAGCTCCGCCGTGGTTGTCAGAGGCCATCTGTCACCCCGCCCCGGCCGGGCCGCGCGCCATCCTCAGCCCGCCCACCGCTCAGCCTCGCGAAAAGGCTCACTGACCCGGTCATCGGCAGCGCCGCGGAGCTCTGGCCCAGGCTCCGGCCTGCGCTTGCCGGCGGGACGCTCCGTGTCCATCTGGGTTCTCCTCTTCTCGGGCGGCATCGGTCAGCGCCGACGGTGGCCGGGCCCGTGCGGCCAGTTGTGGATGCCCCGGCGCGCCGATCGTGGGGGACGGCGCCGCTGCCCCGGGCTGCGTCGCGGCGGGCCATCGCTGGAACAGCAGCACCAAGCTCGGGCCGGAATCCTGCAGGACGTTCTCGGACTCAGCGAGCACCCGCCGTTCATGCCCGGGCAGCCGCATCGCGTGTCACCTCGTTCCGGGCTCGGTATCTGGGGCAGCGGCCACGTGGCGTGCCGGTCGCGGCCACAGACCGCGCACCATGACCGCGAGTTCCGCTGCAGTACGTGCTGTTTGGGGTAATAGGGAACCGCGGGGAGCCGTAGCCGGCTAACCGGGAAACGGCGGGTAGCCGTAGCCGGCTGACCAGTAGGGCGCATACCCGTAGTGGCCGTAGATGCTGCCGTGGTAGGTGCGGTCGTTGATCAGGTCGGGGTCATAGCCGGGAGCCGCGGCGACATGGTCACGAGTGTGGTTGATGAAGACGTCGCCGTCGTCGGTGATCTGGGTGATCGCGTCGACCGGAATGAAAGACTTCTTCTCGCCGAAACCCAGGAATCCGCCGTGTTCGACGAGCAGGAAGCGGACCTTTCGTTCGCGGTCGTCGATGAGCAGGTCGTGCACCTTGCCGACGTCCTTGCCGTCCTTGTCCTTCACTTTCCGCCCCCGGATGTCGTCAGCGGGCTCCTTGACCGTCGTGCCGGTGTCGCTCAGTTTGCTGAGGGTGGCGTTGTCCTGCGTTGTCACGGGAACTCCTGTTCCTAGCCGTTTGGTCGTGGCGGGTTTGAGACCAGATGCAGCTCAGCGGCGCCGCGGCCGGCCCGGCAGGGCGTTACGCCGGTTCGCGTCAGACCCGGCGCCGGCCATGGCTCCCGGTCCGTGGCTGCCCGAACGATGCAGCCTGGCGCCCTCGCCGCCCGCGGGTGCTTCTTTGCGGCGGCCGGATCAGGGCGGCCACCCGCCTACGGGGGCACCCGCCGAGGAAGGCGGCAGCGGTGGGTATGCCGCATCGCCGGAGAAGATGTCCGGCACATGGGGGTGAGCAGTCGTCCGGCCCGCCGCGCCGGCCTGCCCGCCCCCGGGGCCCCGGCTGAGCTGTCGGCGCCGCTCGGATCTCGGGCCGACCCCTGCCGTGAAGCCGGAGGGCTGGTGCGGGCTGCGCGCCGGCGGGACGAAGGCACCAGGCCTCTGGAACCGCCACGGTGCGGGCATCGCCACTGCTCCCCTGCCTCCTGGCCGACTCTCCGAGCGCAATGCTCGGCGCTGGCGCCGCCAGGGTCTGGAGCAACGACCTGACCGCCGGGATCTCGAGGATCCCGGCCTCACTCTTCCCATCGTATCACGACCTATTGTGACACTAGCTGCGCCGCGCCGCAATAGCGCGGAGCAAGGCGAGCCCGGGGGGCCTGGCTGGCGCGGCAGCGGCGGGGGTTCCTGGAGGTGTCCAGCAGGTGCCCGGCCTGACCCGCTGACCCGCCCGTCCTGGCCCGCGGCCCGGGCCTGCGCCGCGCCCGGGGCCGCGGCTGACCTGTCCGCCGCCTGCCTACCGGGCACGCCCCGGGATTGCGCCGTGCCGCCGCCGGTGGCACGACAGGTCGTAGTACATCGGGAAGTGCGCCGGGCCCAGCGGGTTCCTGTCTGGTGTTCCTCCTGGTCATTGCGGGCTCAGTCGTCCTGGCCGGGCTGGCGTCCGTCTCGGTGGTGGTCACCTCAGGTGGACAGCGGGTGTGTTGCGGAGTTGTCTCGGTGGGGCTGTGACCTCGCCGCCTGGGACCGCGATCGTCACCGAAAGGCCGCCGTTTCGGTGAGCGTGACGCTCACCGCACAAAGTCCCTTCCCGAACCCGTAACTCATCCGAGGGTCACGTGCCGATCAGGGAAGGCTCGAGGTGACTCGGTGAGCAGCGGTGCCCGCCGCATTGTCTCCGGCGCTGATCGTGCTGAATCTTCCCACTCAGGGTTCGCTGCTGTGCCGTCGGCGGATTGTCAGTCCGAGCCATGCCAGCCGGCCGTTGCTGCGGTCGGCCGCGCGCTCTTTCAACGGGATGATCGCGTTGTCGGTGATCTTGATTCCCTGCGGGCACACTTCGGTGCAGCACTTGGTGATGTTGCACAGCCCCAGCCCCTGCATCTCCTGTACGTGGCGGCTGCGATCGAGAGTGTCCAGCGGGTGCATGTCGAGTTCGGCGTACCGGATGAAGAACCGCGGCCCCGCATACGCCGGCTCGTTCTCCTCATGGTCACGGATGACGTGACAGACATCCTGGCACAGCCAGCATTCGATGCAGGTGCGGAACTCCTGGGAGCGTCCGACGTCGGCCTGGGCCATGCGGTAGGTGCCCTCGTCTCCGGGTGGCCGCGGCCTGAAGGCGGGGACCTCCCTGGACTTGTGGTAGTTGGCGGACACGTCAGTGACCAGGTCTTTGATGAGCGGGAATGCGCGCAGCGGGGTGACCGTCACCGGTTCCCCCGGCGGCAGCGAGGAAAGCCGGGTCATGCACATCAGCCTGGGGTAGCCGTTGATCTCGGCGCTGCACGACCCGCACTTGCCCGCCTTGCAATTCCACCGTACGGCCAGGTCCCCGGCCTGCCCCGCTTGCACGCCCAGGACCGCGTCGAGAACAACCTGGCCCTGTTCGGCTGGCACGGCGTAGTCGACCAGCGCGCCGCCGCCGGCGTCACCGCGCCAGATCCTCACGACCTGCCGGGCACTCATCGGTGCTCCCGCTGCGGATCGATGAGCTCAGCTGCCCGGGCGCACGGGACGGCCCGCCCCGCCGGGCGTTCCCGTACCCCATCCGGCGGGGCGGGCTTCCCAGGCGCGGGTGCAGGGGCCATCAGAAGAACCTCACGTCGGTGATGACGCCGCTGGCGACGAGCCGGATGTAGACGTCGGTGAGGGCCACCCAGATCAGGCTCGCCCACGCCCATTGCATATGCCTGCCGTTGAGCACCGACACCCAGCTCCAGAAACGATAGCGCACCGGGTGCCGGGAGAAGGCCCGCAGCCGGCCGCCGATGATGTGCCGGCAGGAGTGGCAGCCGAGGGTGTAACCCCAGATCAGGATCGCGTTGACCACCAGGACAAGCGTGCCGAGCCCCATGCCGGCGTGCCCGCCGAAGTCGAAGGCGAGGACGGCGTCGTAGGTCAGGATCGCGGCGAACAGCACACCGGCGAGGAAGAAGTAGCGGTGCACGTTCTGCAGGATCAGCGGGAACCGGGTCTCCCCGGTGTACCGCTTGTGCGGCTCAGCCACCGCGCACGCAGGGGGCGCCAGCCAGAACGAGCGGTAGTAGGCCTTGCGGTAGTAGTAACAGCTCACGCGGAAGCCGAGCGGGAAGATCAGCACGATCAGCGCCGGCGACAATCCGGCGGGCACCGCGAAGGCAGCGTGGAAGGTCTGCGCCCCGCTCGGGCAACTGTCCGAGACGCACGGCGAGTAGAACGGCGAGACATAAGGCTCGACGTAATAGCCGGCATTCTGAAAGGCCACCCAGGCCGAATAGGCGACGAACGCCAGCAGACCGAACTCGGTCAAGACCGGCTGCAGCCACCAACGGTCACGCCGCAGTGTGCGCGCGGTCATACGCACCCGAGAACTGCCAGTCCGCGCAGGCCCGGAGGTGATAGGCATAGCTCTCCCTCGCGCTGCACCAGTGGTCCCGTTGCGCCCCGGGCCGGCCACAACCGCGACCTCGTGGCTACGGCGGCGCGAACGAGCTTGCCTCTTAAGTTAAGGGATCAAATCCCGCGCAGACTGCCGGCCGGTCACGTTGCGGCGGGGGTCAGCTCCGGGAGGGCAGGGCCGGGTCTGGGGGTCTTCAGCTGGGAAGCGCGACCAGCCCCGCGACACCGAGGACGTACAGGGCCAGCACGGTGATGCTGTCGATACCGAGCCGGGCGTGCTCTTTCGCAGGGCGGAACAGCAGTCCGGCCATGTACACGATGGTGAGCAGCGCTCCGAGGGCGGTGAGATAGATGTCGGAGGCGTGCGCGTTGGGCAGCACGGCTTTGCCGGAGACCAGGACCGCAAGCAGGAACAGCACGGGCAGGAAGGCGTTGCCGCCGAAGATGTCACCGAACGCCAGCTTGTAATCGCCCTCGCGCACTGACGTCAGGCCCGTGCTCAGTTCCGGCAGCGACGTCGCGGCGGCCAGCACGGTCGCGCCGAACAGCACGCCGGACAGCCCGATGTGACCGGCTGCGGCGGTGCCGCTCTCCTCGGCGAGCGCCCCGGCGACCAGGGTGGCCAGGGCAGCGACCCCGAACACTGTCGCGGCGCGGGCAGTACTGACGCCCTTACTGCTGGCTTGCTGGGCGTGCTTCTTCCGGGAGTGCCCACGTGGCTGCGGCTGGCTGTCCGGCGCCTCCCCGTTGTCCTTCCACGGCAGCGCCGTGCCGGCCCGCTGGGTCAGCAGCAGGCCGGCGACCCAGAGAATCGCGATGAAGACGACGGCTGGAGTAAGCCGGAACCGGATCAAGGTTGCCGGAAGCTGGGTGCCCATGACCACCGCGGCGAGCACGGCCAGCACAACAGCGCCCTCGATCACCAAAGTGAGGCTTCCCGCCTGGAACGTCAGCGGCCGGCGCTCCCGGACCCCGAAGGCGTCCAGGGCAACCAGCACCACGGTCTGGAGCGCGATCCCGCCGAGGATGTTGCTCACCGCCACGTCAAGCTGCCCGCTCGCCGCGGCGCTGTAGGTGATCGCGATCTCCGGCAGGTTGGTGGCGACCGCGAGCAGGATCAGCCCGCCGAGGGCCTGGCCGAGGTGAAGGCGGTCCGCGAGGACGTCGGTGTTGTCCGACAAGAAGATCCCGGCGACCCAGATCGTCACCGCGCTCGCCACGAACACGAGCAGCTCGGCCCAGAACGGCAGGAGCGGCAACAAGCTCAAAACGTCCCCGCAACCCTGTGCTGCGCAGTGACCGGCGACCCCACCGCCGCAGCGATCTTAGCCCCATCAACGGAGCCCGAAGCAAAAGACACGCGCGCCACTCTAGGAGGAGGGACGGCCGGCGGGGTCTGTCAACTTAACGGCTCTGTCGCACTTTCGGTGGTGACGGAGCGTGTTAGGCGAGAAGGATGCGGTGGCGTAGGAGGGTGAAGCCTGCGCGTCCGTACATCTGCCGTTTGAGCATCTTAAAAGTTACGTGGAATCTGCCGGGGTGATGGTGTTCCCTCGGTGCAACCACGGACCTGGGAGACGGCTTGGGCGGCACGGTGGTGCTGAGGGAGAAGTGGCCGGTGATCGGCCGGCACGAGCAGGCGGCGGTGTGGCTGCAGATCTGGACCGATCTGGGGCGGGCACCCAGGACGATCGATGCGTATGCCCGCGGTCTGGCGGAGTACCTGATGGTGTGCGAGCGGGAGGGCGTCGACCCGGTCGCCGCGAACCGCGCTCACGTCGCCGTCTTCGTGCGGGAGCTGACGTCACGGCCGCATCATCGCGGCGCGAACGTCGTGGCGATCGACTCCGGATCGGGGCTGGCGAACGCCACGATCCAGCAGCGGCTGGTGCCGGTCCGCCTGTTCTATGACTTCCTGATGGAGGAAGGGCTGCGCGAGTCCAACCCGGTGGGCCGGGGCCGTTACACCCCCGGCGGCCGGGCGGGCAGCCAGCAGCGAGGCCTGGTGCCGCGGCTGACCAGGCTTCCGTGGATCCCGGGCGAGCAGCAGTGGCTGCGGCTGCTGGAGGAGGCCCGCCGGGAGCCGGTGCGCAACCGCGTGATGCTCGCCCTGGCCTACGATGCCGCGCTGCGGCGCGAGGAGCTGTGCTCGCTGCGCACGGACGATGTCGACCCGGCGCACCGCATGCTGCGGGTCCGGGCGGAGACGACGAAGAACCGGCTGGAGCGCGTCGTGCCGTACTCGGCCTCAACCGGGGTGCTGCTGTCGCAGTACCTCGCGCACCGGGTCTCGGTCAGCCGGGCAAGGGGGCCGCTGTTCCTGTCGGAGTCGCGTCGCAACCATGCCCAGCCGTTGAGCTTGTGGACCTGGTCGAAGGTGATCCGCCGGATCGCCCTGGCCTCGGGTGTTGAGCGGTTCTCCAGGCACACCACCCGGCACCTGTGCCTGACGGACCTGGCGAGGATGGGCTGGGAAGTGCACGCGATCGCCGCCTTCGCCGGGCACCGTCACACTGACTCCACGCTGCGCTATATCCATCTGTCCGGCCGGGAGCTCGCCGGGAAGCTCAGCCAGGGCATGCAGCACATCCACGCCCGTCGTGTCCAGGCGCTGACGAGCGTCGAGGACACAGGGGTGACCCGGTGACCTCCTCTTCCGTAGCCGGCATCCCTGACCGCCCCGGCCCTTGGCAGCGGCCAGTCGACCCGGCCCGCTACGACACGGCGCCTCTGCTTCGGATGGCAGAGAAGGAGGCCATCATTGAGCTCGGACCCGGCAACCTGCGCCGCCTGGCCCGGCACGACTCCGCTGCCCGGGGATGGCAGCAGGTCCGGCGCCTGCTGCGGCCGCTCGACGACGCAGCCGCAGCGCTGGAGGCACTGCCCACCTCGCACCGCCGTCGGGCAATGCTGGACGCGACCGCGGTGGTGCTGCTGCGGTGCGCCGAGACCGGCCGGTCCTACTGGGCGTGGACCGAGGAGGAATGGGCCGCGCTCCTGGGCCAGGACCAGCACGGGTTCCGCAAGGCCGCCCCGGGCTGGGCGGACGACGCCGTGCGCCCTTACCTGGCCGCGCATGCCTTCCTGCTCGGCGGCTTCACCGCCTTCTACCGGCTCGGCAGCTTCAGCCGGCTGACCCTGGCCTGGCGCGTGTTCGGACGTGATCGCGTGAACGGCGAGATCGGGCGGATCCGCTCGGTGCTGGCGGGCTGGGGCTACCGGCTCGGCCGCGACGACGACCAGTTGCTGCCGATGGTCGCCTGCCAGATGCTCCTCCTCAACCGCAGTCCGCACCTGGAGGACCTGAGTACCGGGCTGTTCGAGCGAGTCCGCCGCGAGCGCCTCCTGCCCGCCGCGAGAGGTAACACGCTGCACGCCATGCAGCGGGCCGTCGCCGAGCTAGGCTTCTGCGACCCGCCGCAGCGGTTGACGGGCTGTCACTCGCCCCAGGCAGGTGGCGGCTCGCCCGCCTGGGCGGAGTGGGTGGAGCGCTGGCACGGCACTTCCACGCTCACGCCCCGGGTCCGCGGCGCCGTCCGCGCCACCCTGCTCAAAGTCGGGCGATGGCTGGAGGCCGAGCATCTCGAGGCCGCCGACCCCGCCCGCTGGACGCGGCAGACCTGCGCGGCCTGGATCGCCGCGCTGGACCGGATGCAGGTCGGCGACTACGCCCAGCGCACCGCCGGGCTGAAAGGCCGCGCCGGCAAGCCGCTGGAGGCAGCGACGAAGGCGACCCAGCTCAGCGCGGTGCGGACCTTCTTCCGGGACTGCCAGGAATGGGAGTGGATACCCAGGCGCTTCGACCCGCAGCGCACGCTGGCCACCCCGCGCAGCATCGCCGCTCTGCTCGGCCCGGACCCCCGGGTGATCGCCGACGAGGTCTGGGCGAAGCTGATGTGGGCCGGGCTGAACCTCGCGGAAGACGACCTCCCGCAGTCCCAGGCCGGGAACTTCTACCCGCTGGAACTGGTCCGCGCGGTCACGCTGGCCTGGCTGTTCTCCGGCCAGCGCAGCGACGAGATCGCCCGGCTGCGGGTGGGATGCATCCGCTGGCAGCACGACGGCACCGCGATCACGGGCGACTCGCAGCAGGTCCTGGCCCGCGACGCTGTCTGCCTGCTGGACGTGCCAGCCCACAAGACCGGCACCGCGTTCACCAAGCCGGTCGACCCGGTCCTGGGCCAGGCCCTCGACGCCTGGCAGGCCGTCCGCCCCGCCCAGCCGAAGTTCACCGACCGCCGCACCGGCGAGCTCGTCGACCTGCTGTTCGCCTTCCGGGCACGGAAGGTCTCCACCACCTACATCAACAACACCGTCATCCCGGTGCTCTGCCGCAAGGCCGGCGTCCCCGCCGCCGACGTCCGCGGGAACATCACCAGCCACCGGGCCCGATCCACGATCGCCAGCCAGCTCTACAACGCCAAGGAGCCGATGACGCTGTTCGAGCTGCAAGCCTGGCTCGGCCACCGGTCGCCGCAGTCCACCCAGTTCTACGCGAAGATCAGCCCCGCCACGCTGACCCGGGCCTACGACGACGCGGGCTACTTCTCCCGCAATATGCGGACCGTCGAGGTCCTCGTCGACCGCGACGCCGTCGCCTCCGGCGCCGCGGCGGCCGGCGAGCCCCTGGCAGCACTACGACCTCGGCCACGGCTACTGCACCTACACCTTCTTCGAGCAGTGCCCACACCGCATGACCTGCGCCAAGTGCGACTTCTACACCTCGAAGGACTCCAGCAAGGCCCAGCTCCTCGAAGCGAAGGAGAACCTGCAGAAGATGCGGGCGATGATCCCGCTCACCGAGGATGAGCAGGCCGCCGTCGACGACGGCAGCGCCGCCCTCGACAGGCTGCTGGACCGGCTCGCCGACATCCCCACGCCGGCCGGGCCGACGCCCCGGCAACTCGACCTTCCAGCCAGCGCCACCATCCTCCCAATCGTCGATGTCCGCCAAGCCCAGGCAGCGCCGATTTGACAATTCTGATTCCACAGAATGGTCCTGGTGTTGACTCCCTCTGTGCGGCCGTTGTGGTGCGGGAGGGTGAGCGCCGCGGTGGCGGCCTGGATGTCAAGGTCGAGGCCGCGGGTGAAGGAGTGCAGGTAGGGCAGGTCGGCGGCGCGCGCGTCGGTGATCCACTGCCGGAGCTTGCCGTCGTTGGCCGGGTCGGGGGTCAGGAGGGCAGCGAAGGAGCGGACGAGGCCTGCCAGGGCGGTCATCTCGGCGCGTCCCTGGTTGATGTAGCGGACGAGCAGGTTCGAGCTGCCCTGGTAGCCGTGCTCGCGGATTTCCCGCAGCAGTTGCTGGACGGGCACGGCGGGGTCCTCGGCGCGGCGCTTGCGCAGGTGGTCTCGGTGGGGATCGACGAGCGTGGGCCGGTACTGCGGCGCGCGCTGGACGCGCTCGGGCCTGTCGGCGCGGGCGTACCGCTTGACCGTGTTAAGGGCCAGGTTCAGGCGGCGTGAGCAGTCGAGCAGGCCGACTCCCTGGCCGAGCAGGTCGTGGACCTGCTGCCAGCGCTCGAGTGTCGTCTCGGCGCGCTTTCCGGACTGGACCGGGCCGGCCTTGGCCCAGCAGGCGGAGTGCGCCGCGACTTCCTTCCGGGCGGCCTCGCTGAGGCCGTGCCACAGGTGCCAGCGGTCGCTGACCTGGACCGCGCCGGGCAGCGCCTGGCGGACGGCCTCGCCGTAGGCACCCGAGCCGTCACGGCACACGACCTCGATCCCTGGATGGCCCCGCAGCCACTCCCCGGCGACGTCAGCGGTGCGGCCGGGGATGACGTCGACGCGCCGGCCGGTCTCGGCGTCGATGAGCACCGTCGCGTAGACCAGGCCGCGGCGCAGCGCGAAGTCGTCGATCCCGAGTACCCGCGGCACCGTCATCCCGGGCAGGGGGATCTTGAGGAGGACCCGCAGCGCGGTATGCCGGGAGACGCCGGTGCCCAGCGCCGGCAGCAGCCGCGCCGAGGCCCTGCCGGCTAATTCGCGTGCCACCGCGCCGACCTGGGCCGTCAGCCGGGAGATGCGCCGCTGGTAACGCTCCAGCACGCCGCAGACCTGCTCGCGGAACGTCTGCACCTCGCAGTCCAGGGCCGGGCAGCGCATCCGGCGCACCCGCACCTTCACCAGCACGCGCCGGCCGTCGACGGGAGCGTCCGCCGCCGTCCGCTCGTGATAGCCGTGCACGCGCGACGTTTCCGTGCCGCAGCCCGGGCAGGCCACCGGCTCGCTCCGTGTCCTGGCCCGGACCACGATCGTGTCACCAGCGTCCTCAACATCCTCGATGACCAGGCAAGACAACCCCGAGAACACAGTCCTCACAAGCTCTTCAGCAATAATCATGACTAAACGTTTCACATAAGCACATTCTGCCACCACCGAAAGTGCGGCAGGGCGTGCGTCACGAACGCAGGAGGGAGCCTGCCGTGAGTAGGTAGGGAGGTTTCTCGATGCGGTGCTGCACGGGAGATGGGGGATTGATGGCCCCCCGGAGCCGCCCTCGGGGGGTGGCTTCAAGCCGCCTCATGCTGCGTTAGCTGAAGACTGTCGTGGTGAGCGATGAGGAAAAGGCGCACGTGATGCGTCAGGCAGGGACCCGGAAGACGATCACTGCTGAAGCGTCGAAACTCTCAGACGGCATCAGAACCGGGGCGGTGCTCTGTGTCCCGGGATGAGCCTGGCGGATACCCGTTTACTGGCCAGGCGGTGCCCGGCGCAGAGGTGGCGTGAGCCTGGTCTGCGGCTCTCGTGCGGAACGTGAGAAGGCGTGCCCCGATACTGCCGCTGCAGCGGCGGCGAGAGGGAGAGCCCGGTTCGGGAGTGACCCGCAGGGCGCCAGAGTACCGTCGCGCGGGCACGCCGGCGGACCGGCTCGTAGTAGTGGTGAAACCCCTGTAACGGGGGCGGAGCGAAGGGGCCGGGCTGTCCGTGGCTGTTGTTCATCTGATCAACCGGGATGACCGGGAGGAGTCACGTGGACGAGCTGAAATCGTCTGGCAAGCCGTTTCAGATCTCGAAGCAGGAGGTCTGGGACGCCTGGATCAAGGTGAAAGGGAACAAGGGCGCACCAGGGGTGGACGGGCAGTCCATCGCGGCGTTCGGGGAGGACCTGAAGGGTAACCTCTATAAGGTCTGGAACCGGATGTCGTCGGGGACGTACTTCCCGCCCCCGGTGATGGCGGTGGAGATACCGAAGCCGCATGGCGGCGGGACCCGGGTTCTCGGGGTGCC
>DATCEO010000079.1:0-3073 GCA_036510065.1 Streptosporangiaceae bacterium | reverse complement strand
CCGGCACGGCTGACCGGGGTGATGTCGAGGTTCAGCGACCCGGACCGCAACGGCCGCTCGTCGATCTCCGCCTGCCGATAGCCCGCCGCCAGCACACAGGCCAGCACGGCGGCATGCTCGTCCGGGTCCGCCGCCCGCGGCAGTTCGGCCGGGCCGAGCTGCACCCGGCCGAGGTCACCGAAATGCCGGACCCGCAGCTCGCGGTAGCCGCGCTGCTTCAGGATCAGCTCAGCCCGGTCCACTTGGGACAGGACGTCGGCACTGACCGGCGTGCCGTACGGCAGCCGCGAGGCCAGGCACGGCGACGCGGGCTTATCCGCACTCGGCACCCCCAGGCGCCGCGCCAGCGCCCGCACCTGGTCCTTCCCTACCGATGCCTCCAGCAGGGGATGCCGGACACCGTGCTCGGCCGCCGCGCGCAGCCCGGGCCGCCAGTCACCCGTGTCGTCGGCGTTGGCGCCGGACAGCACGGCGGCGAATCCACGGCGCCGGGCCAGCGCGGCCAGCCGCTCGTACAACTCGGATTTGCAGTAGTAGCAGCGGAAGCGGTCGTTGCGCCGGTAGTCGTCGCGCTCCAGCTCGGCCGTGCTGACCAGCTCGTGCCGGACGCCTACGGCCTGGGCCACCGACCGGGCGCCGTCCAGCTCCCCGGACGCGAGGGCCGGCGAGACGGCGGTGACGGCGAGGGCTTGTTCCCCGAGCGCCCGGGCGGCCAGCGCAGCGACCAGAGAGGAGTCCACCCCGCCGGAGAACGCGATCAGGGCGCTGCCCAATCCGGCCAGACGCCCGGTCAGCTGGCAGGCCAGCGCGTCAAGCTCGTCAGGCACGCCATTCCCTTCCCATCTCGCCCGGGCCCGCGCCGCAGGGATCTGCTCCGGCGTCGGGCCGCCCTGGTCCAGTGCCGGGCAAGCGCGCGCGATTCGCAGGGCATCCGGGCCCGGTAATAGTCAGCCATCCAGGTCACCTCGCACGTCGGACGCAGGGCGCGCCATTGCCGACTGCCCGTTTACCCATCGAAGGCAGGCAATCCCATCCCTGGCCGGTCGCCGTCATACCGCAGCTGATCATATGATTCGGACTCTACGCTTCGGCGCGGTTGCGCTGGCCTGCCGCCGCGCGATCCGCTGTACTCTCAGATTCAGCTTTCGGCACCTTGGGAGGTCTCGTGCCCATCGAGCAGGCAGAGTTCGGCCGCACCGGCCACCAGAGCAGCCGGGTGATCTTCGGAGGGGCAGCTCTCGCGCAGGTCTCCCAGCGGGCCGCGGACGAGACCCTGGACCTCCTGCTCGCCCACGGGGTGAACCATCTGGACGTGGCCTCGTCCTACGGCGAGGCGGAGGCGCGCATCCGGCCATGGCTGCAGCGCGAACCGGGCCGGTTCTTCCTGGCCACCAAGGGCGACGAGCGCACCGCAGCCGGGGCCCGCGAGGAACTGCACCGGTCCCTGGACCGGATGGGCGTCGACCACGTCGACCTCTGGCAGCTGCACGCCCTGGCCGATCCGATCGAGTGGGACACTGCCCTGAGTCCTGGCGGGGCGCTCGAGGCCGCCCTTGAAGCCCGGGAGCAGGGCCTCATCCGCTGGATCGGGGTGACTGGCCATGGCAGCCAGATCGCCGCGACGCACCGCCGCAGCCTCGAGCGGTTCGGGTTCGACTCGGTGCTGCTCCCGTACAACTTCGTCACCATGCAGAACCCGTATTACGCTAGCAATTTCAACGCCCTGTACGAGACCTGCCGCGAGCGGCGCGTCGCGGTGCAGACGATCAAGTCGATCGCGCTGCGCCCCTGGGCGGGCCGGCCGCACACCCGGGCGACCTGGTACGAGCCGCTTGAGCAGCAGGACGACATCGATCTCGCCGTGTGGTGGGCGATGGGCCGCCCCGGGGCGTTCCTCGCCAGCGTGGGGGACGTGGACTTGCTCCCGAAAGTGCTTGACGCGGCCAGCCGGTTCACCGGGGCGCCGGACGACGCGGCGATGAGCGCGCTGGCCGAGCGGACGGCGGCCGACCCGCTGTTCGTCTGACCGGGGTCGCACTGATCACGGGCACCGTTGCGTTGTGCTATCGGTGCGCAGGCCGGAGCGTGATCCTGTGTAGCCTCGGCCGTCACACAACGGCGCACCAGTCGATCGTTCCGTCGGTGCCACCCCAGCGCCACCGTGTGCAAGTCGCCGATGACAGCACTGACGCCGGGCCTCACGCCATGATCGTGTCAAACGGCGAAGGAACGGAGGAGGCTGCCCACGGGGGGTACGCATAGGGCCCAGCCGACGCGATGCTGGTAGGACCCGTCAGCTAGCAATCACCTGGCTAGGGGGAGACCGATGGCAGGAACGCGCGAGCCGGTTGCGGTGCTCGGCATTGGAGCGATGGGCCACGGGATGGCGGCCAGTGCGTTGCGTGCTGGCATCCCGACGATCGTCTGGAACCGCAGGATGGAGGCGGCCCGGGACCTGGTTGAGCTCGGCGCGGAGGTCGCCGAGACTGCTGCGGACGCAGGTGGTGCGCAAACGTGGCCAGGACCTGACGCCGCCGCGCCCGGAGGAAGTCATTCTCCGCGTCTGCCCGCGGGAATCCGCACCGGTCGACCGGGCTCCTATTTCATGGCGTCCAGGAGCTCCCGGCAGGCCTGCTCGCAGCGCCGGCAGGACTCGGCGCAGATCCGGCAGTGCTCGTGCATCTGGGCATGCCGCTCGCACTCATCGCCACAGCTCTTGCAGGCGGCCACGCAGGCCATTAGCAGCAGCCTAGTGACGATGGCGTCGTGGGCCGCCTGGCGGCTTGTGACTCCGATGGTGGCGGTGCAGATATCCGCGCAATTCAGGCACAGCCGGATGCACTTGACCATCTCGCTCAGGTTCTGCTCGCTCAAGTTATCGTCGGCGTCGGCGGTGCAGGCCTGGGCGCAGTCGCTGAGCGCGTCGATGGTGGCGGCCAGCACGCTGGCGTCGACGTTTACGATGCTTGGATAGGTGTCCAGCAGCCGCCGGGCGTAGCTCATGGCCCCTCCTCTTGACGGCGATGCACCGACAGCACCTCGGTACCCGTTTTCCGCGCGGATTACCAGCGGT
>DATCEO010000078.1:0-12684 GCA_036510065.1 Streptosporangiaceae bacterium | reverse complement strand
ACCCTCGGGATAATCGAAACCAGCCCCAGGCAGGAGCAGTAACCCGCCTGACAATGATGTGGGCACACCCGGCTTAACCCGTGGGCAAGCCCTGAATCAGCCACCAAAAGCGCAGGTCACGCCCAAACGTGAAGACCTGACTTCGGTCCGTCTTCCCAGGTCAGAGGCTTGCTGACGGTGGACCTCCGTAGCTGCGGACCGGATCCATCCAGCGCTGCCCGGAGAGCGCCTGTGTTATCTGTGCAGGTCACAGGCACTTGGGCGCCTACGTCAATCGCTTGCGTATCAGGCAAGCGAGCCAGGCGACGCGACCGTCTCTGCTTTCGGCGTTCTTGCAGTTCAGGCGCGGCGTTGAGGCCGGGGCCCTGCGGGCTGGTCATCTCCGGCCTCTGGAGGGAGCCACCCCGGAGTACACCGGGGAGTACGCCGCGACCACCCCGGAGACTCCCCACGCTGTTCTGTACACCGTGCAGGTGCCGGTCAGCCGCGTTCTGGGGACCTGCTTTCCCGGGTGTTCCTCCGAGGTGACGACGGGATGCCTGGGGAGGGACGCGGCTCTACTCCTGGCGGCTCCTGGCGGCTCCTGGCGGCTCCTGCCGGAGCCTGCTGGTAGCTCAGGTCGCGTCGGGGCGGTTTCTCGGGTGTCCCGCTTGTCAGCCAGTGACTAATCAAGTGACTGCGCTTTGCGGCGCAGGATGATCAGGATTCTGCGGTCTCCAACGAGTCGACTTGGTAGGTCTCTCGAAGGATCACGCGGTGGCCGCCCTCACACCTCTACGCCACGCCCATCAACAGGCCCGGTCGATCCACCACTCTGCTGGACGCCACTGCGCGCCATCCATTTGGCCGCGCTTTGATTAATGACAAGACTGTTATCGTCTGATTGGGTGCCGCACCCGCGCTGCCTGCCAGTGCGTCCTCGTCGCGCATGCTCAGCAGGCCGCCCCTGGCTCTGATGCGCAGCCGCATGATTTTCCGGCCCAGGCCCGCCGTCCTTCCATGACCGCCCAGCCAGCGATTCCGAGCGCGACCGCGCCGTCGACCCACCAGGCGCCCAGCAGCGTGTTGGCGGTCAGCCCGGCGAACACCGCGATCGCGAGGTAGGCGCACAGCAGGTTCTGGGTTCCCTCGCCGGCGGTGGCCGCCGAGCCGAGCCGGGCGCCGATCCGCCGCTTGGCCACCCCGAGAGCGGGCTCGAAGATCGCCGTCCCGGCGGTGAGGACCAGCCCGATGATGCTGGTCTCGGCCCGGTCACCGGCCGCCAGCGCCCGGACCGCCTCGACGGTGATGTAGGGGGCGAGCAGGAAGAAGCTGACCGCCACCAGCTGCTGGGCGCGCCGCTCGGACGAAGCACTGGCCAGCCGGGTCCCGGTGAACCGCCAGATCACGATGATGCTGGCCATGGCCTCGATCCCGCTATCGAGGCCGAACCCGAGCAGGGCCACCGACCCGGCCAGCACCGCCGCGACGATCGCGACGCCGCCCTCGATGCCCATCCAGGCCAGCGTCAGCCAGGACAGTATCCGGGCGACGCGGGCCAGGCGCAGCCAGTCCGCCGACCCCCCCGCCGGCCCGGTGGCCTCGCGCCGGTCAGCCGGGCGCACGCGGCGGGGGAGCAGTGGGATCATGACGTCTCGATGTGCTCCAGGACGGTGTAATACTCCCAGGCCACCCCGTCCGGGTCATGCGCCCAGACCTTGTCCTGCCGGGCGTAGCAGCAGACCGCGCCCGGCTCCGGCTCGACGGCCAGGCCCTCGGCGGCCAGCCGTGCCTCCGCCTGCGTCACGTCCCCGGTCGAGCTGACCTCAACGCCCAGGTGGTTGATCGTGCCGCCCGGCCCGTTACCGGGCGAGTTCAGCACCAGCTTCAGCGGCGGCTCATCCACGGCGAAGTTCGCATAACCGGGCCGCAGCTTGGCAGGCGCCATCCCGAACAGCCGGGAGTAGAACGCCACAGCCGCGTCAAAGTCGCTGACGTTGATCGACAACTGGATACGAGACATCCGGTCACCTCCGAGAATCAGGATCGTGTGGCCTTACTGGCAGGTGCCGGGAAGGTCGAGAGCCGCGAGGATGCGCAGGGCATCGGCCAGGCGCTGGTCGGCCAGCTCATAGCGGACCCGGCGGCCCTCCGCAGTCGCGGTCACCAGGCCGCACTCACGCAGGCAGGTCAGGTGATTGGACAGGTTCGCGCGGGCGGTCCCGAAGTCCTCGGCCATCTCAGCCGGATACCCAGGACCACCGGTCAGGTGCACCAGCACCCGCCGACGCGTGGGATCGGCCAGCGCCGTGCCCACGCGGGCAAGGGTGCCCAGGTCCATCTGAACCAATACAGTCATAGCTGTACTATACAGGCCACACTGAATCAAGCAAGGCTCTAGCCAGTACTCGAAGAACAGCGTGGCAGCCAGGTCAGGCAGCAGTTGAAAAGCTAACTGCGGCGTGCCGTTCGTTGTTCAATCGACACGTCGCCTTGCGCCCCTAGTGAGCGTCGGCCACTCGGCTGGTTGCTCCTAGCCCGCGCCCTTGATCTTGCACGGATTACGGCGGATCACCCGTCATCCAGGGCCTATCCAGGGTGCCCCTACGTCGTAATGGTGCTGGCCGGGGCGCTGACTATCGGCGAGTGATCGCCTGAGTGTCCAGAACAGGTCGCAGCGCCTGGACGGTGAATGCGAGGCGAGTCCCGCTAGCCGCAACGCCCAGCATCACCAGCCAGCTCACGGCGGGAAGCGCGACGGCGACGGTGATGAGGATGGCGGTGTCCAGCATGGCAATGCCGGCGCATCCGGCGGTTCCTGCACGGCCGACTGGCTGGTACTGCCGTCCGAAAGCGGCGGCGGCCAGCAGGCCGATGATGGTGATCAGGGACAGGCCGAACAGGAGGCGGAGAGCGCTGGGGCCTGGCCAGGTCCAGGCCCGGCTGGTGATCAGCGCGGTGCCCCAGCAGGCGCCGACCACGGGCCCGGTGAACAGCAGCCTGCGCGCGGCGCGGCGGGCTGGGCTCAGGCGGGTGAAGGCGGCCACGATGACCTGCGGCTCGCCGAACTCGGCCAGCGCGGCGCCGGCTGCGGCATCCAGGTCCAGGCCACGGTCCAGGTAGTGCTGGCAGGTCTGGTCGAGTCCGTCGGCCAGTTCCTCAACGATCGATGCGGGCAGCTGCGCGGACAGCTCCCCGAGATAGTCCGTGATCAGGCTGGGGTCGGGCATGGTCTGCGCTCCAGGGCGGCGCTCATCATGGCGGCGAAGTCGAGCCAGTCCGACCGTTTCCCCGACAGCGCCTTTGCTCCGGCGGGCGTGAGCTGATAGCCACGACGCCTGCGCCCGGCCACCACTGACCATGACCCGGCTATCAGCCCGGCCTCTTCCAGGCGGCGCAGTGCCGGGTAAATCGTCCCGGTCGGCAGGTCCAGCCTCCCGCCGGTCGCCTGGCGCAGGGCCTCGATCACCGCGTAGCCATGACGCGGTCCGTCCTCCAGGGCAGCGAGCAACAGCGCATCCAGATGGCCCTTCAGTTCCTCGGCCCGCATAGGTAGGAACACTACGCTAGACCTTCCGGCCAGGCAATCCGCGGCGTAACGTAGCCACTATAAGTAGCGTCGCTACTTATGAAACGGCTACCGGGCCAGGCGGCCGGAGAGCAGGTGCCCATGCTGACGGCGAGCCGCGTCCTCGGCGATCAGGTGGGTTCCACCGCGCCAGCCTTCCTGACGTTCCTGGCCATCCACGTGATCGCCGGGCTAACCGCCGTGGCCACCGGGGCGGTCGCCGCCCTATCGCGCAAAGGCGGCCCGCGCCACATCCGGGCAGGCCACTGGTACTACCGGGCGATCACCGTGGTCTTCGCCACCGCGACGATCCTGGCTGCGATGCGCTGGCGGCACGACTACTACCTGTTCCTCATCGGCGCCGTGGCGTTCACCGCGGCGACCGTTGGCTACCAGCACCGCCGTCGCCACCGGCCCGGGGACACCGGCCACATCGCCGGAATGGGCATCGCCTACGCCGCCATGCTCACCGCGTTCTATGTCGATAACGGCCCTCACCTGCCGCTGTGGGACCACCTGCCGACCTGGACGTTCTGGCTGCTCCCCTCGGCCATCGGAGCGCCGGTCATCACCCGGGCCATCCGGCGCGCCAAGCATGCCAAGGATATGGCCCGTGATCGCTCCTCTACCCAGGTGGATAGCCCGCAGAGGTAGCCGTGCCATATCGCAGCCACCAGCGGATGGCCAGTACCAAGAACTGGCCGTGCCCCAGGGCAAGGCGTCCTCGGCGCTGCTGCTCGTCCCTTCGACACGGGGTGGCTGGGCGGCGAAGGCACTAGCCCAGCAGGTGTGTTCCGTGAGGGCCGGTGACGTGCTGGAGCATGCTGTGGGCGAGTTGCTGGATTCTGGGTGGCAGGGGGACGTAGCTGGTGGCGACGGCGTAGGCCTGGCCGGTGTGGGTGAGCCAGTCCATGAGGTTGACGAGGGCCTGGCCGCTGGCCTGGCTGGCCTGGTGGGTGTAGATCAGTGCCCAGCTGTAACCGCTGATGGGGTAGCTGTCCTGCCCCGGCTCGTTGACGATGGAGAAGTTGGTGGACGAGAGGTTGGGTTTCTGGGCGGCGTCTGCCGCAATCGACTCGGTGGACGGGGTGACGAATCGCCCGGCCTGGTTGCGGATCGCGGCGAAAGCCAGCAGCGAGCCATGTGAATATGAGCGTTCGACATATCCGATGGAGAAAGGGGTGGTGAACACCGTGGCGCCTACGCCGGCATTGCCTTCCGCCCCGACCCCGACCGGCCATTTGACGGTCCGCCCAGTGCCCAGCCGGGACGCCCACGCCGGGTCGGCCCTGGAGAGGTAGTCGGTGAAGATGTAGGTAGTACCGCTGCCGTCGGAGCGGTGGACGACGGTGATCGGGTCACGGGGTATGTCGGTGTGCGGGTTGAGGGCCACGATGGCGGGGTCGGCCCAGCTGGTGATCTGCCCGAGGAAGATGCGTGCGATCACCGGGCCGGTGAGGTGCAGCCTCCCGCCGCCGGGCAGCACCAGGTTGTAGACGAGCACTTCGGCGCCGAGGTCGACGGGGACCTGGACGGAGGGGCCGCCGTGGGCGGCTGCCTGCTCGGCGGTGGTCAGCGGGACGTCGGTGGCGCCGAAATCGACGTGTTTCGCGCTGAAGGCCGCGATGCCTGCGCTGCTGCCCACGGCTGAATAGCCAATCGTCACTGCTGGGTGTTCCCGGTGGTATCTGGAGAACGCCAGGTCGAAGAACGGCGCGTCGAAGGTGGATCCTGCCCCGGAGAGCGTCGGGCCAGGTCCGCTCGTGGCGGCGGCCGTGCCGGTGGCCGTGGGTCTGGGGGCGGAGCTGGTCGCGGTAGACGTGCACGCGGTGATGGCGAGAACGGCTAGGGCGGCGCCCGCGCTGAGGGTGATCCTGGGCGTGCGGTGAGCGTGGTGCTGCCGTCCGTCGTTGGCTGGCATGGTTTCCCCTGCTGGGAGCGAGGCGGTCAGGGACGGCTGGCTTCGCGGAGCCAGGCCTGGGCGCCCATCTGGATGGCTTCCCAGGGGCTGCCGAGGGGCGGGGTGTAGGACAGGTCGAGGTCGCTGACCGCGTCGGTGGTCATGGAGTGGAAGATGGCGGTGGCCGCGATGTCGACGCGCTTGGCGATCTCGGCGTGCCGGTGGCCGAACAGCTGGACCCCGAGCAGCCGCCCGGTGGTGCGGTCGCCGGTGAACCGCATCGTGATGCGGTGACTGCCGGGGTAGTACGCCTTGTGATCGTCGGCTCCGGAGTGGACGGTGACCGGGTCGTACCCGGCGGCAGCCGCCTCGTGGTCGCGCAGCCCGGTCCGCGCAGCGGCCTGGTCGAAGATCTTCACGACCTGGGTGCCGAGGCTCCCGGCGAACTCCCGGTTCCCGCCGAGGGCGTTCTCGCCCGCCACCCGGCCCTGCTTGTGCGCGGTGGTACCGAGGGGCAGGTAGGTCTCGCCGAGCAGCCGGTGATAGGTGACCACGCAGTCCCCCGCGGCGTAGACATCGGGGAGGCTGGTCCGCATCCCGCGGTCCACCGCGATCGTGTCCCTGGGCCCCAGAGTGGCCCCGGCGCTGGCGGCCAGGGTGGTGTCGGGGCGGACGCCAACGACGACCAGGACCATGTCGGCCAGCCGGGTCACGGCCGTGCCGTCGGCGCCGGTGGCGTCCACCTGCACCTGCACCTGCCCCGTCTCGCCGGTGTCGGTGCGGGTGATCTGCCGGACCGTGGTCCCGGTCAGGACCTCCACGCCGCGGGCAGTGAGCTGGCCGTGTACCAGGGCGCCGAGAGCGGGGTCGACGGTGGGCAGGACCTCGGGCAGCTGCTCCATCTGGATGACCTGAAGGCCGCGGGTGGTGAGGGCGTCGGCCATTTCCAGGCCGATGTACCCGGCGCCGACGATGACCGCGGTGGCCGGGTCGGTTTCCTCGAGGGTGCGCATGACGGCGAACGTGTCGCCCATGGAGTGCAGCAGGTGCACGCCGTCGTCAGGGCCCAGAGCGTCCAGGCCGCTGATCGGCGGGCGGACCGGGACCGCGCCGGTTCCGATGATCAGCTTGTCGTAGGCGAGGAGTTCCTCATGCCCGTCAGGGGCGGTGACCAGGAGCTTGCGGCCGGGCACGTCGATCCGGCGCGCGGTGGTGTCCAGCCGCAGCCTCATCCCGGTGGCTTCCAGGTCCGCGGTGGTGCGGTGGGCGAGGTTGCGCCAGTGCGTCACCTCCCCGGAAATGTAGTAGGGGATGCCGCAGATCGAGAAGTTCGGGTAGGCATCCGCGACGATCACGCTGACCTCGGCGCCGGGGTCAAGCTCCCTGGCTCGCAGGGCGGCGCTGATCCCGGCGTCGCTGCCGCCGATCATGACCAGGTGCATGACTGGATCCCTCCAGGTCGGGCGCTCAGTGAGGCGCGTCGCGGCCGGGCACCCGGCCGGTCGGCGCCGTGGCGCCGTCGTAGCCGGCGCGGTCCTGCGCCGGGTCGATCTGGCTGGCGTGGCGGGGGAAGATGATGTCGGAGGCCTGCGCCGGGGTAAGGCGCGGATACAGCGCCCTGATCACCACAATGGCCAGGGCACCGCCGGCGACCTGGGCGGCGATGAACGCGGGCACCGAGGACGGCGCGATGCCCGCGAAGGTGGCCGAGAACATCCGGCCGACGGTGATGGCCGGGTTGGCGAAGCTGGTCGAGGACGTGAAGAAGTACGCCGCCCCGATATAGGCTCCGACGGCCGCGGGGGCGGACCGGCTGCGGCCGGACCGGGCCAGCGCGAAGATGACCAGGATCAGCCCGAGGGTGGCGATCACCTCGGACAGGAAATGCGCGGGCGTGGCCCGGTGCCTGGCGGAGATGCTCACCGCGGCCCGGGCGAACATCAGGTTCGCCGCCATCGCCCCGGCGATGCAGCCGGCCACCTGAGCGGGGAGGTAGGCCGCGGCGTCGCGCCAGCGCAGCCCGCCGAACGCCGCGTCCACGAAGGACACGACCGGGTTGAAATGCGCGCCGGACACCGGGCCGAACATCAAGATGATGGCGAACAGCCCGGCCGCGGTCGCGGCCGCGTTCTCCAGCAGCTCCAGCCCGGTCGCACCCGGGGACAGGCGCTGCGCGGCGATGCCCGAGCCGATCACCACCGCGGCCAGGAACGCGCTGCCCAGCAGCTCAGCCAGCAGCCGCCGCCACAACGGCACGTCGTTCACCGCGGCCGCCTCCCGGCGCTCATCCGGCGGGCCTCGCCGCCCCGCTTGCTGCCTGTCACAGCCCGCCCGCCCCGGCCTTCCTTCATCGATGATTATCTATGCAGATGAGGACAGCTTGCCAGCCTGGATAGATAGCCGTCAAGATAGAGGAATGTCGATGCAGGCGGAGCGGTCCCCGGCGGCGTTCATCCCCGCGGCCGAGCTGCGGGTCGTGGTCGACGCGTGCTCCACGCCGCTGGTCGGCGAGCCGATCAGCGAGAGCGCGGCGGCCGGGCTGGCCCAGGTGTTCAAGGCCCTGGGCGACCCGGTCCGGCTGCGGCTGGTCTCGCTGATCGGCGCGCACCAGGGCGGCGAGGTATGCGTCTGCGAGCTGACCACCGCGTTCGACCTGACCCAGCCCACCATCAGCCACCACCTGAAGGTGCTGCGCGGGGCCGGGATCATCGACTCTGAGCGGCGCGGCACCTGGGTCTACTACTGGCTGGTGCCGGCCGCGCTGGAGCGCATGTCCGCGCTGCTTTCTGCTCCCGTCCGCTGACTAGTCCTATAACGCCAGCCGACCCTCAGGCGGTCAGCAAGAGCAGGCCCAGCGGTGATCAGCCGGACCCGCACCAGGGACGTGAGCCTGTCAGCAGCACTTCGCGCCGGACGCGGCCGCTTCCGCTGACTGCCCAGCGCCGGACTCGCTGACCCCCCCGCAGCAGCCAGGACCAGCCTGGTCCTCGCTGAAGAACGTCTGGCCGTCGGCCAGGACTGTGTAGACCTCCCAGGACGCCCCGTCCGGCGCGCCCTGCACCCAGAACTTGTCCTGCCTGGCATAGCAGCAGGTCGTGTCCCGCTCATCGACCGCGGCCAGGCCAGTCCCGGCCAGGCGAGCCAGGACGGCGTCGACGGCGGCGGTATCGGAGACCTCGATGCCCAGGTGATTGAGGCTGCCGCCCTGGCCGGGGTTCTCCAGCAGCACCAGCTTCAGCGGCGGCTCGGCGATCGCGAAGTTCGCGTAGCCGGGACGACGCTTGGCGGGCTCGGCGCCGAACAGCCTGCTGTAGAAGGCGACGGCCTCATCGATGTCATTGACGTTGAGGGCGAGCTGGACACGGGACACGGGAACCTCCGGAACCTAGACTTCGATGAGCGTCTATGTCTGACGCTGAGGCTGAGCTTGCCATAGACATTGGAGCCTGTCAATATAGACGCATGACGATCCCCCTGACGGTGCTCAGCCCGGCCGACACCGTGGCGTGCTGCTCCCCGCTGTCAGCGGGTCCGCTGTCCGCCGGGCAGGCCGAGCAGGTGGCGCCGCTGCTGAAGGCCCTGGCCGACCCGGTCCGGCTGCGGCTAATGTCGCTGATCGCCTCCCATCCGGGCGGCGAGGCCTGCGTCTGCGACCTGAACGACGCGTTCGACCTGTCCCAGCCGACGATCAGCCATCACCTCAAGCTGCTGCACGAGGCCGGGCTGCTGGACCGCGACAAGCGGGGGGTCTGGGTGTACTACCGGGCCCGCACCGACGCCCTGGCCAGCCTCGGCAACCTGATCGGCTCCCCGCCCGCCTAGCCCCGGAGACGTAACCGATGACCAGTCCTGATGACCTAGCCGACGTCCGCGAGCGGGTCCGCGCCCGGTACGCCGGAGCCGCCGCCGCCGTCCTGGCCGGCGGCACGCCAGGCTGCGGGGAGTCGTGCTCTGGCGAGGACGACGCCGGAACTGGCGCCGGGGTGTACTCCGGTGCCGAGCAGGGCGAGGTCCCCGGCGAGGCTGTGACCGCGAGCCTCGCATGCGGCAACCCCGTCGCCGTGGCGGAGCTGCGCGACGGTGAGACGGTCCTGGACCTTGGGTCCGGCGGCGGCCTGGACGTGCTGCTGTCCGCCCGCCGGGTCGGCCCGGCCGGGAAGGCATACGGCCTGGACATGACCGACGAGATGCTCGCCGTGGCCCGGGCTAATGCCCGCGAGGCCGGCGCCGCGAACGTCGAGTTCCTCCAGGGCCACATCGAGGCAATCCCGCTGCCCAGCCAGTCGGTAGATGTCATCATCTCCAACTGCGTGATCAACCTGTCCGGCGACAAGCCCGCCGTCCTGGCCGAGAGCTTCCGCGTCCTGCGACCAGGCGGCCGGCTCGGCGTGTCCGACATCCTCGCCGAGGACCACCTCACCCCCGCCGACCGGATCGAGCGCGGCAGGCAGGTCGGCGCCATCGCCGGAGCCCTGTCCTTCGCCGAATACCGCGACGGGCTGGCGCGGGCCGGCTTCACCGCCATCAGCATTACCCCGACCCATCGGGTCGCAGACGGCCTGCACTCAGCCATCGTCCGCGCCGCCCGCCCATGACCATCTAGTGGCTCTACAGCCACGATCAGCTGCCCAGGTGGCCCGCGTCCCGGTAACACCAGCTCACAGAGGCAGCCTGCGTTGCCGGTCGTTGACGGCTTTCAGGAGGGCAGTCGCCGACAGACAAGCTCACACCAGCTCATACCTGGCTGAGGCGGCGCAGAGCGCCAAGTGCCCAGCGGTCGTGCCAGTCTGCGGCGTCTTTCAGCTCTGCTCCGTCTCCAGAACCACTCGGCTGGCGAGGCGTGCTCCTTATCCGCGAGCGTCGAGAGCACCTGCTTAACCTGCTCCCGAAGTTCAACAATGTCCGCCAGAACAGCCACCTCCTCACGCTGCGCCCTGGCGTCGGTATCCAGCTTTCCGGTCAGCGACTCCACCTCGCGGCGCAACTTGTTGAGCTGGACGGCCAGAGCCGCGACGGAGGCTGGCCCGTCGCGGCTCTCCGGAGGGCTCCTGCGGTCTCCGCTTTCGGCAGGCGCCTCCCAGGGACGCCGCGGCCTGGGGAGTGCCGTCGCGGAGCCCCGATGGCAGCGGGGCGCGTCGCTAGCAGACCTTCGGTCTTGACCAGCCTTAGGTCGGTCGGCGTTGCCTTCCGAAGATATTTCGTCTGTGATAACCGGCTGTCCCTCCGGCTGGTCGGTCTGTGCTGACTGAGGATCGATGGCCAGCGAACTCAGTTCGTCATTCATGTCCGTCCTCAGTCTTAGCGGTCGAACTCGGGCCGCCGCCGAGGCCCTGGCCGCCCTGGTCGCGGTGTGGCTGGGCTTCCCGCTGGGCGACCCGACGAACCCGGCCGTCCTGCATCAGGCCGCCCGCAAGATTCGGAGCCGCGACCTTGGCCATGCTCATGTCAAGACCCCGGCGGGCTGCTCCAGCGCGCGCCACAGCAGATCGAGTCGGTCCGGGACCAGCCGGTACCAGATCCACCGGCCGCGCTTGTCACCGGTGGTCAGGCCAGCGTCAGTGAGCACCTTGAGGTAATGCAGTGCGGCAGGGGGCCGCTGGCCTATGCGGCATGGTCGATGATCTGTTTCACTTTGCGGCGATCGATGCTGAGTTCCCGGGCTATGGCTCGCTGGCTGCGGCCGGAGCCGTGCCAGGCTCGTATTGTCTGCTCCATCGTTGGTTCCTGAGTTGGCGCAGCTGGAGCATCTAGCTCCGGAACTGGTGCAGCCTGGCGCTTGGGTGACTCACAGAGTTGCTGCTCGCCGGTGCCGTGTTCAGTTCTGACAAGCATCATGAGCAGTTCGTAGGAGCCGACGAGCGCCAGCGCGGGCCAGGCGCTGACCACGGCCCCTATCGGGCCGTGTCCCAGCCCGTGTGCCAGGTTGGCACCGATGGTCGCGATGATGGCGATGCCGAGGCTCCAGGCGGCCAGGGGTGGAACGCGCTGGTGCCGGCGACTGGAGTCGAGGATGACCATCGACGCCGCCCAGATCAGGCCATCCACCGTGAACGGCAGCAGCCGGGCCGTAACGCCTGACTCGCCGTGCGTGCGCACCAGTTCATAGGCGTGCTGGTAGGAGATGACCGCCGCGACCGCGGCGACGGCCACCACCGCGAGGGCCGTCGTGATCCTGATGAGCCGGCCTGCCCTCATCGCAGCTCCCCGCGGAGGGCGATCACGAGCGGGTCGTCGTTGCCGCGTCCGGCCTCCAGCAGCTCGATGACGGTCAGGGCCGTGATGGCCTGGTTGCGGTCGAGGAACCTGGGCCAGTGGGTGACTTCCCACCAGCCGTCAGGCCGCTGCCGGGCGGTCGCGATGACTGCGCCGCCGATCTCCAGGCACATGAAGTCGTCGCTGATCTTGACTGACATATAGCCTCACCTCCAGTGGTGAGGCCCGGAAACCAGTGACTAACCAAGTGACTACGCACCCAGGCCGCATCGGACATGGCCAGCCGTAGCCAGACAGCCGAAGCGCTCTGAACTGCGGATAACCGACGTCCCGCGACCGCTCCAGACGGAATCGCCAGGAATGGCATGCAAGAGGTCCGGGGTTCGAATCCCCGTAGCTCCACATCTTTTTCGGACCCGTGTTCGACCCAGGTAGTCACTGGGGAGCCAAACGGGGAGCCAGCGGTCATGCGGACTTGGCTTCCTTCTTCGGAGTGAAGATCGCGTTCATGGTGGCCGCGCCCTTGGTGATCACGGGCTTGAGCTGATGGCGGTAAACGCGCTCGGTTACTGAGGTTCCCTTGTGCCCGACGAGATCAGCGATCGTCTCGATGGGCACGTCGTTGTCGCTCATGATCGACACGAACGTGTGCCGTGTCTCCCGGGGTACCCAGTCGTCGCCAACGCCGGCCGCCCTGGTGATCGCGCGGAACGATCGGCGGACGTTGCCGGCCGCCAGCGCGGTACCGGTTCGGGTGCTGAAGACGAGCTTGTGATCTTGCCACGCTGCACCGGCCGCCAGCCGTTGTACGGCCTGGCGCGTGTGCAGCGCCTTGAGTGCCGTGGCTGCGTCGTTGGGTACCTCCAGGGTGCGTCGGGACTTCTCGGGCTGCCGGCGACGGTCAACGAGGACCTGTCGACCAAGCCGAGCGTGCAGGAGGAGTTCCTGCGGATCTTCAACGCCAGCGGGCCCATCCCGACGCCGCAGATGAAGCGCAATTACCTGAACTTCTACGGCAACCTGA
>DATCEO010000077.1:0-81757 GCA_036510065.1 Streptosporangiaceae bacterium | reverse complement strand
GGCTCGGTGCGCCGCGACGGCCGGTGGACGCTGCCGCACCGGCTGGCGCTGCACACCGCGTGGTGCGACGTGATGCTTGACCTGACCAGCGCGGTACGCAGCGGGCCCGAGCTGGTGATCGAGCTGCGGGTGCGCGGCGGCGACGTGGAGCTGGTCCTCGCGCCGGGCATGGTGGTGGACGCCAACGAGCTGGCGGTGCGGCACAGCAAGCTGGCGATCAGCAGGGACGCGGACGACAACACGCCGGAGACGCTGCGCGTCCGCTTGGCAGGCCGGATGCGGCACGGCCGGATCGACACCCGATGGCTGGCGCCGCGCCGGTGACGCGGCAGGGCGCGGATACCGCGGTATCCGCGCCCTGAGATGTCGCGCGTGGTGCGGGTGCGCCGCCGTGCTGCACCTCGACCGGCGCGTCCCAGCCGATCAGGTGCTTGTGTACCCGCGCGAACATCTGCTCCGGTGATGGCAAGCCGCTGCCCGGGGCCGCCTTGCCTGCCTTGGCCTGGTTAATCTTGGCCGCCGTGCCGCTGATCATCTCGGCGTGTGGCGCCCACAGCGCCACACGGATCGCGTCCATCACCTGGGATGAACCAGGGTGCGTCGCCGTGCTGGCCGGGGCTGGTTAGTCGAGTGATGGGCCGGCTGGCGACACGGCGTAGTCGCCTAGTCCGCGCTCGAGGAGGTCAAGGGCCCGTTCGACGCGTTGCCTTGGTGGTTCTGCGTCGCTGGCCCGGCCTTCGAGGTTCACCCGGAAGACGCTGACCAGGCCTGCCGCCGCGATGAAGGGTTCGACCGCGTCGTGGGGCTGGCCGGTTTCCTCTGCCAGCAAGGCCGCGAGGGATCGCTCGAAGCGAGCGAAGACCTCCCGCTGGTAACTACGCAGCGTGGCACTGTCGCTGACCAGGCGCCGGAACTTGGGCGTAGGTTCGGGCGGACGCCGCCCGGCGACTCGCGCGGGGACATGGGCGAAGTACCCGCGGATGACCCACAGCGGCGACTCGCCTGGGGCGCGCTGCCGTACCGTGGACAGCAGGTCGTTGATGATCTCGTCGGCCTCGTCGAAGACCAGGTCACCCTTCGCCGGGAAGTAGTTGTAAACGGTCTGCACCGCCACCTCGGCGGCAGTGGCGATCTGAAGGATGGAGACCTGGTCGAAGCCACGCTCCAAGAACAGCCGCATCGCCGCATCGGCGATCGCCCGCCTGGTGCGCTCCTTCTTACGCTGTCGTAGACCCGCCTCGCCGTCAGACATCGTGGCCCTTCCTCGCACCCAAGTAGGTAGAGTCATTCTAAACTTAGAATCATTGTGGTTTTCATCCATTACTGCTTCACTACGGGCCATGAAGCCTGTACTGGAACCGCAGTCCGCTGCGCCCCGTGCCGAAGGTGTGTCCCGGCTCGGCATGGCCGCGGTCGTCATCATGGCCACCGGATTCGGCTGGCTGGGCGGTAACTTCAGCACGTCGACCGACACCCTGGGCGTCAAGATCGCGATAGCGCTGGGCCATCTGATCCTTCCCGCCGTGCTGGCCCTGCTAGCCGGCCCGCTGGCAGGGCATTCTCCGTCGCCGGGCGCCCGCCGCGGCGTCACGATCGTGGCCTGGCTCGCCATCCTGTTCGTGGCCGGCAGCACGGCCTATGCACTCGCGAATCCCAACCCGAACGCCTTCGGGTCACACAACTTCGCCGACTACACGGCCGTGGTGATCCTCCTTGCGGGCGCGGTGCTCTGGCTGCTGCCGCGCCTCGCCCCGGCATCGAGGTAGCCCCGGAGCAGCCGGGTGCCAGTGGTCGCCACAGGATGACGGCGACCGGATGATCTGATCGCCCGCAAGCAGCGGCACGGGAATTTCAGGCCCGAGCATGCGCGGGGAGAAAGAGAACATAGCGTAGCGGTCATTACCGATGAGTTCAGGCGCGAGATGCGCGCCAAGGCACGGACTTACTCGCTGGTGCTGCTGAAGAGGGCAGCCAGATACACCGACCCGGATGCAGGCGCGGTCGTCTGGGAACGCAGCCGCCGCAACCACTCGCCAGGCGCCGATGTGGTGGTGGCGATCGTGTGCCCGGTTGCCGATGACAGCGAGTAGGCCGGTATCGGGATCATCGACGCGCCGCCGGGCGAAACTGCGCGGATCATGGACGGTGATCCCTCGGTCAAGGCGGCCGTGCTCAACTACGAGGTGCACCCGGTCCGCAGCTTCCCGGCGACAGCCTCCCGCCCGGGGCCGATCGGTGCTGGCTGTAAGACGGCGTTGGACCGCTGCAGTGTCGCCGGACTGCTGGTGCAGTCGGGCGTTATCGCGGCGGCGGCCGACGCCGATCACCAGGCACTTGCCTGGCATGCCTTCCGGTGGAACCCCTGGCCGCGCGGGCCTGGCCAAGGTTCACACCCCGGCAGCCTGGCGGGCCGCCAGCACGTCACCGCCTGCGTGAAGGCGCGGTCAGGCGGGCTGCCACAGCTCGACCCGGTTGCCCTCGGGATCGGTGACCCAGCCGAATCGACCGACGCCCTCCATGTCCTGCGTCTCTTCAGCCACGTCCGCTCCCTTGGCGCGCAATTGCGCGAGCATCGCATCCAGGTCGCGGACCCGGAAGTTGAGCATGGCCTGCTGGGCGCGGGACCCGAAGTAGTCGGTCTCGGAGTCGAACGTCGCGAACACCGTCGGCCCGGCTTCCTGACGCCACAGGCCGTTCTCATCGGCGTCCAGGTCCAGGCAGTCGCGGTACCACGCGCCCAGGGCCGCTGGGTCGGCGGCCCGCATGAAGTACCCGCCGATGCCGAGCACACGTTCCATGCCGCTATCTTGCCAGGACGGCGATCGGGCGGGGCGACACCGCACCATCGCCCGCTTCACACCCCGTCTCAATCGCGGGGAACTCGTAAGGTGGGCTGCGGCTCGTGTCCGGACCTTCGCCGAAGGGCAGCGTTCATGACCACGATCCGGCACTACACGGCGTCCGCCGTTGTCTTAGACGATGCGGACCGCATGCTGCTCGTGCATCACAACAAGGTCGGGCAGTGGCTCTACCCTGGCGGGCACATTGATCCCGACGAGGATCCCGCTCAGGCCGCGCTGCGTGAGGTGCGCGAGGAAACCGGGATTCAGGCCGTCGTCATCGGCGAGCCGGCGTTCAGCCATCCGGCCGTGCGCAGCCACGCAGCGCCATGGGCGATCATCGAGATGGACGTGACGGACGCGAACGTCGGTGCCCACCGTCACATCGACCTCGTGTACGTGTGCCGGGCCTCTGGCGGGAACCTCGCCGCGCAGCTGGAGGAAGTCAGCGATCTGCGGTGGGTCTCCCTCGGCGACCTGGCAGGCCTTCGGGTCCCGGCAGAGCTTTCCGCGCTGTCCGACGCCGCAGCCCGATGGGCCAGGGTCTGCCGGTAGGACGCGGCAGGCTCGCCGGCGTGAATACGGAACCAATCGCTGGCTACCATCCGTGCATCGAAAAGGTCTTGCCTGCCCGGATGTCGGCCAGCACCGCGGCGACGTAGCGGACCGTCTTATCAGGGAGGTCGGCGGGATCGGCCCAGTGCAGCCCGGCGCACAGCTGCGGCTCGCGGTTATCCGGTTCGCCGCTCCAGCTGCTGGTGCCGAAGAAGAACCCCAGCCGGGCTCCCCATGCACCGCCGGTGTGGTGCGCGACATAGAGCAGCTCCAGCTCGGCCGGGTCCATGACCACACCGGCCTCCTCGGCCAGCTCGCGTGCCGCGCCGGCCGCCACCGACTCCCCGGCCTCCAGCCGGCCACCTGGGATCCCCAGCTGCCCGTCGGAGAACCCGGTGTTGGCCCGTTCGGCGAGCAGCATTCGCCTGTCAGCCCGCTGGAGCAGGACGCATACGTCCACGATGCTCGCGTAGCGGTCCGGGTGATGACCCATACTGCTGCTCCCTGGTCTCGGCCGGCGGCGAAGATCTCTCTCCGTCACGCTAGCCGGGGTCGGCGGCGCTGATGCCATGGTGCCTGGCGTTCGGTGACTTTCAGATGCGGGCGCAGTGGAGCCGGCGCCGTGCCGGGACCTGTCCGAGGCGGCACGGGCCGGGGCTTACGGGGCTGTCCGTCAGGGCGCTGTCATCGCCGCCTGGTGCGCGCGGCTGGCGGCGGCTTCCTCCACCGACAACTCGTCACCAGGCATTCTGCTGCCCGCCCGGCCAGCCGAGAGTCACGCTCCGCCCCAGCCCCGCCGCGCCTTCGGTCACGGTCATCCGCCTGCCCACTCAGGCGGCCTGCGGCCAGTCGAGCCGGGCGCAGACCACCCGGCTCTCGTCGTTTTCCCGGATGTCCCAGTAATCTGCCACCTCCTCTACGACGACCAGGCCCCGCCCGCTCTCATCGGAGCCCGGCTTGCCCGTCGCCCACCGGCCGCCCTCGTCCTGCACCTCGACCCATGCCCAGGCGCCGGCTCGGACCTGGGCGCGGACGGTGAGCGTGCCGCCGGGCCGGGCGGAGCGGCTGCTGCACGGCGTTGGCCGCCAGCTCCGAGCAGACCAGCAGAGCCGTATCGGCGACCGGGCGGGCCGCCCAGGATGCCCCGCAGGAACGCGCGGGCCTCCCGAACCTGATCAGCCCGGCCAATCGAGGCCAGGGACCTGGCCGCTGCCGAGAGGGTGTGCGCGGCGGGGCTGGCCGGGGCCAGGGACGCGGGCGACCTGTGGAGTCTGGGGAACCTGCTGGAGAAGGTGGTGGTTCTTGACCTGAACTCGGGCCGTTACGAGGACGCCGCCTCGCACCTGCGGGAAGGGCTCCTCGCCGCGTTGCGGACCGGATCACGGGCGAGGCTGCTCGATGACTGGACTGCTGTGGGTACCTGTGCGCCATGACCGGGCGCTGCGCCGAGGCTGTCACGGTATGGGCCGCGGTGGTCGTGCTTCAGGGGCGCGAGGGTTTCTCAGTCCCGGCCCACCCGGATGTGCCCGAGGGCTGGTTCCAGCGGCAGGAACCCCTGCGCGAAGCCCGGCGGGCGCTCGGACCGGATCAGGCGCGGGCGGCCGAGGAACGCGGCCAGGCGATGAGGCCTGGCCACCGCGGCCGAGTACGCCCTCCTGCTGACCGCCGCGGGCCCGCAGCCGCCGACTGCGGCACCCGGCCTGGAAGGGCTCAGCCCGCGGGAACGGGAGCTGGTCACCCTGGTCGCCCGGGGTCACACCGACGCGCAGATCGCCGGCCAGCTGTTTATCAGCGTGCGCACGGTCAGCTCCCACCTGGACCGGATCCGGGACAAGACCGGATGCCGGCGCCGCGCTGACCTCACCCGCCTTGCCCTCAGCGCCGGCCTGGTCTGACTCAGCCAGCCCGCGCGCAGCCTGTCTCGCCGGCCAGCCCGCCACGCGGGCGTGTGGGGGATTCCACCCCGGCCATGGCACCGCGGCAAGAGGGGCGAAACCACCCCTGCCACGGCAGGTCAGGGCGGGGTGAACCTAGGCCTGAGGGCCGGAGAGCCGGCCAGTTTCGAGCAGATAGGACAAGGCAATGTCCGCACAACTTACCCGCGAGGGAACTCAGGCCAGGACGATAGAGCCGACCGCCCGGGCCGGCCGCGGACGGTTCCGGGGAGCATGGCGCCGCATCCGGCTGGCCGTTCAGGAGATGAACTACGCGTCCCGGCGGGTCGTCGAGGTGCAGGCACCCTGGATCGTTGACGAGCAATGGCACCGCAGGTAAGGATCCAGGCTGTGGACTCGTTCACGGGCAAGCTCGCGGTGGTGACCGGCGGCGGGTCGGGCATGGGCCGCGAGCTTGTCCGCCAGCTGGCGGCGCAGGGATGCTCGGTCGCGGCGTGCGACCTGAACGCGGACGCCGTCGCGGTGACCGCGGCCACGGCGTGGGCGGCCGCCCCGCCCGGCGTGCGGGTCACCGGCCATGCCTGTGACGTCTCCGACGAGGCGCAGGTCCTGCGGTTCCGCGATGAGCTGCTCGAGCAGCACGCCAGCGATCACGTCGACCTGGTGTTCAGCAACGCGGGCATCGGCGGCGGCGAAAGCTTCATCACCAGCCCCCGGGAGGTGTGGGAGCGCACGTTCGCGATCGACTGGTGGGGCACGTACTACTGCGCCCGCGCGTTCGTGCCGCTGCTCATCGCGAGCGATGACGGCGTCCTGGTCAACACCAGCAGCGTGAACGGCCTGTGGGCGTCGCTGGGCCCGGGCATGCCGCAGACCGCTTACAGCACGGCCAAGTTCGCCGTCAGGGGCTTCTCCGAGGCGCTCATCGAGGACCTGCGCGTGAATGCGCCGCAGGTCCGGGTGGCCGTCGTGCTGCCGGGGCATGTGGGCACCGACATCGTGGTGAACAGCCTGCGGGCCCGTGGCCTGCCCGAGCCCGAGCAGATGAGCGACGCCCAGGTGGAGGAGCTGATTCCCCGCGAGACCCAGGCCAAGCTGATCCGGGCCGGCCTGCTGACCGCGGACGCCTCTGCCGATGACCTGCGCCGGATGCTCGTGCGGGCGAACGCCGACTTCCGGGACAAGGCGCCGGTCAGCGCGGCTGAGGCGGCGACCGTCATCCTCGACGGGGTGCGATCCGGGGCCTGGCGGATCCTCGTCGGCGAGGACGCCAAGATGATCGACGCCGCGGTGCGCGCCAAGCCCGAGGCGGCCTACGATTACGCCGAGCTGTTCAGCGCGCTAGCGGACGGCCAGGTCACCAGCTAACAGGCTGGCCGCCTGGCGCTGGCCAGCTGATGCTGGCCGCACCACCCAGCGCTTCCGGTTACAGCTTGATGTGCCCCTTGGCCGTGATGGTCTGCTGGTTGACAACAGGGTTGGCGTTCGGGTTGCACTGACCCTTCGAGTTGCGGCGCGCGATCGCCAGGGCGCTGATCACGGCCTTGCCCGACCCGCTGATCCCCTTGTAGGCGCCGGTGCCGCCGCCGACCTTGAAGCCGGAGATCACCTCGAACTCGAACAGGCAGGTCTTGCGGTTGAGCCTTTGCCTGACGACGTGGGACGGCCCGCCATGATGGACCTTGAACGTGCCGCCCCGGAACTTGATCGTGTCCGTGACGTTGCCCGAGATATCGACGCCCCCGGCGGTGAACACCCCGGTCGCGATCACGCTGTACCGGCTCGCAGACGGCTGGGTGGTCATGAGGTAGAGGTGCTCGGTGCCTGACTTGGCCGGGCTGCCCGCAGCGGTGCTCGCGGCGGCCAGGCCCGCTCCGCTGATCATCGTGGCGGCGGTGGCCGTGCCGATGAGCGCGGCGATGGTCTTGCGCATTGCTGTCCCCGTTCTGCTGATGTCGCTGCGCCCGCCGCCGCCGGTTGCGGCGGCCTGGTCGGCAGCGTGACGAGGTCCAGGCTGCTAGAAGCGCGCGCGAGCCACATCGGTGAGAAGACGTATCCGGACCTGCGAGAAATGACTACGTAGGTAACGCATAGTCCGCTCGATCACCCTCCCGCGCCGGCAAGCCCCTGGGGCAGGACCCAGTGCGGGTCCTGCCCCAGGCTGATTCGCGGATTGGTCACGGTTTGCCGACGAACGGGCTGGTGCGCAGCCACGCGGCGGCCTGCTTCGGGATCCGGCTGCTGTGACGGCGCACGAGCATGGCGGGTCTCGCAAGTGCCGGCGGCAGGTGCCGATCCGGGGCCATCAGGCCAAGCTTCGGGGGCATCCAGGGGACCGGGCGCCGGTGTCGCGGCCGGTACGGGCGTATGGGCGATTCGCTCAGGAGTACTTTCATGCCGGTAAACGTGGCAATCGCCTGTGATGCCCCGTGTGACACGCGCCCCGACCTGGACCCCGAGCGCGCCGACCTTCAGGAAGCCTCACCGAGCCGTTGCCGATGGTGCGTGATTCAGGCCACGAGCAGGCGGGCGCCTAGCTCGGCTGAGTCGAGACTGGTTATGTCGCTATTACGCTCAGCCCACCGGCCGGAGCGGAGATCCTCCTGAAGGCGGCGCACAGCGCGCTGCTCGGCCGCCGGCCCGATGGCCTGGAACACTGATATCCCGCGCCGGACGTGCTCGGACAGGTAGGCCTCGGGGCGCCGCCAGTAGGCAAGGAAGAAGCCGTCAGCGCAGTCCCAGGGAATTCCGACCGGCTCCATGCGGGCTCCAATGGCGCGAGCCCGCTGGCCAAGGGTGGGCTCGGCTGCGGCTAGCGGCCCGAACTCGGGCAGGTAGTCGCGCGTCAGCCAGAACCGATCGGGGCGGCTGGTGTCGAACTGGAACACCACCACGTGGCGGGCGATCCGCTGCATCTCGCGCAGCCCGGCAACAGGATCGGGCCAGTGGTGATCCGAGAGCACCGCCATGGCTGCGTCAAAAGACTTGTCGGCGAAGGGAAGACGGTCGGCCAGGGCCGCCAGGCAAGGTGCCGCGCCCGGCGGCCGCTGGGCGCGCATGACAGCCGAGGGCTCCACAGCGGTGACGTCCCGGCCGGGGGGCTCGTAAGACCCGGTGCCTGCCCCGACGTTGAGCACGGTGCTGGCATCACCCAGTGCCGCCCAGATTCGTGCAGCGATCCGCGGCTCGGTGCGACGGGTGGCGCTGTAGGTAGTCCCGATGGTGTCGTACAGGTGCGCGGCTGACATCGCAGGCCTACCAGCTGAGCCGGTCATGCGTAGCTATGGGCCTGATCGGGATAGTGCCCAGCCGTTACGTCCACTGTGTAGCGGCGGGCTGCATCGAGCAGGATCTCGTCCAGGTCGGCATAGCGCCGGACGAAACGCGGCACACGGCCGGTGGTCAGCCCGGCCATGTCCTGCCAGACCATGATCTGCGCGTCACAGTCCGGGCCTGCCCCGATTCCAACGGTGGGTATCCGCAGCGCGTCAGAGACCCGCTGCCCCAGGCTGGCCGGTACCGACTCCAGCACGACAGCGAACACTCCGGCGCGTTCCAGGGCGACCGCGTCGGCGAGTAGCTCGTCCCCGGCATCGCCCCGGCCCTGCACCCGGCGCATCCCGCCCAGCACGTTGACACTCTGCGGCGTCAGCCCCAGATGACCCATCACCGGAATGCCTGCCCCCGCCAGAGCCTCGACCTGCGGCAGGACGCGCCGGCCCCCTTCCAGCTTGACCGCCTGCGCCCCGCCTTCCTTCAGATGACGCACCGCATTGGCCAGCGCCACGGCCGGCCCCGCCTGGTAACTGCCGAACGGCAGGTCCGCCACCACCAGCGCACGCCGCGTTCCCCGCACCACCGCCGCGACCATCGAGACCAGCTGATCCATCGTCACCGGCAGCGTGTCCGGATAACCCAGTACCATCTCGGCGCTGGTGTCCCCGACCAGCAGTGCCCGGACCCCGGCCCGCTCGAAGATGCCGGCCGTGAGCGTGTCGTAGCTCGTCAGCATGGACCAGCGCTCACGCCTGTCCGTGGCCGCCTGCAGGTCTCTGATGGTGATGCGGCGATCCTCAGGCCAAGCCGTTACGCCCGTCATAACGCTCCCCTTTCCGGTCGTCACCACCATGGTTGGCGCCAGACAACATCCTCCGCCCGGGAGTCGCGCCAGGGAAGGCGGCTTCGAGTCTTCCAGGTGGAGTACTGTCCGCGGTCGGCCTTGTCCCAGCCCGGCAGTGATGGTCCTGCACCGGCCGGGGAGCAACCTTAGCCGGGTTGAGGGGCTTCGTGGATGGTGCGCTCACGCACGTCGGGGAGGTATCGTGCGGCGGTCGCGAAGTCCTTGTCATCGTGGAGGACAACCAGGGCGTGCTGGGCTGCGGTGGCGCAGATCATCAGGTCCACGGCCGACAATGCCCGGTGCGCTCCCTGCCGTAGCAGGCGGTATTGCGCGGACTCTATCCATCGCCACGCTCCCTTGGGGATCGCCGCATCCGGGTAGAGCGCGTCGAACATCCCCGACATCTGCTCGTACTCGTCGATGGTGCGGGCCGAGCGGCGGAACTCAACGCGCTGAGGGTGACACGAACCGATCGCACCCGCGGAGACAACCTCTGCCCAGGCCGCCCGCAGCGCGGGGTCCCGCAGGATCCGCCACAGGGCGGACGAGTCGAGCAGGTAACGAATCACGCCGCCGGGTCTTTCTCAGCCGCCCGGCGGTGCTCCCATCCCTCGAAATCCCAGTCTGCCGCCAGCGTCGCGTAGTGCTCTAGGGCCGCGATCCGGCGGTGCCGGGCGGCGAACTCCCGCAGCGCAACGTTGACCGTTTCCTTCTTCGTCTTCGCTCCGGACAGCCGCATGGCCTCGGCAAGGGCGTCTTCGTCGATGTCGATCTGGGTTAGCGCCATCAGCCGCCTCGCGTTGTTGATGATGTACGCCACCAGTATATGTCATCAATATTGTGTGGACGAAGTGAGGGCGCCTGCCGCATGACTGGCGGCAGGTCCGGGTCATATGACCCGCGGCAGTACCTTGCCATCCAGCGGGTACGGTGCGAGGGTGGAGGGACATTAGGCCTGGTCCCAGGCTGATCACCCATCTCGTCGCCAGTCCGTCAAGTGGCGAATCCTCGAATTCCTCTTGAATCCTTGCGGCCTATGGGGCGCGATCACGTTGTGCAGGCATGCCGCTATGCCGCCTACTGGTAAGGGGAAATCACCGATGACCGAGGCCAGCTCCGGTAACGGTGCCGTGACCGTCGTCCTGGTTCATGGCGCCTTCGCTGACGGTTCCGGCTGGGCCGGCGTGATCGAAAGACTGCAGGCTGCCGACATCCCGGTCCGGGCCATCGTCAATCCGCTGCGCGGCATCGCCGCCGACTCCGCCTATGTCGCGAGTGTCCTCAGCCAGATCCCGGGACGGGTCCTGGCGGTCGGCCATTCCTATGGGGGCGCCATCATCACGAACGCCGCCACGGACGCGGGCAACGTCGTCGGCCTGGTCTACGTGGCCGCGTTCGCCCCAGACGAGGGCGAGAAGCTGCAGGACATCGAGGCAGGCTCCACTGACAGTGTGCTGAATGCCGCCATCCGCCCATCGAACTACCCCGCCGTCTCAGGTTCCGGGACCGAAGTCGAGTTCTCCATCGACGCGGCCGCGTTCCACGACGCATTCGCCGGCGATCTCCCGGCCAGGGATGCCGCGATATTGTGCGCCGCGCAGCGGCCCGTCGCGGCCGCCGCTTTCGGCGAGGAGAACGGCCCGGCGGCGTGGAAGCACCTTCCCGCCTGGGCGGTGGTCGCGACCGGGGACAAGGCGGCCGGCGCGGACGTCGTGCTGTCCATGGCCAAGCGAGCCAAGGCCCAGATTACCGAGGTCGAGGGATCGCACGTGATCATGATCTCGCAGCCCCAGGTGGTCACCGACACAATCATGAAAGCGCTGCAGTCCGTAGCCTGAGTCCATCGACTAGGAGGCCGGCCATGTCGTCTGCGCCCCTGACGAACTCGCCGCAGCCGGACGACGCGCTGGCGGGAAAGCTCAAGCGCACCGAGCTCCAGCGCGCCGCATCCTCGATTCCCGGCCGGCAGATCGTGCAGGTGCTGACCGAGATCCCGTGCGGCGTCGAGTCGGGCTGGCACATCCATCCGGGCGAGGAAGTGGGATACATCCTGGCCGGGACAGTGCGGATGATGATTCAGGGACAGGATGCCCTGACCCTGGAGGCCGGTGACCCCTTCCTCATGCCGCCCCGTACCCCGCATAACGCGCTGGATATCGGTCCCGGCACGGGCCGGATGCTCTCCACCTACCTCGTCGAAACCGGTCAGCCGCTGGCGACGTTCGTTGACGGGCCGCCGTTACGCTGAGCGGGTCATGAACGATGCTGCTGCCCGCTTGGCTGTCATCGGCGGCGCCGTGCCGGTCGATCTGGGCGGCGCGATTCTGGTGGAGAGCTGGTCGAACGACACCTGGATGACCGGCCGGTTCGTGCTGCGGGTGTGCTGGCGCGGTGACCGGGAGCGGCTGCTGCGCGAGTGGGCTCTGCTCGCGTCGCTGCCGCACGCCGTGGCCCTGACCGCGGGGCGGGCTGGCGACCTGACCTGGCTAGTGCTGGAGCGGCTGGCGGGTGAGCGCCTGGACCTGGCCTGGCCGCGCCTGACCGGCCGCCTGCGCCAGGAGGCCGTGATCAGCCTGGGAACCGCGCTGGGCGCGCTGCACCAGTGGGCGCCGCCGGCCGGAGTCCGCGAGATGCTCGCGGCCGCGCGCCCCCGCCTCGAGCGGCTGGCCATCCTGGCGGCCGACCCAGGGTGCGATTCGGGGACCGACCCTGGCTTAGTACATCCAGGGATGCGGAATCTTGTGGAGGGCGCTGACCTGCGTCGTGCCCGCATGGCCGGCGCCGTGGCCTGCCGATACCGCCACAACGGCACCGAGGCTTCCGAACACGAGAGCCAGCATCAGGATCCCGCGGGCCACCCGGCCGCGAGCCGGCGGGGCCGAATGCCTACCGGACGCGCCGTGAGCCGATCCCGCGGTCCGCATGACGACGTGAGCTAACCACCTATGAGCGTTCATGGGGGAGTTCCTCTCATCGGCAACGCAAATTGCAGAGGGCGTTGCACCGTCTCTTGAAGAGAGAAGCTACACCACTATCCATCTCGGGATGGGACATTCGGGCCGATCGGCGCGACATCGTGGGGCAGGCCCCGTGGGTGCCCTTTACCAAATCCCATTAATAACGGGAGCCTCAGAAGCCGTATCCTGTCCCGAAAGGCAGCACCAGCATCGCCTGTAACGCGGGCCGGGGCGGGCCGCTAATTAAATACGGCGTAACACGGCATTGCCGACCGCCCCTGGGGCTGCCCATGTGTTGCACTGCAAATTGCGCACCCAATTGCTAGCGGCCGGCGCGGTAGTATTCTCCTGTTCACCTATTTCTCTTAGGATACGGGTGGGAAATGCCGACGATGGGTATTGACGCGATGCAAAGCCTCGGCACATCGTTCAGGTATCAGATGCGACCTTGTCCGCGAGCGGTAGAAGATGCAAGGCGATCATGGAATTCCGGGCGCTAGGACCGATTGAGCTCTGGTCGGCTGGACAGCGGCAGGATCTTGGACCAGCCAGGGCGCGGAGCGTCCTGGCCATGCTCCTGCTGACGCCACGGACGATCGTGCCGGTCGACACGCTCATTGACCGGCTCTGGGATACGCGGCCGCCGCCGAAGGCCCGGGAGAGCCTGTCGGTCTACATCGCCAGGCTCCGGGCGTCACTGCGGGATGCCCTGGGCGACAGCGTGCAGCTAGCGGGGCGCGCCCGCGGCTACGTGCTGGACGTCGACCCCGAGGTGGTCGACCTGCATCAGTTCCGCCGCCTTCGCCGGCAGGCAGGCGCGCTGACCGCGAGCGGTGACTACGATCACGCGGCCGACCTGCTGCGCGAGGCGGACGGCCTGTGGCGCGGCCAGGCCCTGGCGGGGATCGGCGGCGACTGGGTCGGCAGAATGCGTGATGGTCTCGAAGAGGAGCGCCGGGCGGCCCTCCTGGAGCGCGTCGAGTGCGAGCTGGAGCTTGGCCGGCACGCCGAGCTGGTGGGCGAGCTTCGGCATCTGCTGGCTCAGTATCCGTTAGATGAGACGTTCATCGCCCACCAGATGACCGCCCTCTACTGGAGCGGCCGGCCCGGCGACGCCCTGAGCCTCTACCGGGACACCCGCAGCCGCCTCATCGACGAGCAGGGAACAGAGCCGGGCCCGATGCTGTCCGAGCTCCATCAGCGCATCCTGGGCCGCGACCCGCAGCTGGCCGCCAGAACGGCCGACCAGCGGCCGGGCCGGGGTTTCCGGCCCGACACCCTGCCGCCCAGTACGGCGGAATTCGTGGGCCGGGACGAGGAACTCGGGCTGCTCACCCGGGCGGACGCCAGTTTCCCCCGGGTGGCCGTGATCGAGGGCATGCCGGGCGTGGGAAAGACCGCGCTGGCTGTCCACGCGGCCCGCCAGGTCAGCGAGCAGTACCCGGACGGGACGTTCTTCCTCAACCTGCACTCCCACGATCCGGGCAGCCCCTCGCTCGACGCGGCCGAGGCGCTGCACCGGCTGCTCCGGATGCTGTCGGTGCCGGCGACCCAGATACCGGACACCATCGGCGAGCGCGTCGCGCTGTGGCGAGCCCAGCTGAGCCGCCGCCGCCTCGTCGTCATCCTCGACGACGCGGCCCGGCACGACCAGATCCGGCCGCTCCTGCCGGTGGCGGGCCGCTGCCTCATCCTCATCACCACCCGGCGCCGGCTGCCCGCCCTCGGGAGCGCGCGCCCGCTGACCCTCGACGTCCTGTCCGTCGACGACGCGACCACGCTGTTCCGGCGGATCGCGGGCGAGGGCCGGGCCCGGGACGTCGATAAGGTGGCCGCGGTCGTGGAACTGTGCGGGCGCCTGCCGCTCGCGATCCAGCTCACCGCGGGCCGGCTCGCGCACGACCGCTCGCTCGGGCTCGCCGACCTGGTCGAGGAACTCTCACAGTCGCCCGCGCCGCTGGGCGGCGCAGGCGCGGCCAGCCCGGAGGTGATCTCCGCCTTCGACCTGTCCTACCGGGCGCTGGAACCCGACCATCAGCGGTTCTTCCGGCGGCTGGGCCTCGGTCCGTGCGCGTCCGTCAGCCTGCCGGCTGCGGCCGCCCTGGTCGGCTGCACCCTGGCCGAGGCCGAGAAAGCCCTCGCCACCCTGCTCGATCATCACCTGCTGGCCCGGGCTGCGGACGGCCAGTTCCGCTTCCACGACCTCATCCGCGGCTATGCGGCCGTCCGCGCCGCGCGTGATGCCCCCGAGGCTGAGCAGCGGCAGGCGGTCGGCCGGCTCCTGGACTACTACCTGCACGTGGCCGACCAGGCTGACCGGGTCCTGCATCCCTTCCGGCGCCGGACGCCGCCCGTGCCCGTCACTCACCTGCCAGCCGCCACCCCGGCTCTGGGCACCCAGGAAGACGCGGCAGGCTGGCTGGAGTCGGAGTGGCGCAACATCCTGCAGGCCGCGCAGCATGCGGGCAGGCACGAGTGGAAGCAAAAGTGCGCCGATCTCACCCACCTGCTGGCCGAGTTCCTGGAGATCCGGGCGTTCTGGGACGAGGCCATCCCGGCCCATACCCTGGCCCTGCAGGCCTGCCGCGAGCTGGCTGATCCAGCCCGGATCGCGCAGGCGGCGCTGGACCTCAGCGCCGTGCGGCAGCAGATCGGACGGCAAGAGGCGTCACTGCCCCTGGCGGAGGAGGCCGCGGCGGTCTACCGGTCGCTGAGCGACCGGAGAGGCGAGGCCGAGGCCCTGGACCAGATCGGCATGGCGCACCAGCGCGCCGCCCGGTCCCGCGAGGCACTCGCCTATTTCCACGAGGCCAGGATCCTGTACGGCGCCGCCGCGGACCAGCGCGGCGTGGCTGGAACCTTAAGCCATTCGGGGATCGCCTGCACGCAGCTGGGCCGCTACCCCGAGGCGCTGGCTCACCTGCGTGAGGCGCTTTCGCTGTATCGCAGCGCCGGTGACCGGCGCGGGGAAGCAAAAACGCTGAATAACCTGGGGCGGATGCAGCTGTACTGCGGTTATCACCGGGACGCGCTTGAGGCCTACCAGGAGTCTCTGCAGATATTCAGGGACATAGGCGGAGCGCAGAATGAGGCCATCCTGTGCCACAACATTGGCACCGTGCACCATTACAAGGGCAGTTACGAGGAAGGCCTGGCTGCCTGCCGGCGGGCGCTGGCGATTTACCGCAGCATCGGCGATCTGCCGGATGAGGCCGACGTGCTCAATGACATTGGTGCCATTTATCAGAGTGCGGCATGCTATGACGAGGCGCTCATTTATCACCAGAAGTCGCGGCTGATTGCCGAGGAAATCGGCAACCTGTCCCATCAGCTGATCGCGCTGCGCCGGACCGCCGACATCCATCGCGGGTCAGGCCGGTACGGTGAGGCGCTTGATCACTACCAGACCGCGCTGCGGCTGGCCCGGGAGATCGGCGACCTGTACGAGGAAGGCAAGATCCTCGAGGGAATCGCCGAGTCAACGCTCAACACCGAGCGGCCGGATGCGGCGCGGATTGTCTTCCGGCAGGCGCTGGACATCTTCGAACGGCTCGGGGTGCCAGAGGCAGAGTCCGCGAAGATCCGCATCGAGACCATGGACCCCGGCTTCGCCCTGCGCATCTCCTAGCCCGCCGGCCGTGCCGGTCTGGCCGGCAGGGCCGTCAAGACCAGGCGGCGGATCGCGCTCAGGTCGACGTCCTGCGCTAGGGCGGTGTCCTCGGGCGCGTCCTTGATCACCTCCTCGACGTTGAGCAACGTGCGCAGCTTCGGCGATGCTCAGCCGGCAGGTCCGGACCTGAGGCTCCCACACCATCAGCTGCAGGAACCGCCCGCAGAACAGGCTGGGGCCGCCAGCTCGGTCCCGACGACCATCAGCCTGGGCCCCTGACCTGCAGTGCAAGGTAGGCGTCAAGGCGAATGCAAGGGAGCCGTCCAGGCTGGTACCACACGATGGTGCCCAAGTTCCCCAGCAGGGGAGCCGATGCTCGGAACCATCCGGGGAGGTCTGCGTGGGTCTGAACCTGGACCGGATCCTGCCGGGTCCTGGCCGGTGGCGCGGCCGGTCGCGCGGCCGGGCCCGGGGCCACGAGCCGCCCGGCGAGTCCGCGGTGCTCCCGTCTTTCCTGGGCTGCCCGGTGGCGGCGGACGCGGCGGAGGCCGGCCTCGCTGCTGGCCGGGAGGCGCTGCCCGCTGCGGGGTCACTGGCTGGTGCCGACTCGCTGGTGATGGACAGCCTGCTGGTCAGCGCGGAGCGGTTCATCACGCTGTTCCACGGCGAGACGGGCGCGGGGCCGCCCGACCGGCGGCTACGGCAGGTGCGGCAGGAGATCGAGGCGACCGGCACGTACTGGCATACCCCGGCCGAGCTGACCTTCGGCGCGCGGGTGGCCTGGCGGAACAGCTCCCGGTGCATCGGGCGGCTGTACTGGCAGAGCCTGCGGGTGCGCGACCGCCGCGAGGTCACCGCGGCGCCGGACGTGGCCGCCGAGTCGGTCACGCACCTGCGGGAGGCGACGAACGGCGGCCGGATCCGGCCGATGATCACCGTGTACGCGCCGGACGCGCCGGGCCGCCCGGGGCCGCGGATCCTCAACTCGCAGCTGGTCCGCTACGCGGGCTACCAGACCGCCGGCGCCCCGGTCATCGGGGACCCGGCGAACGCCGCCGTCACGGGCCTGGCCCGTGACCTCGGCTGGCCAGGTGGCCGGCCGCGCGGCCGGTTCGACGTCCTCCCGCTGCTGGTGCAGGAGGCCGGCGGCCTGGTCACGCTGCACGAGGTGCCCGCCGACGCGATCCTGGAGGTCGGGATCGGGCACCCGGAGGCTCGGTGGTTCGCCGGCCTGGGGCTTCGCTGGTATACCGTGCCGGTGATCAGCGACATGTACCTGGAGATAGGCGGCGTGTGCTACCCCGCCGCGCCGTTCAACGGCTGGTACATGTGCACGGAGATCGGCTCTCGCGACCTGGGTGACACCGGCCGCTACGACCAGCTGCCGGTGATCGCCCGGCACATGGGCCTGCCCATGGCCAGCGACCGGACGCTGTGGAAAGACAAGGCTCTCACCGAGCTCAACCTCGCGGTCCTGCACTCGTTCAGCGCCGCCGGGGTGACGATCGCTGACCATCACACCGAATCGGCGCGCTTCCTCCTGCACCTGGAGCGGGAGCAGCGGGAGGGCCGGGCGTGCCCGGCGGACTGGACCTGGATCGTGCCGCCCGCCGCGTCCTCCGCCACCCCGGTCTTCCACCGCTCCTACCAGGACTTCGACCAGTCGCCGAACTTCTACCGGCACCCGGCCCCCGCCCGGCTCCAGCCGGCCGGCCGGCACGACGGCTGGCCAGGCGAATCCGTCCAGTGCCTGACCGGTCCATCCGACTCGGCGCAGTAAACGGCCGCCGCGCGCGGGATGGCCTCTCCCGCGCTTCCGGGGGCAAGGCTTCCTGGGGCTGGGCCGGGGCGTCCACACCGCGCTAGTCGACAGTGACCAGCTCGGCCCGGGGCGGCGACCCCGGACGCCACGCCTCAGTCGGCTCCGGAGATCGCGGTGACCCCACCGGATGAGTCAGGGCAGCGGTAGCACCCCTAAGTCGGGATCGGCGGCAGCCGGGCTGGCGTTAGCGCTTCGAGGTTACTTTAGCGAGCGATCGCTATTGAACTGACCGAGAGGCCGTGAGACACTGCGATGGCGACGGCCGAACCGAGCTGAGGAGCGTGCCTCATGAGCCCGTACCTAGACGCATTTCGGGCCTGCATGCAAGTCATCGCTGATGCGGTCGAGGCGGAGAAGGATCCCCACCGGAAGGCGATCCTCGAGAACTTCCTGCGCCACGCCGGCCTGGAGTTCTCGGGCCAGGACGGGCTGATCCTGCAGCCGGACATGACCGTCGACGAGCCGGTCTATCACGTCAAGTGGGGTCCGGATCTGACCACCTACGAGGGCCGGGACGCGGTGCAGGGCTACTACAACGGCGTCAACGAGGTGGTCTGCACCTTCCAGGACCACACGTGCTGGGTAAACGACTGAGGGATCGCGTCGTACTCCACGTTCGTGCGGTTCACCACCGGCCGGGTGCTAGCCGCCGAAGGCCAGGACATCGCCAAGCCCGACGACACCCAGTACGCCCAGCACCTGCCGATGGCGATGTTCTGGAAGTACACGCCGGACGCGCGGCTGGTCGGCGAGGACGTCTACATGCTGGCCGACCCGAGCCACCACGAGATGGAAGATAGCGAGCTGTTCAGCCCGGACGAGCTCGCCGCGGTGGCGAAGTCGTTCCTGCACGAATAGCAGCGGCCGGTCAGCTCGCCCGCCCCGCTTCCGGAGCGGCCCCCACCAGCCGCAGGCTGAAGCGGACGTACTGCTCGGCTATCTGCTCCGGGCTCGACGGACCAGCATCGGTGAACCAGTCCGCCACGCCCTGGCAGAGCACGAGCACGGCCCGGGTCGAGTCGTGCGGGGAATCTGACGCGAACTCGTCGGCCTCGCAGGCCCGCTCCACCTCGGCCAGCACCATGGCCTCCAGCTGGTCCCGGAGCCGGACGTGCTGCGACCGGAATGGCTCCTCCAGGCTCCGCAGCTCGTGCGCCACCAGGCCGAGCCGCTTCCGGTGGGTCATGTACAAGACGATGTTCTCGATCAGGGCCACGAACCTGCGCCGCGGGTCCTGTCCGGCCTCGGCCAGGGCCGCCCAGGAGCGCTGCATGATGTCCTCATTTGACCGGCGCAGCAGGTCAACCAGCATGTCTTGCTTGGTCCGGTAGTGGTAGTACAGCCCGGGCACCGTCATGCCGGCCTCCGACGCGATCATCCGCACGGTAGTGCCGTGGTAGCCGTACCTGATGAACAGGCTGAGGGCCGCGTCGAGAACCGGGGCGAGCCTGTCGTCCGCCGGGTACTGCCGCCACTGGCCGGCCAGCCGGCCAGTGGCGGCAGGACTGGGCGTGGCCGCCGGTCCGCCGCCGTCCGACATCTCAGCTCCTCCGCCTTCAGGCCGGGCAGTTACGTGCCGGCCAGGTCTGACTGACGGGCGCGCGGGCCGGTCACGGTGACCGTGGCGGCGACGTGCGGCCCGCGACCGTGGTCGGCCCGGAGCGCCAGCCGCTCGCAGCCGGAGTCGCCGCCTCGACGAAGCCTACTGGCGCGGCCGGAGAACGTGAGGGTGTCGCCGGGGTAGGCGGGCCTCAGCAGCCGCAGGCTGAGCGCCCGCAGCAGCATGGCCGGGCCGGCCCAGCCGGACACGTACCGGGTAATCAGCCCGGCGCTGGTCACGATGCTGCAGATGATGTCGTCCAGGCCCTGGTCCCGGGCGACGGCGGCCTGGTGATGGACCGGCTCGTAGTCGCGCGAGGCCGTCGCCGAATCCGAGATCATGGCCCGGGTCAGCCGGACCCGGAGGCCCGGCAGCAGGGTGCCGTCTGCCCCCGCCGACTCCGGCGACTCCGCTCCCCCCCGACTCCGCCGGACCGGGGGGCGATGCGGCGGCTCGCCGCGGGCCAGGCGGTCGGCCGGCGGTCCCCACGCCCGGTGGCGCATCCGCGGCTAGCTTGCGAAAGTAGAGCGTGCGGGCCCGGAGCCGGCCCACTACCGCCTCGTCGCGCAGGTAGTCGACGGCGATCGTGACGAAGTGCCCGGCGCCGAGCGACGTGGCCTTCTCCGCTGAGACCGACTCCACCCACGAGCGGTCCGCCAGCCAGTCGCCGGGGCGGACCAGACCGAGGAACTCCTCCTCGTAGTTGGTGGCCACCACGGCCCCGAACCCGCGGGCCGACGCGGCCGCGCGCACCTGGGCGTGCAGAGTCTGCGCCGGGTCGTCGGGAATCATCCAGGTCTGCAGCAGCACCGGCGGTGCGATCAAGCCCGGCAGCCCGCACGCGATGGCCGCCGCCGCGTCGCGGTAGACGGGATTGGTCTCGCCGAGGGCCGCGCACCAGGACTCGATGGCCTGGCCCGACACCGGGCCGGCGGCTGTCCGTCGCAGCGGGCGGGAGACGGTGGCCAGGGCGGCTATCTCGGCCGAGCCACCGGCCGCCTGGCCGCGGGCGGCGCTCATGCGGAGGAGAACGTCGCGCGCTGGGCGGTCACCTCGGCCCGCGGCCAGGCCGCCGGCGGCTCGGTGCGGCCGAGCCGGACCGGGCTGCCGACGCCGTGCAGCTCGCCCTCGCTGAGCAGCATCCCGGTCTCCCGGGCCAGGGGAGCCTCCGCCACGGCCGCATAGTCACGGGCCCGTGCCGCTCTCGGCCTGCACGATGATGTCGACGCCGCCCATCGACCGGCCCGCCGGTCCCCAGCCGAAGCCGGACACCGACGCGTAGATGATCCGCGGATTGCGGGCCAGGACGACCTCCGGACCGAGCCCGAGACGCTCCATGGCTCCGGGGCGGGACGACTCGATCAGGACATCCGCCTCGTCGGCCAGCGCCAGCACCTGATCGCGGGCCGTCGGCGCCCGCAGGTCGAGCCGCGTGACCGTCTTGTTGCGGTTGTAGGCGACGAAGACCGGCGAGTCCGGCAGGGCCGCCGCCTCGGCTGACCGCAGCTGCCGGCATCCGTCGCCCTCCGGCGGCTCGATCTTGATCACCTCCGCGCCGTAGTCGGCCAGCAGCAGGCCGGCCGCGGGCCCGGCCACCATCTGGGCCAGCTCGAGCACCTTGATGCCCTCGAGCGGCGGCGGGTCCAGGCTGTCCGCCGGCGCTCCGTCCAGACCGCCGCCCGCCGTCATAGCGGCAGTCCGAACTCGGGGAGGTGGCCGCTGAGCACCAGGGTGAGACTGCCCGTCCCGTCGTCAGCGGGCCGCCCGCGGCCGCCGGCGGTCACCCGGACTGGCTGGATCCGGTGCCAGTGATCCTTGGCGCGGCCGTCCTCGAACCGGATGGTCGCCGGGTGGGAGACATCCCAGGTGTCCGCCTCGACATGAGAGTCCCCTCGCCAGGCACCCAGCCCCCGCCCGTCGGTGAAGCCGTGGCTGTATCCCAGTCCCTGCATGGCGAAGGACGACCCGAGGGCCTCGGCTCTCAGTTCCAGCGGCTCGCCGTCGGGCAGCCGCGCCGTGATCGTGCACGCGCGGAACCGGCGGGTCCCCGGGTGCAGGTCCGCGTCGAGCGTCACCGACTCCACCCGGTGCGCGCCCGAGCCGTCGCGCTCGCGCACCACCCCGGTGACATACGGCGCGTCGCCGCTGCGCTGCTGCAGGTGCACGTGGCCGGACAGGTTCCGGGTCGAGAAGAACAGGAACGCCATCGCGAAGCCGCGCGCCGACAGCGGCCGGGCCGGCCCGGTGGCGGGCTCGGGAACCCCGATGCCCGGTCGCACGCCCCAGGAGTGGTCCCGGCACCCCCACCAGTCCCGGGCCGGGATGCGCTCACCGGCCACCTGCACCCAGCCCTCGACCACCCCGATCTGGTTGAACCGCAGGTAGTCCTGCACGACCCGCCTGCGCGACCGCTCGAAATGCGGCTCCTCCTCCTCGGGCGGCGTGGCGGCCTGCCACCGGAGATCCGCGCCGATCGGCTGGGTGCTGCCGTCCACCAGAAGCCGGAACTCCCGGAGCGACTCGGTGACCTCGATCCGCACTGGTCCGCACCTTGTCTCGATCTCCGGGCCCAGGGCCCGCGACGCTCGCAGGTTGTGCTGGGCGCCGTCCCGGACGACGGCCACTCCGGCGTCCATCACGTCCATGTTGCGGTAGGCGCCCAGCGTTATCTGCACGGCGGCGCCACCATCGGGGTCGTAGACGCCGAACCAGTAGCGGTCGAAGAACCGGGGGTCGCTGGTCCCTGCGTGGTCAAACGTCGTCGGGGTGGTGTGCCACAGCGTGTCGTCAGCGCTCGTGATCACGATGCCTCCTACAGGTCGGGGCGCCGGGGCATGCGGGGAACCAGCCGCAGGGGGAACCTGCTCGCCCGCTCGTCGAGATGAGCCACGATCGCGCGCCGGGCCTGATCCTGGCCGGGGCGGTCGCCGAGCTGCGCCAGCAGGCCGTCGAGCTGCGCCCGCAGCTGCTCGTTGGCCTGATTCAGCTGCTCCAGCTCTGAACCCGCCCGGCCCGCGCCCGGCGGCCCCGCTCCCGGCTGCGCGCCCGCTCCCGCCTCGCGCAGGATCGCTGTCATGGCCGCGTTATCCCAGGCTAGAAAGGGCCCGATGGCGGCCAGGCCCGAGGCCAGCACCTCCAGGCTCTGCAGCACCCCGGCCAGGACATCCTGCGCGTACTCGGAGCTGACCTCAGGCCGGACCTCGGCGGCCAGGATGCGGCCCAGTCCGGCGATCTGCTCGGCGACGGTTGGCCTCATCCGGCGTTCTCGATCAGCTTGAACATGTTCTTGAACAGCCAGGTCGGCAGGAGGTGCACCCGGTCGAACTGGCCCGCGACAAACGCTGACAGCCCGCTGATCACGATGACCGACAGCTTCCAGCAGGAGAACACGTTCCACCACAGCAGCTCCCGCTGCGTCACGCGGCGACCGGTGGCGGCGGCGTAATGCTCGACAATCTGCGCGCGCTCCCAGCGGCCCGGGATCTGATGCTCGCGGGCCCGGACCGGATTAGTGATCCAGCCGAGGTCCTCCAGCGCGCTGCCCAGGTGCACCGTCTCCCAGTCCAGGACCGCGCGGATCTCGTTGCCGACCAGCAGCACGTTGCCCGGCTTGTAGTCACCGTGCACGATGACAGTATCCGCGGACTGCGGCGCGTGCCGCAGCAGCCACTGCCGGACGGCCGTCATCTCCGGGAGGGGCTCGAGCTGGTGCCGCAGCAGCTCGCCGTGCCAGAACCGCACGGCCGCCAGGGCGGCGTCCGGACCCGGGTCGTCGAGGAGCTTGGCCAGGACCGTAGCCCGCCAGTCCACCGCCTGCAGGCCGATGAGATGGTCTAGCAGTTCCCGGGCGAGCTGCAGCCGATCGTTCTCCGGCCGGTCGCCGTTGAGGGCGAGCCAGTCGGGCTGCCCTTCCTCCCGGCTCATGATGAGCGAGGGAAAGCCAAGCCAGGTCCCGTCCTCGTCGAGCCAGTACGCGACCGGGGCCGGGACCGGGGTGCTCGCGAGAGCCTGCAGGGCCCCGAACTCGACCCGGCGGTCGGTGGCGAGCAGGCCGGCGACGGGGTCGCGACGCAGCATCATCGGGATGGCCTGCGCCCGGCCGCCGTCCCGGACCGTCAGGTCGAAGGCCCAGTTCTCCCGCGACAGGCCGCCGCCCCGGCGCTGCAGCCCGAGGATCTTGAGTGAGTCGGCGTCCGGAAGCTGCGCGCGCACGAAGCGCGCCAGCTGGCCGGGGAGACCCGCGTCCGGAGGGCCAGCGTCCGTTTCCCGTCCCGCCATGCGGATCCGTCGCCTCCTGCGCTCACTATAGCGAGCGATCGCTTTAGTCTCCGCACTCTATCAACCGGCCGCCCGCCAGGCCCGCCCAGCCGGCCGCCAGGGCCCCCGCCGCCGGCAGCCTGGGCCGGCGAGCCCGCTGACGCCGGCACGGCGTCTCAACGGTCCTCGGTCCCGCGCTAGAAAGGCGATTCCTATTCGTCCGCTAAGGAGCGGTCATTACCCCCATAACCAGCAATTGGGCCAGCTTGTCGGGCGCTGGCGATGGTCACCGCTCCGGGTCCTCGGTCAGCGCGTATTCGCTGCGAGCGTCATTCAGGTGGCCGGGGAAGCGGGATCGACCTGCTGGGGCGTGGGGGTGGTGCTCACGTTCTTATGCAGCGTGCCGACGGTGATGTGCGGCCAGCTCAGGCCGTTGAAGTTCAGCAGGACGAGTTGCGAGTACTGCAGCTGGCGGGGGGCCGGGTCGCCCTGGATCGTCTCCAGCCAGAACGTGGCGGTCACCCGCGCTGAGACGGCGTTCGGGCCGTGAACGGCGCCTTTCAGAAAGGCCGTATTCGCGGTCCCCCCGCCGGGAACGGGGGCGTCGGCAGTAGACACGTGCAGTGTGGTCGTCGCGTGAATGTGCTGGCTCGCGATCGCCGAGCGGAGCACGGTATTGGGATTGTTGACCATGTTCTGGGTGACGCCCGTCAGCCCGGCGCCGGAGGTCCGGAACTGAGTAGCCGTGTTCAGGGTCTGCTCCGGGAAGTCGAACGTCGCGGTCGGGCTGCCGATCGTAAAGGGCTTGATGCTGACGTCCGGGATGACCGGTGCCGCGGCCGACGTGCTGGCGGTGCCCTGGACGACGATGGTCGTGCCATGCGGGATAGAGGCCAGCCGGGCCACGGTCGGCACCACCTTGGGGGCACTGGTCGCCGGGATGGTCACCCAGATGCCCGGCTCGATGTGCAGTCCGGCTTTGAGGTTGGCGTCGGAGATCTGCTGCAGGTAGGTCAGGCCGAACATGTTGATGTCGGGCTGCAGGAGGCCGCGGTTGGGAATGGGTCCGCTGATCGCGTCGAATTCGAGCTGCTCGCTGGTCACGTTGAGCTCGAGAAAGCGGTCCTGACCGGGCGTGTGGTTGGGCCGCCAGATGACATTGAACCCCCGGCCGCTCCACTTTCCGGCCAGAGGGGCGAGCGGCCCGAGCGGGTGCGCCACCGCCGGGAACGGAAAGTGCACCGGGTTTTCCAGTGCCGGCAGCGGCTGGAAGGAGAAGTCGGCGGCCAGTTCCATGGTGCCCCCTTTGCCCAGCTGGGACGGTGGCCGAAATACCCGCTCATCAGCAGCTACCTCGGTGCGGCAGGTGACACCCTGACTCGCGGCCAGGGCATTGTCAAGAACCGTATGTCCCACCGTGCCCGGCAGTCTGTCCATTGACGGCCGGAACTCCCGGCCAGTCGCGAGCAGACAGGAGAAAGCCATGTTCACACGCGCATCTCGTCAGGGAACGCCCCCGGCCGCCGCCACCCGGATGGCTGGTGCGCGTATCCGCCGCCTCGTCGGCTTCCTGACCGCGGCCAGCTTCGGCGTGCTAGCGCTCGCCCCCGGCCGCCTTCGCCCTGCAGGTGCCGGTGAGCCAGGGCGGGTACGCCACGACGCCGGCACCGGTTCCGGTGGTGGAGGCTGGGTCCTGAGCAGCCCGGCGGAGCCGCTGACACCCTGAGGCAAGGTTATGCGCGAGGACAATGCCCAGCACCGTGCCACTGAGTTCCTCAAGGAGCTGTACGCAGCAGGCGACATCGACGCGGGCCAGTTTGACACCGGCGTTGCCGGGCTGCTCGCCGCCAGGACCGAACCCGAACTCGCAGCGGTCGTCCTGTCGCTGCCTGCTCCCGTCGCACTCACCAGCCCGGACCGGCGGCTGACCAAGCCCCTGGAGATCCAGGGCGGTATCGGACGGCTGCGCCTGACTGGGCGATGGCAGCTCGCCAGGGAAACACATATCAGCGCCGATCTGGGCAGTGTGAGACTCGACCTCACCGAAGCCGAGTTCGACGGCCACGTCATCGACCTGCACGTCTACAGCGGCTGGGGCAGCATCACGATCATCGTTCCGCAGGGCGTCGCGGTGCAGATTACCCATCACAAAGGCGGAGTTGACTCGCGGCTGGAACCGCCGGTACCCGGGCTCCCGCTTGTGCGGCTCGACGTGACCACCCATATCGGCAGGGTTCGCCTACGGCATCCGGAAGCACAACGCCGCACGCGGGGCTGGCCGCGCTTCGGGAAGCGCTGACAAGCACTCGCGCTCTCCAGACCACCCTCCAGCGCTGAGCTGACGCCGAATCCGGCAATGCCCACCAGCGCGGCGGCCAGCCAGAACCGCAGCGGGACGGCGAACGGCGGGCTCTCCGCGCCGGCGCCCCACCGGGCGGCGGAGACGCCGAGCGTGACGACGGTGGCCACGGTGAACTGCCAGGTGGTGAGGGAGAGCGCGTCGGACTCGTCGCCGAGGCACTTGGCCACGATGGTGTAGAGGCTTGCGCTCAGCGGACGGACCTGCAGATCGCAGGCGACCTGTTGATCAGCGTGCGGACCGTCCGCTCTCATCTCGACCGCATCCGCGACAAGACCGGGCTCCGGTGGCGTGCTGACCTGACCCGGCTTGCCCTCCAGGAAGGCCTTGTCTAGCCGGCAGGGCTTCCGGGATCCCTCCTGCGACACCTGAAGGCCACTCACCTGCGGAAAGGTGCTGAATGGCGCCGTCCCGCAGCGCCACATTGGATCTTGCGGGTTGAAGTATGGCTATACCAATTATGTGTCTAGATATTGCGTGATGATGTCGAGAAGGTTACCGTCCCCCTTGTAAACGTCCCTGTCCCCGATCTCCACACCGGCCCGCGAACCACCTCGCCGACCCGCAAAGTTCCGGCGAGGCGTGTCGCCGCAGCGCACCACCCCTTCCGTTCCGCTCCTCCCCCCGCCTGATTGCGGGGCCGCGGACGAGTCCGGCGGCCTCGCATCGAAAGGAGCATGAGGTGTCCCTGTCCATCCGAGATCTGCGGCGAAGCCTCGCCCTGGCAGCCAGCACAGCGTCGCTGGTCGCCGCGGGCGTCGTCACCCTGGCGGCGGCGCGAGCCTGGCGTACACCGAAGTACAGGCGGAGAACTCCGTCACCAACGGCACCGTCATCGGCCCGAGCTACACCCAGGGCCAGCTGGCCGACGAGGCGTCGGGCCGTAAGGCCGTGACCTTGCAGGGCACTGGCAAGTCCGTCACGTTCACCACGCCGGTGGCCACCAACTCGATCGACTTCCGGTACAGCATCCCCGACACCTCGGACGGGTCGGTCTACACCGCTCCGCTGTCGCTGTACATCAACGGCACCAAGCAGCCCGACTTCACCCTGACCAATGCCTATAGCTGGTACTACGGCGGCTACCCGTTCACGAACTCGCCCGGCAGCGGCAACCCGCACCATTTCTATGACGAGGTGCACCGGCTGTTCTCGACGACCTATCCGGCCGGCACGACCTTCAAGCTGCAAGTCGACTCGGAGGACACCGCGTCCTCCTACACGATCGACTTCGCCGACTTCGAGCAGGTCGGCTCGCCGCTATCGCAGCCCTCGGGCTCGGTATCGGTCGTCAGCCAGGGCGCCGACCCCACGGGCGCGAGCGACTCGACCAGCGCGTTCAACGCGGCCATCACCGCGGCCGGCTCCGGCGGCACGATCTGGATCCCGCCGGGCACTTACAACATCCCGGGTCACATCATGGTGAACAACGTGACGGTCGCCGGTGCCGGGATGTGGTACTCGACCGTGACCGGCACGGCGCCCGGCTTCTACGGCAACTCCGCGCCGTCGGCGAGCACCAACGTGCACCTGCAGAACTTCGCGATCTTCGGTAATGTCCAGGACCGCTGCGACAGCTGCCAGGTCAACGGCATCGGCGGCGCGATGAGCAACTCGACCGTATCGAACATCTGGATCGACCACGAGAAGGTCGGGGCCTGGATGGACGGGCCGATGACCGGCCTGACCTTCAGCGGCATGCGCATCCGGGACACCACCGCCGACGGCATCAACTTCCACGGCGGCGTCACCAACTCCACCGTTACCAACAGCGATATCCGCAACACCGGTGACGACGGCATCGCGACCTGGGCGGACGCCAGCATCGGTGCCGATGCCAACGACACGATCTCGAACAACACCGTCCAGCTCCAGCAGCTGGCCAACGGCATCGCGGTCTACGGCGGCCACGACAACACCGTCACCGGGAACCTCGTGGTGGACACCGGCATCACCCAGGGCGGCGGTATCCACGTGGGACAGCGCTTCAACTCCACTCCGGTCGGCCTGACCACGATTTCCAACAACACCCTGATCCGGGACGGCGACCTCGACCCGAACTGGCAGGTCGGCGTGGGCGCGCTGTGGTTCGACGGCAGCCAGGGCGCGATCACCGGCCCGATCAACGTGACCAACGCGCTGATCGAGCAGAGCCCGTTCGAGGCGGTCCAGTGGGTGGAGGGCACCGTCAGCGGCGTCTCGCTCAACAACGTGACCATCGCCGGCACCGGGACCTTCGCCCTGCAGGAGCAGACCGGCGGCGCGGCGACGTTCAGTAACGTCACGGCGACCGGCGTCAACGGGCCGGCCGCGGTGTACAACTGCGAGGGCGGCGGGTTCACGGTCACCGACGGCGGCGGCAACTCCGGCATCAGCGGCACGCCGTACTGCGGCCCCTGGCCGGCTCCCGTCTACCCGCCCTACCCCGCCTCCGGCGTGACGGCCAGCCCGAGCGCGCTGAATTTCGGCTCGGTCGCGACCGGCGCGACCAGCGCCGCCCAGACCGTGACGGTCTCCAATCCGACCGGCTCGGCCGCCTCGGTCTCGTCGATCTCCGTCAGCGGCGACTTTAGCCAGACCAACACCTGTGGCTCCTCGATCGCGGCGGGCGGCTCGTGCACCGTCAGCGTGAAGTTCGCGCCGACGGCGACCGGCACCCGCACCGGGAGCCTGACGGTCAATGCCGGCGGCGTCACCAACACGGTGAGCCTCAGCGGTACCGGCACCGCGCCCGGCCCGGTGCTCAGCGCTAACCCGGCCAGCCTGTCCTTCGGCCGCACGCTGGTCGGCTCCGCCGCGTCTCCGCAGACGATGACGGTGACCAACTCGGGTACCACCTCGGCAACCGTCTCGGGCGTCACGGTGACCGGGGACTTCAGCCAGACCAACAACTGCACCAGCATCGCCGTCGGCGGGTCCTGCTCGGTGACCGTCACGTTCAAGCCCACCGCGTCCGGGACCCGTACCGGAACTCTGACCGTGACTAGTAACGCCAACAACAGCCCGACCACTGCCTCCCTGAGCGGCAGTGCCATCGGCAGCACCACTAACATCGCGGCCGGCCAGCCGGCGTCGGCCAGCTCGGCTAACAATCCCTACGTCGCCGCCAACCTCACCGACCCGGACCCGTCCACCTACTGGGAGAGCGCGAACGGCTCGTTCCCGCAGTGGGCCCAGGTCGACCTCGGCCAGAACTACAGCATCGGCCAGGTCATCCTGAAGCTGCCGCCCTCGACGGCCTGGGGCGCTCGGACGGAGACGCTGTCGCTGCTCGGATCCACGCACGGCTCGAACTTCTCGACCATCGTGGGCTCGGCCGGGTACACCTTTGACCCGAACGCCAACAACAACACGGTCACCATCACGTTCAACGCCACCACCGCCCGGTACGTCCGGGTGAACATCACGGCGAACACGGGGTGGAGCGCCGGCCAGCTGTCCGACTTCGAGGTCTTCCCCGCGGCCGGCGGTGGCTCCTCAAGCGCGACCCTGTCGGTGGCCCCCGCCTCCCTGACGTTCGCCAGCCAGGCGCTCAACACCACCAGCAGCGCGCAGACGGTCACGGTGAATAACACCGGGACCGCGGCCGCGAGCGTGTCCGTCATCGCCACCTCGGGCGACTTCTCGCAGACCAACACCTGCGGGACGTCGATCGCGGCCGGCGCCTCCTGCACGGTCAGCGTGAAGTTCACGCCGGTCGCGTCCGGGACCCGCACCGGCAGCCTCACCATCGCCAGCAATGCGTCGAACAGCCCGGCTACGGTCGCGCTGACCGGCACCGGCGCCGGCACGGTGAGCAATCTGGCCCTGAACCAGCCGACCTCGTCAAGCGGGTACACCCAGACGTACGCGCCCGCCAACGCCGTGGACGGCAGCACCAGCAGCTACTGGGAGAGCACGAACAACGCCTTCCCGCAGTGGCTGCAGGTCGACCTCGGCTCGGCAAAGAGCGTCAGCCGGATCGTGCTCGACCTGCCGCCGTCTACCTCGTGGGGCACCAGGACCCAGACGCTGTCCGTCCTGGACAGCACCGACGGCTCCGCCTTCTCCACGATCGTCGGGTCGGCCGGATACACCTTCAATCCCTCGACCGGCAATACCGTCACGATCACCTTCCCCTCCACCAGTGCCCGGTACGTGCGGCTGAACTTCACCGCTAACACCGGGTGGCCCGCAGGACAGATCTCCGAGTTCCAGGTCTGGACCAGCTGACCTGACCCCTGGTGACACCAGGAGGTGCCGCTCACACCCGCAAGGTGTGAGCGGCACCTCTGGCTTCCTCGATCAGCTCGCGGCTTCTGCCTTCTCCCGGCACAGCTCCTCCAGCCGCAGCCAGGCCGGCGGCATGACGGCTGTCTGCGACCACAGCTGGGCGACGGGCACCGGATCGTTCAGCGTCTCCGCGGGCGGTTCGCCCGGCTCCTGGGCGTAACGGCGGGTCAGCGCCACTATGGCGGTGGCCAGCTCGTCCAGCCTGGGATCGGCCGGGTCCCAGTCGAAGGCCTGATCGTAGGCGCGGTAGACCGCCTCGAGTTGCGGATCAGCCAGGGCCACCAGCTTCTGCGCCGCCCAGCGGCTGGCCTCCTCGCGATAACGCCCGGCCAGCAGGATCCAGGCGTCGCGCTCGATCTGCACTGTCCGCTGGCTGACGCCAATCTCGCGCAGCCGGTCGAGGAGGTCGGCGACCTCGGCAGGCAGGAAGAGCCCGTCGCCCGCGGCCAGTACGCAGACCCGGCGCCGCTGCTGCTGCAAGTCGCGGATCCGCCTCATGAGAGCCTGATCAATCTGGGCGATCGCGCGGGAGAACTCCTCCGGGCCGGCGCTGAGCAGCTCCTCGATCCGGGCCAGCGGCACGCCGGCGTCGGCCAGGGTCTTGATCCGGATGAGCGCGATCACGGCGTCCGCGTCGTAGCGCCGGTAACCCGAGGCGTCCCGGGCCGGCTCGGCGAGCAGGCCGCGCTGATGGTAATGCCGGATGGCGCGGACCGTCACCCGGACATAGGCCGCCAGCTGGCCGATGGTGAGCATCGCGGACCTCCCTGCGGTGACCTGGCGGGGGATGACATCGTGCCAGCTCCCAACGTATGCACTGGACTAGCTATCGCGCCGGATTGGCTAGCACGCCGGATCGGCTACCGCGCCGCGGCCCGGTTGTACCGGGCCCGCGCCCACAGGTACCCGACCAGGGCCAGGCCGGCGCACCAGGCGATCGCGATGAGCGCGTGGTTGCCGATCGGCGTGCCGAGCAGCAGGCCGCGCAGGGTCTCGATGATGGAGGTGAACGGCTGGTACTCGGCGAACCAGCGCAGTCCGGGCGCCATCGACTGCGCCGGGACGAAGGCGCTGCCGAGGAACGGCAGGAACATCAGGGGCAGGGGCAGGTTGCTCGCGCTCTCGGGGGTCTTGGCCACTAGCCCGAGGGCGACCGACAGCCAGGTGAGCGCGAAGGCCAGCGCCGTGACCAGGGCGATGACCGCGACCCAGGCGGCAGGACCGGCCGTGGGCCGGAAGCCCAGCGCCACGGCCAGGGCAGTGACCAGAGCGGCGGCGGCGACGGTCTGGAGCACGCTGCCGAGCACGTGCCCGGTCAGCACCGACACCCGGGCGATCGCCATCGTGCGGAACCGGTTGATGATGCCGCTGGTCATGTCCATGTTGATGGCCACGGCGGTGGACACCGAAGCCGCGCTCACCGCCAGCACGATGATGCCGGGGGCGAGGTAGCTGATGTAGCCGCCTGGCCTGGCGCCCCCGAGCCCGGCGCCCAGCGTGCCGCCGAAGACATAGCGGAAGAGCAGCAGCATGAAGACCGGGGTGGCCAGGACCCCGATCGTCATGCCGGGATAGCGCTGGATGTGCCGCAGGTTGCGCCGCAGCATCGTGGCCGAGTCGCGGATGGCGTAGGAGCTCGTGGTCATCGCGGGCTGTCCTTGTCTGTGCTGGCGTCGTCGGTGCTGGCGTCGCCGGGGTGGCGGGCGCGGCCGGGGTGGCCGGTGAGGGTCAGGAAGACGTCGTCCAGATCGGGCGTGTGGATGGTGAGCGCGGCGACTTCCACCGACTGGGCGTCGAGCTGGTCGAGGACGGCGCGCAGCGACTTCACGCCGCCGTCGGCCGGGACTCGCAGCGTGAGCCCCTGGTCATCCGGCGGCGCCTGGCCCAGGGCCCGGGCCGCCGCGCGGAGCTCGCCGGGTTCGGTGAACTGCAGGCGGATATGACTGCCCGGGACCAGTCGCTTGAGCTCGTCGGCGGTCCCGTCGGCGACCAGCCTGCCCTGGTCGAGCACGGCGATCCGGTCGGCCAGATGGTCGGCCTCCTCCAGGTACTGGGTGGTCAGGAAGACGGTGGTACCGCCAGCGACCAGGTCGCGGATGATCTGCCACATGCGGCGGCGGCTGCGCGGGTCCAGGCCGGTGGTCGGCTCGTCGAGGAAGAGAATGCGGGGCCGCCCCATGAGGGTCATGGCCAGGTCCAGCCGGCGCCGCATGCCGCCGGAGTAGGTCGCTGCCGTCTGGCCGGCGGCGTCGGCCAGCTCGAACTGGTCAAGCAGCTCCGCCGCCCGGCGGCGTCCCTCCTGGCGGTTCAGGTGATAGAGGTCCGCCATCAGGAGCAGGTTCTCCTGGCCGGTGAGCAGGTCATCGACCGCCGAGAACTGGCCGGTGACCCCGATGGCCGCGCGCACCAGATCCGGCTCGGCCGCCACGTCGTGGCCAGCCACGCGCACCTCCCCGGCGGTCGCCGGGATCAGGGTGGACAGGATCTGGACCGTCGTGGTCTTGCCGGCGCCGTTGGGGCCGAGGAGGGCGAAGATCGTGCCCTCCTGGATATTCAGGTCGATGCCGTCCAGCACGGTGGTGTCGCCGAACGACTTGCGAAGCCCGGTGACCGAGACCGCCAGAGCAAGCTTCTGATTTCGCATGCCCTCATGTTCGGACCCTGACGCAGGGTCAAGGTCAAGCCGCCGCGGGACCGGCCGAGTGCGGCCCGCAAAGCGGCGGCCGTCCCGCCAGCTCACCGGATGGACTGCTACCGGAGCTCGGGCTCCCGCAGGTCGCGTCCGCGGGTGACGGCGGCCAGGTCAAGCCGGTCATAGCCAGTGCGGATGGCGAGGCCGGTGACGCTGGTGCGCGTCGTCCCGCCGGGCCCGGCTAACGCGGCGGCCGCGGCGACCAAGGCCGGCGGCCCGGACGACGGCCGGTGCAACTCCACGGTCGCCTCCGGGGAGCCGATCTCGCTCCAGCTCACCCGGTGCTCGCCGGAGGCCGTGCGCACCATGGCGGACCGCGATCGCCTGCATCTGCGGCGCCGTCAGCTGGCGGGCACCGGCCACGACCGGGCACGGGTTGCCCCCCTCCGGGCCGCGCCGGAACACCGACCACTGCTCGACCGTAAGCACGGGATCCATCCTCGCGCTCGGCTAGGGCGCCGCGAAGGGGATGGCGGCGTTGAGCGCGTCAAGGGCCGAGCTCTGCCGGCTGGCATCGGCCCGGTCGAAGGGCCCGGTCCAGCGCAGCCCGAACTCGTCCCGCTCGTTCCGGTCGTTTTCCCAGATGGAGCGGGCGTTCCGGAGAATGAAGTCGCGGTAGGCGGGGCGAGGGCTCAGCGCGCCGAAGTCGGCGAGGTAACGGACGAAGATCCCCTTGAACTGGGGCCGGTCGCCGTCGTTGCTGGCGGTGTCCAGTTCCCGGGGCTCGGTGAGGATGCCGGGCGGGCTCGGTGGCGGCGGGCTGGTCAGCTCCCGCAGCGCGGCGTCGGCTATGGCCTCTCCCCGCCGGAGGTAGGCGTCGTCCCCGGTGATCTCGTGCAGGGCGGCCAGCCCGCCGAGGATCACGCCCTGGTTGTAGGTCCAGGTGATGCCGCCGTTGTTCTGGCAGGCCGGCGTGAGCCCGTCATTGACCAGGCCGCGCGGACCGATCATGCCGCTGGAGCTGAACCACTGCCACTCCCGCAGCGCCCAGGCCAGGTAGTCCCCGCCGCCCGGGGCGCGCTGATGCAGGCGGGCCGCCAGGGTGAGGAACAGCTCGTTGGTGATCGCGTTCTTGTACGTCCGGGCGGTGCTCCACCACAGGCCGCCGCGGCACGTCTCGTCCCAGCCGCCCTGCATCTGGGCGAAGATCCTCCGGGCCGCGTCGAGATAGCGGCGGTCACCGGACAGGTCGTAAGCCGCGATCCAGGCCAGCGCCCACCATCCGTTATCGTCGTAGTAGTTCACGAGGAAGTCGGCATGCCGCCGCCGGGCGGCTCTGAAGGTCGTCTCGATGACCCCCGCGTAGTGCGGGTCCCCGGTTCGCTGGGTGTAGCCGATCACCGCCGTCAGCGCGTTGGCCGCGTTCCACCAGCCCGCCGTTCGCCACCGGCCCGTCGACGGGCGGTACCACCGCTGCAGCGCGCCGATCCCGGCGGCGGCGTAACCGCGGTAATCGGGCTCCGTCACGCCCTTCCTCCTCGTGGCTGGGCCTGCTCGGCTGAGCGCCTCCAGGTTATTCGCTGCCGGTCCGGAAGATCGGCCAGCCGATCTCGGTCCGCCAGGCTGACTCGTCCGGGGTGTCGTGGCGGCCGGACAGGTAGTACTCCCGGATGGGGCCGTCCACGGCCAGCGCGCGGCGGGTGACGTGCGCGGCGAGGGCGCCGTAGGCGCGGTCGATGCCGTCGTGCGGGCCATCATGGACGACGATCGCCAGCTCGGCCGGCGGCACGACCACGGCTTCCACCCGGCCGACCGGCCGGATCGGCCCGGGGCAGGGGATGAACACGGTGGCGCGGCCGTGCTCGCTGGTGAACAGGTCGGCCGAGTAGATGCCGCCGGGCGCGCCGCTGGCCGACAGGGCCTGAGCGCTGATGGTGGCGTGCAGCTCGCCGACCGCGCCCTGGTACCAGGAGCCGACATCCTCGATGTCGATGACGGCGGTGATGGCGGCGGCGGGCGCTGGCGGGACGCTGCGATGGCTGATGGCGGCCTGGGCGTCGTGAGGGTGGTCGAGCAGGTCGCGCAGGGCGGCGACGGCGCTCTGGGTGCGGGCCAGGCCCTCCTCCAGCGCGCCGAGGTGCGCGCCGATGAGCTCGTTGCGGCTGGCCAGGTCGGGCGCGGTCAGGATGCCCCGGATCTGCTCGATGGGCATGTCGAGCTCCCGGAACCGCCGGATGACCTGCGCGGTCGGGATCTGCTCGGTGGTGTACCGGCGGTGCCCGGTGAACTGGTCGACGTCGGCGGGCTCCAGCAGCCCCACCCGGTGGTAATGCCGCAGCGTCTTGATGCTCATGTGGGTCGCCCGGGAGAAGTCGCCGATTGGCAGCGAGGAGGCCATCCCCCCAGTCTGGTCCCTCCCCCAGGGGGAGGAAAAAGGGCCGCGCGCTGGCTTGATCCTGCCCGCGCAGGAGGGCGGAGCCTTGGTCGTGTCAGGCCGGGACGGAGTCGTTGCCCGGCCGGCGCCCAGCCTCCGATGGAAGGGAACCGCATCATGATCACCACTGAGCTGGCCGGCGTCGTGGCCGAGCACGTCGCCGCCGTCAACGCCCTGGACACCGACGCCATCATGGCGACGTTCGCCCCGGACGCCTACGTCAACGACGCCCGCCGTGAGTTCGCCGGCCTGGCGGCCATCCGCCGCTGGGTGGAGAAGGAGATGGTCGGTGACAAGGTCCGCATCGACGTGCGCGAGGCGCTCGACCACCACGGCGACACCATCGTCCGCGGTGCCTACGACGGCGAGTTCGACAAGGCCGGGCTGCCCGACGAGGTCGTCTTGTCGAACTACTTCAGCGTCCGGGACGGCAAGATCGTCAGCCTTATCGTCATCTTCAACCAGGCCGCCGCCTACTGACCCGGGACAAATTCCAGATATCTGGAAGCTAGCCCTGATTCGTTGACTGCCGACGGTGCCGCTTGCATCCTCAACTGACGTGGGAGTAGCGCCGGCCCGACGGGAAGGCCGGGCGGATAGATCGGGATGGTGCTGATGACCGAGCACAGGGAAGCGGCGCGCCAGCCGGCGCTGACGCGGCGGAGCCGCAGGCGGTGGCTGATCGCGGGCGGCGTCGCTGCGTGCTGGGTGGTCCTGTGGTCGGTGACGGGGTCGGCCGTCGGGGCGACCCTGGTGCTGGCGGTCCTGGCGGTGGTAGGCGTCGTCGGCGCGGCGGGCCTGCGAGCGCTCGGGATCGGCCGGGATCATCCCTGCGTCCAGCAGCTGGCGTCCCGCCCGTGGCGCGACGGGCAGGAGGTGCTCCAGCTGGCCCTGCGGCACCTGCCCGAGGTGTTCGTGGTCACGCCGAGCGGATTGCGGCTGGCGCCGAACGCGGTCGAGCTGCTGCTGAATCCCGGTGACCTCCGGTCGCTGGCCGAGCGGATCGACCTCGACCTGATCGCCGAGAGCGCGGCCGAGGTCTACCAGGAGCAGGTCGCCGCGCACGGTGCCCGGTTCGCCGGGCCGGGCCCGGTGCAGGTGCACGTCACCGCCGGCCCGGCGATCCCGCCGGGCCGCTACCGGCTGCGCCAGGGCCAGCCCGTCCAGGCCGGCTTTCCTGGCGACTACCCGCTCGCCTTCCCTGCCCCCGAGTTCGCGCCGTCCGGACCGCAGCTGGCGTACGCGGTCCCGCAGCCTGCCCACCGGGGGGCTGTACCGGAGCAGGAGGAGTCGCCCTATCGGGAGTTCGAGATCCACGATGGCGGCACCCGCGCGGAGCGCGCCGGGGTTGTGACCAGCGGGGGACCGACCGTACGGGAGCGTCGTGGCGGCGGCGTCCCGGTCCTGCGGCTGGTGACCGGTGAGTCGGTGACGGAAACGACCACGTCCGGGGCCCGGGCCGGCCGGGGCGACGTGGAGCTCGCGCTGCCGAACGTGCCCACGGTGTCCCGGGAGCATGCCCGGTTCACCTATTCCGGAGGCCAGTGGTGGATCGCCAACCTGGGCCTCAACGGGCTGGCCGTCAACGGCGTGGCCGTCGCGGGCGAGTGCCCGCTCAGCAGCGGGGACCTGATCCGCTGGGGCACCAGGCGGGATGCGCTGCGGTCGCTGGTCAAGATCATCCCGGAGGCCAGCTGAGGGCCGCGCCGCCGGAACTGCCGGGGACTGGAGGGGGCTGCGGGGGGACTGCCGGGGGGACGGGAATCGCCTGCCTGGGTCCGAGTGCCACAATTGCCGTCTGGGACACGGCCGCGCTGGACAGTCGCGCCAGCGGCGGGCCGTCGGTCGGGCGCGGCAGCTGAGAGGCGATGGGCCAGCTTTTCCTGTGGTCAGCGCCGCGCGGTGTCTGGGCGGCCTGCCCGCCCGACGAGATCACCTGGCTGGACCGGGGCCTGCTGAGCGGCAATAAGGATCTCAAGCTGCACCGGGCGCCGCGGTGCGCCGGGCTGCGCTACGTGCAGCACCGGTGGGAGCTGTTCAGCCGGGACACGACCAACCAGGTGTACCTGGCGCCGGATGACGGCCAGCCGCGCCTGAGCGCCGAGGCGGTACGGCGCGGGGCGCGGCACGTCCTGCCGCCGGCGGCAGCGCGTTACGAGGCGCTGGCCGTCGTGCTGGAAGAGGGACCGTGGCTGATCGGCGTCGGGCCCTGGGTGCTGCGGCTGCGGCTCGACGCGCCGGCCCGGCCGCCAGCCCGCCCGGCCGGGCCTCCTAGCCAGCAGCAGCCGCCCACCCTGGACGCTGCTGTGGTGGGCGAGCCGCCGGCCAGGCGGGGCAGCCCGCCGCGGCCGGATGCGGTGGCCCGGGTGCGCGGCTACCTCGACCGCAACACCACGGCGCGGATGGCGATGGCCTACTACTACCAGGACTACATCCTGGGCCTGCCGGCCCCGCAGACAGTGCCGATGATCGAGGTGGTCATCGCCCTGAACCTGAGCGGGGAAGGGGCGGTGTCCGACCACAAGAAGCAGCTCCAGGGACTCATCTGGTCCGAACGCGGGCACGCGCGTGACCTGGCCGGCTTCCTGCTCGCCCACGACCTGCTGACGTCGGCCGACCTGGATCAGGCACGCCAGGTCGCAGCGGACAACGAGCGCAGCGGCGTCTGCGCGATGGCCCGGCAGCGGCTGCAGTACCGGCCGCGGGAGACGCCCAAGAAGGCCTAGCCGCGCGTAAGACCCGCCGGGCAGGGGAGTACAGGGTTCGGTGCCCGATCCCCGCGGGCGGCGGACACGGCAAGCTCCGCCTCCGGGCCAGGGCAGTGGCGAACATGCGAGAGAGTGACCAGGGCGTGAACATAGAGCCGCTGACCACCAGCGATCCCGCCGAGGTCGCCGGATACCGGCTGCATGGCCGGCTCGGGGCCGGCGGCATGGGCCGGGTGTACCTGGCGTTCACCCCCGGCGGGCGCCCAGTCGCGCTCAAGATGGTCCGGCCCGAACTCGGGGACGATCGCGACTTCCGGAACCGCTTCTACCAGGAGGTGGAGGCCGCACGGCGGGTGCACGGCCTGTACACCGCGCAGGTCCTGGACGCTGATCCGGTGGCCACGCCGCCCTGGCTGGTGACCGCGTACGTGCCGGGGCCGTCGCTGCATCAGGCGGTCGCCCGGCACGGCCCGATGCCAGCCGAAACCGTCCTGGTGCTGATGGCGGGGGTGGCGGAGGCCCTGCAGGTGATCCACGCGGCGGGAGTGGTACACCGTGATCTCAAGCCGTCGAACGTCCTGCTCGCGCCCGACGGGCCGCGGGTGATCGACTTCGGCATCTCCCGGGCGGCGGAGGCGACCGCGCTGACCCGCACTGGCACCCGGGTCGGCTCCCCGCAGTACATGGCACCCGAGCAGGTCGCCGACCGGCCGGTCACCGCGGCCGCGGACGTGTTCGCCCTCGGCTCGCTGGCTGCCTTCGCGGCGGTCGGGCGGGCGCCGTTCGGCGAAGGCAGCGAGGTAGCGGTCCTGTACCGGGTCCTGCACGAGCCCCCCGACCTGAGCAGCTGCCCGCCCTCGCTGCGCGGGATCATCGAGCGGTGCCTGGCCAAGGAGCCCGCGGAGCGCCCGACGCCAGCCGAGGTCGTCAGCTGGTGCCGGGCCCAGACCGCGGGCCGCAGCCAGCAGATTGCCCGGCCCTGGCTGCCGGCGGCGGTGTCGGGACCCCGGCCCGATCGCGCGGTAGTGCCCCCGCCGGCGGTGGCGGCTGCCCAGGCCGGTTACGCACCGGTCTCGCCGCCTGCGCGCGGCGCAGCGGCTGCCGGCCCCGGCCGCGCAGCGGTCCCGCCGCTGGCCGTGCCAGCGCCCCGTGCCGCTGCGCGGGCGCCGGAGGCCGCGCCGGCCCGGCCCGGCTACGCACCGGTTCAGCGGGGGGCGCCCCCCGCCCGGCTCAGCCGGCGGGCGCGGGCGGCCCAGCCGGTCGTGTCCCCCGTCCGGCCTGTCCAGCCGCCCGCGACCGCCTCCGCTACCCGACGGCCGCGCCGGCGCCGCGGTTGCGCCGCGCGGGTGGCCATGCTCCTCATTGGTGCGCTCATCCTGCTCGCCGTGGCGATCAGCGCCTGGCTGCATGCCCTGAGCCAGTCGGCTGGCCGCGCCGGGATCGGGGGAAGCCCGCCGGTGTCGGCCACTCCGGCCAGCTCGTGGCTGACCGGGACATGGACCGGGGCGGCGGCCCAGCCGACCGGCGTGGTCACGCACTGGACTGCGGTCCTGCACTTCTCCGCGGCCGGCCGAGCCGGCACGTTCTGGTTTCCCTCTCTTGGCTGCTCCGGGACGCTCACCGTGACCAGCGCCACCCGCGCGACGGCGTCGGCGCGGGAGGGCCTGGTCCGTAATCCGCGAAAGCTGTGCGTAGCGGGCGGCCTGATGAAGCTGACCCGCTCCGGTGCCAGCGCTATGGAGATGGCCTGGCAGGACCCCACCCGCGCCGGCAACGCCGCCACCGCCCGGCTGAGCCTGCGGGGGTAGCGGGCCTGCGGGGGTAGCGGCCTGCGCGGGCGGCACATCCGCGCGAGGACGCACAAACGGGACCCCTGGGGCCGGGAGAGCCGTAATGGCTGACCCGATCGCCCAGTGGCCCCGTCTGCTGCCGAACTGCCTGGCTGGCTAGGCCTTGGCCTGCATGCCCTGGCGGGCCGGGTTGGCCTGCTGGGCGGCCTTGGGGTCCTTCTCGCCCTGCTTGGCCCGGACGCCAGCCTCGATCTTGTCGCCGAGGTTCTTGTCCACGTTGCGCCAGTACTGGAACGCGCGCTGCAGGACCGGCTCAGTCACCGCGTTGAGCAGGTGGCCGACGACGTTGTTGACCAGCCGGTCACGGGCCGCGTCGTCGAGCACCTCGCGGACGAGCGTGCCCGCCTGGCCCCAGTCGTCGTCCTCCGGGTGCAGCGTGTAGGCGGACCGCACCATGTCCCCGTCGGCATACCAGCCGACCGGCTTGTAGTGCTCGCTGTCCGCCCGCGGGCCGCCCTTGGAGTTCGGCGCGTACACCGGGTCCGAGACGTTGACGACTCGCATCGCCCCGTCCTTGCTGTAGCTGTGCACCGGCACCTTCGGCGTGTTCACCGGGATCTGCTTGTAGTTCACGCCCAGCCGGGCGCGGTGCGCGTCCGAGTAGGAGAACCCGCGGGCCAGGAGCATCTTGTCCGGGCTCAGCGTGACGCCGGGCACCAGGTTGTTCGGCTCGAACGCGGCCTGCTCGATCTCGGTGTGGTAGTCGGTCGGGTTCCGGTCCAGGGTCAGCCGGCCGACCTCGTGCAGCGGGTAGTCGCTGTGCGGCCACACCTTGGTCAGGTCGAACGGGTTGAACCGGTAGTTCCTGGCCTCCTCGAACGGCATGATCTGCATCTTCAGCGTCCAGCTCGGGTAGTCGCCGCGCTCGATCGCCTCGTACAGGTCGCGCTGGTGGTAGTCGGTGTCCGCGGACGCCATCTGGTCGCCCTCGTCCTGGGTGAAGAACTCGATGCCCTGGTCGGTCTTGAAGTGGTACTTGACCCAGAACCTCTCGCCCGCGGCGTTGACCCACATGTAGGTGTGCGAGCTGTAGCCGTTCATGTGCCGCCAGGATCGCGGGATCCCGCGGTCGCCCATGAGCCAGGTGACCTGGTGCGCCGACTCCGGGGACAGGGTCCAGAAGTCCCACTGCATGTCGTGGTCGCGCAGGTTGTTGTCCGCGCGCCGCTTCTGCGAGCGGATGAAGTGCTGGAACTTCAGCGGGTCCCGCATGAAGAACACCGGGGTGTTGTTCCCGACCATGTCGTAGTTGCCCTCGGACGTGTAGAACTTCAGCGAGAAGCCTCGCGGGTCACGCCAGGTGTCCGGGCTGCCCCGCTCTCCGGCGACCGTGGAGAACCGGATCAGCGTGTCCGTGCGGGCGCCCGGCTGGAACACCGCGGCCTTAGTGGAGGCGCTGACGTCGCTGGTCACCTCGAAGTGGCCGAACGCCCCGCCGCCCTTGGCGTGCGGCTGCCGCTCGGGGATCCGCTCGCGGTTGAAGTTGGCCATCTGCTCGATGAGGTAGTGATCCTGCAGCAGGATGGGGCCATCCGGGCCGACGGTTAGCGAATGCTCGTCGCTTTCGACCGGCGTGCCGGCATCGGTAGTCGTGGCTGGGGGCCGATTTTCTGTCACTGCCAAACCTCCTCGTCGCGCTGCGCTCCGTCGCTGGAGCCGTCAGCTGCCTTGCAGGCGGGGCATGTGCCCCAGAACACCACCTCGGCCTCGTCGACGGCGAAGCCCATGTCCTGGGCGGGGGTCAGGCAAGGCTGAACCCCGACGACGCAATCGACGTCCTCCGTACGCCCGCACTGGCGGCACACGAGATGGTGATGGTTGTCTCCGACCCGGCGCTCGAACCGGGCAGGATGCCCGGCGGGCTCGATGCGCCGCAGCAGACCTGCGGCGGCACACGCCGCCAGCATGTCGTAGACGGCCTGGGTGGACACCGAGCCGAACTGCTCCCGTACGCCCCCCGCAATAGCGTCCACGGTAGCGTGCGGGTGTCCGGCCAGCCAGGTCAGCATGGCCAGGCGGGGCATCGTCACGCGTAGCCCGGCCAGCCGCAATGCCCGAGACATCTCGCCGTCGGGATCAACCGCTGCAACAGCCATCACCCGCATGCTGCCGCAATACCTGGAATGAGTCAACTATTTGTATGGTTCCGGTGGGTCGCCATCGGCCCGTCGGCCGGTGCCCTGGGCTGCCCGGGCCGGGTTTCGGCGGGCCAGGTCGCATGATCATTACCGTTTTGCGGCGGGAGACGCCGCAAAACGGTAGTGATCAATGGCGGCTAAGTTCCGGCGCGGTCCTAACACCTGGCTGGGGCGACCGCAAATCTCGTCCGCCGCTCAGGCGGGAGGCAGGCTAGGTGTCGCCTGCGGGGCCCGCCATGGCAAAGTGTGACGGGATGACAGGAGGGCTGCCTCATGGCCGAGGTATCCGGTATGCATGACTCACGATTCGAGCCGGTGCGGGACGCCCTCGCCGAGCAGCTGGAGTCCGGCAACGAGCTGGGCGCGAGCATCGTGGTGGACGTCGACGGCGACACCGTGGTGGATATCTGGGGCGGCTGGCGCGACGCCGACCATCGTTCGCCGTGGACCGCGGACACCATAACGAACGTGTGGTCGACGACGAAGACCGTTACTAATCTGGCGGCTCTCATGCTGGCAGACCGGGGCCAGCTAGATCCCTACTCGCCCGTCGCCCGGTACTGGCCGGAATTCGCCGAGAACGGCAAAGAGCACATCGAGGTGCGGCACATCCTGAGCCACACCTCGGGCGTATCCGGCTGGGAGGCGCCGTTCGCCGTCACGGACATGTACGACTGGGACTTGTCGACGAGCCGGCTGGCCGCGCAGAAGCCGTGGTGGGAGCCGGGCACCGCGTCGGGATACCACGCCAGCAACCAGGGTCACCTCGTCGGTGAGCTCGTGCGCCGGGTGACCGGTCAGTCCCTCAAGGCGTTCGTGGCGCAGGAGATCGCCGGCCCGCTGGGCGCTGATTTCCAGATCGGCGCGGCCGAATCCGACTGGGACCGGATCGCGCCCGTCGTCCCGCCGCCACCGCTCCCCTTCGACATGGCCGCCCTCGATCCGGACAGCCCGGTCTACAAGACGTTCACCGGGCCGGCCGCCGACGCGTCCGCGGCCAATACCCCCGGCTGGCGCCGGGCCGACATGGGCGCGGTCAACGGCCACGGCAACGCCCGCTCGGTGGCCCGGATCCTCAAGTCGCTCGCGCTCGGCGGCACCGTCGACGGGGTGCGGCTGCTGTCCCCGGACACCATCGGCCTCATCTTCGACGAGCAGAGCCACGGCACCGACCTCGTCCTCGGCGTGCCGCTGCGCTTCGGCATCGGCTACGCGCTGCCCGAGACGCAGACGGTGCCGTACGTGCCCCAGGGCCGCGCCTGCTACTGGGGCGGCTGGGGCGGCTCGGTCATCCTGATGGACCTCGACCGCCGCACCACCATCAGCTACATGATGAACAAGATGGCCCCCGGCATCATCGGATCCGACCGCTCCGAGAGCTATGTCCGCGCGATCCACGATTGCCTGGGCTGACGCCCTACCCGTTGACGGCCACCACGTCGGCGATGATGCAGGTGATGTTGTCGGGGCCGCCGGCCTGGTTGGCCAGCTGGACGAGGGCGGCGACGCCCTCATCTGGCTCCGTCACCTCCGTGAGAACCCGCGCGATCACCTCCAGGGAGACCACCCCGTGCAGCCCGTCGGAGCACAGGAGGTAACGGTCGCCGGGGCGGGCGTCCCGCAACTGGAGATCGGGCTTCGCGGGTCCTCCGCTCAGCGCCTGGAGCAGCATCGACCGCTGCGGATGCGAGGTGGCCTCCGCCTCGGTGATGCGGCCGTCGTCGATGAGCGACTGCACGACCGTCTGGTCGTGGGTGATCTGGAACAGCTCGCCGTCGCGCAGCAGGTAGGCGCGTGAGTCGCCGATGTGCACCAGGCCCAGCTGCGAGCCCGACCACAGCAGGCCGGTCAGGGTGGTGCCCATGCCCAGCAGCGACGGGTCGGCCTTGACCAGGCCGCGCAGGGTGGCGCTGGCCTCGTCCACGGCGCGCTCCAGGGCGGTGAGCAAGTCGGCGGCCGGGACCTCGGTGTCGAGTGACTTGAGGACCTCGACGGCCGCCGCACTGGCCACCTCCCCGGCGGCGTGGCCGCCCAGGCCGTCGGCCACCACCAGCAGCCGGGGCCCGGCGTAGGCCGAGTCCTCGTTCTGCTCCCGTTCCAGTCCGGCGTCGGTCTTCAGCGCGTAGCGAATGGTGAGCGGGGCTGGGGCTGGGGTCTCAGGCATCGCAGTGTCCTTCCCGCACAGGTAGCCGATGAGGAATGAGGCTAGTTGGCGCTGGCAGCCACGTCGGCCGGGAGCGTGATCATGACACGAATTCGCGCTAGCGGCATCACGCCCGCGTGTAGCCGGGTCAGCCCGCCGGCGATCCAGGCGCTAGTGACCGGCCTCGCGGGCGCACAGCAGGACCGGCCGTTCCGTCCTCGCGGCACGCGCATCGAGGGCGATTAGGGCGCCGCATCCGGCAGCGATCTTCGGCAGTGGTTCGGATCTTACTCGTCCCAGCCAGTCAAATCCGAACCACTGTTCGATGGGTCCGCTTAGGACCTGAGCCGGCCGCTGCGGGCCCGTTGGGTGGGCGGGCTGGGTCGTTCCCCGCTTTCGTGGCCGGCCACGAGGTGGCCGGCCTGCGACAGCCGCAGGGGCTCGAAACGGCCGCCCGCGTGGGCGGCGGCTGGCTCGGTGCTCACGCAGACGTGATCGCCGCCCTCGTCGAGCAGCGCGATCCGCCGGACAACCAGCCAGTTCGGGCAGGCTTCCAGCACCGGCACCCCGCCCGCACCCGGATGCACCGCCAGCCCGGCGAACTTATCGACCTGGTCTCCGCTCAGGGTGCCGAACCGCTCGGCCAGCGCCAGGTCGCCTGAGGTGAGGAAGTGCAGGGCCAGGTGCGTGGCCCGCAGCGCGACGCGGTAGGTGTGGTTCGCCTTGGACAGCCAGACGCAGTACCGGCCGGGCTCGATGCTCGACTGGGAATGGAACCCGACCAGGCACCCGGCCCGTTCCCCGGCCTCGGCGGTGGTGACGACGATTAGTCGGGCGTCGAGGGACGCCATGATGGTGTCAAAGGCATCACTCGCCATCGCGGCCTCGCTCGTAGCGCAGGAACAGCGTGTCGCTGTCCCGGATGACCTGGCGCAGCGCGAAATGCGCCAGCCGGGAGCCGGGTGGGGAGACCGACACCGGCAGGGGATCGCCGCCCATCAGCGGGGCGATGGTCAGGCAGAGCTCGTCGAGCCGGCCAGCCGCGACGAGCTCGCCCAGCCAGGTGGGGCCGCCCTCGCACAGCACCACCTGGTAGCCGAGCTCCGACAGCCGCTCGGCGGCCTGCTCAGGGTCGACCCGGTCCGCTCCGGCGATGACGACTTCAGCTACCTGCCGGGCGCGTTCGAGCCGCCTGGCATCGGCTTCGGCACACGTGATCACCAGCGTCCGGCTTTCCGGCGGCCCGTCGGCGAAGACCCGGGCCGACCAGTCCAGGTCCAGCGACCGTGACACGATCGCCACCGGCGGCGTGCCCGGCCGCCCGGCCGCGCGCCGGGCCGCCACTCGCTCCGGCGGCAGGCGGACCAGGCCGTAGCGCTCCGCGCGCACGGTCTGCGCGCCCACGAGCACGACATCGGCCAGCGCTCGCATGAGAACGAACAGTTTCGCGTCGGGCGCGGTGGACAGGTCGCCGACCCTCCCGCCGATCGCGGCCGAGCCGTCCAGGCCCCCGACCATGTGGCCCATCACCCAGCACCCGCCGCCGGGGCGCGTCCGGTCCACCTGCGCGTACGGCGCGAGCGGGTCAGCCAGCACCGGGCCGGGCTCCAAGATCTGCACGTCGTTCATTGTGGCCTGGACGCCTGCGGCTCCGGCGCCCAGGGCGGCAGTCCGTCCCAGGTCCGCTGCTGCCTTACCGGCGCCGGCCCGCGAAGATCGCGCTGCAGACCAGGAAGGTGAGCCCGGCCAGGCAGCTGGCCGCGCCCAGCGTGCCCACGTTGGTCTGCGTCGCGCTCGTCAGCGTCAGCACCGCCACGCCGACCAGGGCCAGCAGGCCTGCCGAGACGACCAGCACGGCCAGGCGCGCGCTGCTCATCGAGAAGGCCCGCGGGCAGGCCCAGTCAATGCCGTGCGCCGACCGGGGAACGCCGCAGCGGTTGCAGCGGTCCAGATTGGACGGCTGGCGAATGGCGGTCTGGAATTGCGGGATAGCGCTCATCGCACTCAGCTTCTTCCTCGACATCAGCGCCCAGACCCGGTGATGCCCTGTCGGTCCGCGCTGACCCTTCCATGATGCACCCGGGCCGGCCCGGGCACCATGACTCGCGCGGCCGTTTTCGCCTAGCCTGGCGCCGGGAGTTCGGGCGGGCCAGGATAAGCCCATGACCGTCAGCCCGAGTGCCGGGCGGAGCACCTTCCTGGCCGCCGAGCCGATCCACGCGATGATCTATTTCACGCCGCATTTCCTCCCGGTCTACGAGGCTGCGGGCCTGCGGGGCCGCCGGATGGGTTACTTCGCCTCGCGCGCCGCCGCCCTGGGCGCCGTGCCGGCCGATGTCGTGATCGCCACCTTCTTCAACTTCAACCCGGTCCTGGTGCGGCGGGCCATCCCCGACGCCTGGGCGCTGTCCAGCCCGGCGGCCATCCTGGCGGCCCGGCTGGATGCCGTCGATGCCTCGCTGCGCCAGGCGTGGGGGGACCGGGTCGGCGCCGCGGAGGTCGCCGAGGCCGCCGATCTGGCCCGGGTCGCGGCGGCGGCGGCGGTCCAGCGGCCGCAGGGACGGCCGCTGCTGGCCGCGCATGCCTCGCTGGACTGGCCCGCGGCGCCGCATCTGGCGCTCTGGCATGCGCAGACCCTGCTGCGCGAGTTCCGGGGCGATGGCCATGTCGCCCTGCTGACCGGGGCCGGGCTGTCGCCGGTCGAGGCGCTGGTCACGCACGCCGCGACCGGCCAGGTCAGCGCGGCGACCCTGCGCGAGTCCCGGGGCTGGAGTCAGGCCGACTGGCAGGCCGGCGTGCAGGCGGTGCGGGCCCGCGGCTGGCTGGAGGATGGCGACGAGCTGGCCCTGAGTGCCTCGGGCCGCGCGTTCCGCCAGGACCTTGAGGACCGGACCGATGAGCTGGCGGTGGCCGCGTACGCGGCCCTGGGGGAGGACGGCAGCGCGCGATTGCGGGAGCTCGCCCGGCCGCTGTCCCAGGCGGTGATCGACGGCGGGCTCTACCGCACGGTGACGCTGTCCCAGAACTAGCCGCGACAGCTCGCCGCTGCGGCCGGCGGCCGGGCCGCCTGATCAGGCTGATCAGGCTGACGGCTCGACGGCCTTCGGGCTGATGCGCGTGCCCAGCTCGGCGCCCTCGCAGATACCGCGCATGATGCCCACGGCGGCGACGTCGAAGACGTGCATCGTGAGATCCTGCTCGTTGGCCAGCACGAACGCGCTGGTGTCCATGACCCGGACCCCCGCGGCCAGGGCCTCGTCATAGGTAAGCCGGGAGTAGCGAACCGCGGCCGGATTGAGGCGCGGGTCACTGTCGTACACCCCGTCCACGCCGCGCTTGGCCACGAGCAGGGCGTCGGCGTCGAGCTCGAGCGCCCGCTGCACGGCCGGATAGTCGGTCGTGACGTAGGGCTGGCCGATGCCGCCCGCCAGCAAGACGATCCGTCCCTCCTCGAGGTGCCGCGCGGCTCGCAGCCGGATGAACGGCTCGGCGACGCTCTGGATCGGCACCGCGGTCATGACCCGCACATCGGACGTCGTCCGGGCCGTGAGCGCACCGCGCAGCATCAGGGCATTCATGACCGTGCCCAGCATGCCGATGTTGTCGGCCTCGGCCCGGCTGATGCCCCATCCCTCAGCCATCCGGCCGCGGAAGTAGTTGCCGCCGCCCACCACGACCGCGACCTGCACGCCGAGATCACAGACGGACAGGACCTCCGTGGCCACGTGGGCCAGGCTGGCCGGGTCCACGCCCCAGCCAGCCGATCCGGCCAGTGCCTCGCCGCTGAGCTTGACGACAACCCTGCGGTAACGCGGCATGGTCAAGCACCTCCGGGACGGTTCGGCCGATCCGCGCTGAGGCTACACCTCCCCGGCACGGCCGTTACCTGGTGGTCTGGTCATTCGCCGACTCTCCCCGCGCAAGCGCCCGGCCACCTCGGGCGCCGGTCCCGTGCATATGACTGCGTTTGCGCGCGGGCAAACGGTAAATGCACGGACCATTAATTTCTTACCCGAGAATTGGGGATAATGCGGCGAGACGGAATGTCGCCCTGGTGGCGTCTTTCCGCAGGTCGGTACGGGTGCTAACGTAATGCAGATATGACTGGCGTCATATCTGGGGGAAGCTACATTACTTGCACGACTCGTGCCGCACGCCCGCATTCTTCCCAGGAATGTCTGTGCGCGCAATAGTCGCGGGGGCAGGTTAATGGGCATTCGGGGGAGAAATCGATGCTCAAGGCAGTCAGGTGAGCCTGCGGCGCCGCATGGGCCCGGCGCCGCGCTTGCAGCCCATGCCGTCGGCCCGGCCGGTGCACGCGGGCCGGCTGGCTGGCTGGGAGCGGCTGGCCTTCGCGCTGGTGTTCGCGCTCATGATGGCGTTCGTCGTCGTGATCACCATCTCATCGGCCCGGGCCCACGGCCAGGGGGGCGCCGGGGGGTCGGCGGGTAGTCCGTCATCGGCCGCCCGGCCGCGGCCGCGCCCGGCCGCCCGGCCCCGCGCGGGCGCGGGCGCGGGCTCCGGCTCGGGCTCGGGCGGTCAGACGGCCGGCCGCGCCGCCCGGGCGGCCTGGGATCACCGCCTGGCCGTGGCCCTCGCGCCCGTCGTGCAGGGTCGCCCCGGCAGCCTGGCGGTCGGGGTCATCGACAGCTCGACCGGGGCAGCGGCCGTCTACGGCCGCAGGCTGCGATTTCAGGCGGCCAGCATCGTCAAGCCCGAGATCCTGGCGGCCCTGCTGCTGCGAGCGAGGCATGCGCCGGCCGGGCTCAGCAATTCCGACGCGGGCCTGGCCGCGCAGATGATCGAGGCCAGCGACCGGGTCGCGGCCAACCGGCTGTGGGACCTGGCCGGCCGCGCCGGTGGCCTGGCCGCCGCCGACGTCATTCTGGGACTGCGGCACACGACCCCCGGCCCGGGCGAGAAATGGGGCCTGACCACGACGACCGTCGGTGATCAGCTCACCCTGCTGACCGATCTGACCACGGCGAAGTCGCCGCTCAGCTCCGCCGAGCGGGCCTACGAGCTGAGCCTCATGCGCACTGTCGGGCCGGCTCAGCCGTGGGGGGTTTCGGCGGCGGCCGGCCCCGGCGGCGTCTCTGCGATCAAGAACGGCTGGCGGCTGGACGGCCCGGCCCGGCTCTGGGTGGTCAACAGCATCGGCGTGGTCCGCCGCGACGGTCAGCGGCTGCTGATGGCCGTGCTGTCGCGGGGCCAGCCGACCCGGGCAGCCGGGATCGCGGCGGCCGATGCGGCGGCCGTCGCGGCCGCTGACTGCATGACCTCCGGCGGGTAGGCCCGCGCGGGGATGGCGGCCGGCCCAGAAAGTCAGCTGCGGCCCCGAGAAATTTGCACGGTACCTACTAGAATATTGGACATGCTTGCTGCGCTCCGCCGGAAAAGAGTCTGCTGGTGACCACGTCCGGGACCGGGGCGGGCGTCCGCCCGCCAGGGGAGCGGCTCGCGTCCTATCTGGCCGTGCTCGGCACCGAGGACGCCGATAGCCTGCGGGCCGAGATCGCCGCGCTCTCGCAGGCGCGGCCCGCCGATGGCCGGATGGCCCGGTCACACCAGACCCGCCGGGCCATCATCGACGCCATGCGGGCCCTGCATGCCGAGGGCGACCTGCGGCCCACGGCGCCGCGGGTGGCCGCGCGAGCCGGGGTATCGCTGCGAACGGTGTGGCAGCACTTCGCCGACATGGAGGCGCTGCTGCTCGAGGCGGGGCGGCGCGACCTGGAGATCCTGCTGGAGCTCGTCAGTCCCATCGCGGCGGACCTGCCCTTCGCCGAGCGGGTCGAGATGCTGGCCGATCAGCGCGCCCGGGTGCACGAGCAGATGACTCCGGGCTGGCGCGCGGCCCGGCTGCAGCAGCCGCTCTCCCGGGAGCTGCGCCTGACCAAGCGGAGGATGACCGCGCTGGCCCGGGCAGAGCTGGAGGCCGTGTTCGCCGCGGAACTTGACCAGCTTCCCGGGCAGCGCCGTCGGGCGCTGGTGGATGCGCTGCAGGGCGTGACCATCTGGGCGTTCTGGGAGTCGCTGCGCAGCGACCTGGGACTCAGCCGCGAGCAGGCCAGGGCCACGGTCGCCGAGGCGGTCCTGGCCTTGTTCGCGCGGACGGGCGTGACCAGCGCCTAGCGCGTAGCGCTCGCTGACTTGCCGCTGTCGCCGGCCGGGCTCAGGTAGCGCCGCATGATGTCGGCGGTCGTGTTCAGGGCGTCCACCAGGCCGTCGGTGGCCACCAGCAGGGCGCCCGCGTCTGCCTGGTCCCGGGGCAGGCGGGACTGGACTTCGCGCAGTGGCGGGAGCGGACCGGGCGGCCGCATCCGGCGCAGTCCCGCGGCCAGCTGCGCCGCGGCCTGGCGCACCATGTCGGCGAAGTGCTCGAGCTGGGCCTGGAACGCATCCGGCCTGACTACGGCCGGGTCCCGCCCGGAGTGGTGCGCATCGACCGCCGCTTCCAGCGCCAGGGTGGCCAGCGCGAGCCGGTGCCCGGCCGAGACCAGCGCCTGGGCGAGTGCCCGGGTCATCGGCGGCCGGTCGGGCTCGTCGGCCAGCCGGTCCGCCGAGGCCTCCGCGTCGATGCGCGCCCGGCGGGCGGCCAGCTTGAGGGCGCGGGCCCGGCCGGGATCCAGGCTGCCCGGCCGGTCCCAGGCATGCAGCAGCAGGTCGGCGTAGCGGCACTGGTTCGCGATCATGCGCGCGAACTTCTCGTTGGCCGAGGTCCGCTCCCAGGTCGGCCACAGGATGTAAGCCGCGAGGGCCAGGCTCGCGCCAACCGCCGTGCCCAGCAGCCGGTCCAGGGCCGTCTGATCGGCGGGCAGGCCGGCCAGGTAGAGCAGGACCACGACGAAGTCGGTCAGGAACACCGCGAAGAACAGGTAGTTGACCGGGAACACGGCGTAGGCGGCGAACAGCGAGACGCCGATAGCGATCAGCAGCACGTCGTTGCCGAAGTGGGCCAGCAGGACGGTGGCCACGCCGACGCCGGCCCCCAGCACCGTGCCGGCCGCCCGCTGCAGGCCGCGCTGCAGCGTGGAGGTGTAGTCGGGGCGAAGCACGATGAGGATCGTGAGCGCGGCCCAGTAACCATGCGGGAGGCTGGCCGCCTGCGCGATGACCTCGGCCACGCCCGCGACCGCCGCCAGCCGCAGGGCGTGGCGCCCGGCCTCCGACGAAGGACCCAGGCTCGCGCGCAGCGTGAGCAGCAGGTCGCGAGCGGGCGGCCGCAGTGACGGCCGCGGTGCCTGGCCGGACCGGACCGGCTCGGCGTCGTTGAGCCGCTCGGTCATCCGGGCGGCGCTGCGCAGCTGGCCGTCCAGGGCCTGCCCGGCCCAGCTCCACGGGTGGCCGTCGGCGGCCACGTCCGCGCTGATGTCCTTGCGGGCCTGGTCCAGGTGAGCGGCGCGCCGGGATCGCCGTGAGCTGAGCGCCTCGGCGATCTCGGCCAGGGAGCGGGCGCCGGCCGACAGCAGGGCCCGGCGATCGGGCCCGGGCGGCCCTGTATCCGGCGACGCCAGGCCCGCCGTCCCGAGGACCGTCAGCGTCGTGCGGATCCGCTCGGCTTCCTCCATCAGGTCCACCAGATGCTGGCGCGAGGCGCTGCGCATCAGCGGATTGGGGTCACCCAGCGCTTGCGCGCCCGGCAGGGTGTCCGGCGACGGCGGCCCCGTGGCGCCGTCCGTCAGGTCGGCCGCATACCGGCTCAGGGCCTCGTAAGACTCGGCCATGGCCATGCGCTCGGCGCTGTCCCGGCTGAAGGCCCACGACGTAATGACCAGGGCGCCCTGCCAGAGACCACCGGCTAGCACCAGGCCGGCCCGCACCGCGGCCTGGCCGGGGCTGAGCGGGATCGCGCTGCCGATCAGCAAGGCGACGGGCCATTGCAGGGAGACCGCGGTGGCACTCGGGCCCAGGGCCGCGCAGACGCCGGCCACGTAGGCCCAGGCCGCGATTTCCGGGACCAGGAGCCAGGGCGAGCCGGCTGCGGTCGCCGCCCCGACGAAGGTCGAGATGGCCATCCCGGCGGCCGTGAGGGCCACGAGCAGGACCCGGGTCCGCGTGACGCCGCGGAAGGGAGACGAACCCGGCGGGCAGTGCCCCGAGCGCGGCGAACGTGCCGTACTCGGGGTGGCCGGTCGCGATGCCCGCGGCCAGCGGAACCACGACTCCGAACGCGGCGCGGGCGGCCCGGCCGGGCGAGACGTCGCGCCACCGGAACTGCCCAAGGTTCAGCCAGCCGGTATCGGTGACCTCGCTGGCCGCGAAGGCCCGGCTGGCCCGCAGGTCAGCCAGGTACCGTCGCAGGCCGCGACGGAGTGCGGACCAGGGGGGCCAGGCGGTCGGGGCAGGCACGCTGACGGCCGGCTTCCGGCTCAGGCCGGCCGGACGGGGCGGTAGACCGGCTGCCACATGAGCGCGCGGACCTCCTCGACCGGGTCACCGGTCAGCGGGCGGCCGGCCACGCCATCGGCAGCGGCGGCCTGCGCCACGGCGACCGCGACGGCCAGCGATGTCTCGCGCAGGCTTTCCACCCGCGGCAGCAGCGGCGCGCCCGGCGTGACGGTGTCCACCAGGTCGGCGACGGCATGCGCGGCGGCGCTCAGCATCCCGTCGGTGACCCGGCTGGCGCGGGCCGCGATGACGCCCAGCCCCAGGCCGGGAAACACCAGCGCGTTGTTGGCCTGGCCGGGGAAATAGCGGGTGCCCGCGTAGTCCACGGGCCCGAACGGGCTCCCGGCCGCGACCAGCGCGCGCCCGTCGGTCCACCTGATCAGGTCGGCGGGCCGCCCCTCGGCCAGGCCGGTCGGATTGGACATGGGCATGATCACCGGCCGGCGAACGTGCGCGGCCATCTCGGTCACGATGGCCTCGGTGAAGGCCCCGGTGCGGGCCGAGGTCCCGATCAGGATCGTGGGGTGCACCCGGCTGACGACCTCGGCGAGCGGGATTCCGCCGAGATCGCGATCGCGGCGCCATTCCGCCACCTCGGTCAGATCGCGAGAATAACGGCGTTGCTGCCGACTCAGGCTCGCATCGCCGGCCGTTATCAGTCCGCTCCGGTCCAGCGCCCAGATCCGGGCCCGCGCCTGCTCGCTGGTCAGGCCTCCGGCGGTCAGGGCGGCCGACAACTGGTCGGCGATGCCGATGCCGGCCGTGCCGGCCCCGAAGATCACGATGCGGTGATCGGCCAGCTTGATCCCGGTGGCGCGGACGGCGGCCAGGACTGCTGCCAGGTTAACCGCGCCGGTGCCCTGGATGTCGTCATTGAAGGTCAGCATCTGGTGGCGGTACCGCTCCAGCAGCCGCCGGGCGTTGCTGACGCCGATGTCCTCCCAGTGCAGCAGGGCGCTGGGGAAGAGGCTGCCCACGGCGGTGACGAACGCGTCCAGGAACGCGTCGTAGTCGGCTACCGGAACCCGCGGATGACGATTTCCTATGTACAGCGGGTCATCGAGCAGGCTCTGCCGGTCGGTGCCGACGTCCAGCATGACCGGCAGGACCCGGTTCGGATTGATGCCGCCCGCCGCGGTGTAGACGGCTAGCTTGCCGACCGCGATGTGGATGCCGCCGACGCCCCAGTCACCGATGCCGAGGATGGCCCCGGCATCGGTGGCCACGATCAGGTCCACCTCATCGGGGCCCAGGCCGGGCGCTTGCAGCGAGGCCTCGATGAGCTCCGGCCGGTCGACCGACAGGTAGACGCCCCGCGGCCGCCGGTACTCGTGGCTGTAGTTCTCGATCGCCTCGCCGACCGTGGGCGTGTAGATGATCGGCAGCATCTCGGGGAGATGGCTGGCGAGCAGGCGGTAGAAGAGAACCTCGTTGCGGTCGTGCAACTCGGTGAGCAGGACGTTCCGCTCCAGCTCGGTGGTCTGCCGGCGGTACTGGGCATAGACCCGCGATACCTGCTCCTCCAGCGTCATGTGGCCGGGGGGAATCAGGCCGATGACGCCGAGATCGGCGCGCTCCGCGTCGCTGAACGCGGTGCCCTTGTTGATCCTCGGGTCGCCGAGGACCTGGCGACGGCGCAGCGTCGTCCGCCAGGTCCCGTCACTGTCCGCCCATACGGTCCGCATCCGGGCCCTTTCGACTGTGCCCGCCGCCCACGCTGGCGGCAGAACGCGAATCGCAGCCATTTTCCTCCTACCGGCCGGGCGGCCGGCCAGCGGTGCTGGCCCGAGCGGCGAAAGTTCGTCTTCCGGGAGCCTTGACCCGGTTAGCTACTAGGCGGCCTGCTGATCACGTCGGGCTGAGGTCGCCGCCGCTCCACAGGGCGCGGACGGCCTCGATCGTATCGGCCTCATCGGGGGTCTTGTCCTCCCGGTAGCGCAGGACGCGGGCGAACCGGAGCGTGACCCCGCCGGGATAACGGCTGCTGGCCTGGACACCGTCGAACGCGATCTCCACGACCAGCTGCGGGCGCACCCGGACCACGCCGCGCTGGTCGCCCGGCGCCCCGGCCGGGCGCGGCGGGTCGGCGAGCTCCAGCAGCCGGGTCGTCTGCCAGGCCAGCAGGGCGTCGGTCAGGCCCTTGAAGGTCTTGCCCAGCATGACCATGCCCCCGGTCTGCAGATCGCGGGCACCCAGGTGCAGGTTGGAGAGCCAGCCCTGCCGGCGGCCGTGCCCCCACTCGGCGGCGAGCACGACCAGGTCCAGCGTGTGCCGTGGCTTGACCTTGATCCAGTCGCTGCCCCGGCGCCCGGCTCCGTAGGGGGCGGTCAGCGACTTGACCACCACTCCCTCATGGCCGTCGGCGATGGCCGCGCGGAAGAACTCCTGCGCCTGCGCCAGCTCGGCAGTAACGATCCGCGGGATGACCAGCGACGCCGGGGCGATCGCCGCCAGCTGGCCGAACCGCTCGCTGGCCGGGGCGTCCAGCAGGTCGGCGCCGTCCAGGTGCAGCAGGTCGAACAGGAACGGAGTCAGCGCGGTCTGCTCGCTCTGCCGGCCCGCATCGCCCCGGCTCGCCATGCGGGCCGAGGTGACCTGGAACGGCCGCGGCCGGCCATCCGGGTGCAGCGCCACGGCCTCGCCGTCGAGGACGGCCGTCGTCACGTCGAGCGCGCGCGCCGCGGCCACGATTTCCGGCACCCGCGCGGTGATGTCGTCCAGCGTCCGCGTGAACACGCGAACATCGTCCCCGGCCCGGTGTACCTGGATCCTGATCCCGTCGATCTTCCACTCCACGGCGGCGGGGGAGATCCGCTCCAGCGCGGCGGCGAGGGTGGGCGCGGTGGCCGCCAGCATGGGCCGCGCCGCCCGCCCGACCTGCAGGGTGACGTCGCTCAGGGCCGCCGCCACGGCCGCCGGGCCGGCCGCGGCGGCGCCCAGGGCCGTGCTGGCGGTCAGCGCCAGCGATCCGCTGAGCTGGTGCGCGCGCCGGACCGTCGCGGCGGGCACGCCGGCCGCGGCGGCGACGGCCTCGGTCATCACGCCCGCGAGCGCGCCCTGACCGAGATCGCCGGCCAGCAGCCGGACCAGGAACTGCCGTTCGTCCGCCGTGGCCCGGGCCAGCAGCCGGCGCAGCAGCTGGCGCCGCTCCGCCTGAGACCCGGGCCCGGCCTGGGCGCCGATGGCGCCGAATGCGGCGTCGGCCTCGGCGAGCGTCAGGGTCGGCTCAGCGGGCGGTGAGGCCAGGTCGGATGGCAGCTCCGCGCCGCCGCCGGCGGCCGGGCCCAGCAGGTCGACGAGCGCGGCGTAGCCGACGCCGATCTGCCGCTGCGTCAGCTCGCCGGACAGGAACGCGACGGCGGCCGGCATCTCCTCCGGCGTGACCTCCCGGAGCAGACGCGCGATCTCGGCGATCTTGGCCAGGCGTCCGGGCGAGGCAGCCACGGCCGCCGAGGCGCGTACCACCTCATGTAGCAGCATGCAGCGATTGTCCTCGACCGGGGTGACACCGGCCGCTTCGGCGGGCCGGCTAGCCGCCCGCAGTTCACTGGTGGTCACTTGACCGGCGTGTTGCCCGCGCGCTAGCTTCGCCCGATCGGGTACTGCCCGGGACGGCAGCGAGCCTGCGGAACACTGCAGGCGCAGGCCGGAGCCGCTCCGCCGGATGACCGGGCAGGTCACAGCCACCCCGCGGGCGGGAGTGGCGGGCCGGCAAGCGGCATGGCCAGGACAGGAGCGCAGATGGCCAGGAGGCGTGGGCCCGGCTGCGGCGCGCGGCCTGACGACGACGGCGTGGGCTGACCGGCGTGCCTGCTGCCCATGCCCGGAAATCGCGCGGTCCCCGCGACGTGGCCCTGGACTTCCGCCCCGCCTGGAACAGCTGGCGCCAGAGCCGGCCGTTCCTGGGGGGGCTCGTGATCGTGGCGGGGGGCGCGGAGATAGCGGCCGTCCGGCTCACGCTGCCGATCCACAGCTCGCCGATCATCGTCCCGCCCGGCCTCCTGATCGCCGCCGGGATAGTCGCCTGCGGCCTGCTGCTGCTCTTCTACCCGGTCCAGCGCTCGGTCTGCGCCACGGCGGCGGTCCTGCTGGCCATCTCGGCGCTGACCACGGCCCATCTCGGCGGCTACCTGGCCGGAACCGCGCTGGCCGCCGCGGGCGGCGCGGTGGCCTTTGCCTGGGTCCCGCCCCGGCCGCCCGCCCCCGCGCCCGGCCGGGGCGGCCCGCCGGGCTTCACGCTGATCCAGGGCGAGGCGGACGGCCGGCCCGACCGCCCTGACTCTCCGCTCGGGACGGACCGGCGGTTACGAGCGGCCGGTGCCAGCAGTGAGGGCCGCCCCGTGACGGATATCACGGGCCGGCCCTCACCGCGTGCCTGGGCGGGCCTTGGCAGTCAGACCTCCGGCGGCTGGTCAGACCTCCGGTGACTGGCCGTTGACCTCGGCGTCGGGCTGGCTGCCGTCGGCGGTCACGTGCTGGTCGGCCGCTGTCGTCGAGACGTCAGCGGAACCCTGGTCGGCCGGCTCGTAGCCCACCACCGGCGGACGGCGCCGGAGCGCTACCGCCGCCGCCGCGCTGCCGGCCGCGGCCAGCAGCATGGACACGGCCAGCACGGCGGCCCAGCGGCGGCGCTTGCGGGCGGGCTTGACATCCAGCTTGTGGGCCGCGGCCACGATGGCCTCGGAGATCGCCGGGGCCAGGGTTTCCTGCACGGCCACTCCAGAGCGCTCCAGCCGCGGCGCGGCCCAGGCCCTGGCGTCGTCTACGCGCGGCTTGGCCCAGGCGGCCGCGTCGTCCATGCGCGGCTTGGCCCAGGCGGCGACGTCGTCGACCCGCGGCTTGGCCCAGGCGGCGGCGTCCTCGGCGCTGCGCGCGACGGCGGCGCTAGCGTTCTTGGCCAGCGGAACGGCCTTCTTTGCGGCGGGCACGGCCCGCTGGGCGCCCTTCACGGCACGATCGCGTACGCCGACTACGTTGTCGACTGGGTGCTTCCGGGTCATAAGTGACACTGAGTCCTCCCAGACTATTTCTCGGTTCGCTCTCCCACACTTCCCTCGGCAGGCCATGTCAATCACGGCCTGCCGAGGGACCGGCGGCGCCGGGGCACCACGCATTCCGCGCCAGCCGGATACGGACGTGTCCGGCTGCCGGCACAGGCATGCGAGGATGCGTTCTATGACTAACACGCTCACCGCAAAGCTGCGGACCAACCGCGGGGACGTCGTCATCCGGCTCTTCCCCGATCACGCGCCCAAGACGGTGCGGAACTTCGTCGACCTGGCGGAAGGGTCGCGGGAATGGACGGACCCGCGCACCCGGCAGGCCTCGAAGGACAGGCTCTACGACGGGACGGTCTTTCACCGGGTGATCCCCGATTTCATGATCCAGGGCGGGGACCCGCTCGGCACGGGGACCGGGGGCCCTGGTTACAAATTCGCCGACGAATTCCATCCGGACCTCTCCTTTAACCGGCCGTACCTGCTGGCGATGGCCAACTCCGGCCCCGGCACTAACGGCTCCCAGTTCTTCATCACCACCGTCCCGACGCCGTGGCTGACTGGCAAGCATACGATCTTCGGTGAGGTCGTGTCGGGCGCCGACGTCGTCGACGAGATCAGCCGGGTGCAGACCAGCCGGGGGGACCGTCCCATGCAGGAGGTCGTCCTGGAGAGCGTCGAGTTCTCCAGCGACGCCGACGGCGGGGAATCCGCAGGTTAACGGGGAAGTGGCTACCCCTCCGGGGCCCGACGGCCCCGACAGTTCCGCGGGTCCCGAGACTCACGCTGGCCTCGACCCGCGGTCCGCCGCGGCCGTGCCCACCTGCTACCGCCACCCCGGCCGCGAGACCTACGTCTCGTGCGTGCGCTGCGGCCGTCCGGCCTGCCCGGACTGCCTGCGCTCGGCGGCGGTGGGCCAGCAGTGCGTGGAATGCATCCGCGAGGGCAACCGGGCCACGCGCCCGCCCGCCGGCCGGTTCGGCGGGCAGGTGCGGGCCGGGAAGCCGGTCGTGACCTGGACCCTGGTCGCGATCAACGTGCTGCTCTTCCTGTTCGGGCTGGTTCACCCGGCTATCGGCAATGACTGGGCGATGTTCCCGGCCGGCGTGGCCAGCGGCCAGTGGTACCGGCTGATCACGTCGGCTTTCCTGCCGCCGACCGGGCTGAACGGCGGCGGAATTCTCGACATCGCCTTCAACATGTGGGCGCTGATCCTCGTCGGCCCGGCGATCGAGAGCCAGTTCGGCCGCGCGCGCTACCTGGCCGTCTACCTGGTCAGCGCGCTCGGCGGCTCGGTGGCGTTCTACTTCCTGGCCCCGGTGAACGAGGCGGCGCTGGGTGCCTCCGGCGCGATCTTCGGCCTGTTCGCCGCCTGGTTCGTGCTCTCGCGGCGGCTGCGGGTCGACAGCCGGCAGGTCGTCATGCTGATAGTGCTGAACCTGGTCATCGGCTTCGTGTTCCGCGGCGCGATCGCCTGGCAGGCCCACGTCGGCGGCCTCATCGCAGGCGGGCTGCTGACGGCCGCCTATGCCTACGCGCCGCAGCGCAATCGCACGCTGATCCAGGTGGCTGCGACGGTGGGTATCGTGGCCCTCCTGATCGCCGGGGTGATCATCCGGGATTACCAGCTGGCGGGCACAGTCCGGCTATAACGGCGTCGGCGGCCTCAGCGCCACCGGCCGGCCGGGCGTGCTCCGGCGAATCAGTGCCACCTGGTCGAGAGCACGACGCCGCTGACCAGGAAGCCGAAGCCCACGACCAGGTTCCAGCTGCCGATCGCGCTGACCGGCAGCGAGCCGCCGCTGACGTAGAACGTCGCGATCCAGGCCAGGCCGACCAGCAGGCAGCCCAGCATGGTGGGAGCCAGCCAGCGCGGGCTGACCTTGCTCTTCGATGACCTTGGCGGCGGAGTGTAGACCGCCTTGCTTCTGGTGCGGGACTTGGGCACGGCTTCTCCTGCTCGACTCGCCCGCCGCCTGACGACGCTCGCGACGGCGCGGGGCCGCGCTGCGCGCGACCTCTCGCGGTAAGCGTAGTTGCTCCGGCGGCCTGGCGCGCTCCCCTGGCTACGAGGTGGGCGTGGGACTCGGCGACGTCGACGTGGGGGTCGGCGACGGGCTGGTCGAGGTCGGGGTGGGGGTGGCCGACGTGGGGGTCGCGGTCGGCCCGGCCGCGATATCGATGGTCACGGTCGAGCCACGCGGCACCACCTGGTTCGGGCTGGGGCTCATGCTGAACACCGCCCCGGGCGTGAAGCCGCTGGGCGCGGTGGCGGTCACCGGCGTGACGTTGAAGCCCTTGGCCTGGAGCGCAGCGGTCGCCGCCGCCTGGCTCTGCCCGATCTCGTTGGGGACCGTCACGCCGCCCTGGGAGACGAAGATCGTCACCGAGCTGCCGGGGGTCACCTGCGTGCCGGGCGGCGGGCTCTGCCGGACCACCCGGCCGGCGGGCTGGGCCGAGGTGACGTTGGACACGTTGTACTGCAGGCCGGCCTTGGTCAGGGCTTGCTCTGCGATCAGCTGGCTCTCGCCGACCACCCGGGGCACGGTCTTGCTGCCCAGCCCCTTGGACACGGTGATGAAGACCTTCGTGTGAGCCGCGACATTCGTGCCTTCGGTCGGGTTGGTCGTGATCACATGGTTGGCGGCCACGGTCTGCGACTTCTTGGACGTGACAGTCCCGACGACCAGGCCGGCGTTCACGATCTTGGTCTCGGCCGCGGACAGGGTGAGGTTGTTCACCTGCGGGACGGAGATGTTGCCGCCGTTACCCGAGGCGAACTTGAACGCGTAGATTCCGCCGGCGATCAGGAGCAGGACAATCAGGCCGACCAGGATCCACGGCCAGGCCTTGCGCCGGGGCCGCTCGTCGTAGCCCGTGGGCCCGTCATCCTGGCCGTAGGCGTAGGGCGGGATGGCGCTCGTCGCGCCGGCCAGCTGGGTCGCCTGCCCCATCCGACGGGTGCCGGCGGCGTAGGCGGCCGTGCGCATGGGCGCGGCGACCGGCGCGCCCGACAGGGCGCGCTGCAGGTCGTTGCGCATCTCGCCGGCCGACTGATAGCGGTCGGCGGGGTCCTTGGACATGGCCTTGAGGACGATCGCGTCCGCCCAGGCCGGCACCTCCGGGTCGACCTGGGACGGCGGGATCGGGTCCTCCCGCACGTGCTGGTAGGCGATGGCGACCGGGGAGTCGCCGGTGAACGGCGGGCGGCCGGTCAGCAGCTCATACAGCAGGCACCCGGCCGAGTACAGGTCGCTGCGGGCGTCCACCCGCTCGCCCCGGGCCTGCTCCGGGGACAGGTACTGCGCGGTCCCGATGACCTGCGCCGTCTGCGTCATCGTGGCCTGCGCGTCATTGACGGCCCGGGCGATGCCGAAGTCCATGACCTTGACGTCGCCGGTGCGGGTCAGCATCACGTTGCCGGGCTTGATATCGCGGTGCACGATGCCGTTGCGGTGGCTGTAGTCCAGCGCGCGCAGCACCCCGTCGATGATCTCGGCCGCGCGCTCGGGCAGCAGCCTGCGGTCGTCGCGCAGCAGGTCGCGCAGGGTCCGGCCGTCGACGAACTCCATCACGATGTAGGGCACCGGGGTGCCGCTGACCATGTCCTCACCGGTGTCGTAGACCGCGACGATGGACGGGTGATTCAGGGACGCGGCCGACTGCGCCTCCCGGCGGAACCTGGCCTGGAAGGTCTGATCGCGGGCCAGGTCATCGCGGAGCGTCTTGACCCCGACGATGCGGTCCAGGCGGATGTCGCGGGCCCGGAAGACCTCGGCCATGCCGCCACGCCCGACGATGCCGTCGAGCTCGTAGCGGCCGCCGAGCAGCCGTGGCTGAGTCATATCTCGCACTTACGTTACCGTCCTGCTTGTCGAGGGCCGGCGGCAGCGCTGCCGCAGCGGGTCCCGCCGCCGTGCCTGCGGGCTGGCCATCCGGGCGGTCTGCCGATCATGGAAGTGGTCATTTCACCTTCAGGTACGCCTGGATGACCTTGACAGCTATCGGCGCGGCGGCGTCCGCCCCGAAACCGCCGCCCTTCACGATGACGCCCACGGCTATCTTGGGGTTGGCAGCAGGCGCGAAACAGGTAAATACCGCGTCGTCCAGGTTGCCATTATTAACGCCGTTTTGCGCGGTACCGGTCTTGCCCGCGATCTGAACCCCGGCCACGCTGGGGTTGGCCGTGGCGTAGGCGGTACCGGCCGGATTCTGGGTGACCTGCACCATCATCTGAGTCAGGTAACTGGCCACCGTCGGCGTCACCGGATGGCTGAGCGGCGCCGGGGCGGCCGCGTCGATCACCTGCAGGTCGGGCGCCGTGACGCTCTGCACCAGGTGGGGCGTCATCAGCGTGCCGTGGTTAGCGATCGCGGCGGAGAACATGGCCTCCTGCAGCGGAGTGACCTGGTCGTTGAACTGGCCGATCGCCGTGAACGCGGTGAAGGCGGGGTCGGTCTCCAGGGGAACCACGCTGGGCGAGACCGGCAGCGGGATCTTCAGGTTGGGGTTGTTGACCCCGAACGCGTCGGCGTACTGGCGCAGTACCGCGCCGCTCAGCCTGATCCCGAGCTTGCCGAATGCCGTGTTGCAGGACAGCCAGAAGGCCTGGATGATCGGCGGGTTCAGGTTGCCGCAGACCTCGTTGTTGTCGTTGATCAGCACGTGGCCGCTGCCGATCGGCAGCGTATTCGGGGCCGCTACCGGGGTGTTCGGGTTCGCCACGAGGTGGGTGGAGAAGGCGGCCGAGCTAGTGACGATCTTGAAACTGGAGCCCGGCGCGTACGTCGCGTTCAGGGCCCGGTTCAGCAGGGGCTGGGCCGGGTTGGCCCGGTACCTGGCGTCGACCTTGTTGAGCGTGGTGCCGCTGAGGGTGGCGTAGTCATTGGGGTTGAAGGTGGGGTAGGAGGCCAGCGCGAGGATGGCTCCGGTTCTCGGATCCATGGCCACGACGGCGGCCTGATGCCCGCCATCGCTGGCCAGGGCCTGGTAGGCGGCCTGCTGGGCTCGCGGGCTGATCGTCAGGGAGACGGTGGCCCCCAGCTTGGGCTTGCCGGTGATCAGGCTGATGAGGTTGTGCACCTGGAGCCGGGGGTCGGTGCCCGACAGCCACTTGTTCTCGGCGGCCTCGATACCGGTGGCGCTGAAGATGGAGTCGTACCCGGTCACCGGCGCGTACACCGGGCCAGCCGGGTAATACCGCTGATAGGTCCCGTTGCCGTTCTTGACCAGGCGGGAGGCCGCGATCTTGGTGTTCCCGCCATCGCCGGCCGCGACGATCGACCCGCGCTGGTACTGAAACTGCTCGTTGAAGGTCCGGCCATTGCCCGGCTTGCCCGCCAGGCTGGTGGCCTCGAAGGCCTGCACGTAGTTGATGTTGATCAGGAGCAGCGCGAACATGACCAGGCAGGCCAGCGAGAGGCGGAGCAGCGCACGGTTCATCCGGCTCGCACCACCTGGGTCATGCCCTCATCCTGGATCGGCTGTGGCGCGGGCTTGCGGGCGGAGTTGCTGATCCGCATGAGCAAGGCGATGAGGGCCCAGCTCGCGACCAGGGACGACCCGCCCTGGGACAGGAACGGGGTCGTGATGCCGGTCAGCGGGATCAGCCGGGTGACGCCCCCGACGATGACGAACACCTGCAGGGCCAGCACGAAGGCCAGCCCGCCGGCCAGGAGCTTGGCGAAGGGGTCCTTGACGGCGATCGCCGCCCGCAGGCCGCGCTGCACCAGCAGCCCGAACAACAGCAGCACCACCATGAGGCCGGTCAGGCCGAGCTCCTCGCCGAACGCGGTGATGATGAAGTCGTTTTGCACCAGCGGCGTCAGGTACGGCTGGCCATGCCCGAGCCCGGTGCCGAAGATGCCGCCGAAGCCCAGCCCGTACAGGCCCTGGGCCAGCTGGTAGGACGGCACGCAGTGGGTCTGGGTGGCCGGATTGCAGAAGACGTTAGCGGCCGTGAACGGGTGCAGCCAGACCGCGAACCGGCTGCCGACGTGACTGAACAGGGTGCTGGCGATGTACGCCCCGCCCACGAACAGCAGGATGCCGATCAGCAGCCAGGAGGTGCGCTGAGTCGCGACGTAGATCATGGCCACGAAGAGGCCGAAGAAGAGCGCGGACTGGCCGATGTCAGTCTCGAAGACCAGGATCAGCAGGCTGGCCCCCCACGCGATCAGCACCGGTCCCAGGTCGCGCCCGCGGGGCAGGTCGATGCCCAGGAAGCGGCGGCCCGCCAGGGCCAGCACGTCGCGCTTGGCCACGAGGTAGCCGGCGAAGAACACGGCCAGCGCGAGCTTGGCGAACTCGCCCGGCTGGATCGAGAAGCCGCCGACGATGATCCACACCTTCGCGCCCTGAACGGCGCTCATGCTGGAGGGCAGCAGCGCCGGGATGGCCAGCAGGACCAGGCCCACCGCGCCGAGGGTGTAGGTATAGCGCTGCAGGACGCGGGGCTCCCGGATGAGGACGAGCACGGCGACGAAGACGGCCACCCCGACGACGGTCCACATCAGCTGGATCATGGCGGCCGAGCTGGTGAGAGTGCTGATGACGATGCCGGGATTGCCGTGCCGCCCCGACTCCTGGAGCCGGTAGATCATGACCAGGCCCAGGCCGTTCAGCAGGCCGGCCAGCGGCAGCATCAGCGGATCTGCCCACGGGGCGAACTTCCGGACGGCCAGGTGAGCGCCGAGCATGACCGCCGCGAAGCCCCCGCAGTACACCGCCAGGTTGGATGGCACCTTGCCGTCCAGGCCCAGGCCCGTGAAGGCATCGGCCATGGCCACGACGAGCACCGCGAAGGCCAGCATGAGCAGCTCGGTCCGGCGCCGGCCCCGGGGCATCGGGACAGGCGCGGACGAGACAGCCGGCGCGCCGAGCGCGGCGGGAAACCCGGTCATCCTGTTCCCTGAGCCGGGCAGTAGGACGGCACCGCGGGCTGCGGCGGGTAGGCCTTGGCCTTGGCCTGCGCCGCCTTCTGCGCCGGCGTGGGCTTGTGGCCCTTCGGGATGACGGGCGCCTTAGGCGGCTTGTTGGCCTCCCAGCTCGCCAGCTGCTGGCTAGCCTGCTTGCACTGGTAGGAGCGGCGGATGTTCTGCACGGTGCGCTTCGCCTCGGCCAGCGTGCCCGCCTCGGTCGGGAGGACCAGCACGCTGCCCTGCACGTGCGAGACGGGGATGCCGGTCCGCTGGAACGTGCTCGACAGGTGCAGTCCGGCCACGTTCTGGTTGACGCCGCGGAAGATGACCACCTGCCCGCTGTCTGCTCCCACGTAGTACTGGCCCTGCGTGACCCGCCACGCGGCGTAGCTGCCGCCGGCCACCAGCACGATCAGGATGACCAGGATCGAGGTGACCACGGGCCAGCGCCGCCGGCCGCCGTCGGCGTCCTCGTCGGCGTCGTCGTCGCGGTGGTAGCCGTCGGGCTGGGCGCTGGGCGCCTGCTCTGCCGGGCGCGTGAGCGGGCGGGCCACCGCCGGGGCCTCCTGGGTCAGCAGGTGGGCCCGGCCGGCCGGGCTGTCGCTGCGCGGCCGCGGCTTGCCGTCGCCGTTGGCGGCCGCGCCGGCCAGCTGCGGGGCCTCGCTGGGCGGCACCGGGCCGGTGACCGTGTCCACCACGTCCGCCACGATGCAGGTGATGTTGTCAGGACCGCCGCTGCGGATGGCCAGGTCGATGAGCTGCAGGATGGCGTGCTCCGGATCACCGTAAGCGGCCAGGGTCTTGTGCATGGTCTGCTCGGTGACCACGTCGGACAGCCCGTCGGAGCACAGCAGGTACCGGTCGCCGAGCATCGCCTCGCGCATGGCCAGGTCGGGCTCCGCGTCGGTGCTGCTCTGCAGCGCCCGCATGACCAGCGACCGCTGCGGATGGGTCGCCGCCGCCTCCGGGCTCAGCCGGCCCTCGTCGACCAGCGACTGGACCAGAGTGTGATCGCGGGTGATCTGCTGGAAGTCATCGTCGCGCAGCAGGTAGGCGCGCGAGTCGCCGATGTGGCACAGCGCCACTTGCGCGCCCGACCACAGCAGCGCGGTCAGCGTGGTGCCCATGCCCTCGACGGACGGGTCGGCCACGCTCATCTCGTGCAGCGTGTTGTTCGCGGCGGCTACCGCGCGGGCCAGCGCTCCGAGCATGGCCTTGCTGTCGTGCAGGTTCTGGTGGTCGAGCGGGGCGATCGCCGAGATCGCGACCGCGCTGGCGACCTCACCCGCGGCATGCCCGCCCATGCCGTCGGCGATCGCGAGGAGGTTCGGACCCGCGTACGCGGAATCCTCGTTGCCCTCCCGGAGGAGTCCGACGTCTGAGCGGAGCGCGTAGTGCAGTGCGAGAGTCATCTGCGCAGCTCCAGGACGGTTTTACCGATTCGGATAGGCACGCCAACAGGGACCGGTGTGGGCTGGGTCACCTTCTGCCGGTCGAGATAGGTGCCGTTGGTGGAGCCGAGGTCCTCCACGAGCCACTGACCATCCTGCGGAAAGAGCCGGGCATGACGGGTCGAAGCGTAGTCATCAGTGAGCACGAGCGTGGCGTCATCGGCCCGGCCGATGGTGATCTGCATGTCCGATAGGCCGACGACGGTGCCGGCCAGCGTCCCGGCGGTGACCACCATCTGCTGCGGCGTGCTCCGGCTGGGGCGTCCGCCGTTGCGCCGCGCGGGCGGCGGCGGCGCGGGCCGCGGCGGCCGGGCCTTGCGGGCCTGCTTGCGGCGGCGCGTCGAGGATCCGAACAGGTCAGTCCGGACCACGCCCACCGCGGCGATGACGAACAGCCATAGCACCGCCAGGAAAGCGAGCCTGATGAGAGTGAGCTCAAGCGCGTTCATCGGGTCATGAGTCCTTGGCCGGCCTTAACTGCCCTCTGGTCATGGCGGGCACCGGCGGGCGCCCGGGTAGGTGTCGTTAGTAAATGCTGTCCCGGCGGAACACCAGGGTGGTGCGGCCGAGAGTGACTTGCGTTCCGTCGGCCAGGGTGATGCGCCGGATCGGCTGGCCGTTGACGAAGGTGCCGTTGGTCGAGCCCAGGTCGACCAGCACGACCTCCCCGTCCTCGACTCGCAGCTCGGCGTGATGCCGGGACACGCCGGGATCTACGAGCCGCAGATCGCAGTCGGTGCCCCGGCCAAGAATGGTAATCGGGGCCGTCAGCTCGTAGGTCCGCTGCGTGCTCCCGTCGGCGCCCGCATCGGGGCCGGACACCAGGAGGCGGGGCTTGCCGCTGAGGTTTCCCGGCGGCCGGGGCAGGTCGCTGGCCGGGCGGCGGATCTCGCCGTCCTCCACCGTGGTCCCCCGGATGACCCCCGAGCGGATCCGGAATGTCCCCGTGGTGAGTTCCGGCACGCCCTCAAACCGCATCTGCACGGGCCCCACGAACGAGTAGCCCTGCTCCCTGGCGTACTCGCGGGCCAGCGTGGCCAGCTCGATCCCGAGGCTGTCGGCGTAGACCTCGAGCCGCTGGTGATCGGCGTCGGCCAGCTCCACCACGAAATCATTGGGTACCAGGGTCCGGCCCTGCGCCACGATGGCCGCGCGATCGTCCATCTCCCGCTGAACCGCGCTCGCCACTTCGACCGGCTGCAGCTCGGACTTGAACGCCCGCGCGAAGGCACCCTCGACCATCCCCTCCAGGCGGTGCTCAAACCGCTGCAGGACTCCCACCCTCGGTACCTCCTCTCGCTACTCGCATCCGATCGTATAGGCGACATGGCAGCGCTCGCGGTCGTGCTAACCTGACAGCTGCCCAGGGCGGGTGGCGGAACGGCAGACGCGCACGGTTCAGGTCCGTGTGTCCGAAAGGACGTGAGGGTTCAAATCCCTCCTCGCCCACACGAACTTCTCGATCATCAGCTCATCCCGGAAATGCCGGCCAGCGCCTACATGCTGGCCGCAGCATAAGCGCACCGCCGGGTCCTTGTCACCGGATGTGTCCGCCCGGGGCCGGGCGGACACCAGCAGGGGAAGCGCAAGGCGGCGTCCCGCGGGCGTGATCTCCTATCCGGCTCCGGCCAGCGGCGCGGGCACCCGGCCTGACGAGGCAGAATCGAAGCTGTGCCCGAGCTTCCCGAGGTAGCAGCCCTCGCGGCCGACCTGCGCGAGCGCGCCGTCGGCCGTGTCATTGACCGCGCCGACGTCGCCGAGTTCTCGGTGCTGAAGACCTTCGCCCCCCCGCTGACCGCGCTGTCGGGCGCCACGATCACCGGCACCGCCCGGCACGGCAAGTTCCTGGATCTCAGTGCCGCCCCGCCTGACGGCGCCCCGCCGCTGCACCTGATCACACACCTGGCCAGGGGCGGCTGGCTGCGCTGGCGCGAGTCGCTGCCCGACCAGCCGCCGCGGCCCGGCAAGGGCCCGCTGGCCTTCCGGCTCCGGTTCAGCGATGGGGCCGGCTTCGACCTGACCGAGGCGGGCACCCGCAAGCGGCTGGCGGTCTACCTGGTGACCGGCCCGGCGGCCGTGCCCGGCGTAGCCGCACTCGGCCCGGATCCGCTGGACGCGGCGTTCACCCCGCAGGTCCTGGGCGAGATCCTGGCCGGGCGCCGGACCCAGATCAAGGGCGTGCTGCGGGATCAGAAGCTGATCGCCGGGATCGGCAACGCCTACTCCGACGAGGTCCTGCACGCGGCGAAGATGTCGCCGTTCCGGCTCGCCTCCAGCCTCACGCCCGATGACGTGGCCGCGCTGCACGGGGTCATCGTGACCACGCTGCGCGACGCGATCGCCCGGTCGGATGGCCTGGCGGCCAGTGACCTGAAGAAGGAGAAGAAAGCCGGCCTGCGCGTGCACGGGCGCGCCGGCGAGGCCTGCTCGGTGTGCGGCGCCACCATCCGCGAGGTGTCCTTCGCCGACTCCGCGCTGCAGTACTGCCCGACCTGCCAGACCGGCGGCAAGCCGCTGGCCGACCGCCGGATGTCCCGCCTGCTCAAGTAGCTCAGTTCACGATCTGGCCTAGCTTCGCCCAGCGGGCCAGGTCGCAGCCGCCGTCCACGATGGTCCGCTGCACCGGGGTCCCGAACCAGGTGCCGGTGAAGGTGACCCGCCTGGCGCTGGCCAGGATCATCGGGCACATCTGGTGCGCCGGCGGCGGCGCGAACGGCTCCTTCAGCGCCAGCAGGGCCCGGCAGGCGGCCGCCGCGTGCGGACGAGTTCCCCCCGCCGGGTCGCAGCGCAGCGTCCAGTACGTGGGCTTGCTGCCGGGCCCGTTGCGCACGGTGATGTGCAGGGAGGCCTTCGCCGGGGCGGGCGAGCTGCCGCTGCCCGGCGCGGCCGTGGTCCCGCAGGCGGCGACGGCGGCGGCCAGCGCGGTGCTAGCTAGGGCGGTGCCGGCGACGGCGGTCACGCACCGCGCGATGGTCAGCTGGAACACCGAGCTCCGGGGAGCCCTCGAGGTATCTGCGCTCATGACTGCTTGGACGCGAGCCGGGCCGCGCTGGTTCCCGCCGCCGGGCCGGGCTTTGCTGCCGCAGTGCCGGGGATCGACCCGGCTGCCCGGATCGGTACCCCTAGCCGTTTAAGTTTTCGCTGACCAGAGACGGCCTTGCGATGGCACCATGAGGCCGTGGGCTTGAGGCTGGCGGTGACGCGCAAGGAGCAGGCGCCAGCTCGTGATCCGGCGGACGCGACCGTGCGGGCCGTGATCGAGTGCGCCGCCGACGCCATCATCGCGGTCGGCGCCGACCGGACCGTGACGGTCTGGAATCCCGCCGCCGAGGCGATGTTCGGCTGGGCGGCGGCCGAGGTCGCGGGCAAGGAGCCGCCGTTCATCCCCGATGAGCTCATGGCCGAGCACAACGCCGTCCTGGAGCGAGTAGCGGGCGGCGGGCAGGTTTCCTTCGCCACCCGCCGGATTCGCAAGGACGGGTCCCTGGTGGACCTCCGCATCGACGCGAGCGCGCTGCTCGGCGACGGCGGCCAGCTGGCCGGCTGGGTGAGCATCTGCCACCAGACCCGCGACGAGGAGGCGGTCCGCCACTACATGGCCGAGCGGGCCAGGGTGGTGCGCCGGCTCGGCGACGTGGTCGCGGACATGAACGGCCAGCTAGACCTGGAGGCGGTGCTGGACCGCATCGCGGCCAGCCTGCGCGAGCTGACCAGGGCCGACGCGGGCGGATTCGTCATGATCGAGAAGGACCGGCTGCGCCTGGTCAGCCTGGACGGCCTGCCCGAGTCGCTGCGCGGCCGGACCGCGGACCTGGCCAGCAGCACCGTGGGCGAGCTGATGCGGTCGGGCAAGACCGTGCTGATGGCGACGGGCGAGTCCGGCCGGTTCGACGACCTGATCTGGTCCGCGCTGCCGGGCCTGCACACCATCACGCTCAGCCTGTCGCACGTGTCCGGCCGCCCCTTCGGCGCCCTGTACGCGCTCTACAGCGGGCGCAAGGTCGGCCACATTGACCTGGAGCTGCTGGAACTGCTGGCCGGCCACGCCAGCGTGGCCCTGTCGAACGTCACGGCCTTCGAGGAGGTCGTCCGGCAGCGAGCCCACGAGCGGGCCGTCATCGACGGCAGCGCCGACGGGATCGCCGTGCTGGACTCCGACGGCCTGGTCCGGCAGTGGAATCCGGCGGCGCACCGGCTGACCGGCGTGTCGCCGGAGGACGCGACGGGCAGGCCGCCGCCGTTCCCGGTGCCCGAGCCCGGCGCCAAGCTCACCCACCGGCTGCCCAACGGCCGCTGGATGGACCTGCTCTGCACGGGACTGAGCGGCCGCGAGGAGCAGGTGCTCGACTTCCGTGACATCACCGCGGCCAAGGAGCTGGAGGAGGCCAAGGACCTCTTCCTGGCCACGACCAGCCACGAGCTGCGCACCCCCATCACGGTCGTGCAGGGCTTCGCGAGCACCCTGGCCAGCCGCTGGGACAAGCTGGCCGACGCGGACCGGCGCTCGGCCGTGCAGACGATCGCCGAGCGGGCCGGGTCCCTGGCCAGGCTGGTGGAGCAGCTGCTGCTCGGGTCGCGAGCGGGCGCCGACCAGCTGACCGTGAGTAACGGCCCCTTCGACCTGGCGGGCATGCTGCGCGGCGCGACGGTCGCCTTCCGGACGCTGGCCGAAGGGCACACGCTGGTCACCGACGTTCCCGAGGATCTGCCGCAGGCCTACGGTGACCCGATGGCCACCGACATCATCGTCGGGCAGCTGCTGGAGAACGCGTTCAAGTACTCGCCCGACGGCGGGTCGGTCACGGTGGGCGCCCGGCGGGCCGGGGACCGGATCGAGGTCACGGTGGCCGACGAGGGCATCGGCATCCCGGCCGCCGACCGGGAACGGGTCTTCGAGCGATTCGTCCAGGGCGAGACCGGCGACCGCCGCCGATTCGGCGGTATCGGCCTGGGCCTGTACATCGTCCGGCAGCTGGCCCGGGCCCAGGACGGCGAGGTGGGGGCCGAGGGCGGCCCCGGCGGCGGCACCGTGATGCGCCTGCGGCTGCGTCAGGCTCCGGCCACCGAGGCCGACCGCCTGGAAGTGACCGATACCCACAGCCCCGTCCCGGAGCTGCCCAGTGCCGAGGTCCCCGGTCCCAGGCTGCCGCCGTGAGCACCGCCGTTATCGCACGCTAGCGGCGAGAGCACGCTGGTGAGCGCGGCAGGCGGTGCCGCGGCGCCCGTCAGGCCTTGGCGGTGACGCGGCCGTTGGTGCCGGCGCGCTCCCGGGTGACCGGGTCACGCACGACCGGGGTGCCGCCGGAGGCGTCGATGTACTTGTCGATGATGCCGATGACGTCCTCGCCCTGCATCACCATCTGGCCGCGCTCCATCCAGATCACCCGGTTGCAGGTCGCCTCGACCTCCTCCAGGTTGTGCGCGACCAGGAAGACCGTGCCCGCCTCGGCCCGCAGCTCCTCGATCCGGGCGTGGCTCTTGACCCGGAACTCCGCGTCCCCGGTCGCCAGGGCCTCGTCGACGAGCAGCACGTCGTGGCTCTTGGAGGCCGCGATGGCGAACCGCAGCCGCGAGCCCATGCCCGAGGAGTAGGTCTTCATCGGCAGGTCGATGAAGTCGCCGACCCCGGAGAAGTCCACGATGCTCTGGTACTTAGCCTTCGCCTCCTGCTTGGTCATGCCCATGGCCAGGCAGCCCAGGATCACGTTGCGCTCGCCGGTGAGGTCCTCCATGAGCGCGGCGTTGACGCCGAGCAGGGAGGCCTCGCCGGTGCTGTAGACGTTGCCCCGCTCGGGCGGCAGCAGGCCGGCGATGGCCCGCAGCAGGGTGGACTTGCCGGACCCGTTACGGCCGATGATGCCCACGGCGTCGCCGCGGTAGGCCACGAAGGAGATCCCGCGGATCGCGTGCACCTCGCGGATGCTGCCCCGGGTCTTGCGGCCCATGATCCGCAGCAGCGCGGTCGCGGCCGTGCCCTTGTCACCGCCCCCGCCGTAGACGCGGTAGACGATATGCAGGTCGTCGACGACCACCATGGGCTTAGCCACGTCCGTACTTCGCCTCCGCTCGCCAGAAGAAGAAGAACCCGAAGATGAGAGCGACCACGGCCCAGCCTATGGCGTAGTACCAGAAGTAACTGGGGTTGGCGTAGTAGTGACAGTGCGCGCTGTCGAGCTGGTAGTGCTGCGGCGCTCCGACGCGGTGGCCTAGCGTCTTCCACTCCAGGCACAGCCGGGCGTTGAAGGGCTTCGAGCCGGGGGCGCTCTCGCGCTGGCTGAGCAGCAGCGAATTGCGGACCAGGGTGATGTAGAGGGCGGCCGGGTTGAGCTCCAGCAGCGTGATGATCCAGCGGTGGGTCCGGAGGTCGAGCGTGGCGATGCTGAACAGGACGCCCGACACGTACAGCCAGGTGCGCAGCAGGAAGGGCAGCAGCTGGCTGAAGTCGTTGACCTGCGAGCCGATCCGGGCCACGAAGAGCCCGACGCCCACGTTGAACAAGGTCTGCAGCAGCAGCGCGGGAATGGTCAGCAGCCAGTACCAGGTGATGGGCTCCCCGGTGGCCAGCACGATGACGATCAGCACGGCCATCGACAGCACCATCTGCTGCAGCTCGATGATCACGTAGGCCAGGGGCAGCGCCGCGCGCGGGAACTGGAGCGCGCGGATCAGCGGCAGGCTGTTGGTGACCACGGTGGACGTGGAGATGAAGGCGCGCTGGGTGAAGTTGAAGACGAAGACGCCCGTGACGAGGAACGCCAGGTAGTTCGGAACTCCCCGGTTGACCTTGAGCAGCAGGCCGAAGATCAGGAAGTAGACGCCGGCATTGAGCAGCGGCGTCAGCACCTGCCAGAGCTGGCCGAGCTTGGCCTCGGTGTACATGGCCACGTTTCGCGCGGTGGCGAAGGCCATGATGAAGCTCGACCGGTTCCAGAGCTGGCCCAGGTAGACCAGCACCGGCGGCCGCGCCGCGCTCGGCCGCAGGCCGTTGGCGGCCGCGTACTCGGCCAGCGGCTCGGCGGGCAGGTCGGCGGTCAGCACGCCGCCGACCTGGACGTCGTCTCGCTGCTGCAGGCGTCCGGGGGCGCTCAGCCGCCCGTCGTCGCGGGTGCTGGCCCGGTCGGCCGCCCGGTCGGCCCGGGAGCGCTTGTCGTCGGTCACGCCGCCGACCCTATGTGGTGACCGGCGGGCGTGACGGAGGTTGGCGCGTTCGCCGGGCGGCGGCCCGCGGGCTCATCCGGCGGGGCAGCGGGCCGCCGGCGGCTGCCGCGGCCACCCGAGCCTGAGTTGTAGAGGGCAACTATCACGCGGCGAATGTACCACCGCACCAGTTGTGCGGTACAACTGTGGGGTGGTGAATGAGTCCATGCCGGACGCGGAACTGGAGCGGCTGCTGACCCAGCTGCTGCGGGTGGTGAGCCCGGCCCCGCCGGGCGAGCCGGCCGCGGGCCAGGCCGACATCCCGGCGGCGTCTGCCCTGCCGGCGTCCGTCCCGGTGGCGTCCCTCCCGCCAGCGGCGGCCCTCCCGACGGTGTCCCCCTCGGAGGCGCGCGCGCTCATCGAGCTGGTCTCGGCTCGCGGCATCGCGCAGGGCGAGCTGGCCGGGCTGCTGTCCCTGGAGAAGAGCACGGTGAGCCGGCTGGCGGCCGGCCTGGAGCGCAAGGGCTGGATCCGCCGGGGCCGGGACGAGGAGAACCAGCGCTACGTCCGGTTGTACCTGACCCCGGAGGGCGGCGCGGTGGCGGCCCAGGTGTGGGCCGCCTGGCAGTCCCGGCAGGCCAGGATCCTCGGGGCCCTGTCCGCCGAGGAGCGGGCCGGCCTGTCGGCGGGGCTGCGCGGCCTGGTGCGCGGCCTGGCGGCCGAAGGGCTGCTGGGCGAGGGGCCGGGCCCAGGTCAGGCCGCTCCGGGTTCGGCCGCGGCGAGGCCCTAGCCAGTGGCCTAGCGGCCCGGCCGCCGGGCCGCGCAGGGTGCGGGACCGGTTTCGGCCGCGCGGCACGGGGCATCTTGGCACCCAGCGTTTGTTCCGCGTCGCAGATGGCATCGGGTCGGGATGCCCAGGAGGTGAGAGCGACGAACGTGGTGCTACTGCCGTGCGCCCCCGCCAGCGTCGGCGTCGCACGGCGGCGGCTGACCGCTGATCTGTCCGCCGCCGGAGTCTTCGGTCAGGCCGTGGGAGACGCGGCCCTGGTCGTCAGCGAGCTCCTCAGCAACGCGATCAAGCACGCCTGGCCGCTGCCGGGGGAGAAACTCCAGGTGACCTGGGCGGTGGATCAGGGCTCGGTGGAGGTCGCGGTCCGCGACGGGGGCGGGGCGACACGGCCGCAGGAGGCTTACCCCCCGGTTTCCTCGCTGGGTGGCCGAGGCCTGGGCATCGTCGAGCACCTGTCGCAGGACTGGGGCATCCGGACCGACGACGTCGGCCAGACCGTCTGGGCCGTCCTGCCGGCGCCCCGGCCCGGCGTTTCCAGCCGCCGCCGCTGACCAGGTTCGGCGGCGCCCGGCCGAATGGCCGCCGGTGGCATGCGTAACCTGACGCCGAAGTGGTGATACTCCCCTGCAGGGGTCATCGCGTAGGGGGCGCGGAGATCGCTGCGGGGGGGACAGTGAGGCACGTCCACGGGGTGGATAGTGAGGTCGGCAAGCTCCGGACCGTGCTGATGCACCGGCCGGGCCTTGAGCTCAAGCGGATGACACCGCGCAATAAGGATCGCCTGCTGTTCGAGACGCTGCCGTGGGTGGGCCGCGCCCAGCAGGAGCACGACGTGCTGACCCAGGCGCTGCGCGATCAGGGCGTCGAGGTCCTCTACGTCACCGAGCTGCTGCAGGACGCGCTGGAGTACCAGCCGGCCCGGGCCGAGGCGATCGAGTCAGTGCTCGCGGGCACCGAGCTTGGCGACGAGCTCCGGGCTGAGGTCCAGGCCCGGCTGGCCTGCCTCGGCCCCGAGGAGCTGGGCCAGGTCCTGATCGCCGGACTGACCCCGGAGGACCTGCCGGGCGGCCACGGGCTGGTGTACCAGCTGCTCGGCCGGCACGAATTCGTCATTGACCCGCTGCCGAACCTGGTCTTCACGCGGGACTCCAGCTTCTGGGTCGGCGACCGGGTGGCGGTCAGCAGCCTGGCCGCCCCGTCCCGGCGCCGGGAAGCCCGGCTGCTGGGCGTGATTTACGACCACCACCCCCGCTTCGCGGGCATCAAGCGCCTGTACGGGCCCGAGCTCGAGCACGTGGATGGCGGCGACGTGCTGCTGCTGGCGCCCAGCGTGCTGGCTGTCGGCGTGGGGCAGCGGACCACGCCGGCCGGGGCGGAGCGCCTGGCCCGCCGGGTGCTCGACGCGGGCCTGGCCCACACGGTGCTGGCCATTCCCGTCGACCAGGCCGCCGGCTCGGGATACCTGGACACCCTGTGCACGGTCGTCGACACCGGCACCGTCGTGATGCACCCGGCCACGGCCTTCACGCTCACGGCCCACACCATCACGCCGGGGCCGGACGGGCCGCGGGTATCCCGGCCGCAGCCGTTTCTGGAAGCCGCGGCGCAGGCCATGGGGATCGAGCGACTCCAGGTCATCGATACCGGCCTGGAGCCGGTCTCCGGGCGCCGCAGCCAGGCCGGCGATGGCAACAACGCCCTCGCGCTGGGCCGGCGCCTGGCCGTCTGCCACGAGCGCAACACCGAGGCCATTGCCAGGCTCGAGGCGGCCGGCGTCCAGGTCATCCAGGTGCCCGGCAGCGAGCTGAGCAGCAGTCGCGGCGGTCCCCGGTGCATGTCGTGCCCGATCGGCCGGGATCCGGCCGCCGAGGGCGAGCCGGACGCCGGTGACCCGGTCGCGAGCGAGCCTGGCGGGATGCGGCGCGAGCCGGTCCAGTTGCATGGCGGCTACCGGGCCGGGCCGGCGGCTGGAACTGGTCAGCCGGACCTCGGCCAGCCGGAACTGGACCAGGACGAGCTCGCCCGGCCCGAGCTCGCTCCGGCCTAAGGGCGAGAGCGCCGAGGCCGGCGTCCGACGCGGAAGACGGCGAACGAGACGGCTGCGGCCAGCACGAACAGCAGTCCGAAGATGAGGGCGTGAACCAGGATCGAGACCAGGACCACCACGACGACCAGCGCCGCTAGGCCCAGCAAGAGTGAGCGCACCATGCCTCCACGGTACGGCTAACCACCGGGCGAGGTGACCGCGGGCCGCCGGGCGGCGCGGCGCCCGGGTCAGCTGGGCGCCTGCGGGCCGTTCTCGGTGATGACCTCGCTGATCAGCCGGAGGGTGGGGCACGGCCATCGCCACATGCAGCTACGGCAGCGCAGCGCGGGATTGGCCGGATCGCTGGTGGTGCCGCCGGCGTCGAGGGGCCGGTGCAGCTCGGCCAGCCGCAGGCCGAGCTCGGCGAAGGCCAGCAGGTCCTCCCGCGCCCGGCCCAGGAACGCCAGGTCGCGGGCGTCAAATCGGGCGGTCAGCGGAACTACGCCCTCGGCGTTCAGCAGCCGCGCGTAATGCTGGCTGCTCTCCAGCCAGGACGCCGCTCCCTCGGCCCGGGACCGCACCTCCTCCAGGCGCTCGCGCAGGCTGGCGGCCCTGCTTTCCGGCTCCGGCGCGGCCGGCTCCGGGGCCACTCGCTCCTGGTCGGCACCCAGCAGGCTGGCCGGGACGGTCCACCCGGCCGGCGCTGGGCGCGGCGCCGGGGCCCGCGGGCCGGCCGTCGCCGGCTCAGCCGGACCACTGACCTGGAGCGCGGCGGTTAATGACGTCCGCTCCCGTGCTTCCTGATCTGGCTGCCCGTGCATCCGAGGACTCCGGCTCCGTCGGCAAAGTGGCCCGTCACCAGCTTCGCGCAGAACCTCGCTCACCGCACGTAGATTGCCTATACGCGCAGAGTGACCATCTAGGCGCCGTGGGCCGGACCCGATAGGGTGCGCACGTGGAGCTAAAGGTTACGACCCGGTCGCATGGCGATCATGTGATCATGTCCGTCGCGGGCGAGATCGACCTGTACACGGCGCCCAGGCTGCACTCGGAACTGATGGCCGCACTGGCCACGGGAGCGCCGCTGCGGCTGGTGGTGGACATGACGGGGGTCGAGTTCTGCGACTCCACCGGCATGAACGTCCTGCTGGCCGCGCACCGCCGGGCCCGCGAGGACGGCGGTGACCTGCAGCTGGCCAGCCCCCGGCCGGCGATCAGGAAGGTCCTTCAGGTGACCGGGCTGGAATCAGTCTTCACCGTGGTGGATCTCCCGGCCGAGGTCACCGGCCTGTAGCAGCGCGCCCTTGCTCGGGTCCGCGGGCCGGCCCGCGGGCGGCCGCCGCGCGCGACGGCCAGGGATCGCGCCCCCACTAGGATCCAGCTATGCCAGGTGACCTCGGCGTCGTCATCCCCGCCAGGAACGAGGCCGACCGGGTCGGTGCCACCGTGCTCGCGGCGGCGAGTATCCCTGGCGCCGACATCGTCGTGGTCGTGGACGACGGCTCGACGGACGGGACCGCCGCGGTGGCGGAAGCGGCGGGCGCCCGCGTCGTGCGCCACGCGCGCAACCGCGGCAAGGCCGCCGCCCTGGAGACCGGCGCGGAGATCATCCGGCTGCTCGAGTCGGTCGGCGCTCCCGGCCCGGACGCCGCCGTCCCGCATTACCTGCTGTTCCTCGACGCCGACCTGGGCCAGAGCGCCGCCGCCGCCGGGCCGCTGGCCGAGCCCGTTCGTCAGGGAACGGCCGACATGACCATCGCCGTCTTCAGCGACCGGGTGCGCCGGGGCGGCTTCGGCGTCGTCACCGCGGCGTCCGGCAGCGGAATCGCCCGGGCCACCGGCTGGCGGCCGGCCCAGCCGCTGAACGGCCAGCGCTGCCTGACCAGGGCCGCCTTCGAGGCGGCCCTGCCGCTGGCGCCCGGCTGGGGAATCGAGACCGGGCTGACCATCGACCTGCTGCGCCAGGGCATGCGGATCACCGAGGTAGAGGTGCCGCTCGCGCACCGGGCGACCGGGAATGACTGGCGATCTCAGCTGCACCGGGCGCGGCAGCTCGTCGGCGTGGCCCGCGCGCTGGCGGTGCGCCGGTAGGCGGGGGTTCCGGACCAGCTACAGGTACGGGCCTGAGGCGTGCGGGATCTGCTGAGCCTCTTCCGGGCCGCCGGGTCCCATCTGCATCACGCCAGGGGGCAGCGCCCGGCGCATCTGCTCTAGCTGCTGCCTGGCCGCCATCTGCTGAGCAAACAGCGTCGTCTGGATGCCGTGGAACAAGCCCTCCAGCCAGCCGACTAGCTGGGCCTGGGCGACCCGCAGCTCGGCCTCGCTCGGCACCTCGTCCTCGGCAAACGGCAGCGACAGCCGGTCAAGCTCGTCGATCAGCTCGGGCGCGAGGCCGTCCTCCAGCTCCTTGATCGAGCTCTGGTGGATCTCCTTCAGCCGGGCCCGGCTCTTCTCATCCAAGGGCGCCGCCCGGACCTCCTCTAGGAGCTGCCGGATCATGCTGCCCACCCGCATGACCTTGGCGGGCTGCTCGACCATCTCGGTGACGGGGCGCTCCCGGCTCACCGCCTGGTCGGTCTCCACGGCGACACCGTCGGGGCCGACCACCACGACCCGAGGATGCTCCTGCGCCTCGGGGCCCTCCTGGTCATGGTTCATCTCGTCGCTCATGTCCTTAGTCTGTCGAGGAGGGCGGCGCTGCGCAGCGCCGGGGGTCCTATTGGTGACCTCAGGTAGCCAGCAGAATCTTCCCGATGTGCTCGCTGGCATCCAGCAGCCGGTGCGCCCGGGGTGCCTGCTCCAGCGGCAGGATCTGGTCGATGACCGGGCCGACCTGGCCCGATCCGATCAGCGGCCACACGTGCGCCTGGGTGGCCGACACGATGGCGGCCTTCTCGCCGGCCGGCCGGGCGCGCAGCGAGGCGGCGAACACGCTGGCTCGCCTGGCCAGCAGCCGGGCGAGATTCAGCTCGCCGGTCGCGCCGCCCTGCATGCCGATGACGATGAGCCGGCCGCCGGTGGCCAGCGCCCGGACGTTCTGCGGGAGGTAGGGGGCGCCGACGATGTCGAGAATGACGTCCGCCCCGTGCCCGCCGGTGAACTTGTCGATGGCCTCGGTGAAGTCCTCCTCCCGGTAGTTGATCGCCAGGTCGGCCCCCAGCTCCCGGCAGCGCTCCAGCTTGGCCGGGGAGCCGGCCGTGCACGCCACCCGGGCTCCGGCGGCATGGCCCAGCTGGATCGCCATGGTGCCGATGCCGCTGGACCCGCCGTGCACCAGCAGGATCTCGCCCGGCGCCAGGGCCGCCTGCATGAAGACGTTGGCGTAGACCGTGCACGCCGCCTCCGGCAGGGCGGCGGCATCGGCGACGCCGATCCCCGGCGGCAGCGGCATCACCTGCCCGGCTGGCACGGCGACCTGCTCGGCGTAGCCGCCGCCGGCCAGCAAGGCGCACACCTTGTCGCCCGGCTCCCAGTCGCTCACCTCGGAGCCGGTGGCCAGGATCTGGCCCGAGCACTCCAGGCCGGGGTAGGGCGGAGCCCCCGGTGGCGGCGGATACAGGCCCTGCCGCTGCATCAGGTCGGCGCGATTGACCCCGGCGGCCGTTATCCCGATAACGACCTCGTCCGGGCCAGGGACCGGATCGGGGACCTGCTCCACGGCCAGGACCTCGGGGCCGCCTGGCTCGGTGATGACGATGGCGCGCATTCAGCCTCCTCGAGCCCACCTTCCCAGACGAGCGGCGGGTAGCCGAGGTCGGCCTGGCCCGTGCTGCCCTGCTCGTGCTGGCCGTGCTCGCCGACATACTCACGGAACCATGATGGTAATTGAGCGGAAACGGCTGCGGAACTAGCGCCAGAATCACCGTGTACGCTGTCGGGGAGGGGACTAAATGGCGGACATAATAGCGTCCGGAAAGGACGAATGTAATGAAGCTCAAGCTCGCCAGGGTGGCCGTGGTCGCGGCTGCGCTGGCATTGCTCGCATCGGCCGCGCCCGCATCGGCGGCCACGTTACCCGCGCACATTATCGTCCCCGCCTACTGGTATCCCGGCACGGCGTCCTGGTCGACCCTGGCCGCTGACGGCGCGCCGGTCGCGGCCAAGGCGATCCTGAACCCGTGCGCCCCCGACGGGACCTGCAGCCCGGGGGACGCCGTGAACCCGGCCACGCGGTCGAACATGCAGGCAGACCAGGCGGCCGGGATCACGTTCTACGGTTACGTCTGGACCGGCTACGGCTCGGTGCCCCTCGCTACCGCCGAGGCGCAGATCCAGGACTACCTGGCGTGGTACGGCCTCAAGAACGTATTCCTCGACGGGGCAGCCACCTCCTGCGCGACGGAAAGCTCGTACTACCTGCCGCTCTACCGGTACGTGCACCGGCTGGGCGGGAAGGTCATCCTTAATCCGGGCACGACCAGCAACTCGTGCTACATGGCCGCCAGCGACGTAATCAACATGTTCGAGGGGACCCAGGCCAGCCTCAGCTCCTGGAGCCGGCCCGGCTGGATGAGCAGCTACAGCAGCTCCCGGTTCCTGGCGACGGTCTACCAGGTGTCCGGCCCGGCGGCCATGCAGACCACCGCGCAAGTCGCGGGTGCCGACCGGTTCGGGAACGTCTACATCACCGACCAGGCGCTGCCCAATCCCTACGCGCAGCTGCCGTCCTACTGGTCCGCTGAGGTTAATTACCTCGGCTAGCGTGATTCGTGGCTGCTCTTCCGATGTCGGGAATTTAGGCGGCCTGGCGGATATCTATCCCCCCCGTAAATGAAATTCTCGGCGGTCGGGGTGTCGGCGCATGCGCGGGACATGCGCGCCGACGATTATTGCCCCCGGGATCCCTGCCCCGCGCTGCCGCGGGCAGGCCCCGGAGGAAAGGAATGGATATGGAATCCGGAGCCGACACCGACATGGGCGGCAGCACCCGCCGCGATGTACTCAAGGCCGCGGCCGTGGCCACGCCGGGCCTGCTGCTCGGCCTGCCGGCCGCCGCATCGGCCGCGCGCACCCGCCCGCACTCGGCTGCGGCGCGGGGCTCCAGGGGCATCTCGGGCATGAACGTCCTGCTGTTCCTGACCGATCAGCAGCGCGCGATCCAGCACTTCCCGCGGGACTGGAGCAGGCGCAACCTGCCCGGCATGACCCGCCTGGAGGAGCACGGCATGACGTTCCCCAACGCGTTCACGAACGCGTGCATGTGCTCCCCGGCGCGCTCCACCCTGATGTCCGGTTATTTCCCGGCTCAGCACGGCGTCAAGTACACGCTGGAAACCAACATGCCCGCCCCCCAGTACCCGCAGGTCGAGCTCTCGACCAGCTTCAAGAACCCGGCCAGTGTCGCGAGGGCGTCCGGCTACGTGCCGGTCTACAAGGGCAAGTTCCACTGCACCAAGCCCGCGAACGGCTCGACCTGGGTCCCGCAGGACGTGAACCAGTACGGCTTCACGCGCTGGGACCCCCCGGACGCCGGGGCGAACCAGAGCATCCCGGAAGAGGGCGGCGGCATCTATGACAATGACGGCCGCTTCATTAACTCGCAGGGGACTCCGGAAGCGGGCACCGAGGGCACGCTGCAGTACCTGAGCGGGCCGGCCGTGATGAGCCAGCCGTTCTTCCTCGTCGTCTCCCTGGTCAACCCGCACGACGTGCTGTTCTACCCGAAGAACTACGTCGCCGGCGGGTACGACAATGCATGGCTGGAAGGCGATATCGGGCTGCCGGCGACGGTCAACGAGGACCTGTCGACCAAGCCGAGCGTGCAGGAGGAGTTCCTGCGGATCTTCAACGCCAGCGGGCCCATCCCGACGCCGCAGATGAAGCGCAATTACCTGAACTTCTACGGCAACCTGA
>DATCEO010000076.1:0-12968 GCA_036510065.1 Streptosporangiaceae bacterium | reverse complement strand
TTATCGTGCCTTTCGCGGCCCGGTCGGCACGAAGATCTTTTCAGTGACCTCTCGCCTTTGGGCTTATAAGTTCCGGCTGGCCTGCGTTTTCGCTGGTGGCTACAGCGTTGGGGCCTGGTCGCCTTACAAGCGAGGGGTCGCAGGTTCGAAACCTGCTGCGCCCACCTTATGGTCATAGATATTTTTAGGTTATTTGTTCGAGTATAATGACGAGTGATGGCTGGCGGTCAGGGTGAGGGCTGTCAGGCGCGTCTTTACGTGTTCGCCCAGGTCAGAGGCTAGTCTCGCAGAGGGTCCTTGTTCTGCGGCGGCCCGGAATTCAGCTCCCATTTGCGCTCCCATGTCAGCGCATGCGGTTAGTGCTGGCGGTGAGCTGTGAGCCGGATGATTGCGAGTCCAGGGGCCGCCCGGCGCGATGTCTCGGGAGTCGTGGGGTGCGCTTGCCGGGCAACGACTGGGCACGCGGAGTTGAGCTGCGCCGCGGTTGCTGAGCCTGCGCCGGGAAGTGCGTGAGCCTCAGCGCGCCGAGCCTGCGCCTGCCGGCCTCGCGCCTGAGTCTGGCTCGATTTGGCCGGCTCAGCCGTGCTGACCCAGGTAACACAGGCGCTGCAGGAAGACGCTGCCGACGTGCAGGAAGTCGCAGCCACGATTCCCGCGACCTGGGCGGTGAGGAACTACCGCCAGGTCGGTGACGTCCGGCGCGGTGCGGGCCTGAGGCCGGCGGCAGCCAGGATCTGGCGGATGAAGCCCTCGCGGATGTGGTGGCCGAGGCCGACGATCTCGCCTTGGATGCGGTGGTAGCAGCGCGGGTTCTGCCGGGCCAGTTGCTCGACGAGCTTGCGGACGTCGTCGGGAATGGGCGGGCGTCCAGCGGGGCTGGGGCGGGTCCATCTTCGCTTGATCTGGCGCTCTTGCCAGGCAAGCGGGTGCCCTCGGTCACGAGCCGAATGCGGTCCGACCGGCAGCACCATCTGCGCCCGCCGCCATGAGGTCACCACTGACCCGCTGCCCCGACGCACAATCCGCGGCGGCCACCGGCCCTCATCATCGTTCTCGCGCACCCGCAGCCGTACTGCCACCGGCCCAGCGTCCGAGGATCAGCACCCGCAGGCGAAGCACCCAGCCGGTCAAGCACACCCGCGGGGGCAAACGTGACCTGCTGCGACACTAGCCCCTCACTCTGAGCGCGATCCTGACATGATCGGTCACGACCGGGAGGCGAGCCGTGACGGGCTTTGAGGCAGTGTGGCAGCGGGTCGTTGCGCTGGAGGGGGCAGACGTTCTTCCAGAAGACCGGGAAGCCGTTCCGTTACCACGTCCCCGGTAACAGCGTGATTCCCAGCACGACCAGGCGGCATCTGGCACGTTCCCAGTTCGAGCGCTCCTATGAGCGGGCCCGCTGCGCGGTCCCGGGCAGCTGCAGGACCTGCAGGGGCCGTCCTACCTGTTCGCCATCCTGACCGACGCGCGGGTCACCGGGGACGGATCCGTCTCGTCCCGGCCGGGTGCGCTGCCCCGACGCGGCGGGCGGGAGGCCAGGCAAGCATCAGGCGGTCCCGAGCCGCCAGCACTGCCGGTGTTCCCGGCACTCCAGCGGGCGCTGCCCCGGGCCCGGCGCGGCAGGTGCCGGGAGGCATCCTTGAGGTGGCCGACCCGAGCCGATGCCTGCTGGTGATTCCCTGCTCCGCGCAGAAGGCCACCGGCGGGCAACCGCCCGGCCCTGCTGCCGGGCAGGACTGGCCGCCGGGGCTCGCCCCCGCTGAGAAGTACGGGACAACGTTCCACGCGGCCGAGAATACGCCGGTCACCGCTCCGACTGCCGCCACGGTGAACGTCGGCTCGGCGTCCTTCCACGCCTCCCGCCGCGACAGGCCCAGCACAGACGCGACCCAGGTGAGGAAGATCAGCTTCAGGCCCACAAGCCGAAGATCATCGCACGTCAGCCCGAACCAATCTTGCCCGCCTGGCACCGTTCGCGTGACCGAGCCGACGGTGTCCGCAAACCATCTGCCCAGGTGGCGCGAGTTTTCGGCACCCACAGGGCCAGTTCGCGGAGGCAGAGGTTCACCGTCTTCACGTTCTGGGCCGCAGCCGTCATCGCGGTTTTGCGGTCCCTCGACGGCCACTGCAGCGCTTGGGCCTTCTCCACATTGGCCACGTACGCCGAGAGAACGGCAGGTCCCCGCGGTGGTCAATGGCATCGAAGTCTGGTGAGCCTCACCGACAGCGAGCCGTTCTCCTGACCGCAGGGAGGACGACGCGAAAGCCGGCCAGCAAGGCTGCGAGGGCAGCCCGGCTAGCGGGCCTTCAGCGGTCTAACCTGCAGCGGCGCTAAGCCGCGGGCTGCCGGTCACGGTGAAGGTGAGACCTATTTTTTTTGTGGTGCGACCTGTCGGCCGCGCGAGTTTCACCAGGTCATTATGTTTCTTGCGCGGCGCCACCCGCGCCTGAGCGCCAGGCCGAACCGCTCCCTGTGTGCGGGTTCCTGCGCGCTTCTTTGACGTTGGCCAGGCCGCTGCCGTGGTCGCCGCCCACATCAGCAGGCCCCCGAGCAGGAGCAGCGCGGGGCTGGCATGCAGCCCGATCGGCGCCAGCGCTATCAGAATCGACCCTAGCCCAGCCGCCATCCCTGCGGCACAGGCAATTAGCCTCTCGCGCCAATAGGGGCTTTTTTGGGACAACCTGGTCCGTTTCTAGGTCGGAACCGAGATCAACAACAGAATGATAGCGCCTTGGAAAGGCCTGGCGGTGGAATACGCGAGGAAGTTTCCCACGGCCTGGCTCCGCTCGGCTTCTGCCTACATCCCGGGTTCTGCCTCTAGCCGTGCGAGAGCATGGTTCTCGTCCGTCATGGCGGCGCGGAGCTCGGCCTCGGCTGCCGCTATGACCTCCGGGCCGGGACGGGGTCACCCAGCAAGCCCGCAACCTGCTCATGAACCTGGAGGGTCATGCTGCCAGCTTTAAGTTCTTGATCCGGGACCGCGACGCCAAGTTCACTGAGACGTTTCGACGCGGTGTTCAGCGCGATGGGCGTGCGGATTATCAAGAGCCCGGTCATGGCGCCCCGGGCGAACGCCATTGCCGAACGCTGGATCGCCGGCGCCCGGCGCGAGTGCCTGGACCGGATGCTAATCATCGGCGGACGGCACCTGCGGCTGGTCCTTGATGAATACGTCGATCACTATAACGCGCACCGGCCGCACCGGACGCTGCAGCGGAACCCGCCCGCCGGACGTCCGCATCCACCCGCTCTAGGCGCGAACATCCGGGTACTGCGGCGGGATCGGGCTCGGCGGCCTGATCCGAGAATATGCCCAGGGGCACTGTTGCATTAAGCGATCCCATGATCATCCGACAGGAGAATCTCTCGTCTGCGCACGATCCGTGACCCTTTACCCGCGATCAGCCACCTCTTGTGGCCGCGTGACGGTCGCAGAGTGAACGTCGGCAGCAAAATTTACGGCGCTATGATCACGTAGCCACTTAATGCAACAGTGCCGGCGCGCGCCCGCGGGGCCAACGCCGTCATCGCCATGCGCTTCGACTGCAGTGAGATCGGCGACATCATGTCCGAAGTAGCCGGCCCCCGGATAGCCGGTCCGGCCAGCCCTGAGGACGCCATCCGCGGACCGGCCGCGCGCTATTCCGAAATAGACGTTCGTTTTTTCGTCTTTCATTGGCCTTCCAGCGAGGCTAACCGCACGACGCCTGATCGTGGGCCTGGGCTCGGGTCAGGAAACGTTGAGGGTGAAGTTCTGGGTGACTGTCTCGGAGGAGTTCCTGGCGGTGATGGTTACTGGGTAGCTGCCGCTGGTCCCGGCCTTCGGCGTGCCGCTGAAGGCGGCGGTGGCTGACGTGAAGGTGATGCCTTTGGCCAGCTTCCCGGTCTCGGTGATCTTGGCGGCGGGGAAGCCGGTCGCGGTGAACTGGAAGGAGAACGCCGACCCGGTGACGGCGCTGGCGGTGTCGGCGCTGGTGATGGCAGGAGGCTGGCCGACCGTCAGGATGCGGGACTGGCTGGCGGTGCCGGAGGCGTTGGCGGCGGTCACGGTGATGGGGTAGCTGCCGCCGCTGCCGGGCAGCGGGATCCCGGCGATGGCGGCGGTCCCGTCCGGGTTGCTGGTGAAGCTCAGCCCGGCCGGCAGGGACCCGGACTCGGTGAGAGCGGGCGCGGGGTATCCGGTGGCCGTGATGGCGAGGCTCAGGGTGACGCCGACCTCGGCCGCAGCTTCCGGGATCTTCCTCAGTCCAGGGGCCCGCGTGACGGTGAGGGTAAAGGCCTGGGTGGCGGTTGCGGTCTTGTTCCTGGCGGTGAGGGTCACCGGGTACGCCCCGGACGCTGAGTGCGCGGGAGTTCCCGAGATCGAGGCGGTGCCGCCGCCCAGGTACTTGAAGCTGACCCCGGAGGGCAGCGTCCCCTTCTTGCTGATTACAGCTGGCGGCGAGCCGGTCGTGGTCACGCGGAAGCTGAATGCCCCGCCGAACGCCACCGTGTCCGCTGCATCGCTGGTGAAGGCGAGCATGGTGCCCGGGGTGACGGTGGCGGGCGCGCTGGCGCCGGAATCGCCGGCAGTTGTGTGCGCGATAACTGTGATGTGGTAGCTGGTGCCGTTGACCAGGCCGGTAATCGTGCACGTGGTCGGGCCGCTGGTGGAGCAGGCCGCGCCGCCGGGAGCCGCCGTGGCGGTATAACCGGTCAGGGTGCTGCCGTCCAGGCTGCCCGGAGCCGTCCAGGACACCGTGGCGGTGGTATCGCCAGCGGTCGTGGTGACCTCCGCGGGCGCCGCGGGGCCGGCCAGTACTGGCACGTTACTCTCGGCTGTCGCGTCGTTGCCAAGATCACCGTACTGGCCGTCGCCCCAGCAGTAGGCGGCGCCGGCGGTATCCAGCGCGCACGTGTGATACCAGCCGGCCGTGATCTGGGTCAGGGCCTTGCCGGCCAGCACGCCGCTGGCGTCCACCGCCACCGGGACGCTGGAGCTGGTGGTAGTGCCGTCGCCCAGCGGGCCGTAGATGTTCCAGCCCCAGCAGTAGGACGTCCCGGCGCTGTCAAGCGCGCAGGTGTACGGGGCGCCCCCGGTGATGCGCGTGATCGTCTTGCCGGCCAGCACGCCGCCGGTGTCGACGGCGACCGGGACGCTGGAATTAATGCCTGACCCGCCGCTGCCGTCGCCGAGCTGCCCGAAGCCGTCGGAACCCCAGCAGTAAACGGCGCCGGCGGTGTCCAGCGCGCACACGTGATACTGGCCCGTGGCCGTGATCTGGGTGAGCCTCTTGCCGGCCAGCACGCCGCCGGTGCCCACGGCCACCGGGACGCTGGATGAGTCGCTGACGGAGCCGTCGCCGAGCTCGCCGAAGGAATTGCCGCCCCAGCAGTAGGCGCGACCGCCGGCGTCCAGCGCGCAGGCTGCGAACTCGCCGACGCTGATCTGGACCAGGGTCTTGTTGGCCAGCGCGCCGCTGGTGTCCACGGCCACCGGGACGCTGGAGCTGACCGAAGTGCTGCCGTCGCCGAGCTCGCCGTAGTAAGTATTACTGCCCCAGCAGTAGGCCGCGCCTGTGGTGGCTATCGCGCACGTGACGCCGCCGCTGGTGCTGATCTGGGTCAGGGTCTTGCCGGCCAGCACGCCGCTGGCGTCTACCGCCACCGGGACGGCGGAGTCCGCGGTCGTTCCGTCGCCCAGCTGCCCGGCGCCGTTGGCGCCCCAGCAGTAGGCAGCACCGTCACTGTCGAGCGCGCACGCGGCACCCGCCCCGGTGCTGATCTGGGTCAGGGTCTTGCCGGCCAGCACGCCGCTGGCGTCTACCGCCACCGGGACGGCGGAGTCCGCGGTCGTTCCGTCGCCCAGCTGCCCGTTCTGGTTCCAGCCCCAGCAGTAGGCCATGCCGCCCTCGATCGCGCACGCGGAATCGCCGCCAGCCGACACCGACGACACCCCGCCCGATACCGGCAAGGCCGACCGTGATGCCGCAAGCGCTAACCACGGCGCGGGGCCGGCCATGCCCAGGCCGACAGCGAGCGAGACAAGCGCACCGCACGCTACCCGCCGGCGCAGGACCGACCACTCCGGCATTGCCGTCCACGCTGACATGGCTGCCCTTCTTCCGCCCGGCTTCACGCGAATTCCATCCAGCATGTTATTACGCTTAGTAAATTCTAGATAACAGAGTGGAGTTGCGGCGAGCCTGACAAGATCATGGCAGGCAACCCGAATGCGCACCGTATGCGCAACTGACGGCATCCCTGACGGACGGTTGAGATATGCGGGTATCGGAGCGGATTATGACAGTCGCCAAGATCTTCAAATCAGCGATCCGAGTTGCTCCAGGGGGGTAACGGCGGCGGCTGCGGGAGGCAGAAATGGGTGTCATCGGGTTCGTGCAACGGCGGGACATCGCCCGGAACGCGCGCGACACAGCCAGCCTGACAGCAGGCGATACCTCGCTCCTAACGAGCAGCAGAACCGTCGGGCAACGGACCACCGAGGCCACCGCAGGCTACCGTCGACCGGGCCGTAAGGCGCCGCTGCAAGCGCGCCGGAATGACCGCTGAGCAGATCGAGGCATTCCTCCGCCTGAGCGCACCCGAGCGCATCTGTCTGGACACAGACCCACCCGGAGTACAAGACAGGTTACGAGCGATAGCCGTCGGTGCCCTGGGGAACAGGCAGTCGCCGTGTCCGTGCCCATCCACTTCCGGCACCTCAGCAACCGCGTTGATCGGCCCAGCCCGGCCGTCGTGCCGAGTCTGTCCTGCAGCGGCATGACAGAGCGTTGCGGGCCTGCTGGGCAGTCCATGCGCCGGTCGGATGCAGGGTAACTCCGAGGATGCGGATGCGCCTGCTGGCGTGCTCGATCACGGCCGGGACGTAAGCCCGGGTGCCGTTGAGCAGGTCGACGGTGAAGAAGTCGCTCGCCAGGATCGCCTCGGCCTGCGAGCGCAGGAACTGGGGCCAGGCTGGCCCGGTTCGCCGCGGCGCGGGGCCGATTCCGGCCTTCTTCAGGATCTCCCCAGACCGTCGACGCCGCTACCTTCACTCCCAGGCAGGCCAGCTCCCCGTGGATCCGGCGGTAACCCCCATCAGGGGTTCTCGCGACCAGCCTGAGGACCAGGGCCCTGATGTTCTGGCGGGTCGCTGGCTGGCCGGTCTTGCCGCGCCTGGACAGCGCCGCCCAGCGGCGGCGGACGATGTCGCGGTGCCAGCGCAGGATCGTGTCCGGTGTGACCAGAAGCCGCAGCCTCTGCCGGCGGGCTCTGGGTATCACGCTGACCAGGGCCGCGAGCAGGGCCCGGTCCGCCCAGTTGAGCCTCGGCCGACACAACTGGTGGCGCTGCAGGATGCGAGCTGGTGGCGCAGGATCAGGATCTCGGCGGTCTTCCACGTCTCCTGACGGCGGGACAGTCGCAGCCATGGGGCCACCTGCGTGATCAGGAGGAAGACGAAGCGCTGGCACATGATCGCTGATCATCACGCCCGGAGCAGTGAGCGGGCGACTCTGCTGGTCAGAGCTGTGGATGGGGTTCTCGGCACGCATAGGTGCCGACGAGCCTGTCGATGCCGGAAACGCTGCTCTCGCACGTCCGAATGTGAGCAATGCTGGCCGACGGGGCCGGGCGCCGGAGCCGCGGGTTCTGTCGCGGATCGCTTCTGGAGTGCTGTAGAGGGGCAGGCGTTCGGGAACATCCTGACGAAGCGCCCGGGAGAGTCCCATTCTGGAGAGACTTCTGTCCGTCTGGATTGCCAGCCTTGTTGAGGACGCCAATGCGCTGTGAGGATCTGACCGAGCCGGAGCTCCTGGTGTGGAACGCGTTTCCCAGCGGCTCGCAGGTGGACTTGCGTTCCGGGGATCCTGCAGCGGATGATCCGGCCCGCGGCGGATCCTGGCGGAACGGTCGTACCGTCCGCAGTGCGGTCATCCGGACGATTCTTCTCGGAGCCTGTGAGCCGGAGCCGGGAACGGTGGCGGCCCTACGGATCGTTGGTGCGCGTATCTCCGGGTGCCTTGACCTTGTTCATGCTGACGTGCGTTTCCCGGTGCACCTTGAGGACTGCTGGTTTGAGGCCTCACCCGACCTGCGGTGGGCCGTGACTAGGTACCTTGACCTGGGCGGTTCGCACCTCCCCGGGCTTATGGCAGACGACCTGCGAGTCGATGGCCAGCTGGTGCTCACTGGATGCCGGATGGGCGCGGTGAATGCGCCGTCGGCGGAGGGCAGCCCGATCGGCGCACCGCCTTCCTCGCACGCGCCTGGCCGCGCGATGTCGGCGGCCGGGATCACCGTTAGCAGCGGCGTTTTCATGGACGGCGGCTTCACGGCGAATGGCGAGATACGCCTGCTCGCCGGGCATATCGGCGGCGTCTTGGACCTCGGCAGCGCTCAGCTGCACAACCATGGCGGCGTAGCGCTGCTGGCGGCGCGCCTCACTGTGGACGGCCCTGTGTTCTGCCGGGATGGCTTCAGCGCTGACGGTGAGGTGGTCTTGCGCCGGACACATATCACCGGCTTCCTTGAGCTGTCCGGTGCCCGGCTGTCGAACCCCGGCGGCCGGGCCTTCTCCGCGCCAGTACTCACAGTGGACTCGGGCATGTTCTGCCGGGATGGCGCGCATTTCAGCGGCGAGGTCGTCCTCATCGACGCTCACATCTCGGGCAGCCTTGAACTGTCTGGCGCCCGGCTGCACAATCCGGGCGGGACGGCACTGTCCGCGTCCCGGCTCACGATCGACGGCCCACTGTTCTTCCGAGACGGCTTCACCGCAGACGGCGAGGTAGTGCTTCGCCGGGCACACATCACCAGCTTCCTCGACCTCTCGGGCGCACGCCTGTCCAACCCGGGCGGACATGCTCTCTTCGCACCAGGCATAACTGTCGAGGGAGGAGTGACCCTCCGCGATGACACGCTCCTAGAAGGCCAGGTTTCGCTTCAGGACGCGCACATCACCGGAGACCTCGACCTCACAGGTGCCCGCTTCAGCAGCCAGCAGAACAACGCCCTGAACTGTGCTCACTTGACCGCAGGACAGCTGACCATGCCCCAGCTCCCGGTGGACGGGACCGTAGACCTCAGCCACGCCAGGCTCGGCACGCTCACCGCGCCCCTGGACAGCAGTCCCGGCGGGGTACAGGTCAGCGAACTCACCTACGAAACGCTCGCGCCGATGCTTCCCGCCAGCAAGAGGATCCAGTGGATCACCAGCGCCCAGCCTGCTTATCTGCCGCAGCCCTACGAGGAACTGGCTGCCAGCTACCGCCGGCTGGGCCATGACGCCGACGCCCGCACCGTTCTGCTCGCCAAACAGCGCCGCCGCCACGAGTCCCTCGCCCTGCCGCTCAGGCTCTGGGGACATCTCCAAGACATCACAATCGGGTACGGATACCGGGCCGGACGGGCCGGGCTATGGCTGGCCGCTCTCACCGCTGCAGGGACTATCGCCTTCGGGCTGCACCACCCCGCCCCTGCCCGGAACGGCACCCACCTCGAATTCAATCCATTTTTTTACACTCTCGACCTATTGCTACCCGTAATCAGCTACGGCCAGCAATCAGCGTTCGCGCCCACCGGGGCCTACCAATGGCTTAGTTATGCACTCATCACCGCAGGCTGGATCCTCGCCACCACCATCATCACCGGGATAAGTCGTGCCCTTTACCGCAGCTAACTACTGCTGCGGCCCATCCGATGCCGCCGCTGAGCATGCAGATCATCCAGTTCTGCGCACCCCAACCAGCCGCGTCGGCCAGTAGGACCGTCGCTCAATCAGGGGGATATCTGCGCCGGCGTCGTCTTCAGATCCGGCTGTCGGACAGTGCCGGTAATCTCATGGATAACGGAGTCGCCCGGGACTGGGCCGGGCGACTCCGTTTCTTCTGGCTAGCTCGGCGGCTCTTCCGGCAGAACGAGCTGCGACGGCAGTGTTGTGTTGGCCGATCACAGCGGGCGGGAGACTGGTCGGGTGACGTTATCGGGAAGATCCTCAGTGTTCGCCGGCTTCCGGTTCCCGCGGGAGGTGATCGCGGTCGCGGTCCGCTGGTACCTGCGCTAGGGCCTGTCCTACCGGGATGTCGAGGAGCTGCTGGCCGAGCGCGGCGTCTCCGTGGACCACGTCACCGTCTACCGGTGGGTCCAGCGGTTCACCCCCGAGTTCATCGAGGCGGCGCGGTTCTCCCGGCATGCGCCCGGTGACCGGTGGTTCGCCGATGAGACATAATGGGCGAGCCGGGGATGCTCCTGGTGGTCCTGAGGGTGGTTGGCAGGAGCCCCTGAGATGAGACTGGCCCGGGCCGGGTGCAGGGTGGCGGTGAGCCGCTGGCAGGTGGCCACTCCCATGATGGACACGGCCGTGGAGGCCTGAACGTAGACGGTGGTCCTGCCAGTTACCTGGGTTCGTGATCGGCTAGTGAGATGCCGCGCCTCGAGCGCTTCCATTAGGTCGCCTGCACGGCCCGCGGGCTTACCGGCCGAAGCGAGCAAGGGAGAGCAGCCATCAGCATTACATGTGGCATTGACTGGGCCGAAGCACATCACGACGTCGCGATCCTCGACGGCGACGGCACGATTATCGGCCGTCGCAGGATCAGCACCGGGCTGGCGGGTTTCGGGGAGCTGATGGGGCTACTCGCCGAGCACGCCGACGATCCCGCCTCGGTGCCGGTGGCGATCGAGACCGACAAGAACCTGATCGTGACAGCACTGCAGGCCGCGGGCCTGACCGTCTTCGCGATCAACCCGCGCGCGGTCGCCCGGTATCGCGAGCGTCACGGCCAGTCGGGAAAGAAGTCCGATCCCGGTGACGCTGCGGTGCTGGCAGGTGTCCTGCGCACCGACGCCCGCCAGCACCGTCCGCTGCCGGCGATCAGCCACGGCGGGCAGGCGGTAAAGGCCCTGGCCCGCCAGCACCAGGAGGCGATCTGGGCCGAGCACCAGGCCATCAGCCGCCTGCGATCGGTACTGCTGGAGTTCTATCCCCAGGCGATCTGCGCGTTCCCGCAGCTCAAGCAGAAAGCCGCGCTGACTGTCCTGGCCGCCGCGCCCACACCCGGACTCGGGATGAAGCTGACCGCACGGAAAATCGTTGCCTTGCTGCACCGGTGCGGGCGTCGCAACGACAGCACGCTCGTTGAGCAGATCCTGGCCGATCTGAAGACGCCCGCCCTGCGCCAGCCCGGTCCGGTCGAGACTGCGCTGGGCCACGCCGTCACCGGGCTTATCGCCATCATCGTGGCCATGCAGGCCGCTGTCGCTCAGCTGCAGCAGGCCCTGTCCGAGGAGTTTAATCAGCACCCGCTCATGCCCGTGCTGCGCTCCGCGCCCGGCCTCGGGCCAGTCCTCGCCGCCCGGATCCTCGCCGAAGCCGGTGATGACCCAGCCCGTTTCACCACCGCGGCGGGGCTGCGCGCCTACGCCGGCACCGCACCTGTCACCCGGGCCTCCGGCCGGTCCCGGCGCGTCACCGCCAGGCATGTGCGCAGCAAGCGCCTGGCCGATGCATGCCACTGGTGGGCGTTCGCCGCGCTGACCAGGTCACCCGGCGCACGCGCCCATTACGACCGCCGTCGTGCCATCGGCGACCACCACAACGCCGCTCTGCGCAACCTCGCCAACAAGCTCCTCGGCCGCCTCTGGTGGTGCCTGCAGAACAACCAGCTCTGGGATGACGCCACCGCCTGGAACCTCCCCGCCGACACACCCCTGCCCGTCGCCGCTTGACACCTGACTCGCGTGGGATGTCTACGTCAAGATCGCCGGCCGGTGGACCTACCTCTACCGGGCAATCGACCAGCACGGCCAGGTCACCGACGTGCTGCTATCCGAACGGCGTGACCTGGCCGCAGCCCGGCGGTTCTTCACCCGCGCGCCGCGCGCTGGGACGGTCCCGGCGGAGGTCACCACTGACCGGGCCCCGGCCTATCGGCGGGCCTGGACGAGCTGATCCCCTCAGCCCTGCACACCGTCGAGCGGTACGCGAACAACCCGGTCGAAGCAGACCATGGCCGGCTGAAAGCGCGGCTGCGGCCGATGAGCGGCCTGAAACGCCGCCGGTCCGCGCGGATCCTGGCTGCCGGTCGCGCGTTCGTGCAGAATCTTCGTCGCGGCCACTATGACCTCGCCGCCGACGTCCGCGCCCGCCACCGGATCCGCACAGCATTCGACCAGCTCGCGGTGACTATCTGACAGCCGATGATTCTCATCAGCGCACCCTGTTCATGCGCACCGATCGGCCAACGCAACACTGCCCCAAGTACATGATCGAGCGGGCGGAACGGGAAGGACTGCTGCGGCCGGGTGACACCATCGTGGAGGCAAGCAGCGGCAATACCGGAAACGCAATGAGCATGGTCGCTGCCGTCAAGGGCTACCGGATGCTCGTCGTAATGCCGGACGGGATGAGCGGCGAGCGGCTGGCGATCTCGCGGGCCTTCGGCGCGCAGGTGATGACACTCGGCGACTTTCATGTCAATGACGCACTGGCCAAAGTCCGGCAACTGGGCCGCAAGCCGGGCTACTTCGCGCCGCAGCAATTCGATTCGGAGCGGAACGTTGAGGAGAACCGCACCTGGCTCGGCCCGGAGAGACGCTGGCCCAGCTGCCGGATGGCGTAGTCCCGGACGCCGTGGTCGGCGGGGTCGACACCGGGGGCACGATCGTCGGCGTGGGTCAGTGCTTCCGTGACCGCAACCCGCCCTGCCGGGTGGTCGTCGTCGAGCCGAACGAGTCATGCATCCTGATGTGCGGCGAGGTCGGCAGGCACCTGATCGAGAGCATCGCTGACGGCTTCGTCCTCGGCATTTTCGCCAGGTACCGGCACATCGTCGATGAGATAGTGGCGGTGGACAGCGACGCGGCGATCTGCGAGATGCGCCGCCTGGCCCGCGAGTTCGGGCTGTTCGTGGGTCCGAGTTCCGGTGCGCACCTCGCCGCCGCCCGCGAGCTCCGTGCACGGTACCCGGGCCTTCGGCACGTCGTC